>NZ_JAHYSG010000019.1 GCF_022095675.1 Dactylosporangium sp. AC04546 | reverse complement strand
GGTCGGTGGGCGAGCGTGCGGGCGGCAGAGCGCGCGGCGGAGTGCGCGGTGCGGGTGGGCGGTCGGTGGGCGGCGTATGAAGGTTCGGGCGCCGGGTAGAGCCCCCTGCATGGCGGAAATGACGGTTGGTGACCATCTGCTGCGGCGGCTGCGGGAGGTCGGGGTCCGGCATGTCTTCGGCGTGCCCGGTGACTACGAGATGGAGTTTCTCGACCAGATCGAGGCCGCGGACGGGATCGAGTGGGTCGGCAACTGCAACGAGCTGAACGCCGCGTACGCGGCGGACGGGTATGCGCGGCTCAACGGGATCGGCGCCGTCGTCACGACGTTCGGCGTCGGGGAGCTGAGTGCGCTCAACGGGGTTGCGGGAGCGTTCGCCGAGCTGGTGCCGGTCGTGTCGATCGTCGGGACGCCGGCGACGTTTGTCATGCGGGACAAGCAAGCCGTGCACCATACCGCCGGGGACGGGGAGTTCGGGCGGGCGGAGGCCTGTGCGGCGCAGTTCACGGCGGCGCAGGTGATGCTCGACCGGGACAACGCCGCCATCGAGATCGACCGGGCGCTCAGCCTCTGCTGGCTCACGAAGCGGCCGGTGTACCTCATGCTGCCGTGCGACGTCGCGTACCAGACGATCGACGCGCCGGACGGGCCGCTCGCGCTGCCGGAGCCGACGACGGACCCGGCGGTGCTGGCGCGGTTCGCCGACGACGTGGGGGAGCGGCTGCAGGCGGCCGGGTCCGTCGCGCTGCTCGTCGGGCCCGAAGTGGACCGGTACGGTCTCGCGCCGCAGCTGCTCAAGCTTGCCGAGGCGCTCGGCTGTCCGGTGGCGTCGCTCAGCACCGCGAAAGGCGTGTTCCCGGAGGACCACGACCAGTTCGTGGGCGGGTACGCCGGGCGCATCGGGGACCGTGGGGTGCGGCGGATGGTCGAGGAGGCGGACTGCCTGCTCGCGATCGGCACCCAGTTCGCCGACACCGTCAGCGGCGGGCTGCCGGACATCGACCCCGGCCGCATTGTCGCCGTGCACCCGACGGCGTCGTCCGCCGGCCGCCGGCAGTACCCCCACCTCTCCATGACCGACGCGATGCAGGTCCTCGCCGGGGCGGGCGCGCGCCCGGCGGCGACGATCACCCAGGCCCGCCGGGTCACGGCGCCGGCCGCGAAGCCGCAGGACGGCCGGCTGGTCCAGGAGCGGTTCTGGACCCGGATGGCCGGCTTCTTCGAGCCCGGCGACGTCGTGATCGCCGACCAGGGCACCTCGTACGTGGGCGGCTCGGCGCTGCCGCTGCCGCGCGGCTGCTCGTTCGTGGGACAGCCGCTGTGGGGCTCGATCGGCTACACGCTGCCGGCGCTGCTCGGCACCCTGCTGGCGGCGCCACAACGACGGCACGTGCTGATGATCGGGGACGGCTCGCTGCAGCTGACCGCGCAGGAGCTCTCGACGGTGCTGAGACGTGGGCTGACGCCGGTGGTCGTGATGATCAACAACGGGGGGTACACGGTGGAGCGGTGCATCCTGGGCGCGCACGCCGAGTACAACACGATCGCGCCCTGGCGCTACGACAAGCTCGTCGAGGCGTTCGACCCGGCCGGCCGCGCGGTCACCGCCCGGGCCACGACCGAGGCCGAGCTGATGCGGGCGCTGGAGACGGCGGGGAGCAACCGGGACCGGCTGGTCTTCATCGAGGCCGTGATGGACGAGCTCGACGCCCCCGAACCGCTGGTCCGCCTCGGCAAGGCCATGTCCTCGACCGACTACCACCCGGCCGGAGTGCCGTAAAAACGGGGCAGCCGCGATGCTCCGGGGCCGCTATGCTCCCCCCGGCATCGAGGCACGGGGGCAACAGTGAGCTTCACGTTCAGGGTCGATCTGCGCGGCGTGGTCGACCTGCTCAGTCACCATCTCTACGCGACGCCGCGGGTGTATGTGCGGGAGCTGATGCAGAACGCCGTCGACGCGATCACCGCGCGGCGGCTGACGGATCCGAGGGCGGCCGGAGAGATCTGGTTCGAGCCGCCGCAGCGCACCGGCGACGGCACGCTGCGCGTGCACGATACGGGCATCGGGCTCACCGAGGCGCAGGTGCACGACCTGCTGGCCACGATCGGGCGCAGCTCCAAGCGCGACGACCTCGGCTTCGCCCGGCACGAGTTCCTGGGGCAGTTCGGCATCGGCCTGCTGTCGTGCTTCATGGTCGCCGACGAGATCCGCGTCGTGACCCGCTGCGGCGACGCGCCGACCGTGCTGTGGACCGGGTTCGGCGACGGGCGCTACGCGGTGGAGCTGCCGGCCGAGCAGCGCGCCGAGCCGGGCACGACGGTGACCCTGGTGCCGCGGCGCGGCGAGGAGCACTGGCTGGCCGAGCGGACGGTGCGGGAGCTCGCCACGCTGTATGGCTCGATGCTGCCGATCGGCGTGCGGGTCGGTGACGACCCGGTGACGACCGGCCTGCCGCCGTGGGAGCCGGGCGCCGACGAGACGCCGGCGGCCCGGTGGGCGCGGCTCGCCGGCTACGCGCAGGAGACGTTCGGCTTCATGCCGTTCGACATCGTGGAGCTGTCGGCGCCCGAGGGCGGCGTGCGGGGCGTCGCGTTCGTGCTGCCGGCCCCGGCCAATCCGGCGGTCCGGGTGGCTCATCGGGTGTACCTCAAGCAGATGCTGCTGTCGGAGGACGTCGAGGGCCTGCTGCCGCCGTGGGCGTTCTTCGTCCGCTGCGTGTTCGACACCACGGAGCTGCGGCCGACGGCGAGCCGTGAGGCGCTGTACGACGACAGTCTGCTGGAGCAGGTGCGCGAGACCCTCGGCAGCGGGCTGCGGCGGTGGCTGGCCGCCCTGGCCGCGACCGACCCGGCCCGGCTGAGCTCGTTCCTGCAGACCCATCATCTGGGCGTGAAGGCCCTGGCCGTGCACGACGACGAGATGCTGCGCCTGATCCACGAGTGCTGGCCGTTCGAGACCAACGTCGGCCCGCTGACGCTCGCCGAGTTCCACGACCGCTACGGCGTGGTGCGGTACACGACCTCCGTGGACGAGTTCCGGCAGATGGCGGCGGTCGCCGCGGCCCAGGGCATCCCGCTCGTCAACGCGGGCTACGTCTACGAGGCGAGCCTGCTGCAGCGGCTGCCGGCAGCGCGGCCGGACGTCGTGGCGGAGGTGCTCACCCCGGCCGACCTGTCGATGCGGCTGGAGCACCTGACGGCCGACGAGGCGGCGGCGCTGCGCCCGTTCCTGGCCCTCGCCCAGCGGGTGCTCGACCGGCAGGGCGTCGAGGTGTCGGTGCGGGCGTTCGACCCGCCGAGCCTGCCCGCGCTGTACCTGCTCGACGGCGAGGCCGCGTTCCAGGACGACCTGCGCCGTGTCCAGGCCGGCTCCGACGAGCTGTGGGCGTCGCTGCTCGGCGCGGTCGCGACCGGCCGTGACGAGCGGCCGCGGCTGGTGCTCAACCACCGCAACCCGCTCGCCCGGGAGGCGATGAACGCCGGCGACGAGCAGCTCACGACGTACGCGATCGAGGGCCTGTTCACCCAGGCGCTGCTGCTCGCGCGGCAGCCGCTGACCCCGGCCGCCACCGCGGCCTTCAACCAGTCGCTGCTGGGCCTGTTGCGGCTCGCGCTGGAGGGACGGTCATGACCACGCCGGAGCCGGACCTGCAGCGGATGCTCACGGAGGCGTATGGGCTGGAGCGCGGCCCGGCGCGCTGGGCCGCGCTGGACGCGGTGTTCCGCCACGCCGACGCCGCGGACAACACGGCGTTCGGGTTCCGGGCCCGGATGAGCGCCATCTCCGACCTGCACCACAGCGGCGAGTACGCGCGGGCGCTGACCGCGTTCTCCTGGTGCCTGGCGACCTTCGACCGGGAGCCGGAGCTCACCACCGCGTACGACGCGCACCGGCTGCTGTGGCAGTACAAGTGGATCGTCTGGGAGGTCACCCAGTTCCCCGGCGTGGCCCTCGACCGCGCGACGGGGCTGCTCGACGACATGCAGCGCCGCTACCAGGCGGGCGGCCACAGCCTGCACGCCGTGTTCCAGCACCGCGGGCTCGTCGCGCAGCACCTGGGCGACCTCGACGGCGCTGGCCGGTGGTACGGCGAGATGCTCACCGCGCGCCATGACGCGCTGTCCGACTGCGCCGCCTGCGTCCCGTCGGGCCACGTCGCGCACCTCGTGGCCGCCGGGCGGTACGAGGAGGCGGTCGAGACCGGCGCGCCATACACCAACGGCGGGTGCACGGAGCAGCCGCACTGGATGCTCAGCGAGCTGCTCATGGCCTACCTGCACACGGGCCGGCTCGACGAGGCGGCGACGGGGCACAAGCGGGCCTACGAGCGCGTCCGGGACAGCCGCCACCACCTCGAGCTCATCGGCCTCAACCTGGAGTTCTGCGGCCGCTCGGGCAACGAACGGCACGCGCTGCCGATCGTCGAGCGGCACCTGCCGTGGCTCGACCGGCCCTCGTCGCCGTACGCGGCGCTGGAGTTCGCCTCCGGCGCGGCGCTGGTGCTGCGGCGCCTCGCCGAGCGGGGCGACGCCGGCGCGCCGGTCCGCCGGCGCAGCGACGACGGCACCCGCCGGTGGGTGTCGACGGTCGGGCAGACCCACGACGAGCTGGTGGTGCTCGCCCGGAAGCTGGCCGCCGAGTTCGACGCCCGCAACGGCAACGACTACCAGGGCCGGCGCATCGAGGCGCGGCTCGCGGCGGCGCCGGTCGTCGGCGAGCTGCCGCTCACCGTCCTCGGTGGCCGGCCGATCGCGCCGGTGCCGGGCGGCGAGGCGACGGCCGCGCTCGTGCGCAGGGTCGCCGACCTGACCGCGGCCGGCGACCGGGAGGGCGCGGCCCGCACCCAGCTGGAGGTCGCCTACGCCCTGCGTAACGCGGCCCAGTGGAGCGACGCGATCGAGACGGCGGAGGAGGCCCAGCGCAGCCTCGACGGGGCCGGGCTCGCCGAGGACGCGGCGGCCGCGCGGTACCTTCTGATCGAGCTCTACCGGCGCGGCAGCCGCCACCGGGGGCTGATCGCGGCGCTGGTCGACGAGCTGATGGCGGCGCCCGCGTGGCCGCCGTCGCTGCCGTCGCGGGCCGCGGTGCTGGAGGAGACCAGCTTCGCGCTGGACTGGCAGCCCGGCGTCGAGCAGCGGTTCCGGGCGGCCGATCTGTACCGCGCCGCGGGCGACCCGGCCGCCGAGGCGCGCTGCCTGCGCGCGTCGCTGCCGCGTCGGTACGACGAGTACCCCGCCGATCCCGAGCTGGTGACCCGCCTCGACGCCCTGATCGCGGCCGGCCATGTGCCCGCCGCCGACCTGCCGGGCGTGCAGGGCGGGCTGTCGCGCATGCAGGAGCTCATCGGCGACCTCGACGGCGCCCTCCGGCGGGTCGAGCCGTACCCCTTCCCGCTGCGGCAGGCCCACCTCCTGCTCCGCCTGGGCCGCCCGGCGGAGGCGGAGGCGCTCGCCCGTCCGATCATGGACGCCGACGACGACGGGAGCCAGAGCTGGACCGCCTGGGTCCTCGTCGCCCGCAGCCTGCGCGCCCAGGGCCGGCCCGTCGAGGCCATGGCCCTGATGGAGGAGCACGGCGTCGACGAGGACTACGACCTGGACGACGAGTACGACCTCGTCGACGACATCGCGGACCACGATCGCTACTGAAGATCCGACAGTCGGGCGGGCTCCCGGGGTGCGATACTACGGCGCTAAGCAGGGACAACAGCGGCCGGACGGGAGCCAACCTCGATGCGCGGAATGCTTGCCGCGGTGATCGCCGCGGCGAAGGCGGTGTTCGGCGGGCTGATCTGGATCGCCAACTCCGTGAAGGCGACGGTGGCGACCTACCTCACCCTGATGCTGATCAGCGGCGCGCTGTACAGCGTCTTCGAGGAGAAGAGCATCGGCGACTCGTTCTGGTGGGCGGTCGTCACGGCCTCGACGGTCGGCTACGGCGACACCTACCCGACCACGGTGCCCGGCCGGATCGTCGCCGGGCTGCTGATCTCCATCATGGTCCTGGTCGTCATCCCGCTCATCACCGCGCACTTCGCGAGCAAGCTCATCGTGGACAACGACGCGTTCCGCCACGAGGAGCAGGAGGAGATCAAGCAGCACCTGCGGGCGATCCGGACGATGCTGGAGCGCATGGAGTCCGAGCGCGGCGCGCCCCTCAACGAGCCGTAGGCGGCAGGCCCGGGAACGACGGCGGGCGGCGCTCCAGGTAGCTGCGCACGCCCTCGGCCAGGTCGGGGCCGGTGAACGACGCCGCCATGAGCCGCTCCGACTCGGCGACCGCGGTGGGCAGGTCGGTGTCGAGCGCCGCGTACACCTGCGCCTTGATCGTCGCCATCGACGCCGGCGCGCAGGTGTCGGCGAGTGCCTGCGCGTAGGCGACGGCGGCGTCCAGCAGCTCACCGGCGTCGACGACCCGGTCGACGAGGCCCATCGTGAGGGCCTCCGCGCCGGAGACGACCCGGGCCGACAGCAGCAGGTCCAGGGCCCGGCTCAGCCCGACCAGCCGGGGCAGCAGCCAGGCGATGCCGTACTCGGCGATCAGGCCGCGCTGCGCGAACGACGTCGTCAGCTTGGCGTCGGGCGTCGCGAAGCGCAGGTCGCAGTACAGCGCCTCCACCAGGCCGAGGCCGGCGGCCGGGCCGTTGATCGCGGCGATCAGCGGCTTGCGCAGCGTGAGCGGAAAGGTGCGGGGCCGCGGCCGCGGCGGTACGTCGGCACCGTCCGAGATGGCACCGAGCGCCGCGAGGTCAGCGCCGGCGCAGAAGCCCCGGCCCGCCCCGGTGACCACGACCGCCCGCACCGAAGGGTCGTCCTCGGCCTCGTCGAGGCGGGCGAAGTACGCGTCCTCCAGCTCGTTCGTCCACGCGTTGAGCCGCTCGGGCCGATTCAGCACCAGCACCAGCACCGGGCCGCGACGCTCGGCGAGCACGAGATCTTCCATCCGTCGACGGTAAGTGAGCCCGAATTCGGATCCAAGTTTCGAAGCGTGACGGTTCGGTATGCGGTGGCGATGGAGTGGACCGTGATCCCGCCGCTGCTGGTCGCCATCCTGCTCGGGGCTGTGCTGGGGCTGGAGCGGGAGCTGGGCGCGCAGCCGGCCGGCCTGCGCACCCACATGCTCGTGGCGGCCGGCGCGTCGCTGTTCACGATCGCGGGGTACGAGGTCGGCACCGACCCCACGCGCATCGCGGCGCAGGTGGTGACCGGCATCGGCTTCCTCGGCGCGGGTGCCATCCTCCGGGAGGGCGTCACCATCAGCGGCCTGACCACCGCCGCGTCGCTGTGGGTGACCGCGGCGATCGGCCTGGTCGCCGGGCTGCAGCTGTACTGGGCGGCGGCCGCGGCGACGGCGGTCGCGCTGGCCGCGCTGTGGCTGTTCAAGTTCGCCGAGGCGCACTGGCTGCCCGACCGGCACCGCATCCGGGTGACGCTGACGCTGGCCCCGGGCTTCCCGCTCGACGTGGCCGAGCGGGAAGCGTCCGGGGCACTGACGGCCGCGGCCGTGCTCCGGATCGACTACGCCCGGCAGGACCAGCAGCTCGTCCTCATGGCCCGCGCCGACGACTTCACGTCACTGCCCGCCGTCGCCGAGCGGCTCCGCCGGCTTGACGGCGTCCAGGGCGTGGAGATCGTGCGCTGAGCCGGTCCGCCAGGTTCCACCGATCGAGCGGCGCCGTTTTTCGGATCCGGCCGCGGGGTACCCACCGGAGCATGCTGCTGCGCGCGTACGCCCGGGTCGTCGTGTTCCTGCGCTGGCCGATCGTCGCCGCCTGGGCGGCCGCCGTCGCCGCCTCATTGGTCTACCTCCCCGCCGCCGGCCAGGGCGGCAGCGACCTCGAGCAGCTGGTCGCCACCGACAACCCGGCCGTGCGCAGCGAGCTGCGCTCGTTCGAGCGGTTCGGCTTCCCGCTGCTCAGCCGGGCCGCGGTGGTCCAGCGCGACCCGGGCGGGCTCTCCCCGCAGGTCCAGGCCGAGGCGGTGGAGCGGGCCCGGTCCGTCAGCGAGGGCAGGGTCACCGACGCCGGGCCGATCCGCGCCGCGGTGCCGGTGATGAACACCCTCGGGCTGTTCCCCGGCTCGGCCGAGGACGGCACGACGATCGTGACGCTGCTGTTCACCGACCCCGACGTGACGTTCGCGAGCCAGGTCCTCGCCGCCGAGCGGTTCGTCGCCGCGCACTACGGCCCGGGCGACGCGGTCGTCGGGATCACCGGCTCGGTGCCGGCCCGGGTCGAGCAGGCCCGGCTGGTGCAGTCGTCGCTGCCGTGGCTGGAGGGGATCACGGTCGCGTTCGTGTTCCTCATCGTCGCCGCCGCGTTCCGGTCGCTGGTCGCGCCCCTGGTCGCGCTCGCCGTCGCCGGGGTGGCGACGCTGCTGACGCTGCACGTCGGGGGCGCGCTCGCGGTGCGGCTCGGGGTGCCGGTACCGCAGGAGACCCAGCCGCTGCTCGTCGCGCTGCTGCTCGGCGTCGTCACCGACTACGTCGTGTTCTACCTGGCCGGCGTGCGGCGGCAGCTCGCGGCCGGCGACCACCGCCTCGCCGCCGCCCGGCACGCCACCGCCCGGTTCACGCCGATCGTCGCCACCGCGGGCGCGACCGCCGCCGCCGGTACCGGGGTGCTGGTCATCGCCGGCTCGCCGGCGTTCCGCGCGTTCGGCCCGGGCATGGCCCTCGCCATCCTCATCGGCCTGGTCGTGGCGGTGACGCTGGTCCCGGCCCTCCTCGCCATCCTCGGCCGGGCGGCGTTCCGGTCCACCACGGCGGAGGTCCACCAGGAGACGGCCCGCGGCCGCTGGTGGTCGCGGCTGCTCACCCGCCGCTGGTTCGCCCTGCCGCTGCTGCTGGTCTGCGTCGGCGGGCTGATCGTCGCCGCGCTGCCGGCGCGGCACCTCAAGCTCGGCGTCTCCTTCGTCGAGGCGCTGCCGGCGGACAACCCGACCCGGACGGCGGCCGACGCCGCGGAGGCCGGCTTCGCCGACGGCATCCTGTCGCCGACGGAGGTGCTGGTCGAGGGCGCCGCCGGCCGGAAGGCGGAGCTGGCCCGCCTCCAGCAGTCCATCGCCGGTGTCCCCGGCGTCGCCGCGGTGCTCGGGCCCGGTACCGCCGGCGTCCCCGAGCACCTCCCGGTCTTCGAGTCCCCGGACGGCGGCGCCGCCCGGTTCCTGGTCATCCTGGCCGACGAGCCGCTCGGCGCGACCGCCGTGGCCACCGCCGACCGGCTGGAGCGGCAGCTGCCCGGCCTGCTCGCCGCGGCCGGCCTCGGCGACGCGACCGCGAGCCTCGGCGGCGACACCGCGGTCGCGCACGTGATCGTGGACCAGACCGTCGACGACCTCGGCCGCATCGCGATCGCCGCGCTGCTGGCCAACCTGCTGTTCCTGGTGCTGTTCCTGCGCGCGCTCGTCGCGCCGGTGGGCCTGCTGGTGTGCAGCGTGCTGGCCATCGGCGCCACGCTCGGGCTCACGACGTGGCTGTTCCAGGACGTGCTCGACGCCGACGGTCTGACCTTCTACGTGCCATTTGCGGCAGCGGTACTCCTGGTGGCCCTCGGCTCCGACTACAACATCTTCGGCATCGGGCCGGCCTGGCGCGAGGCGCGGAAACGTCCGCTGCGCGAGGCCCTGGCGATGACGCTGCCGCACTCGGCCCGGGCCATCCGCACGGCCGCGTTCACCCTGGCCGTCAGCTTCGGCCTGCTGTGGATCGTGCCGCTGCGGCCGTTCCACGAACTCGCGTTCGCGCTGTCGGCCGGGGTGCTCATCGACGCGTTCGTCGTGCGGTCGCTGCTCGCCCCGGCGCTGCTGAGCGTCCTGGGCTCGAAGGCCGGCCCGCCGGTCGACGAGCCGCCGCCGGACTACGGCACCGGGTCGTGGGTGCCGCGCGGGGTCGACGCGTTGCAGCGGCGGATGCGGGCGGCGGTGAGCCGCGAGCCGGTCACCAGGCCGTAGCGGCGGACCGCCTCCAGCCCGTAGCTGCTGCACGTCGGGGTCTGCCGGCAGCGGGTCGGCAGGTGCGGTGACAGGAACCGCTGGTACCCCCGGATCGCCACCATGCCGGCCCGCCCCGGCCCGCTGGCCGAGCGGCGCGGCGGACGGCCCGGGCGGGTCAGCGCGATCGCGCCGAGCAGCAGCGAGCTGAGCATGAACGGGTTGCAGTCACACCCGTCACAGCCGTCACACCCGTCGCAGCCGCCCAGGTCGCAGGACGGCGTCCCGCTGAACCAGCTGCTCTGCTTCTTGCCCTGCTCGACGTCGATACCCTCTTCCACGGGCGGATTGTGCGGACCCGCGCCCGCGGTGATCAAGGCTGCTGTCGCCTGTCCGTCGGACGAATCCCGCTCAGTTGTCGAACGGCAACTACAGTGGTCGGCGTGACAGGCAGTGTGACGGTCGACGGGTTCGCCGCCGGCGACCACCTGTGCGTGGGCTATGCGAGCCGCGAGCAGCAGCTCGGCATCGTCCGTGACCTCGCGCTGTCCGCGCTCGGCGCGGCCGAGCGGGTGATCTGCTATACCAACCAGCTGTCCTCCGACGAGGTCGTCGAGGCGCTGCGGGCCGCCGACCCGCGGACCGCCGCCGCGCGCGACACCGGGCAGCTCGTCTTCCGCGCCGCCGAGGAGACGTACCTGATCACGGGCGCGTTCGAGCCCGACGGCATGATCGACGGCTGGCGCGCCGAGATCGGCGAGACCCGCGCGGCCGGCTACCCCGGGCTGTGCATGATCAGCGACATGAGCTGGGCGGCCGGGCCGGTCGCCGGGGTGAGCCGGCTGGCCTGGTACGAGGCGCAGGCGAACCGGGTGTACGCCGGCGGCTACGTGCGCGGCGTCTGCCTGTACGACACCACCATCTTCCCGCCCGAGTGGCTGCGCGAGTGCGGTGCCTCGCACCCGGGCACGATCCTGCCGGGCGACGGCGTGCTGAGCGTCCAGCTGCGGCTGCGGCACACCAGCGAGCCGCGCGGGCTGGTCGTGACCGGGGAGTCGGACCTCGCGACCGGCGCCGCGTTCGCTGCCGTGCTCGACGGGCTGTCCGCCGACGTGCCCGGCGACGGCCCGCTGCACGTCGACGTGTCCGGGCTGGCGTTCGCCGACGTCGCGACGGTTGCGGCCCTGGCGCGGGCGCCCGAGGTGCGGGTCATCGGTGCGTCCGCGCACCTGGCATTCGTGTTGGAGCTGGTCGCGGAGGGTCGGAACGGGGGCGGGCGATGAGGTCGGGCCCGGCCGCCGGGTATCGCGGCCACTTCCACGAGGCCGGGTTCTACGGCTCGGACGAGGAGTTCGTGGCCCTCGTGACGCCGTTCTTCACCGAAGGGCTCGACGCCGGCGAGCCGGTCGTGTCGATCTTCGAGCCGTGCCGGCAGGCCCTGCTGCGCGACGTGTTCGGCCCGGACGACGGCGTGCGGTTCATCGACGGGGGCGAGCACTACAGCAAGCCGGCGACGGTCGTCGGCCGGCACCGCGAGATGCTCGCCGAGTACGTCCGGGAGGGCGCGGCGCAGATCCGCATCGCCGGCGACGTCCCGCACCCCGGCGTCGGGGTGCCGTGGGACTGGTGGGCCCGCTACGAGGCGATCGCCAACCACGCGTACGACGACTTCCCGATGTACGGCCTGTGCCCGTACGACAGCCGCACCAGCCCGGCCCACGTCGTCGATGAGGTGCTGCGCACCCATCCGCACGTCGCCACGGCCACCGGGCACCGCGCGAGCGGCCGATACGAGGAGCCGGCCGACTTCGTGCGCGACCGGGCTTCCGCGTGGCAGGACCCGCTCGAGCACACCCCGGCCCGCTTCGCGTTCACCGACCCGGCCCCGGTCGCGGTCCGGGCGGCGATCGAGGCGGCCGGGCACGGTACCGAGGTGTCCCCGGCGGATCTCGACGGCCTCGCGCTCGCCGCGACCGAGGCCGTCACCAACGCGATGATCCACGGAGCGGCACCCGTCGACGTACGGCTCTGGGCCGCCGAGCGGCGCATGGTCGTCACCGTCACCGACCGGGGCCGCGGCCCGCAGGACCCGCTCGTCGGCCTCCGCCCGACCGGCGCGACGCTCGGCGGCCTGGGCCTGTGGATCGCCCACCAGGTCTGCGCGCACGTCGCGCTGGAGTTCGCCGGCGCCGCCTTCACCGTCCGCCTGGTCGCCGGGGAGCCGGTACCCTAGCAACCGCGGCCGGTGCGGCCGAGTTGAGCGCTCCGGGTGATGGTCATCACACCGGCCGTCACCACTCGCCCACAGGTTCGTTGAATGGGCATGCTGGCCGGGCCGCGCCCCCTCCGGACGCTCGTCGTCACCGTCTCCGGGCTCGGTCTGTTGTACCTGACGTGGACGCTGGTCGGACCGTTCGGGCTGCACATCGGCCACCGCTACGACTTCACCTCCGGAGAGTGGGCGCTGCTGGGCACCATCCCCGTGGTGGTCGGCGTGCTGGCCCGCATCCCGGCCGGGATGTTCGCCGACCGGTTCGGCGCCCACGTCGTCGTGCCCGCCGTCAGCGTCGTCGCGGCGCTGACGGTGCTCGCGCTCGAACTCGCCCACTCTGTGCTCGCGCTGGTCGGCGTCGCGTGCGCGGTGGGGCTGGCGTGCGCCGCGTTCCCGGCCGGCGTCGGGGCGATCATCCGCGCCTTCCCGCCGGGCCGGCGCGGCCCGGCGATGAGCCTCTTCGCGGCCGCCATGTGTTTCGCCACGGCGGTGGGGATCGCGTCGCGGGTGCTGCCGGTCGCCACGTCCGAGGTCAGCCTGCGGATCCTCGCGGGGACCCTGCTCGGGTACGCGTTGCTCGCGCTGTGGCTGCTGCGCGGCGACGTCGACCGGTCCGCGCCGCCGGGCCGGCACCCGGCGGCGCTCGCACTCATCCGGGCCCCGGCCACCCGGCACCTGGCCGTCTGGTTCGGCGTGTCCGGCGGCGGCATCACCGCGCTCGACCTCACGATGCCGTCGTACCTGACCAACGCCTACGGGCTGAGCCGGTCCGACGCCATCGTCGCCACCGGCGTCGCCGTAGCCCTGAGCGCGGCCGCGGCCGCGCTCAGCGGCTGGCTGACCCGGCGTCACGACCCGATGGCCGTGCTGCGCGGCTGTTGGGCCGCCGTCGCGCCGCTGCTGTTGCTGCTCGCGTTCCACCCGCCGCTGGCCGGCGTCGCCGCGCCCGCCCTCGCCGGGGTGGCGGTCGGCATCGGGGTCGCCTGGGGTACCGCATGCTCCCTCATCGGCCGGGCGGCACCGGCCCGCCACGCGGGCGCCACCTACGGCGCGGTCAGCGCCATGGGCACCGCTATCGCCATGCTCCCGGCGCTGCTCGTGATCGGCGTGTACGGCATCGACCGCTCGTACACCATCGCCCTCATGCTGCTCGCCGGCGGCGCGGTCGCCAGCGCCGGCAAGCTGCACGCCAGCCGGCGCTGGCTCAGCGCCGCGATGCACTTCCCGGTGCCCACGCCCGCCCCGCCCGACGCCGCCCTGACCGTCGTGTCACTGTCGGGCCGGCAGACCCGCTCCCAGTTCGGCGACGTCATCTCGGCCCTGGCGGCGCTGGCGACCCGGCACGAGCTCGTCGTCGTCTTCGAACCGGACCCGCCGTCCGGCGCCGGCCAGCTGATCACCTGCCTGCGCATGCGGCTGCCCGCCCACACGATCCTGGCGCTCAGCGCCGACACCCCGCCGCACCCGCACGAGATCGCCACCGTGTCCGAGCTGCTGGAGGTGGGCGCGGTGCCGGTGGTCCTGGTCGCCCCCGGCGACGCCATCCCGGCCGCGCTCATGCTGGGCGAGGAGGTCCACGCCGACCAGGTCGTGCACCTCACGCCGGACCGGGTCGACGGCCTCGTCCACTCGGTGGTCCGTGAGGTGCGGCACACGACCGGGCCGATCCCGCCGCCGCTGCGTTCCCTCGAATAGGGGCGGTCACCGTGCGCGGCGCGGGGTGGCCGCCACCCATTGTGCGAGGGCGACGAACCAGCCGAGCAGGAGCAGCCACAGGTACGGGTCCGGCAGTTCGATGCGGCTCTCGGCGAGCTGCGTGGCCGGGGCGAGCGCCGGCGGGGCCAGGTGGGGGATGAGCCAGGCCGGGGCGAGGACCGACGCCGCGGTCACCAGGTTGAGGATCAGCAGCGCCGCCGTGGTGCCGGCGCCCAGTGCGGCCGCCCGTCCGCCGATCCGGCCGGCGGCGGCCATGCCTGCGGCGATCAGCAGGATCGCCAGCCAGGGGCCGGGCGGGATCGGTGGCGCCAGCAGCGCGGCGGCGGTCCACGCGGCCGCGGCGGCGGTGCCGGCCGCAGCGCCCGTGAGCAGGGCGCGGGGCGTGGCGGTCGAGCGGTGTGCCGTCAGGGCCTGCCCGGCGGCCAGGTAGCCGGCGAACATGACGCCGAAGACGGGCACGCCCGCCAGGTCGGGGCCCGTGCGGCCGGCCAGGAACAGCACGGCCTCGACGGCGAGCACGCCGACCAGGGCGTAGCCGGTGACGCGCACGAGCCGCGCGGCTCGGCCGCCGCCCACCGGGCCCAGCGGGCCGACCACGCCGAGCTCCATGACGAGCGCCAGCACGGCGACCAACGCGACCACGCCCCATCGCCGCGGCGGCTCGCCGATCGTCGCGCTCCACCGCACGACGTACGCCACCACGGCGACCGGGGCCAGCAGGTACCCGGCCCGGAGCAGCACCGCGGGCCGCGTGACGATCGCGGCCACGCAGCCGGCGGCGAACCGCCGGCGGTCCGGCCGGCCCTCGACCCCGGCCAGCTCGGCCGACATCGCCGCGCCCCAGTCGCGCCGGGTCGCCGGCAGGAGCCGGGTCGCGGCGGTGAGCGCCCACGCGGGTGCGTCCCGGTTCACCAGGCGCTCCGTGGGCGCAGCGGGGCGGGGCGGGGCGGCTCGGGGGCGAGCGCGGTCTCCTCGGCGTGCTGCCGGCCGCTGTCGGTCAGCCGGTACAGGTGCCGGGGCGGTCTTCCCGGCGGCGGATCGGTCTCCCAGGCGGCGTCGAGCAGCCCGCGGTCGCACAGGCGCATGAGGATCGGGTAGAGCGAGCCGGCCTTGAGGCCGACCTCCTGGCCCAGCTCGTAGCCGTACCGCCACGCGGACGGCTCCGCGGCGAGCGCGGCGAGCACCGCGACGGTCTGCGGCGACGGCCGCCGGTTCCGGGTCACGCGATAACTCTATATAGGTAGAGAACCGAGCGGAAGTGCTTCGCGTGATCGACGTGCGCGTGGGTCCTACCGTTCGGCTATGACCGAGTCTCCCCGCTGGTGGTGCCCCATCTGCGCCGCCCGCCGCGAGCCGTCGTGGCTGGGCCGGGCCGGGCGGGTCGCGTACCACCGCTTCGGCGAGCCGCCGTTCGTGGCCCGCCACGCCCTGGTCGAGATGACCGCCCGGCCGCAGAAGGTCCAGGCTTAGGCCAGATCGGCGGCCAGGTGGGCGGCGAGGTGGTCGATCACCTCGCGGGCGTCGTCCTCGATGCCGTGGATGAACGTCGACTTGCGGCGGCGCAGCACCGGCAGGCCCAGCGCGTACATCCCGGGGCTGGCGACCACGCCGCCGTCGTGCTCCAGGCGGCCCTTCGCGTCGACGACCGGCACGTCGAGCCAGTCGTACGACGGGCGGAAGCCGGTCGCCCACACGATCGTGCGGACCTCGCCGCTGCGCAGGTCGAGCTGCAGCCGGCTCGACGCCGGGACGCGGGTCGGCTCGAAACGCTCGCCTGTGCCGTCGCCCACCCACTCGTCGAACGTGTCCAGCAGGCGGTCCAGCTTCAGGTCGGCGAGCGAGAACACGTTGCGCAGGCCGCCGGAGAACAGCGCCCTGCCGTCGCGCACCGCGGCCCAGCGGCCGACGAGCGTCACGCCCAGCTCGGTCAGCGCGTTGAGGTCGAGGGTCGCGCGGTCGGGGGCGCCGACGAGCTGCGGTGACGGGAGCCGCCGGGCCCGCGTCAGGTCGTCGATCTCGTCGTACCGCTGGCTCCACACACCCGAGGCGTCCATCCACCAGAGCACGTCGTGCCCACGGTACAGGCGGGGAAGCCGCGTATGCTCGCCGACCGAAAGCGTCACCGGGCGGCCCGACCGCTGCAGCTCGGCGGCGAGCTGCACGCCCGTCGCCGACGCGCCGACCACGAGCACCCCGCCCTCGGCGAGCTTGGCGGGCCCGCGGTAGTCGAACGGGGTGAGCTGCTCGACCTCGGGCGGCACGGCGCTCGCGAACGGCGGCACCGTCGGGCGGTTGCAGGCCCCGCTCGCGATGACCACGGTCCGGCAGGTCAGCTCGCCCTGGTCGGTCGTCACGCGGTAGCCCGCGTCGGTGCGGCGGACCGACGTGACCACCGTGCCGGTCCGGACGGGCGCGCGGGTGACGGCGGCGAAGCGCTCGATGAGGTCGACCACCTCGCCCATCGTCAGGTACCCGTCCGGGTCCGGCCCGTCGTACGGCAGCCCGGGCAGGCCGCTCTGCCAGTTGGGCGTCAGCAGCCGCAGGGAGTCCCAGCGCTCGCGCCGCCACGAGTTGGCCACCTCGCCGCGCTCCAGCACGACGTGGTCGATCGACCGGTCGGCGAGGAACCGGCTGGCGGCGAGACCGGCGTGGCCGGCGCCGATGACGACAGTGGTGACGGCTTCGATGACGGGACCTCTTTAGCTGTTTGGTCGGGCCTATGCGTTCTGGACCCGGGCCCTTACGCGACTTCGACGGTGACGTCGGTCGGGTTGGTGAGCGCGTCGAAGACGGCCGAGCGCTTCTGCGACTGGGCGACGAGCGCCTCGATCTCCTGCTTCGTCGCGTCGGCGTCGATGTTGAAGGTCACCTTGATGTCGTTGAAGCCGTTGCGGACGTCACTGTCGGCGCCGAGGATGCCGCGGATGTCGTGCTGGCCCTCGACGGACGCCTCGACCGAGCGCAGCTGGATGCCCCGGTTCTGGGCGACCGACGCCACGCCCGCCGTCAGGCAGGCGGCCAGCCCGACGAGGAGGTACTCGATCGGGGTCACGCCGTTGTCCTCGGCCGCGAACACCTCGGGGTGGTCGGCCTCGAACACCGACTCGCTCTTGTGGCTCTGCTCCTGGCCGAGTCCGTAGTACTTCTGGATCCGGGTGGTGCTGTGCACCCCGTTCTGCCACTTGGACGAGGCCCGCCAGGTGAACTGAGCGGCCTCGGGAGCGCCCTGGAGCGCCGTGCGCGCCTCCAGCAGCGCCTGGACGTTGACCCCGTTCTCGACGGTTGTCATGATGATGTACCTCCCATATTTCCGATCGGGTTGGTTGACAGTACACCGGCCGTCGGGCCCCAGGCTATGATCGCCCGCATGGAAGCGGGATCGGTCGGACGGGTCGAAACGCAGTTCCTTGACCTGCCGAAACCGGTCCGTCTGGACTGCGGGCGAGAGCTGCATCAGGTCCGGATCGCCTACGAGACATACGGCACGCTGTCGCCCGAACGGGACAACGTGATCCTGGTCTGTCATGCCCTCAGCGGCGACGCGCACGCCGCCGGGGTCGCGGCGACGCCGGGCGAGAGCACCCGCGACGGCTTCGGCGCCGAGGATCGCGACGGTACCGCGGGCAAGGGCCTCGGCTGGTGGGACGGCATGATCGGCCCGGGTAAGGCGTTCGACACCGACCGCTACTACGTGGTGTCCACGAACCTGCTCGGCGGCTGCCGTGGTACGACCGGACCGTCCTCGACCGACCCGGCGACCGGCCGTCCCTACGGCTCGGACTTCCCGGTCGTCACCGTGGCCGACATGGTGCGCACCGAGCGCGCGTTCCTCGACGAGCTCGGCATCGAGCGGCTCGCGGCCGTCGCGGGCGGCTCCCTCGGGGGCATGCAGGCGCTCCAATGGGCGGTGTCGTACCCCGACCAGGTCGACGCCATCGTGGTGATCGCCAGCACCCACGCGCTGCACCCGCAGGGCGTGGCCTGGAACTCGATCGCCCGGGACGCGATCATGCGCGACCCCGACTGGCAGGGCGGCCACTACCACGGCACGGGCCGCACGCCCGACGCCGGCATGGGCGTGGCCCGGATGGTGGGCCACGTCACGTACCTGTCGGCGCCGGCGATGCACGACCGGTTCGGCCGGCGGCTGCAGTTCGCCGACGACATCCGGTACACGATCACCGAGCCGGAGTACCAGGTCGAGAGCTACCTGCGCCACCAGGCCGCCTCGTTCGTCAAGCGCTTCGACGCCAACACGTACCTCTACACCTCGCGCGCGCTGACGTACTTCGACCTGGCCCGCTCGTTCGGGTCGTTGCACCGCGCCTTCGAGGGGGTCACGGCGCGGACGCTGCTGATCGCCTTCAGCTCCGACTGGCTCTATCCGCCGGCCGCCTCGCAGGAGATCTCCGCGGTGCTGGAGGGGCTGGGCAAGCCGGTCGAGTTCCACGTGATCGACGCGCCGTACGGCCACGACTGCTTCCTGCTGGAAGAGGCGCGGCAGACGCCGATCATCCGCCGTTTCCTCTTGGGGGCTTCGTGACTTCTCTGGATCAGCCTCGCGACTTCGGGTTCGAGACCCGGCAGTTGCACGCCGGGCAGCGGCCCGACCCGAACACGGGCGCCCGGGCCGTGCCGATCTTCCAGACGACGAGCTACGTGTTCGAGGACCCGGAGTCGGCGGCGGCGTACTTCAACCTCCAGGAGTACGGCAACACGTACTCCCGCATCATGAACCCGACCGTCGCGGTCTTCGAGGAGCGCGTGGCCAACCTGGAGGGCGGCGCCGGCGGCGTGGCCTTCGCCAGCGGCATCGCCGCCCAGGCCGCCGCGCTGTTCACGCTGCTCCAGCCGGGCGACCACGTCGTGTCCTCCTCGGCGCTGTACGGCGGCACGGTCAACCAGCTCAAGCACCTGCTGCGCAAGATGAACGTCTCGTTGAGCTGGGTCGACCCGGACGACCCCGCCGCGTGGCGTTCGTCGGTGCGGCCGGAGACCAAGGCCTTCTTCGCCGAGACGATCGGCAACCCCGCCGGCAACGTCCTGGACATCGCGTCCGTCGCGGCGGTCGCGCACGAGCACGACATCCCGCTGATCGTCGACAACACCTTCGCCACGCCGTACCTCTGCCGCCCGATCGAGTGGGGCGCCGACATCGTCATCCACTCGGCGACGAAGTTCATCGGCGGCCACGGCACATCGATCGGCGGCGTCGTGGTCGAGGCCGGCACGTTCAACTGGTCGAACGGCCGCTACCCGGTGATCGCGGACCCCAGCCCCGCGTACCACGGCCTGCAGTTCCACGAGACGTTCGGCACGTACGGCTACCTCATGAAGCTGCGCGCCGAGACACTGCGCGACCTGGGCGGCGCACTCTCGCCGTTCAACGCGTTCCTGTTCCTGCAGGGCCTGGAGACGCTGTCGCTGCGGATGGAGCGCCACGTGGCGAACGCGGCCGCGGTGGCGTCGTTCCTGTCGTCGCACCCGCTGGCGTCGAACGTGACCTATCCGGGCCTGCCTGGTCGTTATGAGGCCTTGGTCGAGAAGTACCTCCCACGCGGCGCGGGCGCGGTGTTCTCCTTCGACGTGGCCGGCGGCCGGGAGGGCGGCCAGAACCTGATCCGCGGCGTCTCCCTGTGGTCCCACCTGGCGAACGTCGGCGACGCGAAGAGCCTGATCATCCACCCGGCAAGCACCACGCACCGCCAGCTGAGCGACGCCGAGCTCCAGTCGGCGGGCGTAGGCCCCGGCACGGTCCGCCTGTCGGTGGGCACCGAGTCGGTGGACGATCTGATCTGGGACCTGGAACAGGCTTTCAAGCTGGTGGCTTCGTCCGGAGGTGCGGAATGACCGACCTGGCCCGCTACCAGGACCCGCTGACGATCCAGCGGGTCCTGCACGGCACCCGCACGATCGCGATCGTAGGCTTGTCGAACAACGAGCTCCGGGCGAGCTACTTCGTGGGCTACTACCTGAAGCGCCACAACTACCGCGTGATCCCGGTGAACCCGAGGGCGACGGCAATTCTGGGCGAGCCGAGCTACGCCCGCCTGGAGGACGTCCCGGTCCCGGTGGACGTGGTGAACGTGTTCCGCGCCCCGGACGCGCTGCCGGAGATCGCCCGTTCCTCGGTGGCCATCGGCGCGTCCGCGCTGTGGTGCCAGTTCGGCGTCATCAACGAGGAGGGCGCCCAGATCGCCGAGGAGGGCGGCCTGACGGTCATCATGGACCGCTGCCTGAAGGTGGAACACGCGCGCTACGTGGGCCGGATGCACTGGCTGGGCTTCAACACCCAGCGCATCACGGCCGTGCGGGGCGGCCTGCAGTAGCGACACCGCCCGGCGTCCCTCGGGGCGCCGGGCGGCGCTGTGCCCGCACGGGCCAGAATGCCGCCGGCCGCGATGAGGCATGCGACGCCGATGGCGACCATGACCGAGCCGTGGCCGCCGACCCGGTCGCTGCGGCCCGCGAGGCGGCCACTGCCCTCACGGCCACGGCTGACCGGTTCCTTCTTCACTTCGACGTCGACGTGATCGACTTTTACGACCTTCCGGCCGCGAATTGGCCCGAATACAACAAAGGGCTCACGCTGGCCGACGCCACGGCGGCGCTCGCCGTCCTGGTCGGCCATCCGGGCGGCGCCGGCCTGACCGTCACGGAGTTCAACCCCGACCGCGGCGAGCCGGACGGCTCGACCGCCCGTACCCTCGCCGCCGCGCTCGCGACCGCGCTGTCCGGGCGACCCTACTGACGCAGTCAGCTGGCACTTCCAACTGGCTGACCGCTGACAACGGCTGCGGACATGGCGTTGTTCACCGCGGACGCCCCCGGTCGTATCCTCATTTGCCGCACCCGGTGCGGTCGCCGGGTCGCCGTGTCCGTTACGCAGGGTCGCACGCCAGGCGGTGCGGCGTCGGCGTTTCGCTGCCTTCCCGAGGGCGGGCTTCGACCGCAGCGGCTTCATTGTCGACTGGCCGTGGCACCCGCGGTAGCCGCTAGTCCTTTGTGGATGACAGATCGGCGACCTCGATCTCGTACGCGGCCCAGAGCTCACGGCTGACCTCCTCTGGATAGGCGCGCACGCCACCGTTCGGGTCGCGGTCGAAGACGCGGGTCAACCGTTGCCGCTCGTCGTAGGTTGGCCAGCCGGGGTCCCCGTCGCGGGCGAACGCGACCCAGGCCCCGCGCATCTGGGCCGAGATCTCGATCGCGCCGGGGTCGGGCGGGCTGCCGACGAGGAACTCGGCCAGGCCATCGGTGAGCGCGCCGAAGACGAGCGGTACGTCGAGTCCGTGGCAGGCGCGCAGGGCGCCACCGGCGGCCGGGCTCGGCCAGGTCAGCTCGTAGAGGTAGGCCCGCCCGCCACCGGCGGTCTGCGCGGCGGCGAGGCGCTGGCTCGGCACACGGAACAGGCGGTCGGACAGCACGATGACGGACAGCTCCTCCGGGCTCGCCCCTGCATAGGCGGCGCGGAGGCGCGCCGGGGCGTCGGGGCCGGGGCCGAATGCCTCCATCGTCGCCGTCGCCATCTCGTCGGTGACCTTGCCCAGCTGGCCGTCCATGACGTGGAAGAGCTGCCACTCGTCTCGGTTATGCCCGACCATCAGGGGCACGTCGCGTCCGGCGCCGGACGCGAGACCCCGCCACGGATCGACGGGCAGGACCGTACCGTCGATGAGCGGGGAGAACGGCGTGGACGAGTGCGCGATCCTTCCCCAGCGCCCGATCGTGGGCATCCGGGCGTCGAGCTGCCTCAGCACGGCCAGCAGGCGGTCTGGCTCGACGTCGGCGAGCGCGGCCGCCGACGGTTCGAGCCCCAGCGGCGCGACCAGTTCGGCGCTGATATCACGGGCGAGTGCCGTGGTGAAGAAGGTGCCGGGAACGCTCTGCGCGACGGCGCCGGCGAAGAGTCCAACAGCGGAGGGCATCACCGACAGCGCCGCGACCGCGCCGGCCCCGGACGACTCGCCGAAGATGGTGACTCGCGACGGGTCCCCACCGAAGGCCGCGATCTCGGCCTGGACCCAGCGCAGGATCGCCATTTGGTCGAGCAGGCCACGGTTCGCGGGCGCGCCGTCGAGTTGGGCATAACCTTCGACGCCGACGCGGTGGTTGCCGGTCACGATCACCACGCCAGAGCCCGCGAGCGGGCGGCCGTTGTAGTCACCACCTGACCCGAACCGGTAGGCGCCGCCGTAGATCCAGACCAGGACGGGGAGGTTCGTGGCGCCCAGATCGGGCGTCCAGACGTTGAGGGTCAGCCAGTCGGTCGGGTCGTGCCGGATAGGCCCCGCCGGCACGGCGTTGGGCGGCAGACCCATCCGCGACTGGGGCGGCGGCGGTCCGAAGACGTCGGCCTCGCGTACCCCGTCCCAGGGCTGCGCCGACTCGGGCGCCTGAAATCGGCGCGGTCCCACCGGTGGGGCGGCGAACGGGATGCCGCGGAAGACCGAGATCCCGTCCTCCGTCACGCCTCGTACCCCACCCGCTCGGGTCTGCACTATCACGGACATGGCTCTCCTTAACCGTACGGATCGATCAGACGGTAAGGTCGCCGGCTCTCACCGACGCCTTCCAACCGGCTAAACGGTGTCTGGCCGGGCTCGGGAAAACGCCGAGATTGCCGATGCCGCCGGCGTACCGGTGAAGATGAGGCCGCCAGCCAGGAGCGGGCCACACCCTCGGACAGGCGAGATAAGAATTCGTCGATAGCGAAAATCATATCTAGCCTAAGAACCGCATGAACGACCTCGGAATCGTCGTGGTCCGAGGTCACCAGAGCCCTGGATCCCCAAGGTCCGGCAGACCGACATCCTGCCGATGAACGGGGACGACGCCCCGTATCTGTGCCCGTGGATGCCACAGTCCGGGCTGACCGACCTCCTGCCGTCACCGCACGACACGGTCTGGGTCGGGTTCAGCGCCGACAGCATGGTGATGACCCCTGTCGTAGCGCAGCCTGTCGGCGTAGTTCGCTGGCAGGCGCACCGAACCCCGCCCGTCGGACGTCCCGCCTGGGCGAATCTGGCGCCGGTTCGCTGCTGTCTCGGCGCGCCCGACCGACGACGTCGCGGAGCTGGATTGCGGTCGCCGATTGACGGCGTCATCGGGTCCACGCCACCATGATCACGTTTACGGATTTGCCGCTGGTCGAGCGCTGCGGCGCGCCCTAAGCGCCACGTGCCGCACGCAAGCGACACGCACTGCGTCGGCCCGCTGTCTTGTCCTTGCCCGCCCCGTGACTGGGCCCAAACTCACGAACACAAGAACCGGCCGTCGGCTGGTGGGACCCAGACTCGCCAGAAAATGGGGTCCCGAAGTCACCGACGAAGCGACCCTGAGCACGGCTGAGCGGACGTGACGCGGCGCTCAGGATCCCAGGAGGTCGAGGCCGAACCCGACGATGAAGACAAGCAGACCTAGCCAGCGCAGGATGTGGCCCGGGTTGGCCTTGTCCAGCACCGCTGCAGGGAGCCCGAGCAGGAGCCACGCCACCAGCCAGCTCAGTCCGAGTAGCGGGAGTCGGGCGCCAGCGGTCCGCTCGGGCTGGCCGACGGCGAGAAAGACCAGCAGCACGATCGGCGCTACCACGTACGGGCCGATCGCCGTAGGGGTTTGAGTGACCCGTGACCAGTCGATGGCGAGCAGGACCAGCAGGAAGGCGTTGATACCGAAGAGGAAAACCCCGAACGCCATGTGCACGGCGCCGTTGGGTGTCTGTTCCGGCATCGCACGCATACGGATCAACTGGGCCCGGACTGCTGCGGCCTGCTCGCCCGTTCGCCGCCCGACGCCTCGCAGGCGTTCCGGCCCGATCAGGTCGAGGATCACCACCAGCCCGGCCGCGAACTGCAGGATCTTTCCGGCCCTGGCCCACCAAAGCACGGTCTTGCCCCACAGCGGTTCGGCCGAGGCTGAACGCCCCTCGACCCAGATGCGCCCCGCTCGCACGAGATCAGCGCTTCCTTCGTTGATCAGCAAGCCGGCGGCGACGATCCCGAGCAGCGCGACGACGAACGTGACGGAAGCCTGGTCAAGGCCCCGTTGACGTGCACCTTGCTCCGTGGTGGGTCTGCTGTGCAGGGCTGTGGTCGATGCTCGGGGTTGCGGCAGTTCTCGAGCGGGCTGCTTTGGTGCCGGGGATTCCGTGGCCGGCGTCGCCGGTGGCTTGCGTGGTCGAGGCGCCGTTCCGCCACCAGATCGTCGTCGCGGCATGCATGCTTCTCCTGGGACGCGAGGCTCTGGGCGCCGAGGATACTGCGCGCCGTCCACCTGGCACCTGGCCCGATGATGTACCACCACACCGCGTCGCCAGGCCGCCCGTAAACCGCGCGGAGAGCCATCAACGAACGGCTTTGGCCGACTCCGCCAGTTCAGCGGGTTGCTGAGCTGGTGGGCTACGGTGCGGTCATGGTCATGACCGAGCAACCAAAGCCAGACTGCTTGATCTGCGCCAAGCATCGCGGCCAGGGGCCGCTGGTCGGGCCGATAGTCTGGGAGGACGAGCACGTGCTGATCTCTCACCGGCCCGTTGGTGAAGACGGCACAGCCGTGCTCGGCTACCTGTATGTGGAGACCCGTCGGCACGTGCCATATCTCGCCGACCTCACCGACGGTGTGGCTGAAACGATCGGTGCGGCGCGCCGCGGTCGGGCTCCGCACCGAACTGGGTGCCGACTTCGTGTTCTCCGCGATCGTCGGCATGGCTGTCCCGCACTTCCATCAACACCTGTTCGTCCGCCATCCCGGCACCCCAGCCGAACACGGCTCGCGCGATCAACCACGCCTGGCGAAGTGTTCGCCGTCGTCCGAGACGAACAGGTCGCGCTGCTCCGTCACGACCCACAACGCGTCATCGCAGACATCAATAGCGCGCGGAGTTCCCGGCGTGGTCACGGGAATCGTGGACGTCCCGTCGATCCGGAACAGGCCGTTATCGCCGAGAGCGTACAGCCTCCCCTGGAAGGTCTTCAGGGCATGCAGCGTCCCAGTGGTACCCGAGTGAATTCGGGTGAGCTTCTGGGGGGACCGGACGTCGCCGGTTAGCAGCAGTCCGTTCTTCCCGCAGATCCAGAAGGCGCCCTCATGCCAGGCCACATCCTTCAGCCACGACCGGACTCCGGACACCAGCGGCTGCCACGGCCCGCCGTCACTGCGGTAGACGGATCCGTGAAGCCCCACCGCGACCAGGCTCGTGCCGTTTCCCGCGAGATTCGACAGAGACGTCACCGGCTCGTCGGGGCCGGGCTCCAGTCCATCGTTCATCGTCGCCCACGAGCTGCCGTCCGGCGAAACGAGAACCTGGCGCTGCATTCCACACACGTAGAGCAGGTCGCCGACCCTACGCGCTCCCTGCACCCGCAGCGGCAACGCCGGTGAGGTGGGCAGCTGCGTCTCGCGGATCTCCCCTCCCGCCCAGGGCAGATGCTGAAGGTGGCCATAGAGTCCGACGTTGACCAACGCGTCCTCGGTATCCAGGCACGCAACGGTGGGCCAGGGAACGGGCGGAGCGGCCACCCAGCCGCCGGATGTCGACACCAACACACAGCTCGACTCGTCCCCGTCGCAACCGTCGCCCGCGCCCTCGGGCATCGCCACGACGGCCGCTGCGTTCGCCGACAGCGCGGTCACCGCATAGAAGATCATGCCGTCGGGCTCCATAGTTGCGACACCGTACCGGCACTGTTGCATTGAGCATCGGCAAGGTCGCGGCTGTGCCGCCAGATCCCCGCTGGTCGCCTCGCAGCCCGCCCGTCTGCTCGCACCTGCGTCACCTGTGCGTGAGCCGGTGCCCGTTCATGTCCTGCTCGCTGCCTGTGTCAGTCGACGAACGGTCGCAGCTTGATCACGTGCACGGATCTGCCGCTGCGGGCGATCGAGGCCGGTCACAAGCGTTACCGACGGTGAATGACGCGGCGAGCCGGAGCTTCCGATCGTGCCGATGAGCAAGCGTGTGGTCGCTGGCCGTGGACGGTTTTGCAGACCTCTGATATCAGCTGGTGGCGTCGAGCATCGACGAGGCGGCCACGGGGCGTCGTTGGCTGAGCTCTGTGCCGCTCAGTGTGGTTGAGGTGCTGCGGTGGCGAGTGGGACGATGCGGTTGAGCATGCGGACCTGGGCGTTCGCGTCGGTCATGGTGGTCATCGCGGCGAAGGCGCGAGCCAGTGCGGCGTCGCGGCGGCTCGGGTCCGCCGCGGCGAGCGTGAGCAATGCGCCGGCGCGGCTGTCGGGGTCGTCGATGGCGGTGGCCGCATGCAGCGCGGTCTGGGCGAGCAGTGCCTGCTGCGCGGCGGAGGTGTGCGGCAGGACCGCGGTGACGGTGTCGACGAGGGTCTCCGGGTCGTGCAGATCGAGCACGGCGGCGACGAGCCGCTCGAGGTGAGCGTCGTCGGTCAGAAATGGGGCGATGCCGGCAAGGGCGATACCGCGGCTGTACTCGATGTCGATGGCGGGGATCATGGTCAGCGCGGTGTCGAGCTGGCCGGGGGTGAGGTGAGCGGCGAGGTTCGCGATCGCGGTGCCGGCTGCGGAGGCCTCGAGCGCGTCCATCGAGGTCAGGAGCTGGTCCAGCTGTGGCGGTGTGAGGTACGCGGCCAACCCCCGCAGGCGGTCGCTCCAGGCGAAGTCGCCGAGCTGACCGCGAAGCGAGATGGCGCTCACCGCTCCCGCGTTCTGCTGGTCGACCGGCAGGTGCTCGAGGAGCTTGCCGAACTCGTAGCGCAACGTCATCGGGACATTGGTCAGTGGGTCACCAAGTCGATCCGGTGCGATCGTGGCGGCCAGAGCCGTGGCCAGGTGCTGCGGGCCGGCGTACGGCGCCGCCAATACCAACGACCAGCCAGTCGAGCGCGGGCCGCGGGCATCATGATCGAGGATGGCGGCAATCTGGTCCTGGTCGAGCAGCGGCAGCAGCATGCTGAGCGCTATGCCGCGCAACGAATCATCGACCGGCGCGGTGAGCAGGATATCGATGGCGGCGTCGATCGCTGCGGCACGTTGATGTTCGTGCAGGTGCGGTATGACCCCGGCCAGCGCGCGGGCCCGGGTGCTGGCGTCGCCGATGGCATGGGCCGCGGCGAGCACCGCGTCGAGGTGCTCGGCGGGCGCCTGCTGCGCGAGGCCGATCAGCGTGACCGCGCGCAGGTTCTGCTGCTCGATGGCCGCCGCCGCGGCCACGGCCTCACCCCACCACGCGTGCGGCCGCAGCGATGCGAACCCGGTCAGGAGATTCGATTGGTCGGTCTCGCTGGTCACCGACCGGCCCACCGCGGCGAGGGCCCGGTCGATCTGGGCCGGGGTCAGGTGCGGCGCGAGCTGTTCGAGCGTCGCCGACGCGAAGTAGAACTCGCCATTCTCCTCGATCGCGTCCACGGCCGCATTGATGACCACGTTCCGGTCGGCGCCGGCAACATACGGCAGCAGGACCCGCAGCCCGAACATGCGGTTCCTGGAGAATTCGAATCCGTGTACGGCGGCGAGGATGTCAGCCAATTGGGGTGCAGAGGCCCGCAGCGCGACCGCTGCGAACACCCGGCAGCGCTGGTACTCGTCGTGGATTGCGTGCCCGGCGGCGAGCAGCCGCGACCGCTGGGCCTCGTCGACGTAGGGCACAAGGTCGGCAAGCGCCGACGCCCGGTAGCCGTCGTCGTCGATCGTGGATGCGAACGACAGCAGATCGTCTATGGTCGGTACACCATGCTGACCATCCGACGTGTTGAGCACGTCAGCGAGTTGCCGAACCGCCCGCTGCAGCGCTGACGATGCCGCAACGGGCGACGTCAGCCACCCTTCGACATGCGCCGCCGCGCACACCGCACGCGCCAGCGCCACGACCCGAACGACGTCAACCTCCACCGGAACCACACGTCGATCATGGCCAGTACCCACCCATCGCCGCAATCCAGCAAGACGACGTTTCGCAACACAACGACGTGCGACGCCGAACGCGACTACTACACGATCGTGCCTGTGTGCCTTGTCAGCGACTGCCTGAAGTTCCCGACGTCCATGACACTGCCTTGATCACGTGCGCACATCTAGCCGCCGACCGTGCGCGCAGCGGCCGGCTGGGGCGCCGTTACAGCCAGTGAATCGACGGTGTTCGCCTACACCTGGCGGCTGCCCGATCTACCAGAGGATGACCCCCCGGCGCACCTACGTGGAGTTCACGCTGGATCCCGACGGCGACGGCACCGTGCTACGTGTCGTCGAGACCGGCTTCGCGCAGCTTCCGCCCGACACGCGCCGCGCGACCTACGACTCCCACAGCGAGGGTTGGATGCGCGAGCTGGCCGAGTTGGTGGAACACCTCGATGGCGGCTGACATCGAGGCTGTCGCTGAGCAGGTCTTCGTTGCGCTGGCCGACCCGACCCGCCGAGCTATCCTGGCCGCCCTGGCCACCGACGGGCCCTCGACCGTGACCGATCTCGCCGGTCGGCTGCCGATCACCCGCCAGGCCATCGCCAAGCACCTGACACTCCTGACCGAGGCGGGACTGGTCGTGCCCGAGCCAGGCGAGCGCCGTCGAGTGCGCTTCCGGCTGAGCCCGCGCCAGTGCGGATCGCCCAGCAGTTCCTCGCCGCGCTCGCCCACGACTGGGACAACCGGCTCGACGTCCTGCAGCGGTACCTCACGACGCCCTAATGCACTGGAACGTGCAGCAGAGGAAGTGCAGCGATCGGCATGAGCGGCCACCGCGGACCGGTCCCGGTGCACGCGTCAATACCGTCTACTCATTGTCCGCATCTGGCCGGGCTGCGGTCGTACCGCCAGTCAATACGTAGCCGCGATCCGCGCTTGTGGGCAGTTCCGCTGGAGACGCCCGGGTCGGACGATGGGACGGCGGCAGCACTCGCGTTGATGGTCACTGTCGCGGTGTGGTCTCACCATCGAGGCCGACCAGGTCGGGCGCCCCGACCTCCTTGCGAAGCTCCAGCCAGTTCTGCCGAAACAATCGCCACAGCGGCGACTGCACGAGCAGCGTCGTCAACGCCGAGGAAGCGGTCGCCATTGTCGATCACCGTCCCAACGAGAGCTGTGTCGCCGCTGTGCCCGGTCGCGGAGCCGTTGGTCGCCGCAGCTACTACATGGCTACATGCGGGTGCTCGAGCGTGTGGTACCACCTGGTCGAGGCGACGAACGTCACCTTCGGTCGCGCCGAACAGCGGCCTATCGCTGCTTGAGGCAGATCACGATGCCCTTGCTGTCCTTCTGGCTGCGCCAGTAGTCATGCGTCGCCTCCGGCCACTGGCTGCAGACGCTCTCGATCGACTCCGCGTCTGTCTCGCTGCGGTCCTCGACCCTGCCGAGCACCGTGTAGACCGCGTCGGGGGAAGTGCAGTCGACGATCTCCATCTCGTCCGCCGTGGTGCCCTTCAGGCAGTCGCCGGCATCGGCCTTCACCGGCTCGTTGCGATTGACGAACCAGAGGACGGCAAAGGCGACGACGAGCCCGGCCAGCAGGGCGATGCTGATAAGGACCGAATGCGGGGAGGGCATGTGGAGCGCGGCGAGCTTTGGTGGGCTCAGATCGACGAACAGCGGCCCGTCGTGCTGCTCTCGGGGGGCGCGGGGCCGGAATTCCTGGCGATGCAGATCGTCGAACCCGCCACCCCGTTGCAGAAGCTCGGTTTCGTCCTGATGTCTGGCGAGCAGGCGGTCGATGTCGACGAGCGACGCCGGATCGTAGAGGAGGCCGGGCCGGACGCACGCGCCATCGGCATCGAGGTCTTTTTCGGAGCCGAGGAGGGCCTGGGGGAGAGCGGCGTGGTTCGCGTGGCGCTGCCCAAGGACGGCAAAATCTTCTGCACCTGGGAGACGACTGTCAGCGTGGAGTTCCTGATCGAGAAGATTAGCGTCCTATCCCCGGCCAAGCAGCACGAGCTGGACATCGCCCTATCGCTCGCCGGCCGGGAGTGATTACGCCTCAGCCTGGGGCTGCGCAGCCGTCCTCGATCACCCGACGGCCCACCGCCGGTGGTGCGAATTCCGCACCGTTCTTCCGGGAGGTTGACGTGGCAAGCCCATGGCCACGTCCGCGGATCTGCCGCAGATCTCGCGCGGCGGCTCGCTGACGACACCGCCACCCTCGAAGAACTCCGCCACGAACGAGCCCAACTCCCGAAACCGATCTGATCGCCCACGCACCCACCCGCCGCGCACGCAAAGATGGCGAAATGCTTGATCACGTTCCGCGCTGTGCCGTCGACCAACACGTCAGCGGCCGGAACAGCAGTCGCTCGCCGCAGGCCGCACCGACCCAGTCGCGCTCAGAGCTGCTCTGTCGCCGGTCTGGCGCGGATCGCCGCAATCGCCTCCTCGGCTCGGCCCGCGCGGATCAACGCCTTCGCGAACAGCATGCGGGACCATCCTTCGGCGGCCGGGCTGAGCATGGCGATGGCCTCGTCCGGTGGACCGTGGTCGGTCAGCAGGGCGGCCAGGCGTTCGCGGGCGTACCCGCTGCCCGCCTCGGGATCCGCTCGCAGCTCGGCGATCGCCTGCTCGTAGCGGCCGCATTCGACCAACGCCTCGATCCATTCCAGGCGCAGTCTGACCGGGTCCGGCCAGACCTCGGCGACGACCTCGGCCACAGCGGCCTGTGCCTCGTCCAGGCGGTCGTGCTCGATCAGCAGCACGCACAGCGGGCGCAGCAGGGCCGGCTTCGCGACGGCCGCCGTCCGCAGCACGGTGACCGCCTCGTCGACCCGACCGTGCCGGGCCAGCAGGTCGGCAAGAAGGCACGGCTCGTCCTGGCGGACAACCCGCCCCAGTTCCGCCGCCGCGGCGTAGTGGGGCAGGCCGTGCTGCTCATGAATGCGGTATACCCGTGCCGCGCGGGGCGCCAGCACCGCCACCGCGTCGTCGATGCGGCCCTGTTCCTCGTACCAGCGAGCGAGTCGATGCGCGCCGTACCTGCGTCCGCTGCGGTCATCGCCGGCGGCGAACCGAGCGAGCGCCGCGGGGTCGTGACGGGCGAGCAGATCGGCCAGCTGTTGGGCGTCCGCGACGTTGTACGGCCCTTCGCGAAGGCCGTCGGACAGCGCGGCAATCGCCTCCTCCAGCCGGCCGCCCCGTTCCAGCACGGAGGCCAGCAGGCTCTCCAGGCCGAGCCGCCCGGCGTCGATCCGCGACCGCAGCAGCTCGATCACCTCGTCGTCGCGGCCCAGGCCGCGGGTCAGTTCGACCGGCACGTCGATCGGGTACATGTAGTCATCGAGGCCCTGCCGCAGCATGGTGAGCACGTCGTCGGCACAGCCCTGTTGGATCAGCAGCGTCCCGAGACGTTCCACGGCCTCGGGCTGGCCCTCGTCGGCGTACGGGCGCAGCATCACCATCGCCGCGTCGACGTCGCCGGACTCCGCAAGGTACCCGGTGTAGTCGTCCACGACCCGCACTGCCCAGTCCGTACCGACGAAGGGCCGCAGCAACGTCAGGGCTGTCGCCGGCGGCTCGCCGCGGGCCCGCAGCAGCCGTGCCAGCGTTTCGGCGCATTCGTAGTCGCCGTCGTCGGCCTCGCGGCGCAGCAGGTCCAGGTGTCCGTGCTCCGCGAGCAACTGCACGACCATTCGCGGCAGTCCATCCCGTGGGGACCTGGCAGCGTCCATGAGAGGCACCCTAACCTCGCGCCTTCCGTCAAGGATGCAGCGGTGCTGTGGCCGGGAACGGGGACCGTGCCGCAGCGGCTCACCGCCTGCGCGTGGACAAGGCGAGCCTCCGCGAGGCGCTCGATCATGGCATCCGCACATGCCGCGATCCGCTCGCTACCCACCGTGACGCGGAGTTGCCCAGCCAGTGTCCTCACATGGCCGATGAGTGGATGCATAGGCGATGTCGATCTCCTGTTACAGGCAAACCCAGGCGTAGACGCGGTTGCCGTCGGCGAGGGCACGACGGGCGAGCCCGCCGAGGTCGATGAGAAGGCCGGTAAGTGCGTTGAGCGCGAACTCGGGGTCGGCTTCGTACGTAGGGTCATCGGGCTCGGCGCCATGGATAATCTCCGCAGCAACCTCGGCCAGGCGTTGAGGGGTGGCCGAGGCGATGGCATACTGCAGTTCATCGGTGACAGTGAAGACCCACGGCTCGCCGGCGTCACCGACGGTCTCGGCGAATCGTGGTCGGGCGTTGACCTGGTCTTCGTCGATTCCGAGGAGCAGGGCCTCGACTGTTGCGAGGACGATCGTCGGGTCCAGGTCGGGCAGGTCCACGACGTCGGGCCGGGACCGGTTCGGACCGTGTTCGGCGGTGGCAGCTGCCCGCTCGTCGGATGCTGCTGCGAAGTATGTATGGAGAAGCCCCACGCGCAAGATCGTATGTCTCGGCCGAGGTGGGCACTGGGGCAAGAGCGTTTCGACAAACCTACCGCTTGATCGGGTAGCCGCCGACAGCGTGCAATGCCGTCGAGAAACCCGCGTAATTGGTTGGCGAGATCGAACCGTACTGCGTCTGGACCGGTGACAGAGCCGGGTTATTGCAGCACTCAGCGTCGAAGGCCGGGCACGCACGGGCGGCTCGAAGGTGTGTGGGGCCGCTGGCGTGCCGTGCCCCACCGGGGGTTCAATCCCCTCCGGTCCGACAGCATCCTGATCTGCCGCAGACAACGTACGCCGCGTCGGGAGCGCTCATCACGGTGCGTGAGCAAAGCCGGTTCGGTGACCGGCTGAGCCCTGCCCGGCTTCATCGCCGCCCAGCTCGCCGGCCTGGCCGTCGGCGTCGCCCTGGTCCTCACCCTGTACCCGACGGCCGGCCGCACCGCGGATGACGTCGTCGTCGCCCACCCGGCCGCCCTGACCCACGAAGGAACCGACCGATGAGCACCAAGCCCGCCGTCCTGTTCGTCTGCGCCCACAACGCCGGCCGGCTGCGCGACCTCGCCGGCGACGCGGTCGAGGTGCGCTCCGCCGGCAGCGAGCCCGCCGACCGGGTCAACCCGGTCGCCGTCGAGGCCATGCGCGAGGTCGGCATCGCCGTCACGGGTCGCGGTTGGTTCGGGATCGCGGGGGTAGCGGGGGCCGCATGACGCACGCCACGAAGTCCGACGTCTGGAAGACGGCGGTCACGGTACTGCAGGAAGCCCACCCGCCCTTCTTCCCGCCCGGCGGCCACGTGATGACCGTCGCCGTCGAATACCCGCCCGGCGACCCGGGCGCGCCGCCGCACTGGCACCCCGGGCCGGCGTTCGGGTACGTCGTCGAGGGTGAGATGGTGTTCGAGCTCGAGGGCGAGCCGCCGCGCGTGCTCAAGGCCGGCGAGGCGTTCTGGGAGCCCGGCGGCGACGTCATCCACTACCAGGACGGCAACCACCGCAGCGACCGGCGGCTGAAGTTCACCGTCACCATGTTCTGCGAAGAGGGTAAGCCGATGCTCACGCCCGTGCCGGCCCAGGAACTGGCCAAGCGCGCCGGCCGGCGACACTCAGGCTGACGCGCCCAGCACCGACAGCAGCCGGAGCTTCTCGGCGCTCTCGGTGCCCGGCGCCGCCGTGTACACCACGAGCTGCTGTGACTGGTCCGGGTCGACCAGCCGCTGGCAGTGCAGGTCGAGCACGCCCACCGAGGGGTGCACGATCCGCGTGGGCCCGCAGTAGCGGGCGGCCACGGGGTGTTCCCGCCAGAGTGCGGCGAATTCGGTACCGCTGGAAAGGAGCGCTTCGACGATCGAGCCCGCGCGGGAGCCGGCCCCGTCGCGGACGAAAGCGGCGTGCAGGTCCGCCACGATGAGGCGGGCCTCCTGCGGATGCCGCGACCGCGTCGCCGGGTCGGTGAACCAGCGGTAGTGCATGCTGCGGGCCAGCCCGGCATGCGCCCGCTCGTCGCCGAGCAGCGCGACCGACAGCGGGGTCTGCAGCAGCGTTTCGCCGAGGTGGCTGACGACCTGCGCGGCGGCGTCCTGGAGGCCGTCGAAGATGCGCATCATGCCGGGGTTGACGTGCGCTGAGCCGGCCTCTGAGTCGGCGGTGCGCCGCGGTGTGGCGTACCCGGCGAGCTGGAACAGGTGGTCGCGCTCCTCCAGGGACAGCCGCAGCCCGCGCGCCAGGGCGCCCAGCATCTGCTCGGACGGGTGCGGACCGCGCGGCTGCTCGAGCCGGCTGTAGTAGTCGATCGACATGTCGCACAGCACCGCGACCTCCTCGCGGCGCAGCCCGTGCGTGCGCCGGCGCTGCCCGCGGGGCAGGCCCACGTCCTCCGGCTGGAGGGCCTCCCGCCGGGTGCGCAGGTACTCGGCCAGTCGCGCGCGGTCCACACCCACCTGCCTATCTCGCCAACGCGAACTCGACCCCGGCGAGGCGCAGTGAGAGGTCCCACAGCCGGGCGGCGGCGGCCTCGTCGCGCGCCGGGCGGTACACCTGAAGCTCCGTCGGATCGCCGGTGAACTGGCCGAAGCCGTCCGGCCCGTACAGGCGGCCGCCGAGCGCCACCGGGCTGGTCGCCGCGTGCAGGATCGGCAGCACGCCCCGGTCGACGCCCTGGACCAGCAGGCCCCAGCGGGCGAGCCGGGTCATGATCGCCTCGTGCGGGGCCGGCTTGGCCCGGCCCAGGTTCGGCCCGGCGGCGTAGAGCCCGGTGAGCGTCGTGCCCGGGTGGGCGGCGTTGCTGGCGATCCCCCAGCCGCCCGCGCGGGACCGCCGGTCGAGCTCCAGCGCGAACAGCAGGTTCGCCAGCTTGGACTGGTTGTAGGCGCGCACCGGGGAGTACCGCTGCGTGAACTGCGGATCGGTCCACTGCATCTTCGCGTGGCGGGCGGCGCTGCTCGTCACGGTCGTGACCCGGGCGCGCCCGGCGCGCAGTTGCGGCAGGAGCCGCGCCGTGAGGGCGAAATGCCCGATGTGGTTGGTGCCGAACTGCAGCTCCAGCCCGTCGGCGGTGGTGTGCCGGGTGGCCGGCGCCATCACCCCGGCGTTGTTGACCAGCAGGTCGATCGGCCGGTCGAGGGCGCCGGCGAAGGCGGCGACGGACGCCAGCGACGCGAGGTCGAGGATCCGCTCTTCGATGCGCGCATCCGGTACCTCGGCGCGGATGCGCTCGGCCGCCCTGCCGGGACTGCGGGCGGCCAGCAGGACCTCGGCGCCGTCGGCGGCCAGCCGGGTGGCCAGCGTCAGCCCCAGCCCGCCGCTCGCGCCCGTGACGACGGCGAAGCGTCCGGTGTGTTCACTCATGCGTCCACCGTCGCCCCGTTTCCCCGGGTGATCCATGTACCGCGAGTACAAGGCTCACAGCCGGGACTTCCGTTCGGCCCTGCGATGACGGCAAGATCGTGTGCCATGAGGCAGAGGTTGCAGACTGACGTGCCGAACGTCCTCATCGCCGGCCCGGTGGCCTGGAACCTGCTGGTCTACGTGGACGAGCTTCCCCGCCCCGAGCCGCACACGGTCTTCGCCGCCCGCCACCACGAGACCCTGGGCGGCACGTCGGCCGGCAAGGCCCTCAACCTCAGCCGCCTGGGCATCGACGTGACGCTGGCGACGCTGCTGGGCGACGACGAGTCGGCGTCACGCATCAGGGCGGCGCTGGCCGGCCCCGGCATCGAGCTGCTGGCCACGCCGAGCGCGAACGGCTCGGAGCGCCACGTCAACCTCATGGACCGCCACGGTTCACGGCTGTCGGTGTACCTGACCCTCCCGGTCCCTTCCGAGCCCGCCACGGTGCCCTCCGCGGTGCTGGAGGCGGCGGACGCGGTCGTCGCCGACCTGGCCGACCACAGCCGCCTGTTCCTCCGCGCGGCCCGGGCGGCCGGCAAGCCGATCTGGTGCGACCTGCACGACTACGACGGCGAGAGCGACTTCCACCGCGAGTTCGCCGAGGCGGCGGACTACGTCTTCGTCAGCGACGAACGCCTGCGGGACCCGTCGTCGTTCCTGCGCGAGCGGGTGGCGGCCGGCGCGAGCCTGGCGGTCTGCACCCACGGCGCCAGGGGCGCGACGGCGCTGGCCCGGGTCGGCACCCCGATCCACGTGGAGGCGACGCGAGTGGAGGAGGTGGTGGACACGAACGGCGCGGGCGACGCCTTCTTCGCGGGATTCCTGGCGGCCCACCTCCGCGGCGCCCCCTTGGAGGAGTGCCTACGCCAGGCCTCCCGCGCGGGCGCCCTGGCCGTCAGCACGAGCGACCTGGCCCCGCTGTACCTCACCGAGGAGTCACTCCGGTCGTGATGCCGGAGCCGGTCCGGGCATCTCGCCGGCGCTGCTCATCGAGCAGCGTCGTCAAATGACCGCGATGGCGTCGATCTCGACGAGGAAGCCGGGGCCCAGGCCGGCGACCACGTGGACCGTGATGGCCGGCGGCGGGTCGGCGGGATTCCACACCTGCTGGAAGGCCGCCACGCCCTCGTCGAAGGCGTGGCCGTCGGCCGCGGCGATGGTCCAGTGCACGATGTTCGCCAGGCTCGCTCCCTCGCTCTCCAGGATCGTCGCGAGGTTGCGCAACGCCTGCAGGGCCTGTTCTCCGACGGTGGGACCGACGACCTTTCCGTCGGAGTCGACGCCGTTCTGCCCGCCGATGTAGATCGTCTTCGTCGGCTGCTCCACCACGACGGCCTGACTGAAGGCGGGGCTGCGGTGCAGCCCTTCCGGGTTGATGTGGCGCGTGCTCATGTGGTGACCTCCTCGACCATGAAACCGGTAATAGGGGTTACTGCTGACACCAGTTATAGTGGTTACATGCGGACCTACGCAACCGGGCGGGTGCTGCACGACCCCAAGGGAGGGTCGTTCTGGTTCGACGCCGGCGCCGTCTGCCTGGACTTCGCCCACACGGGCGGCGAGGGTCAGTACGCGGTGTTCGAAACCCTCCACGAGCCCGGCGACCTCGGCGACTGGCTGGCCGCACCGCCGCTGGCCGCCGTCATACCGATCCCCGTGACGGCCCAAGAGCTGGCCGCCGCGAAGGCACTTCGCCAGGCGATCTGGGAAACGGCGCACGCCCGGGCGGCGGGGCAGCCCCTCGACGCCGGCGCCATCGCGATCATCAACCGCGCCGCGGCAGCGCCGTCGCTGGTCCCCGAGCTCGCCGACAGCGGCACGACCGCGAGATGGGCGCCGCCGGTGCGGGCCACGCAGGCGCTCTCGACGCTGGCGCGGGAGATGGTCGAGCTGCTGTCCGGGCCGCTGTCCGGACGCATCCGTGAGTGCGCCGGCGACAACTGCCCGCTGGTGTTCGTCGACTCGTCCCGCCCCGGCGCCCGCCGCTGGTGCGCGATGGAGCGCTGCGGCAACCGCCACAAGGTCCGGGCGCTCCGCGCACGGCGTGCCACGGAGCCGTGACGCTCATAGTGATCTGGGAGAGGGCGTGGCGGTGGCCGATGGGGAGCCCTTCGGCGAACTACAACACCCAAAGCGGGATCGCCCATCCGGGTGGGCGGAACGGACCTAGCCCGGCTCGGGTGGGTTCGGTTCGGGCATCCGCCGCGACGCTTGCCTCGTGCGGCGTCCGACCGGGCCGCCGCGGCCGGTGTGGAGAAAGGGAAGGATCCATGACTGAGCTCGTTGCGATCGGCTACCGCGACCTGTCCACCGCCAACGCGGCGCGGGACAAGATTATGGACCTGCAGCGGCAGGGCCTCATCTCGGTGCGGGATGCCGCGGTCGTCGACGTCGGCACCGACGGCAAGATCAAGCTGCACCAGTCCAGCTCCATGGCGGGCATGGGTGCGGCCGGTGGGGCGCTCTGGGGTGGACTCATCGGGTTGCTGTTCTTCGCCCCGTTCCTCGGCATGGCGATCGGCGCGGGAGCCGGCGCGCTCGCCGGGAAGGCCACGGACGTCGGGGTCGACGACAAGTTCATGAAGGACCTCGCCCAGTCGCTCGAGCCCGGGACGGCGGCCATGTTCCTGCTCGTCGACCAGGTGACGGTCGACAAGGTGATGGCGGAGATGGCGCCGCACAACTTCGGCGGGCGGCTCCTGCACAGCTCGCTGAACATGGACGCGGAGCAGCGGCTGCGCGCCGCGATCGAGGCCCAGCACATGGCCCACGCGTGACGGCACGAGGCCGCGTCCCCTCATGCCGAGGGGACGCGGACCTCGATGTTCGTGAACGCCACCGAGAACGGCGGGGCGGCCGTCGTCTTCGGGTCGGGGAAGATGCCGATGACGACCCGGCCGCGGTCGAACGTCGGGTCGTGATAGGTGCCCAGCGGCTGCCCGTCGCGGGTGAAGGTCATGTCGGCGCCCCGCGCCTCGATGCCGACCTTCGCGACCGCCTGGACCGCGAGCGGGGCGGCGAACGGATAGTCCTCCACCGTCGTGACCGCCGCCGGGCCGCCGACGCCGTGGGTGGCCACGTGGTAGCCGTCGGCGCAGACCCGCAGCACGTAGCCGCCGGTGTCGAAGCGGAACCAGATCGCGGCGCAGCTGGCGGCGGTCTGCAGCCGCACGTCGACGGTCATGGCGAAGTCGGCCACCTCGTTGCGCGGGCCCGGGCAGCGGTACGAGCCGACACTCTGCCGGGTGACGACGAGCGCGTTCTGGAACGCGCAGGTCGCGTCGTTCTCCTTGTCGTCGCGGGGCTGCCAGAGCTGCTCGCTCGTCAGCCGGTCGGTGAACAGCACCCGGTCGGCGGCGCCCGACGGTGACGCGGCGCCGGACGTGGCGGGCGCGCTGGAGGCCTGGGCCTGGGGGCCACGATCCGGCAGGGGGATGATGCCGTACATCAGGCCCGCCACCGCCAGCGACGTCAGCAGCGCGACGACCGCGACGACGGCGAGCGTGATCCGCCCGAACCGCCCCGACGACGGGGGAAGCGGCGCGGCGACCGTCGCGGCCGAGACGGGTATGGGAGCGGGCACGGGAGCGGAGGCCGCCAGCACGTGCGGCAATGCCGAGTCGTCCAGCCGGGTCGTGGCATCGGGGGCGAGCCCAGCCGCGGCGCCCGCGTCCGCCGAAAGTCCAGCCGCACCAACGCCCGGCGCGGCAACCGGGTCCAGCGCCGGAGCCACGTCCGTCGCCTGGACCTCCTCGACCGCCGCCAGCAGATCGGGCTGCCGCGCGAGCGCCGACTGCGCGGGCCCGGCCGTCAGGAGCCGATCGACGAGCTCCCGAGCCGTCGGCCGCTCGGCAGGATCCTTGGCGAGCGCCTGCGCCACAAGCTCCCGCAGCGGCCCGGACAGCCCGGACAGGTCCGGCGGCTGGGTCAGGATCCGCGCCGCGACCACCGGCGCCGCGTCGGAGCCGAACGGGTTGCGCCCGGTGCCGGCGTACGCGATGACCGCACCCCACGAGAAGATGTCCGCGGCCGGCGTGGTGCTGCCGCTCGACTCCGGCCCGAACCGCTCCGGAGCCATGTAGGCCACCGTGCCGACCACCTGGTCGGTCCGGGTGTGCCCGGTGGTGGCCTGCGGCGAGTGCGCGATGCCGAAGTCGATGACCTTCGGGCTGCCCGCGGCGAGCAGCACGTTGTTGGGCTTCAGGTCGCGGTGGACCACGCCGGCGCCGTGGATCGCGGTGAGCGCGGTCGCGACGCCGATCGCCAGCCCGTGCAGGTTCGCCTGGGACAGCGGCCCCCGGTCGCGGACCACGGCGGCCAGGCTCGGCCCGTCGACGTACTCGACGACGAGGTAGGGCCGCTCGTCGTCGGGGGCGGCGTCGAGCACCTCCGCGGTGCAGAACGGCGGCACCTGCCGGGCCCGGTTGACCTCGCTGCGGAACCGGCGGCGGAACTGCTCGTCGTGTGCCAGGTCGGTGCGCACCACCTTGACGGCGACCGGCACGCCGTCGGGGGCGGTGGCGAGGTACACGGTGCCCATGCCGCCCTCGCCGAGGCGCCCGACCACGGTGTACCGGCCGAGCCGCCGCGGATCCCCGTCGCGCAACGGCGCGTGGTTGCCGGTCATCGTCGTCCTTTCCAGGTCACGCCGGGGCCGGTACAGGCGCGGCCGGTGCCTCGGTCCGGGCCCGCACGAGCAGATGCGCGCCCGCCGCCGGGCCGGTGGCGACGACGAGCGCCGACGGCGGAGCGGCCCGGCCGGCGGCGCCGGCCCAGCCGAGCTCGTCGAGCACCGTGACAATACGGCGCGGCGGGCGCGGGCCGGCGTCGACCACCAGGACCGCGTCGCGGGCGGCCGCCAGGTCGGCGCCGACCCGCACCGCGGCCTCGCCGTCGGCGTCGTCGCCGGCCCGGACCACGACCGTGTCCCAGCCGGCCGGCGGCGGCGCGATCACCGTCACCAGCCGGGGACCGGCGCCGGCCAGCTCGGGGTGGTCGCCGCCGAGCACGACCGTGTCGGGGCGGGCGACGTCGATCTGGGCCCGGACCTCGGCCGCCGGGTCGGCGCTGAACCGGGCGAACACCGGCGCCGCCGGCCCCCGCTCGCGGACCGGCCCGGCCAGCCGGTGCAGCTCGGCCATCGATGCGGTCATCGCGAGCAGGTCGCCGGACAGGCCGGAGCCGACCTCGATGCGCGACTGCTCGTAGGGCACGACGCGGCTCAGCAGCACCTCGGCCGGCTCGCGCCGCACGGCGAGGTCGGTGGCCAGCTCGACGACGGGTGCCGCCGCCGCCCCGGGCGGGACGACGACGAGGACGCGGTATGCCTCCGGTACACCGAGCGCCGCCTTCCGCAGGTCGGCGGCATCCTGCTCGACCATCCGCCGCGGATAGACGACCGCGAGCAGCGGGCCGGCCATCGCCGTGGTGACCAGCGCCATCACCACCATCAGCGAGAACAGGTCGGCGGGCAGGATGCCCAGTTGCAGGCCGACGGTGAGGATCACGATCTCGGTCAGGCCCCGCGTGTTCATCAGCGTCGCGAGGGCGCCGGAGCGGCGGGCGTCGATCCGGTTGAGCCGCGCGCCGGCGTAGGCGCCGAGGAACTTGCCGGTGATCGCGACGGCCAGGATGAGCGCGAGGTCGATCAGCCCACGGCCATCCACTGTGGACAGGTCGACGCGCAGGCCGGCGATGACGAAGAACACCGGGAGCAGGACGAGGACGCTGAGCTGCTCCAGCCGTTCGAGGGTCTCGTGGCGCAGCGCCTCGCCGCCGAGCCGGGGCATGACGGCGCCGAACAGGAATGCGCCGAAGATGGCGTGGACGCCGATGGCCTCGGTGAACCAGCACGACAGCAGCAGCCCGATGAGGATCACGGCGAGGATGTCGGGGGTGAGCCGGCCGGCCCGCTCGCGGGCGGCGACGAGCCGCCGCAGCAGCGGGCGGACGACCAGGAACATCACCAGCACGTACGGCAGGGCGAGCAGCACCTGCCAGGGCACCTCCCCACCGCCGGCGCCGAGTGCGACGACGCCCGCGAGCAGGGTCCACGCGACGACGTCGTCGACGGCGCCGCTGGCCAGCGCGAGCCCGCCGACCTCGGTGCGCAGCATGCCCCGGTCGGCGAGGATGCGGGCCAGCACCGGGAACGCGGTCACGGACATCGCCGCGCCCATGAACAGCGCGAACGGCGCCACGTCGGTGACGTCGTGGTGGCCGGCCAGCCAGAAGGCGAGCCCGGTGCCCAGGCCGAGCGGCAGCACGACGGAGCCGACCGAGACCGACACCGCGGCCCGGCGCCGGCCGCGCACGGCGGCCAGGTCCACCTCGTAGCCGACGATGAACATGAACAGCACCAGACCGACGTTGGCCAGGCCGGCCAGGGCCGTGCGCACCTCGGTGGGGAACAGCCAGCCGCTGACCGCGGCGCCGAACAGCGTGGGGCCCATCAGGATGCCGGCCAGGATCTCGCCGATGACCGGCGGCTGGCCGAGCTTGCGGGCGGCCAGGCCGAGCACCCGGGCCAGCACGATGATGCTGGCGAGGCCGAGCATCAGCTGCCCGACGGCGTGCGCGCTCATCGAGCGGTCTCAGACAGCAGCGCGGCGACCGCCGCGGCGGACGGCCGTTCGCCGGCCGGGCCGAGGCAGGCGCGGACGATGCCGGCCACCGGTTCGGGTAGCGCGCCGCTGACCTGTGGCGTGGCCGCGAGGACCCGGCGCAGCGCGAGCAGGCCGTCGCCGTCCGGCAGGTCGCCGTACACGCTGCTGCCGCCGGCCACCCGGTGCAGCAGCACGCCGAGCGACCACACGTCGGCGGCGGGCACCGGCCGGCCGCCCATGAGCACCGCCGGGTCGACGTACTCGACCGTGTCGAGCGGGCCCATGCCGGTGATCGTCACGCCCTCGGTGAAGACCTGGGCCAGGCCGAGGTCGGACAACTTCCCGCCGCCCGGGTGCAGCAGCACGTTGCCCGGCTTGACGTCGCGGTGGACGATGCCGGCGGCGTGCAGGTCGGCGACCGCGCGGGCGGCGTCGGCCACGGCCCGCAGCGCGGCGGCGGGGGAGAGCGGCGCGGCCGGGTTCGCGAGCGAGCCGTCCGGCAGGTACTCCATCGAGTAGTAGAACGTGCCGTCCTGCTGGCCGGCGTCGAACGGGCTGACGAGGTACGGCGACGCCACCGCGCTGAACGCGGTCAGCTCCCGCACGGCCCGGCGGAACGCGGCGTCGCTCGACTCGGCGGACAGCACCTTGACGGCGACGAGCTCCACGTCGACCGGCAGCCGGGCCGGGCGGCGGGCGAGGTAGAACTGGCCGTGGTTGCCGGCGCCCAGCGGCCGGATGAACTCGTAGTCGGCGATTCCCTGCACGGCGGACTGACCTCTTTCGCTCACGGATTGCGGTGCGACTCGTAGCGCAGCCACCGGCGGCCGAAGATGATCTTTGCGCCGGGCCGGACCTCGACGGCCCCGCCGGCCGGGACGCGCGGCGCCTCGTCGGCACCGGGGCCCTGGACGTAGGTGCCGTTGGCCGAGCCGAGGTCGACGACGCGCACGGTCCAGCCGGACAGCTTGACGCGCAGGTGCCGGCGGGAGATGCCGCCGTAGGAGTCGGCGATGCGCAGCGGGCGGGCCCGGCCGGCGGCCACGTCGGGGTCGCGGGCCGGGTCCCGGCCGACGACGTAGTCGGCGTCGGCCCGCAGCGTCATGCCGTTGTCGAGCAGCAGCACGCCGAGCGGCGGGCGGGGCCCGAGCCGGCTCACGAGCGTCAGCTGGTGCATGGCGATGCCGCAGCGTTGGCAGTACCGCAGGGCCGGGTCGTTGAAGTGGCCGTTCTTGCAGTCGACCCCCTCGACGAGCACCTCCGTGTCGGCGACCGGCTCGACCGGCGCCAGCGGCGGCGCGTAGCCCGGCACGAGCAGCACCGCCTCGAACGGAGGGGCCGGCTCCTTCGGCGGCGGCGCCGGTTCGGTGTGGAAGCGCGCGCTCAGCCCGGCGCCGCCGACGACCCCGCCGTCGAGCCGGGCGAGCGGATGGGGCGCGCCGGCCCCGGGCAGCGTCAGCCGTACCGCCGCGACGGGTCCGGCGACCACGCGCGTGGCGGGACCCGGGCCGGTGAGGCGGACCTGCTCGTGGCGGCCGTCGACCTCCGCGGTGGCGTGACCGCAGACGAGGACCGCGAGGTCGCCGTCGGCGGTCGGGCCGGCCACCGCGCAGCTGAGCTCGCCGGCTGGGAACAGCTCGGCGACCCGGCGGACCAGGTCGGGCCCGTCGCCGCCGTCGGCCGCGATCCGCCGCACGAGGGTCAGCAGCTCCTCGGCGCCGGCCGGCTCGGCGACCGCGAGCAGGGCGCCTGCCCGGGTGACCAGTCCGGCACCGGGCATCGGCAGTACCGTCGGATCCGTCACGTCAACCGCCCGCCCCGGAACCGCCACCGCAGGAACGGCACCCGCATCGGACCGTTGGCGACCAGCCAGACGGCGAGCCACACCGCCGCGAACTGGATGACGAACGCCGTCAGCGGCGGCACGGCGGCGACCCCCGGCACAGCGCCGGCGCGCAGCAGCAGCCACAGCACCACGGCCTCCGGCACGCCGGTCAGCAGGCCGAACAGCGACGGCCAGTCCTTCTCCCAGCGGAACTGCATGAGGAAGTGGTAGAGCAGCTCCCAGCCGATGCCGAGCACGGCGACGGCGGCGAGCACGAGGAACGCCGTGCGGTACCGCTCGGACAGCGGCCCGCCGCCCGGCAGCAGGGGGACGATGAGCGCCGTGACGGCCGAGCCGACGACGGCGAGCAGGAAGATGCGGGTCTGGAGGCGACCCGACAGGATGGGCACCATTGTTGAGTTCTCCGTCTCAGATCGAGCGGCCGAGCGCCCAGCGCCACCACTGCACCGTGGAGCGGATCGGCCCGAGGCGCGGGCACCAGCCGCGCCGGGCGAGGTCGTCGGCGATCTCCTGGGCGGCGATCTGCAGGCCCAGGAACGTGTCGACACCGGGGAAGTAGCCGCCGAGCGTGGTCGTGCCGGAGGCGTAGAGCGCGCCGTCGCCGCTGGCGGTGCCGCGCACCTCGAAGTGCCGCTCGACGTCGAGCCGGCCCAGCGGGTTGCGCCCGGCGCCGCCGTGCGCCAGGAGGTCGGCGAGCACGCGGTGCTCGGCGATGTCGGCCTCCAGGCCGGTGCAGTCGATGATGTAGTCGGCCCGGATCTCCCGGAAGCCCTGCTCGCCGGCGACGACGCTGACCAGCGTGCCGTCGGTGTCGGGCCAGACCTTCTCGACGGTGCCCTGCGCTGCGCGGTACCAGCCGGCGGTCCGGCCCTCCCGCATCTGCCGCTGCCAGCGCCGGCGCTTCGGCGTGTTGGTGCCGCCCATGCCCTTGTAGGCGGCGGCCCGCTCCTCGCCCTCCAGGCGGCGCATGCGGGCCTTGAGCTGCCCGCCCCACACCGACTTCGGGTAGTTGAAGCCCTGGTAGGCGAAGCCGTCGCCGCCCTTGCGCCGGGCCCACCAGTGCGGGCCGTGCGCGCCGGTGACGTACGTGCGGAACAGGTGCTCGATCTGCGTCTGCAGCCCGTGTTTCGCGCGGTCGTCCATGAGCCGCTGCAGTACCCGGGAGGCGACGATCCCGCCGCCGCGCACCAGCACCGTGCCCGGCCGCGTCTTGAGGAACTCGTAGACGTGCTCGTGCGGCTCGTAGGCGTTCACCACGTGCTCGAAGTCGCCGTGCTCCTCGCGGAACTTCTGGAGGTCGGGGAGGAACCTGAGCCCCGGGTAGCCGACGGCGAGGTGCACGAACCGTGACCGGTAGGCGACCCGCTTCGTGGCGCCGTCCGGCGGGGTGAGCACCGTGAAGTACCCGCCCTGGTCGCGCTTGCGCACCATGCGCACGACGCCCTTGGCGACCATCGCGTCGTACCCGATCCGCTCGGACTCCCGCCGCAGCCCGGCGAAGACGTCACCGGCCCGCGGGGTCCAGTAGTCGGCGAAGACCGGCTCGCCGAGCACGTGCACCAGCGGCCGCAGGGTGCGGTCCCGCCAGGCCTCGGCCAGCGCGTAGGACGGGAAGCCCCAGATGTTGTCGGGCCGCGACGACGAGTCCGAGCGGATCCGCTCCGGCTCGGGGATCTGCGAGACCCGGGTGAGGTACTGGTACGTCTGCCACGGATGGTCGATGTTGGACAAGACCCGGATCTGTTCGGGCGGCACGCCCGCGATCCGCAGGTAGTCGACGGTCACGAACGAGCCGATCCCGCCGCCGACGGTCACGAACGGCACGTCGTGCACCGGAATGCCGGCCGCGGCCACCATGCCGTCGGACCACACGGCTGTGCCGGTCAGCTCCGGTGTGAGCTCACCAAGATCCATTTCCATCCCCCGATTTGTGTGCCATACGGGTAGCACACCGGGAGATCGCCGGGCAATACCCAATGTGGACAGTGACCGCCTGCCGACAGTCCGGGGTCCCAGGGTGGGAGCGTGATCACCTGCGTCGTCCACCGCACCATCGACCCGAGGCGGATCGAGGCCTTCGAGCGTTTCGCCCGGTGATGGGTGAGCAGTTCCGCCGGTGGACATGAGGGTGATCGCCGAGGGCCCGGCCCGACGAGGGTATGGCCCTGTGGCACGCGGGCCGGGACCAGCAGTGGCCGAACGTCCTGGACGAGGCGCTGGAGGCGTCCCGCCGCCGCTCCCGCACCTCCTCGAACGACAGCACCGAGATGGCCGCGGCCCTGGCCGACCGGCTGGTCGGGCGGGGTCGCGCCACCGAGGCGCCGGCTGGTCGACCTCCTGGCCCGGCACGGCCGCGTCGACGAGCTGCGGGACGAGGTCGCCCCGGGAACACACGGCGCGGCCGCCGCGCTGCGGTGGATCACCGCTGCGTTGCCTCCTCCAGGACGGCGGCGGTCGCGGGGCGGCCCAGGTGGCGGGCCCAGTCCAGCGGCGTGGCGGCGAAGCGGCGGTCGCGGGCCTGCGGGTCGGCGCCCAGCGCCAGCAGGTGGCGGGTCAGCGAGACGTCGCCCGCGCCCGCGGCGTGGTGCAGGGCCGTCTCCCAAGGCTCCTCGACCGGGGCGTCCGCGCGGCCCAGGGCGTTGACGTCGAAGCCCAGCTCGACCAGGAGGTCCACAGTGGATACCGACGAGTGGGCCGCGGCCCAGACGACCAGGCCCGGGCGGGCCGCGTGGGCGCGGGTGACGACGTCCGGGTGCTCGGCGCGCAGCGCCTGCACCGCCGGGCGGTCCGCGCGGAAGGCGGCCGCGATCAGGTTCTGGACCGGGTCCGGTGGTGGAGCGGGCGCGCCGTGCTCGACCAGGAGCTCCGCGATCTCCGTGTGGCCGTACAGCCGGGCCAGCTCGAGCGGGGTCCGGCCGTCGCCGGGTGCCCAGGCCGGGCCGGCGGCCGTGAACGGCGACCGGACGTCGACGCCGTGCGAGGCTAGGAGGCGCACCTTCGCGTGCTGGTCGTGCTCGACCGCCCAGCGGAGCTGGGTGCGCAGCAGCTCGTCCGGCGGGGGGATCGCCTCGCCGACCCGGGAGCGCCAGGGGCCGCGGCCAGCCGTGCCCAGGCCGTGGGCGAAGAGCAGCTCCAGGTGGTCGGTCGTGGGCAGGAACATGGTGTTGTAGAGGCCCTGCGCGTCGTTCGGGTCGGCGCCCGCGCGCAGCAGCAGGCCGGCCAGCGAGTGCCAGTACGGGTGCCGGGGCTGGCGCGCCGCGCCCAGCTCGCCGTTGCCGAGCACGCCGGTCAGGGCGGTGAACGGGTACGTCAGCCCGTCGAAGAGGTGGCCCTCGTTCGGGTCGGCGCCGGCGGCGAGGAGCTGCCGGGCGACGGCGAGCGCGTCCGCCTCGGCCGGGGCCGGGTCGACGCGCGAGTACGTGAGGTACAGCAGCGGCCGCCACCCGAACGGCCCGCCGCGTGCCCCCGCCAGGCCGGGGTCGCGGGCGAGCAGCCGCCAGACGTCGTCCGGACGGCCGGCGGCCGACGCCGCCCAGATGTGCTCGGCGGTCACCATGCCGCCGGCGGCGCTCCAGCGGTCGGGACCGTCGTCGCGGGTGTACGTCAGGCAGGCCAGCCGGCAGAACTCGTCCGCGGGATGGGCGGCGGGCGACGCCGCGGTCCGGCTGTCCCAGCCGTGCGAGGCGACCGTGTCGAGGTATCGCCGCAGCCGCGGCCAGCTCGCGAAGCCCTGCTCGCGGGCCACGACGAGCTGCGCGGCCGTGAGCGCGAACCCGGCCGGGTCGGCCGGCGCGCCGGCGGGGTGGCGGGTGGCGACCCGGGCGATCGCGTCGGGATCGCCGGCGCGCACCGCGCGCTGCAGGGCTCGGGCGGCTCTCCGGAAGTCAGGCACAGGGGCCTCCTCTCGTTCGCGCCTGCTGTCCGCTGGGTCAGGCCGAAAGGAGGGTGAGGCCTCAGGTTCGTCACGCACTGGGTGGGCTGTGCCCATTTCCGCGGACCGGAGGCTGCCCGGACAGCCATCCGCACTGTACCGCCCGTCAGGTCACCGTTTGGTCTCGAATGTTGACCAACCGGGGAGGTGTCAGCTTAGCCTAACCTAACTCCTGACCGCTGACTGAAATGGAAGTCGCTGCATATGCGTGCCTGGCGTTCGATCGTCGCCGTTGCGGCCCTCAGTGCCGTCCTCGCCGGATGTGGTTCCGAGGATTCGCCCTCGTCCGGCCCGAGCGCGTCCGGCCCCTGGAAGTTCACCGACGGGTCGGGCAAGGTCGTCACCGCCGACAAGGTCCCCACCCGGATCATCGCCCACGCCGGCGAGGCGGCCGCCCTGATGTCCTTCGGGATCAAGCCGGTCGGCATCTACGCCGACGAGTCGGTCAAGACCGACTCCAACCTCAAGGACCTCGACCTCAGCGGCATCGAGATCCTCGGTGAGGAGTGGGGCAAGATCGACGTCGAGAAGGCCGCCTCGCTGCGGCCCGACCTCATCGTCGCCGACTGGTGGCCGGCCGAGAAGGCCAACAGCGGCCTCGAGGAGGGCGTCGACGAGAAGAGCAAGAAGCTCAAGGACCTGGCCCCGATCGTCGGCATCAGCCAGGGCAAGTCGATCCTCGAGCTCGCCGAGGGTTACGAGGACCTCGCCGAGAGCCTCGGCGCCAAGGTCGACGACCCGAAGATCGCGGCCAACAAGCAGCGCTTCGAACAGTCCCTCGCCAAGTTCAAGGAGGCCGTCGCGGCCAAGCCCGGCCTCACCGTCGGCGCGATGTCGCCGGCCGACGACAAGGTGTACTTCGCCAACCCGGAGTACGCGCCGGAGCTGCTCGACTTCCAGCGCTGGGGCCTCAAAGTGATCAACCCGGACAGCCCGGACCCCGCGTTCCCGTACTGGGAGAACCTCAGCTGGGAGAACGCCGACAAGTACCAGCCCGACCTGATCCTGTGGGACGGCCGCTCCTACACCGCCTCGGCCAACGCCGAGTGGGGCCAGAAGCAGCCCACCTGGTTCAAGATCAAGGCGGCCAAGGCCGGCGCGGTCGTCGCCTGGCCGGCGTACTGGCTGCACACCTACGGCCACTTCGCGACCGAGCTGGACAAGCTCACCGAGGCCGTGAAGAGCGCCGACCCCAACATCGGGAACTGATGAACCGGACCGCCCAATCGGTGCGGCGAGGCGCGACCCTCGGGCCGGGCCTCGCCGTGCTGTGTGCCGTGCTCGCCGTCGTCGCGTTCCTCAGCGTCACCCAGGGCTCCCGCGACATCAGCCTGTCCGAGGTCATGCACGCCCTGACCGGCATGGACGACGACGGCTCCATCAACAGCACCGTCACGCTGGAGCTGCGCGTCCCGCGCACCCTGCTCGGCATCCTGGTCGGCGCCGCCCTCGGCGTCGCGGGCGCCATCCTGCAGGGCGTCACGCGCAACCCGCTCGCCGACACGGGCATCATGGGCATCAACGCCGGCGCGGCCGTCCTGGTCGTGTTCGCCGTCACCGTCCTCGGCGTGCACGGCGTCGGCGTGTCGATCTGGTTCGCGTTCACCGGCGCCATCCTGGCGACGGTGCTCGTCTACGCGATCGCGTCGCTGGGCCGTGAGGGGGCCACGCCGGTCAAGCTGGCGCTCGCGGGCGCCGCCGTCACCGCCGGGCTGACCTCGGTCACCACCGGCATCGTGATGACCAACATCAACGCGCTCAACGAGCTGCGGTTCTGGCAGGTCGGCTCGCTCGCCGGCCGGTACGCGCCGGTGCTCACCGGCGTCGCCCCGTTCCTCGTCGTCGCGCTGCTCGCGTCGCTCGGCTTCGGCCGCGCCCTCAACGGGCTCGCGCTCGGCGAGGATGTCGCCCGCGGGCTCGGCCAGCGGGTCGGCCGCACCCGCGCGGCCGCGTTCGTCGTCGTGGCGATCCTCGCCGGGGCGGCCACCGCCGCCTGCGGGCCGATCGTCTTCGTGGGCCTTGTCGTGCCGCACCTCGCCCGCTTCATCTGCGGCCCCGACTACCGGTGGATCCTGCCGTACTCCATGCTCCTCGCGCCGATCGTGCTGCTGCTGTGCGACGTGGTCGGCCGCGTGGTCGCCGCGCCCGACGAGCTCCAGGTCGGCGTGGTGCTCGGGGTGCTCGGGGCGCCCGCCTTCGTCGCGGTCGTCCGCTACGGCAAGCTGTCGGAGGTGTGAGCCGATGACCGCCACACTCGAGACCGTCCGCGCGCTGCGGTCGAACCGGCGGCGCCGCGGCACCCGGTTCGCGGTCGTGACCGGCGGGCTCGCCGCCGCCGTGATCGCGCTCTTCGTCGTCACCATGATGGTCGGCAGCTTCCGGCTCACCGCCGGTGAGGTCATCACGTCGGTGCTGCACCTGGCCGACAACCCGGGCGTCGACTTCGTCGTCCGCGAGCTGCGGCTGCCGACCGCGGTGTCCGGCCTGACCGTCGGGCTCGCCCTCGGCGCCTCCGGCACCATCTTCCAGCAGCTGCTGCGCAACCCGCTCGCCTCGCCCGACTTCGTCGGCATCACCTCCGGCGCCGGTCTCGCGGCCGTCACGGGCATCGTGGTACTCCAGGCCGGCGGGCTGGCGATCACCGGGTTCGCGCTCGGCGGGGCGATCGTCGCGGCCACGCTCATGTACGTGCTCGCCTGGCGCGACGGCGTCACGGGGTACCGCTTCATCCTCATCGGCATCGGCGTGGCCGTCTTCTTCGACGGGCTCACCGGCTACGTGCTGACCCGCGCGCAGCTGTTCGAGGCCCGGCAGGCGATCCACTGGCTGACCGGCTCGGTGGGCCAGGCCTCCGGCCCGGAGCTGCGCCTGCTGAGCATCGCGCTGCTGGTGCTGCTGCCGCTGGCGGTCGTGCTGCAGCGCGGGCTGCGGGCCCTGGAGCTCGGCGACGACTCGGCCCGCGCACTCGGCTCGCGGACCGAGCTCAACCGGGCGGGCCTGCTCGCCACGGCCGTGGCGCTGATCGCGCTGGCGGTCGCGGTGGCCGGGCCGATCATCTTCGTCGCGCTCGTCGCCGGCCCGATCGCGAACCGGCTGCTGGGCCCGGCCACCGGCGGCATCGTCCCGGCCGCCCTGGCCGGCGCGGCCCTGCTGCTCGGCGCCGACCTCGTCGCCGTGCACCTGCTGCCGACCGCACTACCGACCGGCGTGGTCACCGGCGCGGTCGGCGCGCCGTACCTCCTGTGGCTGCTGGCCACCACGAACCGACAGGGAGCAGGCGGATGACCCGGCTGAGCGCCGAAGGACTGACCCTCGGCTACGACGACCGCACCGTCGTCGCGGACCTCGACGTCACCGTGCTGGAGGGCAAGGTCACCGCCATCGTGGGGGCCAACGCCTGCGGCAAGTCCACGCTCCTGCGCGGGCTCGCCCGGCTGCTGCGGCCGCGTCAGGGCACGGTGTACCTCGACGGCCGGCAGATGGCGTCGCTGAGCACACTCGAGGTCGCGAAGGTGCTCGGGCTGCTGCCCCAGACCCCGGTGGCGCCCGACGGCATCACCGTGGCCGACCTGGTGTCGCGGGGGCGGTACCCGCACCAGGGCTGGTTCCGCCGCTGGACCGACGCCGACGACGACGCGGTCGCCCGGGCGCTGGACGCGACCGGCACGGCCGAGCTCATCGACCGCCCGCTGCGGCAGCTGTCCGGCGGCCAGCGCCAGCGGGTCTGGGTGGCGATGGCGCTGGCCCAGGACACCGACCTGCTGCTGCTCGACGAGCCGACGACGTACCTCGACATCAACCACCAGGTCGAGCTGCTGCGCCTGCTCCGCGACCTCAACGCCGGGTCGGGCAAGACGATCGTGATCGTGATGCACGACCTGAACCTCGCCTGCCGGTACTGCGACCACATCATCGCGATGGCCGACGGCAGCATCGTGGCCGAGGGCGCCCCGGCGGACGTGGTGACGGCGGAGCTGATCGAGAAGGTCTTCGGCCTGAGCTGCGTCGTCATCCCCGACCCGGTGGCGGGCACCCCGATCATCGTGCCGGCCTAGACGGCGTGGTATAAAAATACCGCACGGGGAGTGGTATAGAAATACCGCGTGCGGAAGGGAAGGCTGTCGTGATCGAGCTCAAGTCCGCCGAGGAGATCGGCCGGATGGCGGTGACCGGCCAGTTCGTCGGCGAGCTGCTCGCCGAGCTGAGCGGTGCCGCCGCCGTCGGCGTCAACCTGATGGACCTCGAACACCACGCCCGCCGCCGGATCAAAGAGCGCGGCGCCGAGTCCTGCTACTGGGACTACGCCCCTTCGTTCGGCCGCGGCCCGTTCCGCAACGTGCTGTGCCTGTCGGTCAACGACGCGGTGCTGCACGGCCTGCCGCACGACTACGTCCTGCAGGACGGCGACCTGCTCAGCATCGACATGGCGACCGGCATCGACGGCTGGGTCGCCGACTCCGCGCTCTCGGTCGTCGTCGGCACCCCCGACCCGGCCGACCTGCAGCTGATCGAGGCCACCGAGGTCGCACTGGAGGCCGGCATCGCCGCCGCCCAGCCCGGCGGCCGCCTCGGCGACATCTCCGCCGCGATCGGCGAGGTCGCCCACTCCTACGGCTACAGCGTCAACGGCGAGTTCGGCGGTCACGGCATCGGCCGCACCATGCACGAGGCCCCGCACGTCGCCAACAACGGCCGCGCCCGCCGCGGCATGAGACTCGAACCCGGCCTCACCATCGCCATCGAGCCCTGGTTCTGCCGCTCCACCGACAAGATCAGGTACGACAGCGACGGCTGGACGATCCGCTCCGCCGACGGCTCCCGCACCGCCCACTCCGAGCACACGGTCGCCGTCACCCCGGCCGGTCCCCAGGTCCTGACCCGCCGTCCCACTCACGGCGCCACCCCGGCCGACCCCGCGAAGAAGCCCGCGACAGCCTCCTGACCGGGTTAGCGGATGGCACGTTCGGCGACGGCCAGCAGGGAGTCGGTGAGCTTGCCGATCAGCGCCAGCAGCAGGATCGCGAGCAGCATCACGTCGGTGCGGCCCGTGTTCTGGCTGTCGATGAGCAGGAAGCCCAGGCCCATCGACGACGCGATCAGCTCCGCCGCCACCAGGAACAGCCAGCTCTGGGCCAGGCCGAGGCGCAGGCCCGAGACCACCGCGGGGATCGCCGCCGGGAACAGCACCGTGGTCAGCAGGGCCACGCCCGAGCGGCCGTAGGCGCGGCCGACCTCCACCAGGTGCGGGTCGACCTGGGACAGCGCCGCGGCGACCGTGGTGTACACCGGGAAGAACGCGCCGATCGCGACCAGCACGATCTTCGGCGTCTCGTCGATGCCGAGCCAGAGCAGCAACAGCGGTACCCAGGCGAGCGACGGCACCGCCCGCAGCGCCTGGACGGTCGGGCTCAGCAGTGCCCGCGCCGGCCGCGACAGGCCGACCAGGCCGCCGAGGGCGAGACCGGCGGCCGAGCCGAAGGCGAAGCCGATGAGCACCCGCTGCACGCTGATCGCGACGTGGTGGCCCAGCTCGCCGCGCGTCGCCAGCTCCCGCAGGGCGGCGAGCACGTCGGCCGGCGGCGGGAGCTGGCTCGCCGACCAGACCCCGCTCGCGGTGGCGGCCTGCCAGGCCGCCACCAGCAGCACCGGGACGACCGCGCCGGCCAGCAGCCGCCGGACGGTCGTCGTCACGGCTTGGTCCGGGCCTGGGCGAACCTCGGCTCGAACAGGGAGTCCAGCGCGGCCTGGCCGTCCTGCGCCGACTTGATGTTCCCGTCGGCGACGAGCACCGGCAGGATCGTCTGGAGCACCGCCCGCTGGGCGTCGCCCGGCACCGGGTCGAGGTCGAGCGTGGTGCGCTCGGTGAGCACCAGCCGGGCCACGGCGGGGGACACCTTCGACTCGCGCGCGAGCAGCTCCACGGCCTGGTCGGGGTTGGCCGCGATCCACGCCTTGGCCTTCTCGTAGGCGTTGACGACGAGCTGGGCGACGGCCGGGTACTTCGCCAGGAAGTCCTCGCGGGCGTTGAGCGTGCCGTAGGAGTTGAACGCCTTGTTGCGGTAGATCAGCTTCGAGCCGCTGTCGACCTGGGTCTGCGCCATGATCGGGTCGAGGCCGGCCCACGCGTCGACGTCACCGCGCTCCAGCGCCGCCTTGCCGTCGGCGTGCTGCAGGTTGACCACCTCGACGTCCTTCGACGTCAGGCCCACCTCCTTGAGCGACTGGAGCAGGAAGAAGTACGGGTCGGTGCCCTTCGTCGCGGCCACCTTCCTGCCCTTGAGCTGCGCGACAGAGGTGATCGTGGAGGTCTTGCCGACGACGATCGCGGCCCACTCCGGCTGGCTGTAGAGGGTGACCACCTTGATCGGCGTGGCGTTGGCCCGGGCCAGCAGCGCGGCGGCGCCCGCGGTCGAGCCGAGGTCGACGGCGTTGGCCCGCAGCGACTCGTTCGCCTTGTTGCTGCCGGCCGAGAGCACCCAGGTCACCTTGGTGCCCTTCGCGCCGAGCTCCTGCTCCAGCCACTGCTGCTCGCGCAGCACGAGGCTCGCCGGGTTGTAGTACGCGTAGTCGAGGCGGAGCTCGGCGGGAAACTCGCCGCTCGCCGGTGCGGGGCCGCTGTTCTCGCCCTCGACGCAGCCGGTGGTCAGCAGCGCCGCGGCTGCCAGGGCGATCCCGAGCAGGACACGCTTCATCGAGACTCCTCCAGATTCGGTGGTACTCCGAGCCGACCGAGCAGATCGGCGCGCATCGCGGCGAGGACGGCGTCACCCCGGTCGCGCGGCCGGGCGCCGGGCACGTCGACGGCGTGGACGATCGTGGCGCCGGGCCGGCCTGGCTCGCTGCCCAGCAGGACCACCCGGTCGGCCAGGCGCAGCGCCTCGTCCACGTCGTGGGTCACCAGCAGCACGGTGGTGCCCGCCCGGCGCTGCACGCGGTCCACGAGGTCCTGCATGCGCAGCCGGGTCAGCGCGTCGAGGGCGGCGAGGGGCTCGTCGAGCAGCAGCACGCCGGGGTGCCGGGCGAGCGCGCGGGCCAGGGCGGTGCGCTGGGCCATGCCGCCGGACACCTGCCGCGGCCGGTGCCGGGCGAAGTCGGTCAGGCCGACCACGTCGAGCAGCCCGGCGACCTCGGTGGTGGCCTGGGATCCGGTGGTACCGCGCGGCAGCCCGTAGGCGACGTTCCCGGCGAGCGTCCGCCAGGGCAGCAGCCGGGGCTCCTGGAACATCACCGCACAGCGCGCCTCGATGCCCCGCACCGGCCGCCCGTCGACGGTGACGGACCCGGTGGTCGGCTCGTCGAGCCCGGCGACCAGCCGCAGCAGCGTCGACTTGCCGCTGCCGGACGCGCCGAGGATGGCCACGACCTGCCCGGCGGCGAGGTCCAGGTCCACGTCGCGGAGCACGACGTGGCCGGCCCAGGCCTTGCCGACGCCGCGCAGCCCCACCGGGACCGCGGTCGTCACGAGGGGTGCGACGGTCACGAGCGCAGATATTACATATAAACCCGACTGACTTAATAGGTAGTCCGCGGCCACCACCTTCCGCACTCGACGCTGAACCCTCCGTAACCGAACGGGCCGCCCCTCACCCGTGGGCGGCCCGTTCCTTCGCAGGTGGGAGGGGGTTGTGCAATGCTGGCGGGGTGACGCCGGAGGACCTCAAGCACCTGCGCCGCGCCCGCGACCTGATCGACCGCGACTACGCGCAGCCGCTCGACGTGCCCGCGATGGCCCGCACCGCGCTCATGTCCCCGGCCCACTTCGCCCGCCAGTTCCGGGCCGTCTACGGCGAGACCCCCTACTCGTATCTCATGACCCGCCGCATCGAGCGCGCCAAGGCCCTCCTGCGCCGGGGCGACCTGTCGGTGACCGAGGTCTGCATGGCGGTCGGCGCCACCTCGCTCGGCTCGTTCAGCACCCGGTTCACCGAGCTGGTGGGGGAGAGCCCGAGCGCCTACCGGGCCCGCAACCACAGCGACCTCGCCCCGATCCCGGCGTGCTGGGCCAAGCTCGTCACCCGCCCGAGCAGGAACAGAGAAGCGCAGGTCAACCCGTCCCGGTAGCGTTCGGTGACATGGAGCTGTCACTGACACACACCTTCCTGGAGGTCGACGACCACGAGGCCGCCCTCGCGTTCTACCGCGACGCGCTCGGCTTCGAGGTCCGGCAGGACGTCGCGATGGAGGGCGCGCGCTGGCTGACCGTCGGCCCGACGGCGCAGCCCGAGCTCGGCATCGTCCTGCAGTCGGCTGGCGTCGCCCGCTCGCCGGAGGACGCCGAGTCGATCAGGGCGCTGCTCGCCAAGGGCTCGATGAACGGCCTGGTCTTCCAGACCGACGACGTCGACGCGCTGTTCGACCGGCTCGTCATCAGCGGGGCCGAGGTGCTGCAGGAGCCGATGGACCAGCCCTACGGCCTGCGCGACTGCGCCTTCCGCGACCCCGCGGGAAACATGCTGCGGTTCAACCAGAAGCCCAAGCACTAGCCGGGCAACCCGGCGGCCCGGTGCGCGTGTCTTGCAGGGTATGGCAACCGACGTCGAGAGCTTCCGCGAGTACGTCACCGCCCGCCTGCCGGCCCTGCGCCGGGTCGCCTACCTGCTCAGCGGCGACTGGCACCAGGCGGACGACGTGCTGTCGGCTACGCCGCCAACTTCGACGTGTACGACGCCGAGGGCCGGCTACGGCGTGCGCGCCTGGCGCGCGGACGGCACGCACGTGCTCGTGGACGTGGACAACTTCAGCGGCGAGCGGATCACCCGGCCGGCGGTCGGCGTCGAGCGGCCGGCCCTGCGGGAACTCGCCGTCCGGCCGGAGCTGACGCTGTTCCCGTAGGCCTTCACGGCGCGGCGTTGAGCAGGTCGACGGCGCTGTGCTGGCAGCTGTGGTTGGTCGGGACGTTCGGGCCGGCCCAGTGGCTGCCGTACGAGTCGAGCGGGTCGCGGTCGTTGGCGTAGGCGGTGTCGGCGTTGCGCCTCAGGTAGGCGTCGTAGGCGCCGCCCGTCGCCGCGTTCAGCGCGCCCAGGCCCCGCACCGCCGCGCCCTTGAACGAGACGCCGTCGCCGGCGCACGTGCTGCTCTCGTTGGGCTCGCGCAGGATGCCGTTCGGGCTGAGGTACGTGCTGGAGACCAGTGCGTCGCCGATGCGCCGGGCGGTGGCGAGCGCGGCGGCGTCGCCGGTCAGGCGGTTGAGCTGCACGAGCGCGTTGATGAGCGCGCCCTGGTTGTACGTCCACGTGACGTCGCCGTTGTTGCGGCAGGTGCTCAGGTTCACGCCGTCGTTGACGAGGTTCGACGCGTTGAGCATGCCGGTGCCCTGGAACCATGCCCAGCCGGCCTGGGCTCGCCCGCGGTACACCGTGTCGCCCGGGATCCGCTGGGCGAGGGCCGCGTTGAGCTGGATGTAGAGGCTGTTGGCGATGGCGTTCTTGACGGTGCGGTCGGTGCGCCAGTACACGCCGCCGCCGCACCGCGTGTCCCAGTAGGCGAACATGTGGTCGGCGCCGGCCCGGGCCGTGTTCAGGTAGCGGCTGTTCCCGGTGACGTCGTAGGCGGCGACCCAGGCCAGGCCCCACCAGCCGGTGTCGTCGAGGTACTCGTTGCGGAACTGGCCGAGCCGGGCGTTCAGCTGCTTGTCGTAGGTCGTCGCGATCGCGTAGTCGTAGCTGCGCATCCCGCTGCGCCGGATGTTGTCGATCACCGCCGTGAGCGCGTTGGCGCTGGTCCACCAGGCGTTGCCGTCGAAGAGCCCGGTGCCTCTGTCGTACCGCATCATGAGCGCGGTCGCCGCCGCGGTCCGCCGGTCCCAGGCGTTCCAGGTGCTGCGCGCCCACGCCGTGCACACCAGCTCGGGCCGGTCGCCGGCCTTGCCGCAGGCCCGCAGCGCGCCGACGCCGCGGTTGGTCCAGTCGTCGACGTTGTACATCAGGGTGCGCCTGCTGCGGGCGCCGGCGGGGACGGTCGTGGCGCCGAGGCGGCTGTCGACCCAGGTGCGGCCGCCGTCGAACGAGCGGTCGAGCCAGACCTCGTCGCCCGGACTGCCGTTCTCGACCACACCCCAGGCCATGGCGTCGGTGTCGTCGAGGTGCAGCGTGAACCGCCGCCCGTACAGCGTCGCGGCGACGGCGGTGCGGTCGGCGGGGGCGAGGCCCGGGTCGCGGCCGTCGCAGTACCGGTTGCAGATGTCGGCGGCCGCATACGCCGGCGTGGGCGTCGGAACGAGGACGGCGCCCGTCACGGCGGCGGCGAGGACGGCGAGCCGAAGGACGATGGACATGGCCCCTCCGGAGGATGGTCCGTCGACGGAGGGCCGCCATCCGATTCGCCGACTGGTCGTGCGGTAAGGAAACCTCAAGAATCGACTGACGTCAACATGTGCCGAATCATCCGATGGAATCCGGCTTGCGTCGGCATAACGTCCGGCGCGTGCAGCCCTCACAGCTCGTCGTGATCGGCGCCGGCCTGACCGCCTTCGCGGTCTCGGTCGTCGTGTGGCCGGTCGTGCACGTCCTCATCACGCTCGCCCACGAGGGCGGCCACGCCATGGCGGTGTCGCTGATGGGCGGCTCGGTGAAATCGCTCAATGCCCTGCGCCCGCGGGGCGGCGTGACGACCTTCACCGGCCTCGGCCCGCTCGGCCGCTTCGTGACCGCGCTGGCCGGCTACGTGGGCCCGTCCGCCTTCGGCCTCGGCGGCGCATACCTGCTGTCCCGCGGCCAGGTCCGGACGGTGCTGTGGATCAGCGTCGTGCTGCTGCTGATGGCCCTGTTCGCGGCCGGCAGCTACTACACCCGCTTCGCGATCATCGCCATCGGCGCGGTGATCGTCATGGTCATCCGCAAGGCGTCGGACGGTCAGGAGGCGTTCTTCGCGTACACCTGGATCTGGTTCCTGCTCTTCGGCGGCTTCATCCACGTCCTGGCGTTCCAGAGCCTGCGCCGCGCGGGCCCGGACAAGTCCTCGGACGCCTACGTGCTGCGGCAGCTGACCTTCCTGCCGGCGTCACTGTGGTCGGGCCTGTTCTGGCTGGCCAGCCTGACCGCCGTGGTCTACGGCGGCGGCATCCTCCTCGGCTACTACCACTAGCAACCGCCGGCGGGACCCCGGAATCCGGCCGACGGTCATAGATCGTCGGTGGGCGGACTGGGACTGCTGTTCGCCGCCACCGTCTACCTCGACACCCGCGACGCCACCGTCCAGGCCGACGCCTGTGCCGACCTCAGGCCACTCGCCGCCCAACTGGGCCGCGTTCCCCGCCTGTACCACGCCACCGGCGGCCACGGCCGGTTCAGCCGCACCTGCTGACGATCGCCGGCGCGATGGCGATCGCCCTGCGCTGACACCCTTTGCGTGGGTACGCTGCGAACGTGCTGCTGCAGCGGACCCCGGGGGAGCGGGTGAGCGCGCGGGCCGTCGGCCGGGTGATCTACCACGCCGGCCGCCTCATCCTGGCCGGTGGCGTGCTCGCCAGCGCCATCGCGTTCCTGGCCGTCGCGGGCACGCTCGCCGTCGCCCCCGACCGGCGCGATGCGGCCTACGGGGCCCTCGTACTGGCCGGCTCCGTCGTCGCCGCGGCGGGCGCGCTGATCTACCTCGGCACCCTCCTCGGCGGCGACCGTTAGGCCGCCGGGCCACCGATGGCTCGTCGGGGACCGGTCGCCGCTTCAGTGATCCGGGGTGCCGAGCGGGGCCATGATGCGCAGGGCGTTCGGGGCCAGGCCGATGCGCAGCGGGGTCTGGCCCCGGGGCTCGCCGTCCACCTCGACGGGCGCCGGGCGGTCCGTCTCCAGCCAGAGCTCGTCCGTCGCCACGAACGGCTCGTCGTCGAGCGTGCGCCGGTGGCCCGTGGCCGCGTTGCGGGTCGTCTCGCGCACGAGCTGCCAGCGGCTGGGGCCGCCGACCGGGTACGCGATCAGCAGGCGGTCGTCGGCGTGCGCGTCCGCGGTGATCGGGCGGCCGGCGTGGAAGCCGCCGTTCGCGACGTACACCTGATGCGTGTGGAACTCGTGCCGCCGCCCGTCGGTGCGCGCCACCACCCGCAGCGGCCGGTGCCGGGCGAGTAGGCCCGCGGCGGTGACCGGGTAGGCGAGCCGGCCGACCACCCGCTTCAGTCGCCGGGGTGCGGACAGCATGACCTGGGCCGACAAACCGACGCCGATGTGGTTGGTGAACGGCACGTCCCCGGCGAGGCCGAGATCGACGTCGATCACCGTGCCGTCGGCCAGCGTGCGGACGGCGGTGTCGAGGTCGAGGGGGATGCCCACGGTACGCGCGAAGTTGTTGGTCGTGCCGAGCGGGAGCAGGCCGAGCGCCACGTCCCGATGGGCGAGCACCCGCGCCGCGGTGCTGATCGTGCCGTCACCGCCACCGGCGACGACGAGGTCCGCCCCGCCGTCGACCGCGGCACGCAGCCGCTCCTCCAGGTTGCCGCCGTCTGCCGTCTCGATCGAGAAGCCGGCCGCGACGAGCCGCGACCGTGCCTCGCCGTACAGCTGGCGCCCCCGCCGCGCCCGTGTGTTGACGACCAGGACGGCCCGCCGGCCCCGTCGGATGGCCTCGGTCAACTCCAGCTTCGTCCGCACCGCAACGAGCGTACCGCCCGATTCCCGGGTGCGCTGATCAGGAAAGCGCGGCGACCAGGGCGTCGAGGCGGCCGCGGACCCGGGCGGCCGTCAGGTGGTCGAAGTAGTCGCGGGAGCTCACGATCTCGCCGTCGCGGACGCGCATCACGAAGATGCCCGGGATCGCGAACGGCTCCCCGGTGTCCTCGACCGTGCCGCGGTACTCGAACTCGGCCACGATGACCTCCGGGTCGGCCGTCTCGTGGACGGTGATGTTCGCCGCGTGGCGCAGCAGCCGCGGGACGTCGCCGGTCGGCCGGAAGTGCTCGCGCAGCTCGTCGCGGGTGCGCAGCGCCGGGGCGCGGAGCGGGTCGAACGGGTGCACCACGTCGGTCTGTTCGGCGTAGAGGCCGGGAAGCTCCTCCCAGCGCTCCTCGGCGACGCCGTTCACGAGGGCGAGGAAGACCTCGCGCGGGCTGCGGGCCATGGGGCACCTCCGGTAGTATCCGAAGTAGGTACTCCGATTGTACGGAGTCATGACTTCGGTTAACAAACCGGGCGAGGAAGCATGCGGAGCCGACGCGTCGACGCGCAAGCCAACCGGGGCCGCATCCTGGACGTCGCCGAGGACGTCTTCGGCCGGGGTGGCGAGTCCGCGTCGACCGAGGAGGTGGCGCGCCTCGCGGGCGTCGGCATCGCCACGGTCTTCCGCCACTTCCCGACCAAGGCGGCCCTGCTCCAGGCCGTGCTCGTCCGGCGGTTCGACCGTCTGCGCGGCCAGGCCGAGGCCCTGCTCGACGACGACCCCGGCACCGCGTTCTTCGGCTTCTTCCGCCACCTCGTCACCGACGCGCCCACGAAGATCGCGATCGGCGACGCCCTGCTCGACGCGGGCGGCGACGACGGCGGCGAGGCCGCCGAGGCGTCCCTCGGCCTGCGCCGCGCGGTCGGCGCCCTGCTCGACCGGGCCCAGCGCGCGGGCGCCGTCCGCGACGACGTGGAGCTGCCCGAGGTCTATGCCCTGCTGGTCGCCATGTCCCGCGCCGCCGCGCAGCCCGGCCTCGACGACGACACGAAGGCTCGCGCCCTGGCGGTCATCTTCGACGGCCTCGCGCCGCGATAGCCGAGGGTCTCCACCACGACCCGCTCACCGGTCCGCTGCTGACGGTCTGAACGCGAGCCAGAAGCACCACACGGCGATCACCGGGTCGCACAGCGCGCAGCCGAACGACGAGTCGTGCAGCGACGGGATGATCGGCGCGCCCCGGTGGTGGTGGGCGACGTCCCACGCCGTGTGCAGCAGCCAGCCGAGCCCGATGAACGCGTACGACCGCAGCCCGGCGAACGCGACGGCCGCCATGACCGCGGCGAACGCGAGCTCCCACAGCCCGAACCCGCCGCCGCTGATGTAGACCCCGCCGGCCCCACCGACCATGACGGCGTTGAACCGCCGCCGGTGCGGTTCGGGCACGAACGAGTTGAGGGCCACGTACAGCGCCCCGATCGCCACCGGCACGACGTACCCCAGCATCGCAGTCCTCCTCGCATCACCCGATCGTCGTCGGGTGCCCCGAAGCTAACCGGGCGCCAGAGGTACGACACCGTCCACCGATGCCAGAAACCGACGGATTCCCGCCAGCCACCTAGATCGCATATTTGACGCCGGTGAGGCGCTCCGAGGCCTCCCACAGGCGCCGCTGGGCGTCGGGGTCGTGGGCGCGGCGGCTCGCCTCGACGCGGCGCGGGTAGCCGCGGATCTCCAGCAGGCCGTCCGGGCCGTAGTACTCGCCGCTGGTCGCGGTCGGGTCCGTGGCGGCGCGCAGGGTCGGCAGGGCGCCCATCGCCGGGGTCCGGCCCAGCAGCCGGGCGATGAGCAGGTTGGGCACGCGGAACCACGGCGACGAGTACCGGAAGATCTCCGTCGTCGCGCCGCCGGGGTGGGCGGCGAGCGCCTGGGTGGCGTGCCCGGCCGCGCGCAGGCGGCGGTGGAGCTCGTGAGTGAACAGCAGGTTGGCCAGCTTGGAGCGGCTGTAGGCGTCGCCCCTGCCGCGCTGCGGGTCGGCGGTGTCGCCGGTGAGGTCGAGCCGCGCGAGCCGGTGCCCGATGCTGCTGACGGTGACGATTCGCGCGTCGTGCAGCCGGTCCAGCAGCAGGCCGGTGAGGGCGAAGTGGCCGAGGTGGTTCACGCCGAACTGGAGCTCGAAGCCGTCCTCGGTGCGGCCCCGCATGCCCGTGACGCCGGCGTTGTTGACCAGCAGGTCGATCCGGTCGTAGCGCCGCCGGATCGTCTCGGCGGCGTCGCGGACCGAAGCGAGCGAGGCGAGGTCCAGCCGCACGGTGTCCGCGGCGCCGATCTTCTCCGCAGCGGTACCGCCACGTGCCGGATCACGGCAGGCGAGCACGACGGTGGCGCCGCGCCGCGCCAGCACGCGGGCCGTCTCGAACCCGATCCCGGTGTTCGCGCCGGTGACCACGGCCACCTGGCCGCGCTGGTCGGGGACATCGGTCTCAGTCCATCTGGGCAAGGCTCCTCCTGACGACGAACAACATGAACGGGCGGTTCATGTTGTATGGTGAACGCCTGGTTCACCTTTTGGCAAGCAGGGGGAGTGCATGCGCGCGGACGCCGCCCGCAACCGGTCCGCGATCCTGGCGGCGGCCCGGCAGCTCATCGCCGCCCGGGGCCCCGGCGTGGGCATGGATGAGCTCGCCGCGGCGGCCGGGGTCGCGGTCGGCACGCTGTACCGGCACTTTCCGGCGAAGGAGGACCTGGTCCGCGCGATCGTCGCCGACCTGGCGGCGACCGTGGGCGAGGTGCTCGACGCCGGCCTGGCGGAGGTGCGCGCCGGCCGCCGAACCGCGCACGGCGAGCTCGCCGCGCTGTTCCACCGCGTGGTCGTCGAGATGGGCCAGGAGCGCCTGCTGCGCGAGGCCCTGGCCAGCCGCGAGGCGCTCGAGGCGATCCAGCGCCAGGCCATGGAGGCGCTGACCGAGATCGTCGCCGCGGGCCACGCCGACGGCAGCCTGGCCCCCGATGTGACGGTCGGCGACGTCGCGCTCCTGCTGCGCTCGGCCCCGGACGCCCAGGCCCCGCGGCCGGAGCGCGAGCGCTGGGTCGAGCTGGCCTGCCGCGCGCTGCGGCGCGCCGACGCTTGACCGCCCCTGCGAGCCGCGCCTATCGCCCCCTGGCTTTCCCCGGCGCCGATGGCTGATCATGTCGCCTGTGGGTTGGTTCAGGCGCCGCGGCCGGGTCGTGCCGGATCCGTGGCTGGAGTTCGACGCGGACGGCCGGTTGACGGCCGCATCGCTCGCGGCAGTGCGCAAGGCCGCCAAGGCCGGGCACGTCGGGGCGGTGGGGATCTTCGGCGCGGCGCTGTGCCAGGCGGGCCGGCACGCCGAGGGGACGCCGTGGCTGGAACGGGCCTGGCAGGCGGGCGATCTGGACGCCGGCTTCAACCTCGGGACGTTCGCGTCGCTGCGGGGCGACCTCGACCGCGCCGAGTTCTACTGGCTCGCGGTGGCCGCGCTCGACGGGCGCGGCAGCGCGGACGCGATGCTCGAGCTGGCGAGGCTGGCGCTCCGGCGCGGCGACCACGCGGCCGCGGCCCGCTGGATCGAGCCGGTGCTCGACCGGGAAGACGTGTACCCGGTGACCGCGCTGGGGGTCGCGTTCCGTGATCACGACGACGAGGCGACGGCGCTGCGGCTGTTCCACGCGGCGATCGGCCGCGGCGACCCGTGGGCGATGGACTACGCGGCCCGGATCTACGCGGCCCGCGGTGAGACCGGGCACGCGGCGGAGCTGCGCGGCCGGGCGGCGGACCTGCGGACCGTCGAGGCCAACCGGCAACCGCCGATCCTGGGCCTGTGATCCGGTCCGGGGACCGGTTGCCGGCGTGGTCGTGTTCGCGCTGCTGCCGGTGGGCCGGGAGCCGTAGCGGACTTCGGCGGGTAAGACGCGGTACACGGGGAAGCGTCGACCCATGACCGCAACGCTCAAGGACCGGACCGTGCTCGTCGTCGGGCGGGGCAGCGGGATCGCGCGGGCCGTCACGGTCGCCGCGCGTGACGCCGGGGCGACCGTCGTGGCCGCGGGCCGGCACCGGGCCGGGCTCGACGCCGCGTACCAGGATGAGCCCGGGGTCGTCGCCGACACCGTCGACCTCACCGACGAGCGTTCGATCGAGACGCTGGGTGAGCGGCTCGGGACCGTCGACCACGTGGTCACCACCGCCTCCGCGCGGGCCCGCGGGCGGCTCGCCGACCTGGACCGCGACGCCGTGCGGCGCTCGTTCGACACCAAGGTGATCGGCCCGCTCATGCTCGCCAAGCACCTGGCCCCGCGGATGCCCGAGGAGGGCTCGATCACCCTCTTCTCCGGCGTCGCCGCGGCCAAGATCGCGGTCGGCACGATGGCGGTCGCCATCACCAACGGCGCGGCCGACATTCTCGCCCGCTCGCTCGCCCTGGAGCTCGCCCCGATCCGGGTCAACGCCATCTCACCCGGCGTGGTGGACAGCGGCGCGTGGGACGAGTTCGGCGGCCAGGGCAAGTCGGCCTACTTCGACATGATCAGCGCCCGCAACCCGGCCCGCCGCATCGGTACCGCCGCCGAGATCGCCGACGGCGTCCTCTTCGCGATGACGAGCCCCTTCCTGACGGGTACCACCCTGCACATCGACGGCGGTGAGCCGCTCACCTGACCGGTTCAGGGCCGGCGCCCGCCGACACCACGCGGCCGACCAACAGCGTGCGGGACTCGGCGGGCGGCCCGGCGACGGTCCACAGTGGATGGAACCCGTGCCGGCGAAGATACTCGTGCAGGCGCGGATTGCCCGGCCAGGCGGACACCCGGAGCCAGCGGCTACCCTGGCGGCACGCCTGGAAATGCGCCCAGTCCAGCATTCGGGCGCCGAGTCCGCGCCCGGCGAGGCCCCGCCGGACGGCCAGGCGGGTGACGTAGGTGGCGAGCTGGTCATCGCCCCAGGCCGTCGCCGCCGGGCCGGCGCCGACAAGCGCTCACCGAAGCGCCGCCACAGCTCCGACGGGTCGAACCGGGCCAGCTCAAGCTCCCTCATCGCCACGCGAACGTGCCGTCCTCGATGCGCTCGATGAGCTCGGTGACGTCGCGCGCCTGGGGGACCGCCGTGTCCCATCCGGTGCTGGCGACGTCCACCAGCAGCACGGGCGCGGGATCACGCCGCAGGTCCAGCACCAGCTGCGCCCGCGATCCATCACTGCCGATGACGGCAACACCCGGATGCGCGGCCGTGCTGTCGCCCCACGCCTCCTGGACGGCGAGCATCTCGCGTGGCCGATGCAGCGACACGAAGGTCTCCTCAGCGATCCATCCTCGCCGGTACCACGACGGGCCCTGCAGATACCTCCGCCACTCACCCGGCAACGCGACGGTGAACTCGTCGTCGGGGACGGGCCCGCGGTAGTCGGCCTCCTCGACGATCGCCCCGACGATGTGCGCGTTGAACTCGTCGAGCCGCTCGGCCGGGATCCAGTACTCCAGCACGTCCCGCCCACCGACCTGCTGCACGTCGTACTGCTCGAGGTGGGAGCGCTCGACCTCGAACCGGGTCACGAACCCGACCCCACCGGCGGGCACGTTCCACTCCCGCGCGATCCTGGTCGCGTACCACCGGTTCAGCACGGGGTAGAAGATCGGCTGATCCGCCAGCCGCGGCGGCCACGCACGCCACCCCGAGGCCGCCACGAGGTCGAGCTCCGCCTGCCCGGTAGGCCGCCAGAGCGTGATGGTGTCGGACACGCCGATCATGATGCCGCATCACGCCTGGGCGCGCGGGCGTGGACGTTCTGGGCGTCAGCCCTTCCGGGGTTCCCGGCGCGTCTTGGCGTCGGTCAGGCGGCGGCGCAGGTCGTCACGCACGTCCATGATCGCGGCGTGCAGGTCGTCCTCGGTCGACACAGTGACGATCTTGTCCAGGCCGCGCGTCCAGCACTCCAGGGTGACCTTCTGCCCGGGGGACTGGCGGTCCTTCACGGAGATCTCCAGCTCGGTCGCGTCGGCGTCGAACGACGCGAGCCGCGCGTCCAGCGGGCCGAACTGCTCGGTGATCCAGTTCCGGTCACCCTGGGTGAATCCGGCGCCCACGCGCAGGCACTGCTCGACGGTGGCGGGGTTCGCTGCGCTACTCATGTTGATCGTGTACCCCGCAGAGCGCCCGGAAAAAACCATTTGACGGCCGCGATACGGTAATCCTCCGTGCTTCCGGACGGGTGGGGTCACCCACTCTTCTGGAGGACCACGTGTCCCTGCGCCGCCCGCCCGCGCTGGCGTTCCTGCTGGTCACCGTCGTGATCGACATGCTCGGTCTCGGCATCGTCGTGCCCGTCGTCCCGAGCCTGATGAACGCCGTCACCGGCGACCCGGTCGCCGCCGCCCACTGGTCGGGGTGGATCGACGCGAGCTTCGGCGTGACCCAGTTCCTGGCCGCGCCGCTGCTCGGCCGGCTCGCCGACCGCTACGGCCGCCGCCCCGTGCTGATCGGCGCGCTCACCCTGCTGGGCGTGGACTACCTCGCCCATGCCCTGGCCGGCACGCCCGGCCCGATGCTCGTCGCACATGCCGCCGCGGGAGCCCTCGCCGGTACCACGACCGTCGTCAACGCCTACATCGCCGACATCACCCCGCCGTCGCAGCGGCCGCGGGCGTTCGGGTACGTCGGCGCGGCCTTCTCCGTCGGGTTCGTCGCGGGGCCGGTGCTCGGCGGCCTGCTCGGCGCCGTCGACCCGCGGCTGCCGTTCCTCGTCGCGGCCGGGCTGGCCGGGGCCAACGCCCTGTACGGCGCGTTCGTGCTGCCCGAGTCGCGGCCCGGCGACCGGACCACCAGCCTCGCCTGGACCGTGGCCAACCCCGTCGGGGCGATCGCCGCGCTGGCGCGCCGGCCCGGGCTCGGCCGCCTCACCGCCGCCCGCCTGCTCTCCGACGTCGCCCGGATGGCGAACCAGGTCACCTGGACGTTCGTCATGATCGCGCGGTTCGGCTGGGACACCGCCAGGGTGGGCGCGGTTCTGGCGGCGAGCGCGCTGCTCGGCGCCATCTGCTCGGCCACGCTGTCCGGGCCGTACGTGCGGCGTCTCGGGGTACGCCGGGCGGCCATCGTCTCGGCATGGGCCGGGGCTGTCAGTCTCGCCGGCTTCGGGCTGGCCGGGCCGTCGTGGATCGTGCCAATGATGGGGCTCGGCGCGGTGGCGGCGCTGGGCGCCAACGCGATCCAGACGTGGATCACGTCGGCCACGGACGAAACCGAGCACGGCAGCGTGCAGGGCGCGCTGACCGGCATCGCGGCACTGGCCGAGGCCGGTGTGCCGGCGGTGGCGACCGCGCTGTTCGCCTGGAGTTTGGCGGTACCGCTGCCGGGGCTCGTCCTCGTCGCGGCCGCGCTCGTCGCCGCGGCCTCGGCGCTGGTCCTGTGCTCCACATTAAGAGTCTCTTAGGGCAGTACCGTTCGCCGATATGTTCCCGTTACGTTTGGCTGGCCCGACCGGACGTCGCCGCCTCGCCCGAGGCAGCCCGGACGGGCGCCGCCGAGTCGGCGGTCCGGCGCCCGTCCCCCGGGCGCTGGCGGCCGAGCCGGGGACCCACCTGGGCGAGCGATCGCCCGCGGGGTGAATCCGTGGCGCGACTGGCCGCGGTAGGGCGCCTTCTTCTCGCCCGAACCCGTCAGCTCACCCGGTAGGCGGTCCGGAAGAAGGAATCCGCCGTGTCAAACGGACGAACGCTCCTGCGTTCTCTGCTCGTCGGGATGACCGTGGCGGCGGTCGTGGCGCCCGCGTGCGCCGCGCACGCCGACCCGACCGCGGCCGAGATCCAGGTGCAGATCGACGACGGCAACCGCAAGGTGGAGCTGATCGTCGAGGAGTACAACAAGGTCAACGGCGACCTCGCCGCGACCCAGGCGGCGCTGACCGACCTCGACGCCAAGCTGCGGCCGATCCAGGCGCAGATGGCGGCGGCCCAGGTCAACGTCGAGCAGGTGGCGGTGTCGGCGTACAAGACGGGCAGCCACCTGCGCACGCTGTCGGTGGTGCTCGGCGCCGGGTCGTCGGAGGGCTTCGTCGACCAGCTCGGCACCCTCCAGCAGATCTCACACAACCAGCAGATCGAGCTCGACACGTTCACGGCCGCGAAGAAGGCCTACGACGCCGAGCAGCAGCGGCTCAACACCCTCCTCGCCACCCAGCAGACCCAGAAGGGCGAGCTGGACACGCGGCGCAAGCAGATCGAGGCGGACATCGCCCGGCTCGACGCGCTGCAGGACAAGGTGAACGCGGAGGAGGCCGCGAAGAAGAAGGCCGCCAGCAATCCGCCCGCCACGAACCCCGGCCCGCCCCCCGCGGTGTCCGGCCAGGCGGGCAAGGCGGTGTCCTACGCCTGGGCGCAACTGGGCAAGAAGTACGTCTGGGGCGCCGCCGGCCCGAACACGTTCGACTGCTCGGGCCTGACGATGATGGCCTGGAAGGCCGCCGGAGTCACGCTGCCGCACAACGCGGCCCAGCAGTGGGGCAAGGTCAAGCACATCAGCCGCAGCCAACTGGCCCCCGGCGACCTGGTCTTCTACAACGGCCTGGGCCACGTGGGCATCTACATCGGCAACAACCAGATCATCCACGCCCCGAACAGCCGCACGGTGGTCAAGGTGGCCCCGATCGACGTCGACCCCCTGTACGGCTACGGCCGCCCAGGCTGATCGACGCTGCCTCGTGGGCCGGTCCGCCCCCTCGACGGACCGGCCCACGCCGCTGTCACTGTCCTTCGCATGCCACCATCCTGCCGGCGACCAGCGGTCGATGGATGGGCTCGCATACCCGACTGCCCTGAGTAGGCATACTCAGCGCGACCGGCAAGCTGCAGGCGCTCGGCATCGGCGCTATCGCAGATAATCACCAGCCTCGGCCCCAAGCACGTTCAGCAGAGCCAGAGCGCCGGCGCCAGGGGATCCTGGCGGCGCCGTGTAGAGCACGAGGTGCTGGTCGCGGTCCGTGAGCGTGAGCGCGTCGCAGTCGACGGTGATCTCCCCGACGACCGGGTGGCGGAAGGTCTTCGTGAGCATCGGCGCGGCCTGCACGTCGTGCCGCTCCCAGAGCCGGGCGAAGTCGGGGCTGCCGCTGCGGAGTTCGTCGACGAGGCCGGTCACCGCGGGATCCGTCGGGTAGCGGGCGACGGTAGCCCGGAGCTCCGTGACGACGTGGTGCCGGAACTCGGTGGCGTCGGAGATGCTGTACAGCGCCGTGTCAGGCCGCGCCGGCCCGAGGAATGCCCGGCGCGCGAGATTGCGGTCCTCCGGAGCGAGCCCGGCAAAGTCCTCCATGAGCGCGGCCGCGAGGTCGTTCCACGCGAGCACCTCGAACGCGGCAGACATGACCAATGCGGCGGTCTGCGGCAGCCGTTCGAGCAGCGCGAGGATGCTCGGGCGGACGTCGCGCCGGTGCAGCCGGGCACGGGTCGGCGCGGTGCCCGCGAGGACGTGGAGGTGGTCGGACTCGGCGTCGGTGAGCCGCAGCGCGCCTGCGATCCCGGCGAGCACCTCGCCCGACGGTCGCGGCGCCCTGCCCTGCTCGAGCCGAACGTAGTACTCCGTGGAGATGTGCGCGAGGACCGCGGCCTCCTCGCGGCGCAGACCCGGTGTCCGGCGTCGCGGCCCGGAGGGCAGGCCGACGTCCTCCGGCCGGAGCCGTTCGCGACGGCTACGGAGGAACGCCCCGAGCTCCTGCTTGTTCATACCCCAAGTCTCCACACTGTGCGGCGACCGATCCTGGTACCGCTTGTGCCTGCATCCGGCCTTGAGGCCGGCCTGACACTGTCGTCATGACGAACAGCATTGACGTCGCACCCATCGGCCTGCTCACCGGCAAGGTGGTGTTCATCACCGGCGCCAGCCGCGGCATCGGGGCGGCCGCGGCCCGGCTCTTCGCCGCCGAGGGCGCCGCCGTCGTACTCGCCGCCCGCAGCACGGACGCCCTCGACCGCATCGTTACCGAGATCCGGGACGGCGGCGGCGTCGCCGACGCCGTCACCCTGGATCTCGCCGACCGTGCGAGCATCCGCGCGGCGGTCGACCGCGTCGAGGAGCTGCACGGACGGCTCGACGGCGCCTTCAACAACGGCGCGGCGATTCAGGAGCCCGGCCCGCTCGACACCACGAGCGACGAGGACCTCGACGAGCAGTTCGCCGTGAACTTCCGCTCGCACTGGACCGCCATGACCTCCGAAGCCGCACTCATGCGGCGGAACGGTGGCGGGGCTATCGTCAACACCTCGAGCATCGGCAGCCGCCGCGCGAACCCCGCCCTCCCCGCGTACGGCGCCATGAAGCGCGCCCTCAACAGCATCACCGAGACCGCGGCCGTGACCTGGGGCCGTCAGGGCATACGAGTGAACGGCATCACCCCCGGGGGCACTGCCACGGAGATGATCGACGCGTGGGAGGCGGTGTCGCCGGGCATCATCGAGCGCATTACCGCGGCGACCCCACTCGGCCGTATGGCCGAGCCCCGAGAGGTGGCCGAGGTGGCCGCGTGGCTGCTCAGCGACCGTGCCTCGATGGTGACCGGCGCGATCGTGCCGGTCGACGGCGGCGCCGGCGCCTGAACGGCAGAGTGCGAGGACGACGGGTCGGATCGGGCGGTGCCGTCCCCGCCGACGCCGGGGCGTCGGCGGGGACGGCACCGGTCAGTATCTGGCGATGTAGAGGCGCTGCCCGGCCGGCCGGAAGCCGGCCCGCTCGTACACCCGCCACGAGTCGTCGCCGCCGGCCTCCAGCCAGGCCACCTCGACGCCGGTTTCGAACAGCCGCCCGGCGATCTCGGCGGTGATCGCCCCGGCCAGACCCCGGCGGCGGTGGTCCGCGCCGACCGCGATGCCGCCGACCTCGCAGATCCCGTCGCTGGGCACGACCGTGCCGCCACCACCGGCGTACCGGCCGTCGGTGGTGCGGGCGGCCACGAACACTCCGCCGCGCTGACCGACGCGGCGCTGCCGGTCGATGTCCGCGGGGCCGGCGTCGCCGGGCGAACCGAACGCCTCGTTCTGGACCGCGATCACGCCGGCGATCTCGCCGTCGGTCTCCGGGACGAACAGCTCGAAGCCCGCCGGAACGGACTGCGCGACGAGCGTTGCCGGCGTGCAGGTGAGGTACTCGTTGCGGGCCTCCACGGCGAATCCGGCGTCGAGCAGCAGTTGCTCGAGCTCCGGAGCGCATCTGGTGACGTACTCCAGCCGCGGCGGCCGACCGGCGAAGGCCGTGACCAGGTCGACGACGTCGGCCGCGGTGATCTCGGCGCCGGGAACCGGCGTCGCGTAGTTGATGTGCGGACTGTCGGTCCCGTGGTCCAGCCCGAGCACGAACGGGCCGGACTCGACGGCGTTCGGGCGGGTGCACAGGTTGGCGACAACGGCGCGCTGAATGCGCAGATCCATGGTGAGATGACCCTTTCGAGGGCTCGGAAGAAAAGGCGAAGCGAGGGCAGATGTCAGCGGCAGAGGCCGCTGGGGACCGCCGGGATCACAGGCTTCACTCTTTCGAGCACTCGGGGATCGCGCGCCTGATGCGCGGATCGCAAAGCGATGCTATCAGGCCGCCGTGGTGCGGAACGTGTTGCGGTACGTGGTCGGGGAGACGCCGATCGTCTCGGCCATGTGGAGGCGCAGCGACGCGGCCGTGCCGAAGCCGGACTCCGCCGCCACCCGGTCCACCGGGAGGTCCGTCGTCTCCAGGAGGCGGCGGGCGTGCTCGACGCGCTGGCGGATCAGCCACTGGCCCGGGGTCAGGCCCACCTCGTCGCGGAAGCGGCGGGAGAACGTGCGCACGCTCATCCGGGCGTGCGTGGCCAGCTCGGCCAGGCTGATCGGGCGGCCCAGGCGGGCCAGCGCCCACTCGCGGGTCGCCGACGTCGTCGTGGCGGACGTTTCGGGAACCGGGCGTTCGATGTACTGCGCCTGGCCGCCCTCCCGCCACGGTGGCACGACGCACAGGCGGGCGACGCGGTTCGCGGCGGCGCTGCCGTGGTCGCGGCGGACCAGGTGGAGGCACAGGTCGACGCCCGACGCGACCCCGGCCGAGGTGAGCAGCTCGCCGTCGTCGACGAACAGCACGCCGGCATCGACGACAACGTCCGGGAACGTCCGCTGGAAGTGCTCGGCGTCGTTCCAGTGGGTCGTCGCGCGGCGGCCGTCGAGCAGGCCGGCCGAGGCGAGCACGTACGCCGCCGAGCAGATCGAGACGATCCGCGCGCCCGGCCGCACGCGGCCCAGCGCCGCCGCGACCCCGTCGGGCATCCAGTCGCGCGGGCCCTGCGGCCCGCACACGAACGGCGGCAGCACCAGCGTGTCGGCGGTGTCGATCGCCTCGACGTCGTGCTGGACGGCCACCGCGAAGTCGGCGCTCGTCGGCACCGGGCGGCCGTCGAGGCTGCACGTCACGACCTCGTACAGCGGGACGCCGTCCGGATCGGCGGCGGTGCCGAAGATGCGGGCCGGGATGCTCAGCTCGAACGGATACACGCCGTCGAGCGCCAGGACGACCACGCGATGAGGCATGGCCAGATCCTTGCACATCTTGGCGATCCGGCCACTCGATGATCGGGAACCCGATCGGCAGGGTTGAGGCACACCAACCCGAAAGGCACACCGACATGCGCGCAATCGAGCAGGTCACGTTCGGCGGTCCCGAGGTACTCCACCTGGTCGAGGCCGACAGGCCCGAGCCCGGCCCAGGCGAGGTCCTCGTCCGCGTCCACGCGGCCGGCGTGAACCCGACCGACTACTGGCACCGCGCCACCGGCGGGCTGCTCGGCCGGCCGGTGCGGCTCGGCTGGGACGTCTCCGGCGTCGTCGAAGCCACCGGCGTCGGCGTCGCCCTGCACCGGCCCGGCGACGCGGTCTTCGGCATGCCCCGCCTGCCCCACGAGGCCGGGAGCTACGCCGAGTATCTCACCGCGCCCGCCCGCCACCTCGCGCCCAAGCCGGCTGAGCTGTCCCACGCGGAGGCCGCGGGCCTGGGCCTGGCCGGCCTCACCGCATGGCAGGCGCTGGTCGACGTCGCCGACGTCCAGCCCGGCCAGCGCGTCCTGGTGCACGCCGCCGCCGGAGGCGTGGGTCATCTGGCGGTACAGCTGGCCAAGGCGAAGGGCGCATACGTCATCGGCACCGCCCGCCCGGCCAACCACGAGTTCCTCCGCGGGCTGGGCGCCGACGAACTGGTCGACCACACGACGGCCGACTTCGCCGCCGAACTGTCCGATGTGGACATCGTCGTCGACACGATCGGCGGCGAGTACGGCCCGCGCTCCCTGCGCACCCTCCGCGAGGGCGGCATCGTCGTGTCGCTGGCGTCGCCGGCCGAGGCGGCCCTGGCCGAGCCGGCGGCCGCCGAAGGCAAGCGGGCCCGGTTCATGCTCGTCGAGCCGGACCAGGCCGGGCTGCGGGCGCTGAGTGACCTGGTCGCCGCCGGGCAGCTGCGCGTGGCCCTGGACGCGGTCCTCCCGCTGGAGGAGGCCGCCAAGGCGCACGAGCTGGGTCAGGCCGGCCGGACCCGCGGCAAGATCGTCCTGACCGTCGCCGACTAGACCGCTTCGGAGACCGGCGCGGGCCGGCGACGCGACAGCCACCGCTCGACGAGGAGCGTGGTCAGCGGCGGTACCGAGGCGGCCAGCGCGACGACGGTGCGCACGATCGACCACCGCTCGGCCCGCGCCACCCACAGGGTCGCCACCAGGTAGGCGATGAACAGCGCACCGTGCAGCCGCCCGAACAGCCACACGCCTGCGTCGGTCGCCTCGGCGACGTGCTTGAGGTACATGCCGACGAGCAGGCCGGTCCAGGAGAAGGCCTCGGCGATCGCGGTGATGCGGAACAGGCGGTACGGCTGCATGACGATCGAGGATAACCGCCCGGCGGACGGGTCACCGCTCGCCGGGCGGCGGACGTGGCGCGAGCCACGCTCGGGCGTCAGCGGATGACGCGGCACACCAGGGCGTCGCTGGTGCCCCGGATGGCGCTCATGACCACGTCCGCGGTGAGGTACTTGCAGGCGAGGTACGGGTCGCCGGAGCCGACGTAGGTCAGCGGGCTCGACCCGGTGTAGCAGCGCAGACCGGAGCTCTCATAGAAGCCGATCCAGGCCGAGGGGTACTTCGAGTGGCAGTAGTCGCCGATCGACAGGGGCCCGAAGGGCACGTCGACGACGGCCGCCTGCGCGGGCGAGGCGAACGTGAGCGTGCCGGCGAGGGCCAGCGCGGCGCCGGCGGCGAGGGTCACGAGACGACGAAGCACGGTACAACCTCCACACGAACCTGGGGAAGAAGATCGCGGCGCCGAACTCATCATCGACGAGGAACGCTTCCACGACAATGGATGTCCTACCCAGCCATGCGGCGCAGTGCTTCTACCAACTCCGTGGGCCATGCCCGTTGCGCCGCGGTGTCGGGGACCGCGAGACCGCGCGCCCGCTCGATGCGTGCCCATGCCTCCTCGGGCGGGACGCCGCACAGGGTCAGGATGCCGGCGGCGAGCAGTGAGGCGCGGCCGATGCCGATCCGGCAGTGCGTGACGACGTGCGCGCCCTCGCGGACGCGGCCGGCGAGGCGGCGGAGGACCGGCAGGACCGCCGCCGGGTCCGGCACCTCGCGGTCGGGGATCGGGATCGAGACGTACTCCAGGCCGGCCGCGCGTACCGCGTGCGGCTCGTCGGCGAGACCGACCTCGTGCAGCTCGGCCTGGGTGAGGGCGCAGACGAGGACGTCGACGCCGGCGGCCCGCAGGGCGGTCAGCTCGTCCGTGAGCCAGTCGCCGGCCCTGGGCTTGGCCATCGTGCTGAGCCGGCCCGGGCCGGTCATGTCCACAGTGAACAGTGTCGGGCGCATCAGTGGCAGGAGCCTCGCAGGGTCGGTGGCCGGCTCGGCGGGGATCAGGCCGCCGGGGCCGTCTCGTAGGTCATGAAGGTCTGGCTGTCGGCCGCCTCGCTGCGGACCCGGCCACCCGAGATGCGGCGCAGCCACACGGCGATCGCGCGGTCCAGGCGGTACGTCTCGATGTTGTGGCGGCAGATGTCGAGGGAGATGACGCCTGCGCGCTCCTCGGCGTGACGGTACATCGCCTCGATCAGCTTCACGAAGACGCCCTGCTCGTGGCCGGGAACGGCGACGAAGCCGCAGTACCAGATCCGGTTGTCCGCGTATTGGGCCGGCCAGCGGCGGGCGAAGTACTCGGGGGAGATCAGGGGCCAGGCGCTGAGCTGGTTCGTGTACGTCGCCAGGCCGAGCAGGACGCCGTCGTCCGAGTATGCCAGCCACTTCTCGACGCGGGTGTCGGTCATGACGTCGTCGAACTCGGTGCGGTACATGAGATGGCGCTGGACGGTGAGTGCATTGAGGTGGCGGAATGCGGTGTCGTACAGGGTCCAGGCCTGTTCGAGCTGCTCTCCGACGAGATCCGTGCGAATGTCGATCTTCATCCCGACCCTCCCGGGTTACGTTCGGTAGCACCTCGTGTACAGAATGTACGCACGGTCGGGCGTGATCGACAATCATCAGAATCTTCGCCATAAGGGAGGCCCTGATCCGGCGCGCAGGACGCCGAGTCCAGGACTTTCGGGCGTCGGGCAGTGCAGCGCGCAGGTCGCGGCGCATCCGGCCGGCACCTGATCGGCTCCCACATGAAACCGATCCGCCTATCCTGGCGGTCCCCGCGGCGTGCGAAGCTCAGGGCCATGGGGCTCTCATTCGAGGTGCACCGGCGGGCCGCGGGGCAGATCATCCTGCTGCTGCGCGGCGAGCTGGACCAGGAGAACGCCGGCACGTTCCACCAGGCGCTGGCCACGGCGCTGGCGGCGTTCCCCAGCGACCTGCTGCTCGACCTGAGCATGATAACGGCGGTCGGCGCCGGCGGCCTCGGGGTGCTGCTGGCCGTGCGCCGCGCCGCCGACCAGCTGCGCTGCCGGCTGGCCCTGCAGGCCGCCAGCCCCGCGGTCCGCGACGAGCTGCGCGCCCGCGGCCTGGCTGACGACCTGCGACCAGTTGGAACCTCAGGCGGCGCCGGTGCCCACGGCACCGCCTGAGGGGTCACTCGACTAGCAGGCGCCCTGGTCCTCCCAGGCGCCCCACTGGCCGGACGTCGACGGGTTCTCGCCCTGCGTCCACCACTTGGCGCGGTACTTGCGGTTGTTGTACTGCACGACCGTGTTGCCGGAGTAGGCGGTCGTGGAGTTCCAGACCGGCAGGGCGGCGCATCCGGTACCACTGGATCCGCTGGGAGAAGCAGACGCCGAGGCCGACGGCGAGGTGCCCGAGCAGGCACCCTGGTCGACCCACACCGCGTTGGTGCCGGGCGTGTCGCCCTGCGTCCACCACTGGGCCTTCCACGTGTGGCCGTTGTACGACACCAGGTTGCCGCCCGTGTAGACCGCGGTCGACGACCAGGCCGGCGCCGTGCAGGTGCCGGTCCCGCCCGACGGGCTGGTGGACGTGGTCGGGGAGGCCGTCGGCGCGGTGCCCCCGCGGGCGTAGTCCGCCGCGAGCGCGTAGGTCTGGCCGCCGAACGCGAGCGTGAAGTTCGACGGGCCGGAGATCGGCAGCTGGTAGTTGAGCGTGACCTCGGCGTACGAGCCGGCCGCGATCGCCGACGGGATCGTCAGCCGGACCCGGTGGAAGTCGCCCTTGAGGCCGCCGACGTTGCTGCCGGTGTGGCCGGTGGAGACGACGGTCAATGCCCAGCCGGACTGCTGGCCGAGCGTGCCGGGCGTCGTGGTCGCGTAGTCGAACTCCAGCTGCGCCCCGGCCGGGATCGGCGCGCCCGTGTTGTTGACGAGCCGCAGCTCCGGGTTGATCGGGTAGTTGTTGTCGCCGAGCGCGAAGCCGCTCACCTGCACGCCGACGTTGAGTGTCGCCGTCGGGAGGGTGATGTTGGCCTTCTTCGCGCCGTACGGGCCGGCCGTCTTGAACTTGTCGTAGAGGACGGTCGTCATCGTGTTACCCATGTAGTACTCGCCGCGGGTGGCGTTCCAGGCGTAGTCACCGGCGAGCTCCCAGATCATCACGCCGCCGATGCCCTTGTTCACCACGTAGTCGGCCTTGACGCCGATGGACTGGTCGTCCTCGGTGGACAGGAACACCTGCTTCTGCGCGTTCCACAGCCACGGCGCGACCAGGGCGCTGGAGTAGTTGCGGGCGTAGGTGCCGCTGATGCGGTCCTCGGGGTCGGTCGCCGGCGTGAGGCCGTAGGCCTCCAGGTAGCTGCCCTGCCGCCCGTCCTGCAGGTTCTTGGCGTGCCACATCGGGTTGGCCCCCGCCGGAACCTCGGCGTTGAGCTCCGTGTCGTGCCACAGGTTGTCGATGCCCACCGCGCCGTTGCCGCACGGCGTGGTCGAGCCCACGGTCCCGCCTGTGCCGGCCGGGCACTTCGTCTGGTCCGGCAGTGCCGCCCGGCCCCACAGTCCATTGGTACCGCCGGTGACCCCGCGGAAGCCGCGGGTGTAGTACGGCACGCCGATGTTGATGCGGCCGGACTGCATGGCGCCGCGGAAGTAGTGGTAGGCCCAGTCGGTGTTGAGGTAGCCGATGTTCTGGTACGCCCCGTACACGCCGCCGGCCGCGAGCTCCGCGTCGTCGCCGTTGTCGTAGAGCGCCGCGTTCGGGCCGACGAAGTGGTTCCACGCGCCGTGCAGGTCGTACGACATGATGTTGACGTAGTCGAGGTACTGCAGCGCCTGGTAGGCCTCCATGCCGCGCAGCAGCCAGCCGGAGGCGGGCGCGGCCACGGTCACCATGTAGTACTTGCCGTCGGCGGCGGAGGCGGCGTCGAGCTTCTCCCGCAGCGTCTTCATGAGCACGTGGTAGGAGGCGTTGAGCCCGGCCCGCTTGGCGTCCGCCTGGGCGAAGTCGAGCGGGTTGCCGGCCTTGTTGTTCGACGTCGGGTACTCGTAGTCGATGTCGACGCCGTCGAAGCCGTACGTGCGCAGGAAGCTCACGACGGAGTCGGCGAACGTGTTGATGCCGGCCGTGTTGACCGTGTTGGTTCCGGTCGTGGTCATGCGGTAGAAGCCGCCGGAGTCGACCCGGTTGCCGTCGTCGCCGAAGTAGCCGCCGGTCTCGGCCCAGCCGCCGACGCTGATCAGGGTCTTCACGTTGGGGTGCTGCTTCTTGTACTTGTTGAGCAGGTTGAAGTGCCCGGTGTAGGAGTACGCGGGGTCCATCTCGGCCCCGGCGACGCCCGGCCAGGTCATGTTCGTCGACACGTTGTCGGCCGCGGTCGGCGTGCCGATCGAGATCTTGTTCGCGCCGTCCACGTGCGCGAACGCGTAGTTGATGTGGGTGATCTTGTCCCACGGGATCTGGCTGGCGAGGTAGGCCGGCGCGCCGTTCTTGCCGGTGCGCCAGCTGGTGAAGTACCCGATGATCCGCCGGCCGTGGTCGGCGCCGAGCGTCTCCCGGCCGTTGGTGTCGTAGACGTTGCAGTACGGGACCGTGACGCCGGGGGTCTGGTAGAGCCCGTCGGGCCGGCAGGCCGCGTGGTCGACCTCCGCGCTGGCGGTCGTCACGAAGAACGCCGCCGAGGCTGCCACCAGGGCGGCCGTCGCGGCGGACAAGAGGTGCAGGGCGCGTCGTCGCATAGAACCCTCCGCCAACCGTTAATAAACTTAACAGTAAAGTGACTTAAAGGTATAGCGGTATCGATGCGATGAACGCAAGGGTTGTTATGCCTGCCGAAAGGTAGGCGGCACGATCACGTCACGCGGGGCAGCCATCGCAGCGCCGGTCAGGGGCCATAGGCTGTCCCTGTGGCGGACGAGGCTTGGGAGGTCGTACCGGGTGTCGGGGTCGGCCCGCTCCGATTCGGCGCTCCTCGGGAGCAGCTCCATGCAGAGCTCGGGCCGTACAGGGCATTTCGTCGGGGCCACTCCGCGGATCTCACCGATCAGTACCGTCGACTCGGCCTCATGCTGACGTGTGGTCCGGGCGAGGGGCTGTACCTGATTGAAATGCCCGATCCAAGCTATGTGACCTTCCGCGGCGTGACCTTGGACGGGTCGGCCCAACGAGTCGTGGAGGGCCTTCGGCGCGCGGGCGTGGCGCCGGAACAGGACGACAGCGGCTGGGTCTTTGCCGACGGCACCGTCGCCCTCTATGTCCCCTCCAGCGAGCGGGACGTCGTGGAGGCCGTGACGCTGTTCGCGCCGGGGCACACCGTAGGTGAGATCGTCACGATCCCGGGCGGTGCGACCCACCCGCCGACGCTGTCGCATGTTGTCCGGCCCGGCCACGGCATCGGCCTCGTCGCACTCGGCGAAGCCCGAGCCGACGTTCGCCGGCGCCTCCACGAAGCGATGACGCACATCGCCCCGCCCGGATCGAGGGAACCGGTCGAGGACCTCTTCTGGGACGACGGTCTCGTCGTGCAGTACGACGATCGCGAGCGGGTCAATCGCATCCTCGTCGTGAAGGCCGACGAGGTGAGCTATGCCGGCGTCAACCTCATGCCCGGCCTAACAGTGCCGTACGACGTGGTGCGGCAGACGTTGCTGGCCCACGGGCATCCGATCGTTGACCGGGAGCTGGGTCTTGAGCTGGACGGCACTGGCATCCAGCTCTGGCTGGGCAATACACAAACCGAGTGGCCGCTGCCGGTCAGCGCCGTAGTTGTTTCCAAGCTGCCGTACTAAGCGTCCAGGGGGTTGCCGGTGATGCGGGTGGCGAGGTCCTGGCGGATCGACGCGGCCGCCGCGCAGTGCGGCTTGCGGCCCGCCTGGTCCTCGAAGGCGGACAGGAACTCCGAGCTGAAGCCCAGCCGGGGGTAGGCGCGCACCGTCGCGGTCCGGGCGTCCGGCGGGAACTCGTCCGCGTGGCGGCCGACGATCTCGAAGCTCGTGGCCACCTGCAGCACGTGCGCCTCCGGGTCGGCGTCGGCTGACACGTCGCCGCGCATGTGCAGGACGATGATCTCGGCGAGCCGGTCGGACCGCGGCGGCGGCCAGCCGGCGGCGTAGGCGAACACGCGGGCCAGGTCCCCGCCCGCCTCCTCGAACGCCACCGTGTGGCTGTCGAAGGACGGTGTCAGCGCGATGTCGTGCAGCAGTGAGCCCACGCAGAGGAGCTCCTCGTCGCAGGCGATGCCGTGCGCCTGGCGGTACATCGCAGCCCACGCGTAGGTGCGGACCGAGTGGTTGAGCAGTGCGGGCGAGAAGTGGCGCTCCGCCACCGACAGCGCGGCGGCGACCGCGGGCGTCTCCGGCAACACAGCGACATTCTCGGGCATGCCGTCAGCCGACGGCATCATCCGCGCGGAATGAGCCGGTGCGCAGGGCCACCGCCAGCAGCAGGGCCACGCCGAACAGCCAGCTCACCGGGAGTGCGGCCGTCGACGGCCAGTGCGGCGACGGCAGCGGGGGCAGGCCCGTCGTCGAGCCGAACGCCGGCAGCGCCCAGCCCGTCAGCCGCCACACCACCAGCGACACCACCAGGCCGCACACGCCGGACGCCACGACCAGCGCCGGATAGGTCCACAGCGCGGCACGGCGGACCGTGTCGCGGCCCAGGCCCTGGACCCGCAGCGCCGCGCGGTCGGCGGAGCGGTCCCCGCGGTCGACCGCGGCGATCAGGCCGATGCCGCCCGCGGCCAGGACCACCGCGAGGAAGCCCGCGCACAGGTGGAACCACAGGGACAGCGCCGGGCCCTGCTGGTCCAGGCGGTCGCGTACCGAGCCGGCCGTGCGCTCGCCCGTCACCGACAGCCCGGCGGCGGCCAGACGTTCGAGCACGTCCGGCGGGGCGGCCGCGTTCAGCCACACCTCCGGCGACCGGGCCAACCCGGCATCGACCGCGAGGCGGTCGGCGTACTCCAGGTCGGCCAGCAGCCCGGCCGTCCCGACGCGGGGGAGCGCGGCGAACCGCGCAAGTGCGCGGACCGGCAGCTCGCGCTCGTCGAGGCCGGGGACCTCGGCGGGCGCGGCGCCCGCGGTGACGACCGGCAGCGGGTACGGCGCGTCGGAGGGCTGCAGCCACGCCGGCGAGTCGACCAGACCGGTGACCGAGAGGGTCAGGCCGTCGCCCGTCGCCGTCACCGAGCCGCCGCTCACGCGCCAGTGCGACGCGTCGAACAGGTCGGCCGACGACAGGGACCGCAGGGTGATCGAGGCGTCGGCGGCGCCGCCGGTACCGTCGCGGCTCAGGCTGATGGCGGCCAGGCGGCAGCCGCCGTCGCACATGCGCTCGCGCTCAACAAACGTGCGCGGGCCGTTGTCGAGCAGGCCGAAGTCGAGGGTCGTCGTGTCGGGGCCGCTGAGCGACGCGAGGACCACCCGCAGCCGTACGCGTTCACCGGAGTCGATGCCGGCCACGACGGCGTCCAGGCTCACCTCGCGGGACGGGAACACCACCGGGGCGTGCGCGGGCGGGTGCAGCAGGTCCGCCAGCCCGAACACGCCGCCGTACGAGGGGAGCCGGTCGACGACGGCCGGCAGGCGGGACGAGTCCACCGCCCAGCCCGCGCCGGGCAGCTCCGCGACGGCCATCGCGAACCTGCCGGACGGGTCGGCCGCCCGGACCGCGCGCAGCAGCTCGTGCCGGCTCACCGGGGCGACCGAGACCACCCGCGGCGCGCCGGTGCCGATGCGGGCGGCCAGCTCGCGGTCCTGCCGGGCCACGTCGGCGGCGCTCACCGCGTAGCCGAGCACGGCGACCGCGGCGACCAGCAGCAGCATCATCCGCTGCGCGGCCGGGCGCCGGCCCAGCTGGAGCGCGGCCAGGGCCAGGTCGAGCCGGCCGCGGCGCAGCGCCGCCCGGCCGGCCGCGCGGGCGGCCGGAGCGAGCAGCCACGAGCAGGCGTAGGCGAGCGCGCCGATCGCGAGGGCCGGTGCGAGCAGGCCGACGCCGGCGAGCTGGCCGTCGGTGACGAACAGCTGCACGACGGCGGTCGCGGCGAGCGCCGCGAGCACGACGAACACCACGACGCCGGCGGTGCCGCCGCGCGGACGGATCCGCCGCAGCAGCTCGGTGACCGGGCTGACCAGGTGGCGGCGCTGGGCGAGCAGGGCGACGAGCAGCGCGCCGGCCGCGGCCGCCACCGCGTACAGGAGGGTGTCGGTGCCGAAGCCCGGGGTACCGATGCCGGGCAGGCGCCAGGCGACGAGCGCGCCGACGGCGAGGTGCCCGGCGACGCCGCCCGCCACGGCGCCGGCCGTGATCGCGGCGAGCGGCTCGGCGAATCCGAAGACGAGGCGGTGCCACCAGCGCGCGCCGCGCAGCGCGACGACGGCCAGCTCGCGGCGGCGCCCCTCGGTGCCGTAGTCGACGGCGAGGTACAGCGTGAGGTACGCGAGCAGGATCAGCGGTACCGCGCCGATCGGCACGGTCTGCCGCGCGACGGCCCGGCCGTGCTCCACCCGGTCGGCCAGGGCGGGGATGCCGGTCTGGATCTTCAGCGTGGGCGCGGTCTCGGCGGCCTGCGCCTGGAGCCCGTCGAGCCGGGCCCGCAGGTCGTCGAGGCGGTCGAACGCGGCCGGCGGGGCCACAGCGTCGACGGTGAGCGTCGCGAACTGCGGGTCGAGCCGCTCCATGGTGGCGGCGCCGGTGAACACGGGCTCGCCGGCGCCGGGCGCGAAGTAGCCGTGGCCGGCCCAGTAGGTCTCCCCGGGCGCGCGCACCGAGTAGATCCCGACGACCATGACCGGCACCGGCGGCTTCGGGTCGTTGATGACGCCGGCCTCGGCCAGGACGGCGTCGTCGCCGGTGGACAGGCCGAGCCGGTCCGCGTCCCGCTCGCTCAGGACGATCTCGCCGGAGCCGATCACGCACCGCCCGGCGACGAGGTCGAGGTGGGCGCAGACGTCCTGGCGGAACACGACCCAGGAGGTGGTGCGGTCGGTGCCGGGCTCGAGGCCGGTCGCCGCGAGCTCCACCGAGTACACCGTTGTCAGGCCCGGCACGTCGTCGAGCAGGACGGCGGTGAGCGCCTCGAACCCGGCTGGGTCCGAACCGCCCGGGCCGGTCTGCGTCGACACGGTGAGTGTGCGCTCGGCCGCGGCGGCGCCGGCGACCTCGCCGCGGATCACCTGCAGGTCGACCGCCCGCACGTAGGCCGGCACGGCGACGGCCGCCCCGACGGCGAGCAGGCTCAGCAGCCCGAGGGCGACCGCCTGGCCGCGGCGGGTGCGCAGCATGTGCAGGATCAGCTCGATCATCGCCCGGCTCCCTCGCGACGGACGCCCCGCGTCCAGGACATCAGCGCCCCGGCGGACACCCCGCCGAGGACCAGCACGGACAGCACCCCGGCGACGGCCAGCGCGGCCGGCTGGACGGCCGACCCGAGCGCCGCCGCGATCGCCAGCCCGCCGAGCGTGGCCAGGCCGAGCAGGGCGAGCTGGCCGCCGGCACCGGCGCGCACCGCGACCCGGGCGGCGAGGCCCTGCGTGCGCATGGCCCGCACCTCGCGGGCGCGCACGCGCTGCTCGACGGTGACGGCGACCGCGGCGGCCACCGCGGCGAGCAGCAGCCCCGCGGCGGCGGCGAGCAGCCGGAACAGCACCGCGAACGCCGGCCCGTGCTCGGCCAGCCGCCGCTCGTGCTGCCGCGCCGTCTCGCTGCCGAGCAGCTCCACCCCGGCGGCGGCGAGCCGGGCGGCGATGGCGTCGCCCGGCGCCCCTGGTGCCAGCCACACCTGGAGCTCGCCCGGGCTGACCGGGTCGGGCAGTGCCCGCTGGAGGGCGGCCAGGTCGGCCACGACCCCGGCCGGCCCGAGGACGGGCAGCGGCGCCGCGATCGGCGTGAGATCCAGTGGTACCGCCGAAGCCCCGAACATCGACAGGAGTGCCTCGCCGAAGGTCCACCCGTGCGGTCGCGCACCCGCAAGCAGGGCCGGCACCGGCAGCCGGGTGTCCACGGCGTACGCCCGCGCGTCGGGCACCGCCGCGTCGCCCGCGAACGCCGGCGGAGGCACCCGCAGCGTGAGCGCGCCCGCCTTGGGCGCGACGAGGATGACCGGCCCGCTCAGCGCCGACCGCCAGCGGCGCGGGTCGCCGAGCCACCCGCCGTCGAGCACCGGGCCCGCCGGGCCGCCCTGCCGCAGCCCGCGGACGGTCAGCCCGGCCCCGGCCGGCGCCGGCCCCGGCGCGCCGTCCACATCGGACGGACCGGCGACGGCCAGGCTCACGATCCGGCACCCGGGCGCCGGCGCGCAGCCGGCCACGGGTGCGGTCGCCTCGTGCTCGCCCGGGTCGAGCGGCCCGAGGATCACGCGCACCGCGGCGCCGTTCGTCGCGTGCACGAGCTGGACCACCAGCCGCAGCGGCCCGGCCGAGTCGTTGACGGCGCGGACGATGAGCGAGGTGCCGGCGGCGGCGGGCGGATCGTCCTCGTCGGCCGGCAGGTGGGGCAGCGCGCGGCCGGTCACCGCGGCGAACCGGGCAGTGTCGGCGGCCAGCACCGGCGGCACCGCGTCGCGGTCGAGTGCGACGGCCATCGCGTCCTTCCCGCCGGGGTCGGCCGCTCGGACCGCCGACAGCAGCACCCGCTGGTTGGCCGCCCGTACGGTGAGCACCCGGTCGGCGCCGAGCTCGGCGGCGGTGCGGTCGGCCCGTTCCCGGCCGGCTGCGGCGTACCCGGACGCGGCCAGCCCGAGCAGCGCCACCGCGACCGCGACGAGCGCGAAGATCCGGTCGATGCCCGGCCGCCGGTGGTACTGCAGCGCCGCCATCGCCAGCGACAGCCGCCCGGTGCGCAACGCGGCCCGGCCGGTCTGGCCGGCGAGCGCGGTGACCAGGCGGGCGAGCAGCCCGGCCACGGCGAGGGCGGCGAGCACCGGCGCGACCAGCCCGACGCCCTTGACGGTCCCGGACCGCGCCTGCACGAGGGCCGCGGCGGCGAGCGCGACGAGCAGCACGTCGAGCAGCGCCCCGGTCCACCGGCGAGCGGGCCCGGCCGAGCGCCGCAGGAGCTCCGCGACGGGTGTTCGCAGCAGTGGTACCTCCACCAGCACGAGCACGACCAGCCCGGCCGCGGCGGCGATGCCCGCGGCGGCCGCCGACGCCGGCAGCTGTTCGGCGGTGGGCCCGCCGGCCGCCAGGGCTTTGGCGGGCCCGCCGCCGGCCGCGAGCCGGGCGACGACCCAGCCGAGCAGCAGGCCTGCCGGCAGGGCGAACGCGACCGGCAGCAGGTGCTGCCACAGGACCAGCCGGAGCATCCGCCGCCGGGTGCTGCCGCGCAGCTTGAGCAGCGCGATGTCGGGCCGGCGGTCCTGCGCGGTGTGCCGGCCGACGATGCCGAGCGCGAGCAGGCACAGGGTGAGCGCCTCGACCCACCCGGCGAGCACCCCGTCACGGGTCGCGGCCCGGTCCGCCGCGACGCGGTCGAGCAGCTCCTCGCCGGGCGCCTCGGTGTCGAACCCGGCCTCCCGCAGGGCGGTGTTGACGGTGCCGAGGCGATCGATGAGGCTCGTTGACACCGGCACCGTGTAGACCGCGGTCGGCCCGTCGAGCACGGCGCCCGCGAACGTCTCCAGCGGCACGAACACCGGGTCGAGCGTCTCCTCGCCCGCCACGATGTGGCCCGGCCCGAACAGCGGGTCGGCCCACCAGGTGCCACCGGGGTCCTGCCGTTCATAGGTGGCGGTGATTGTCAGATGTACCTTGGGCGCACCCGGCTGGCTGCGCAGGACGAGCTCGCCGCCGGCCCGCACGCCGAGGGCGTTCGCGGCGTGGGTGCTGAGGGCCGCCTCGCCGGGGCGGGCCGGGCAGTCGCCGTCGAGGCGCAGGTGGGGGCAGGCGCCGTCGCGGTAGGCGACGGGGACCTTCCGGCCGAACCCGCCGGTGTCGTCGGTCAGCGTCTGGGTCAGCCCGAGCACGGCCGCGGCTGTTTCGCCCGAGCCGGCCGTTGCGGCGCCGGCCGTTCCTGCGCCATCCGTGAGGTGGGCCTCGACCTCGCGGCGGAACGCCGTCAACGCCGTGGCCGGGTCGTCGCCGGTCGGTGCAGCCCGGTGGACCGACAGCAGCCGCTGCGACGGCGGCGCCTCGGCGAGGTCGGCCGCCGCGACCCGGCTCCCGGCCGCGGCCGTGTAGAGCGGCCCGGCGGCCGCCACCGCGCACAGCAGCACGGTGAGCACCAGGACCGCCAGCCCCTGCGCCCGCCGCCTCCGCAGGGCGCCGAACACGAGTCGAAGCACGTCGCCTCCCCGTCCGACCGTCGAGCTTCGTCGATCGGGGTAGGCTACCCCTATTTCGGGACCCGTAAAAAGGCTGCCCGTAGGTTGGACGGATGCTGCTGATCTTCGGCTGGGGCTGGCGGGTCAAGCACCTGCGCACGCTCACCCTGCGCTGCGCCCGCTGCGGGACCACCGCGGCGCACCCGCTCTACCGCCGCGTGCTGAAGGTGTCGCTGTTCTTCATCCCGCTGATCCCGCTGCGCACGCGGTACACGATCCAGTGCACGGCCTGCGGCGTGCAGACGGACGTCGACCCCGCCGCGCTTCAGGCCTGACGGCGGCTGCGGCGCGCCGCCCAGCCGACCAGCACGGCGCAGACGGCGGTCAGGGCCAGGGTCGCGAGCGTGACGGCGTTCTCGAAGGTGCGGGTGGCGGCCGCGCTGCCGCCGATGTCCGAGAGTGAGCCGGTGAGCGCGGCCGCGACGATGGTGCCGGCGACCGCCATGCCGATGCTGCCGGCGACTTCCTGGCTGGTGTCGCTGAGGGCGGCGCCGGTGGAGGTCTGGTCCTCCGGGAGGCCGCGCATGACGGTGACCCCAGCGATGGTCAGCACGACGCGCATGCCCGCGGCGGTGAGCGCGAGGGCGACGGCGATCCACACATAGTCGAACCGGCCGAGCAGGCCGTATATGAGCAGGCCGGCGACGACCGCGGACCCGCCGGCGGCGGCGGCCCGCTGCGTGCCGAGCCGCTCCACGATGCGCTCCACGAACGGCCCGATCGCCAGCATGACGACGACCTGCGGAAGGTTGCCGAGTGCGGCCGCGGCCGGCGACCACCCCCAGGCGAGCTGGAGTTGGAGCGAGACGGTGAAGGAGATGGCGGCCATCCCGAGGCCCACGGCGGCGCCGTAGGCCAGGCTGGACGCGACCGCGGGGCGCTTCACCAGGGCGAAGTCGAACATCGGGTGCGCCGTGCGCCGCTCCCGGACGACGAAGGCGACGGCGCAGGCAAGGCTGCCGGCACCGGCCAGCCAGGGCGTCGCGTGGCTCCAGCCGTCCTCGACGACGAGGGTGGCCGTCCAGAGCGCGAGCATGATCGTGGCCGTGCCGAGCAGCGCGCCGGGCAGGTCGAGCGGCGCGCGGTTGCGGTGCGCCGGGTCGTCGGCCGGGACGCCGGAGCGGATGCACAGCAGCGCGAGCGCCGCGATCGGCACGTTCATCACCAGCAGTGCCTGCCACGGCAGCACCTGCAGGACCAGGCCGCCCACGGTCGGTCCGACGGCCAGGCCGACGAGGCCCACCGTGGTGATCAGCGAGGTCGCCCGCATCAGCAGGTGCTCCGCGTCGAACAGGCGGAAGCACAGGGCCATGGTGCCGGGCGCGGTCATGGCGGCGGTGATGCCGATCGCGGCCCGCACGGCGATGAGCTCACCCGGCGTCCGCACCGCCAGCACGGCGAGGTTGGCCAGCGCGAACAGGCTCAGCCCGATCAGCATCATCCGGCGGGTGCCGTACCGGTCGGCGACCGCCCCGAACGCCATCATCAGGCCGCCGAACAGCAGCGAGTACCCCGTGGTGATCCACTGCAGGTCGGCGGCCGAGGCGCGCAGGTCGCGCGCGATGGTCGGCAGGGCCACGTTCAGCACCGAGTTGTCGAGCATCTCCACCAGGAAGACGACGGACAGCCCGAGGATCGCGGGCCACACGGCCCGCAGCGAGGTGGCGCGCGCCTGCGTGGGCGCGGCCAGGACGTCGGCACTCATTGGAGACCCCCTCTACGACAAACCGGTCATTTCTCTGGAACGTCATTCCAGACCTCCCTACTTTGGAACGGCGTTCCAGTCGTGTCAAGATGGGGGCATGGCAAGTAGGACGCGTCACACCGGGCGCCGCGAGGAGGCGCTGTCGCGGGAGCGCATCGTCGCCGCGGCCGTCGAGCTGCTCGACGTCGCCGGCGAGGGCGGACTGAGCTTCCGGGCGCTCAGCGCGCAGCTGCGCACCGGCCCGGGCGCGATCTACTGGCACGTGGCGAACAAGGACGAGCTGCTCGCCGCGGCCACCGACGCCGTGCTTGCCGGCGCGCTGGCGGCCGACCCCACCGGCGAGACGCCGGAGCACGCGATCCGGGCGGTCGCGCTCGGCGTGTTCGACGCGATCGACGTGCATCCCTGGGTCGGCGCGCAGCTGGCCCGGCTCGCGTCGCAGTCGTCGGTGCTCCAGGTCTTCGAGCGCATCGGGCGGCAGGTGCAGGCGCTCGGCGTGCCGGCCGCCGCCCAGTTCGACGCGGCGTCGGCGCTGCTGAACTACGTCCTCGGCGTCGCCGGGCAGAACGCCGCGAACGCCCGCTCGCAGGCGCCGGGCACGAGCCGGGCCGACGTCCTCGGCGCCGAGTCGGCCCTGTGGGCAAGCCTCGATCCGGCCGCGTACCCGTTCATCCACACCGTCGCCGGCCAGCTGCGCGACCACGATGACCGCGCGCAGTTCCTGGCCGGCGTCGACCTCATCGTCGCCGGCATGCGGAGCCTCCAGTGACCACGCACCTGGAGCTCACGCCGTGCAGGCGCTGACGAACGCGTTCGTCAGCGGTCCTTTCAGGTGTCGGTGGTCTCGACGCGGGCGATGAGCAGCTTGAGCCGGGCGATCTCCTCGGAGAGCGCGGTGCCGCCGGCGGCGGTGAGGGTGATCCAGGTCCGGCCGCGCTTGCCGGCGTAGCCCTTCTCGACCTCGATCAACCCGGCCGCCTCCAGCACGCTCAGGTGCTTGGAGAGGTTCCCGGCGGTCAGGTCCAGCTGCGTGCGCAGGTAGCCGAACTCCGCCCGGCGGGCCTCGTGCGCGATGGTGAGGATCCCCAGCCGCACCCGCTGGTGCACCACCTCGTCCAGCCCGTTGGCCGGGTGCTCCGGGGTCCCGTCCTCGGCGCTCATCGCCGTCGCCGCCCGGCCAGCGCGAAGCCGATCGCGCCAAGCAGCAGCACGGCGCCGTTGATGAACTGCTGCGGCAGGAACTGCGTGCGGTCCTGGGCGACCCAGTGCCAGCCGAAGTCGATCGGCACCAGCACCACCGCCAGGTATCCGAGGGTGAACAGCAGCAGGCCGAGGTTGCGCTCCAGCCGGGCCAGCACCAGCAGCGCCACCCCGATCGTGCCCCACGGTGCGATCAGCCGGTCCAGCACCATCACCCACTCCGGGAAGTGCTGCGGGTGGTCCGGGAAGTACAGGCGCGCCGCCACCCACGCGGCCGTGAACAGCACGGTCAGCGCGATGCCGGTGATCGCGTACGGCAGCACCCGGGCGCCCAACCCCCGTGACCGGGCGACGCGGATGTAGCAGACGGCGATCGCCGCGTACGCCAGCAGCAGCGCTGCCGGCCAGTAGTACAGCACCCCTTGCCGGTAGAACTCGCACATGTGGGTGTCGGCGTTCTCCACGCAGCGCAGGACGACGAAGCGCCAGTCGAACGGGATCCCGATGAACGTCGCCGCGGCCAGCACCAGCAGCGCGAACCAGGTCACCCGCTGGTCGACCCGCACCCGGCGGGCGAGGCCGCGCACCTCCGACAGCAGGCGGCGGGGGTCGCCGCCGGCGGGCACCGAATCAGTGGTCATGCCAATAGGTTTCCACAGCAAACCTATTTCCGCTAGAGCCATCTTGTGGCCGGGCCGTAGGCTGGCCGCATGCTGCCCTGGTCCGCCGAGCTCGCCGGCCGCGTCGAGCACCACGTCGTCGACAGCGGCGTCCTGCGGGGCAACCCGCTCGGCGACCCGCACGAGCGGCCGGTGTTCGTGCAGCTGCCGCCCGGGTACGACGACGAGCCTTCGCGGCGGTACCCGGCCGTGTTCGTGCTGCAGGGGTACACCGGCCACCTAGGGATGTGGTGGAACCGGTCCCCGTTCCGCCAGCCGTTCCCGGAGCTGGCCGACGCCGCCTTCGCCCGCGGCGAGGCCCGGCCGATGATCGTCGTGTACGTCGACGCCTGGACGGCGTACGGCGGCAGCCAGTTCCTCGACTCGCCGGCGACCGGCCGGTACCACACCTACCTCTGCGACGAGGTTGTGCCGTGGGTCGACGCCCGCTACCGCACGCTGGCCGACCGCGACCACCGCGCCGTCAGCGGCAAGTCGAGCGGCGGCTACGGCGCGATGGTGACGGCGATGCTGCGCCCGGACCTCTTCGGCGCCTTCGCCACCCACGCCGGCGACGCCCTGTTCGACGTGTGCTACCGCGCCGTGTTCCCGGCCGTGGCCCGCAAGCTGCGCGACCAGCACGGCGGCTCGTACGACGCCTTCCTCACCGCGTTCCGCGCGCGGACGCTGCCGCCGTCGAGCGACGACATCGAGCTGCTGGAGATGTACGGCTACACGGCCGCGTACTCCGCCGACGAGGACGGCACGGTCCACCTGCCGTTCGACGCGAACGGCGCGGTGATCCCCGCGGTGTGGGAGCGCTGGCTGTCCCGGGACCCCGTCGTCATGGCGTCGCTTCCGGGGTACCAAGGGGCGCTCCGCTCGATGCGGGCGATCTGGATCGACGCCGGCAACCGCGACGAGTACTACCTCGACTTCGGCGCGGCGGCCTTCCGCGACGCGGTGCACGCGGCCGGCGTGCCGTCGGACCTGGTCCACTTCGAGCTCTTCCCGGCCGGCCACGGCGGCATCGAGTACCGCTACCCGCTGGCGCTGGCCTGGCTCGCCGACCGCCTCACGGCGTGAGCCCCGAGAGACGATGGCCTCCCGCCGGGCGGAGTGGCACCGCGGCAGAAGAGTGAAGGTCTTGTGCCGATGCTGCGCGATGCGTCCTTACGGAAGGGCAGCTGAACAACAGGCTGGCCCCCTGATCAGGTGTGCTGTCATCGCCGCCGGTAACGGGCTCGAAGTCGCTTGATCTTGACAGCTCGGGCCGGTACGGTCCCGCGCCGTGCGGACGAAGATCCTCGTGGCGGTGCTGGTGCTGGCGGCCGGCGGTTCGGTGTTTCTGTGGTGGCGGGATGCCTCGAGCGGCAACGCCCTCGGCTGCTACACGGCGCCCGTCGTCGCCGAGCTGATGCCCGATTCGGGCGCGGTGCAGGCGGTCGACTGCGCCCGGCCACACGATTTCGAGGCGATCGCCGTCCTCGCCGAGACCGGCGCGGAGGAGCGCTGCCGGCAGGAGGCGGAGTCGTTCCTCGGCGGGCCCTGGGAGCAGTCCCGCGCCGTCTACGCGCTCCTGCGCAGCACCGACCGGATGCGCGGCGAACTGCTCTGCGCGCTCGCGGAGACATCCGGCACCGACCAGCGCCCGATCGGCAGCGTCAGCAGTCTGAAGGACGGCATGCGAGGCGAGCGGCCGCTGGCCATCACCTGCCTCGTCACCGGCGAGGACGAGGAGTTCCTGTACGGCGACTGCACGCAGAGCCACGCCGCGGAGTTCGTCGGCGTCGTCCCGCCCGGCGACGACACGGAAACGGCCTGCCGGCAGGCCGCCGCCGCGTACCTCGGCGTTCCCGATCTTCAGCAGCGCACCGACCTCGGCGTCAGCCGGCTGTCACGTGAGAACGAGCTGTGCCTGGTCACCGAGGTACCGGACGCGTCCGGTCGGCACGACACACTGCGCGCCAGCGTCAAAGGACTCGGCGCCGGCCCGCTACCCCGCTGACCCGCCAGTGGTCGGACTGTGTCGATGTCGGCGTGCGGCCTGGCCCGTCGCGCTACGGTCAGTGTTGACGGCAGGGCCATCGCGGCGCTGCCGTGCTGTCGCAGCCTGTCGTGACGTATGAGCAGGCCAACGTGCTGGTACCGAACGTACGGGGTCATCCATGTCTCGCCACCGCGGGCTGCATCGCCATCGCCCTGCCCACCGCCGCCGTCGATCTCCTGCGCTGGCCGGCCCGGCAACCGGGCCGCCGAAGCGGGCCGTCAGCACCAAGCAGGGTGCGGCGATACTCGTCCCGGCCGCGGTCGTCCTGACGATCGTGCTCGCCTGGTTGTTCGTGATCAGCATCCGCTACTCGTCCACGCCTGGGGGCAACACCGCGGCCGGCGCGACGGAAACCGAGAGCTCGTCACTCGGCGGCACGGCGATGAGGCCCGGCGCGTATGCGATCGGCCAGCTGCCGCAGCTGGTGGGCATGAACTGTCAGTCGGCGCTGGTCCGGCTGGAACGTCTGGGGTACGACAACGTCGTCGCGGTGTCGCTGGACCCCGAGATCAGGTACATCGACCGGGCGACGGTCTGGACCGTGGCGCATCAGGAGCACCCGGCCGGCAGCAAGGTACGGCTCGATGAACCCATCGTGATGGGCTGCACCTGGAACGGCCGGGACAACAAGACCCCGTGGCCGCCGAAAAACGTGTGACGCGACTGGGTCGGCATCGAGAGCTCTCCACGGCTAACCTGGCCCGATGTCCGCCGACCTGCCTGTGTTCGAGTTCGCCTTTCCCGGTCCGCTGCGCGACCAGCTGGTCGCCGCCGTGCTCGACGGAACGAAGACGTCCACCACCGCCCTGCTCCAGGACTATGAGCTCGAAGAAGAGCCGCTCCCGATCGTGGGCGCCCGGGCGGCGGTGATCGACTCTGCCGGCCGCCGGGTCGCGGTGATCGAGCTGACCGAGGTCCGGATCAGCCGGCTGGGCGACGTCGACGTCGAGCACGCCCGCGACGAAGGTGAGGGGGACGACTCGGTCGCGGCGTGGCGAGCCGGGCACGAGCGGTTCTGGCACGGACCGGACTACCGGAGTTGGTTGCGCATCCCGGACTTCACGGTGAACGACGACACGCCCGTCGTTCTGCAGAGGTTCCGCCTGGTCGCCGCGCTCTGACCGATCATCGACCGGCCGACGCGATCCTTCATCGCGGTGGTGTCACGCGTGCTGGGTCACGTTGATGACCGTGCCGTTCGGGTCTCGCACGAAGAATCGCCGGAGACCCCACTCCTCATCCGTGAGGGGATAGACGATCTCGGCTCCAGCCTCGACGGCCCGGTCGAAAACCGCGTCGACGTCGTCGACCTCGATGGAGATGTCGGGGTGAACGCCGGCCTTGACGTCCAGGCTCATGACACTGAGTTGCACCTCACGACGGTCGGTCCCGAAAAACAAGATCCAGTCGAGACCGGGCTGCTCCTGCAGCCCGACCACATTCGTATAGAAGGCCCGACTCTCGTCCAAGCGATCCGATCGAATGTTGGGCTTGATCCGCTTGACACTCACGGCACGAGTCTATGGCGTGGCACCGACCTGGCGCCCGCACATCTCGACCGAGGTGGGCTTCAGCGGTCCCAGGCGCGGATCCGGGCGACGTCGCTGTCGTCGAGTGGGTGGGCGATCCACGTGCCGTCGACTGGCTCGCCGTTCTCGTCTCGCGGTTCGTTGAGGCACGTGTACACCTCGTCGTGTCCATCGTGGACGACGACGTACCCGCCGTGGCGCAGCAGCAGGTGCTGCCGCTCGACGTCAGCCATCGTCCGCGGATGGCGGAGCCGGATGCCGCCGAGCTCGTCGCGGTCGGCCAGGTCAGCGAAGATCCGGATCATCCGCTCGCACGGCACGAACGTGCGGAAGTGCCCGTCGCCGGCCTTGTCCCACATGATCGCTTCGCAGTTGGGGCAGGAGTACAGGCGGCTCAGCGCCGCCTCGCGCAACTGCCTGGCCTCCCACTCCTCCGTCGTCGCGTCCGCGTACAGCAGCTTGTCGGTCGCCCAATCGGGAAGGACCTGGAATCCGTCGTCGGGAATCGGTGACAGGTTGTGGATGTACCCGCAGCGGCAGGCCAGCTTCGGCATGGTCACATGATCGCCTCCCGGCCCGGCGTCACGCGACCTCAATGCACACGCCGCGGCCGCTTCGGCCACAGTTCGTGTCTCCGATACGGTTGGCCGATGCGGCGGGTCAGCGATGAGACGGTCCGGGCGGTCGGCAGGCTGACGTTGGCCGCTACCGAACTGGAGTACGTGCTCGCTTGGATCGGTACTGATCAGGCCGGCGGTGATCCGGCGGCCGTCTTCGCCGCTCCCGGAGAACCGTTACGAGCTGCGCGCGCCGCGGCTCGGTTCGCGTCGCCGGACACGAGAGACGAGTTCATCGGGTTGGTCGAAGCTGCGGCAACGTACCTTGCGCAGAGCCGGACCGCCGTGCGGGCAATGTGGTTCGAGAACGGCGCCGTCAACGCGGCTACGTTCGACGAGATCGCCGGACTCCTGCTTCGCTGCCGCGATCGGTTGCAGGTCCTCCTCGACGAAGCCGGCCGCGCGCCCGTCACGTAAGCCCGTGGCTTGCGCGTCCCGGCTGCCGTCGCCAGCGCAGATATGCGTTGAACGGTCCTCTCAGTCGGGGTCGCCCGGTTGCCATTCCTCCATGCTGAGCATCAGCTGGGTGCACGAGGGCACCTCCGGGCAGGTGCTCTCATGGGCGATGTTCCGGTCATCGGCGCCGACGGTCATCCGGTACTTCGGCGGGTAGACCAGGCTGACGCAGTTCGGGGCCCCGCCGCAGAGATTCTGCCCGGGCAGAGCGCCGACCTGCTGGAACCGCTCGGAGAGGGCACTGAGCGCCGCCGGCCCCGGCATGCTCGGCGCGATGTAGAAGCGCGTCCAGAGCGGCTTGCCGGACGGATTCTTGTCCTCCAGCGTGTCTGTCACCCGCCATCCCTCCGGCAGGGTGATCCTATCGAGGGCGGCGTATGCGGCGGCGTTGCGCTGCGCGGCGGGTCGGTACGAGAAGTACCAATAGCCCCCGCCGGCGAGGGCGATGACCACAACGGCTACGGCCGCGATGATCCACTGGTCTCTGGTTCTGATGGCGCGCTCCACGGCTTCGAACGGTCTCCGGCGAACACAGTACCCCTCATCGATCCCTTGCCTTGGCCCCCGTTGCGATGAGCCGCAACGAGCACCAGGAAGACTGGTGGGCATGGCTGATCTGGGCGACCCCAAGGCTGCGCTGCACCATTACCTCCAGGCGACTCGCGAGGACCTGATCTGGAAGCTCGACGGGCTGAGTGAACGTGAGGCCAGGCTGCCCCGCACCGCGACCGGCAACAACCTGCTGGGCGTTCTCAAGCACTGCCTCAACGTCGAAGCCGGTTACTTCGGGCCCACATTCGGGCGCGAGTTCCCGACGCCTGAGGACTTGGTCCCCATGCAGGCGTTTGAGGAGGACCCGCAGGCAGACTGGTATGCGCGGGAGGGCGAGACGAAGGACGGGCTCATCGACCTGTATCGCCGTGTGGGGGTGTTCGCGGACCAGACGATCGAACAGCTGCCCCTCGACGCGCCGGGGCAGGTGCCGTGGTGGCGCCCAGGCGGACAGGACGTGACGCTGCACCGGATCATCATCCACGTGACCTGCGACCTCGCCCGTCACGCCGGTCACGCCGACATCATGCGCGAGCAGCACGACGGAGCGATCGGCTGGCAGCGGGGGAACACCAACATCCCCCACGACTATGACTGGCCGGCGTACGTCACGAAGCTGACGAGGCTCGCTGACCGATTCGACTAGCCGTTTGGGTCCGTCGATACAGCCGGTGATGTCGGCACCCGCGCCGGCTTCGAGGTGTGACCTTGGCGGCGGGTCACTCCGGCGTCTCGAGGAGCGGCCCGAGCGTCAGCTGCGGGCTCAGCCGCTTCACGAAGCACTGCCGGTGCGCCGCCATGGTCTGCCCGGCCTTGCCGCCGTTGTGCACCTCGACGAACACGCCCTCGCCGCGCTTCGTTGGATCCACCAGAGTCCAGCAGTAGGCGCAGGTCCACTGCGATGTGGTGTCCACGTGGAGCACCCTATCCGTCGGCATGGCTCGGGACCGTGGCGGACGAGCGGCCGCAGGCGGGTCAGGTGGTCGGTAGTGCTGACTCCAGGCCGTCCAGCACCATGGCCAGGCGGCGGTCGAAGACCTCGTCTGGGTTCGGGTGGTCGTCCGCCTCCTCGATGATGCGGGCCATGTACGGGTGGCGACCCTCCAACAGGACCTGGGCCAGGTACGGCGCGATCGTCTCGCGCCAGGCCGCCTCGTCCAGGCCCGTGCGGCGCTGGGCCTCCGACTCGGCCAGTTCCGCCCGCACGAAGCCCTGCGTGAACTGCAGCGTCGTCGAGACGCGGTCCATCATCTGGTCGATCGTCAGGCCCTGGCCGTCGACGCAGGCCATCGCCACCTCCATCACCCGCAGCGCGTTCGGGCCCAGGCTCGGGCGGCTGCCCAGGTCGCCCACCCAGGGATGGCGGTGGTGCAGGGCCCGGTTCGCCCGGGCCAGGCGGGCCAGGTCGGCGCGCCAGTCGCCGGCCGGCGACAGGTCCAGGTCGTGCAGCAGCTCGCCCAGGACGCTGTCGTACATCAGCTCGACCAGGTCCTCCTTGCCGTTGACGTGGCGGTAGAGCGACATCGTGCCGCTGTCGATGCGGTTCGCGATCTTTCGCATCGAGACCGCGTCCAGGCCCTCCTCGTCGGCGATCGCGATCGCGGCGCGGGTGATCGCCGTCAGGTCGAGGCCTCGGGGGCGGGTGCGGGCGGTGGCCGACAGGCGGGCCCAGATCACCGGCTTGCTCATTGTCACACTCTACGCGGACGCGTACGGTGTACCCATGACGGGTACACCGTACGCAACTATGATCGAGGCGCGCGACATCCGGAAGCGGTACAGCACGACGACCGCGCTGGACGGGGTCGACCTCGACGTCCCGACCGGCACGGTGTACGGGCTGCTCGGGCCGAACGGGGCCGGCAAGACCACGCTCGTGCGCATCCTCGCCACGCTGCTGCGGCCCGACTCCGGCGCCGCCCGCGTCGCCGGGCGCGACGTGGTCCGCGAAGCGAACGCGGTGCGGTACCGCATCGGCCTCACCGGACAGTTCGCCGCCGTCGACGAGAAGCTCACGGGCCGGGAGAACCTGCGGCTGTTCGGGCGGCTCTACCACCTGCCCCGCAGGCAGGCGAAGGAGAAGGCGGACGCGCTCCTGGAGCGCTTCGGTCTCGCGGAGGCCGGCGACCGGGTCGTGAGCATGTACTCCGGCGGCATGCGGCGCCGCCTCGACATCGCCGCCAGCCTGCTCGTCGACCCGGCCGTGCTCTTCCTCGACGAGCCCACGACCGGCCTCGACCCGCGCAGCCGCAGCCAGGTCTGGGACGCCATCCGCGGCCTCGTGCGCGAGGGTACGACCGTGCTGCTGACGACGCAGTACCTCGACGAAGCCGACCAGCTGGCCGACCGGATCGGCGTGATCGACCGGGGCCGGCTCATCGCCAGCGGTACACCCGGGGAACTGAAAGGCAGCGTGGGCGGCACGCGGGTCGAGATCGTGGTCGAGGACCCGTCGCGGCTGGGCGCGGCCGTCGACGCGCTCCGGCACGCCGTCGATGCGGATCCCCATGTCGTACCGGGAGCACGGCGCATCAGCGCGGCGGTCGACGGCGCCGGCGGTGACCTGATCGCGGCCGCGGTCCGGGCCCTCGACGCGGCCGGGATCGTCACCGAGGACATCGCGCTGCGCCGGCCGACGCTCGACGATGTGTTCCTGCGGCTGACGGGCCACACGACATGATCCGCGACGCGTGGACGATCGCCGGGCGCGAGTTCAGCCAGCTGCGCCACCAGCCGGGCGAGCTGGTCGGCGCGCTGGTGTTCCCGGCCGTCATGGTGGTGCTGTTCGGCTACGTCTTCGGCAGCGCGATCGCGGTGCCGGGCGGCGGCAACTACCGCGAGTACCTGATGCCGGGCCTGTTCGCCATGACCGCCATCACCGGCGTGATGACCAGCGCCCTGGCCATCTCCAGGGACGTGGCCCAGGGCGTGATGGACCGGTTCCGCTCGATGCCGATGGCCCGCTCGGCGATCCCGTTCGGCCGCACCCTCGCCGATCTGGTGATCGCCGCCGTCGGCGTGGTCATCATGGCCGGCATCGGGCTGCTGGCGGGCTGGCGCGTCCACCACGGTATGGGCCCGACCCTGGCCGGCTTCGCGCTGATCCTGCTGGTGCGCTTCGCGGTGAGCTGGATCGGCGTGGCGGCCGGCCTGTTCGTGACGCCCGAGACGGCCGACGCCCTGGTGCCGATCGTGTTCCCGATCTCGATCCTGTCGAACAGCTTCGTCCCCACCGAGGGCATGCCGGCCTGGCTGCGCGTGCTCGCCGACTGGAACCCGATCAGCGCCCTGGTCGCCGCCAGCCGCGAGCTGTTCGGCAACCCGACGGTCGCGGCGCATCAGGCGTGGCCGCTGCAGCACCCGCTCGTGGCGACCCTGGCCTGGACGATCGCCATCCTTGCCGTCTTCGTGCCCCTGTCGACCTGGCGCTTCCAGCGCGCTAGGTGAGCACCGCGCCGAGGGCCGGTCGCAGTGGGTCGAGGGCCGCGCGCAGGAGGTCGGGCAGTGATCCGGCCGGCACCACGAGGCCCGGCAGCGGCTCGGTCGCGGCCTGCAGCCAGTGCCGGATCGCCACCTTCGCCGCGGCTCCCACGGCGGCGGCGAGGGCCTCGGCGGCCAGCCGGTCGGCGTCCGGGGCGCGGGCGACGATGGCGTCGGCGAGCGGGCCCTCGATCGCGGTGGTGCTGTCGGCGTAGCAGGCGCGCAGGGCCGGGCTGCTCGTGAGCAGCATGAGCGCCTCGGGCGGCGGCTCGGTGTAGTGCGCCACCACGGCGTCGATCAGCGGGCGGTCCGCCGCGAACAGGCGCTCCGCGGTCACGCCGGCGACGATCGCCTCCTCGCGGCTGGAGAAGTAGTTGTTGTACGTCCGCGGCGACACCCCGGCCGCCTCGGCGATGTCGTCGACGCGGACGTTCTCGGGTCCGCGCTCCAGCGCGAGCCTGAGCGCCGCCGAGCGCAGCGCCTCCCGGGTGGCCTGCTTCTTGCGCTCCCTGAGTGACACGCCTTGATTGTCACACCTTCTTTCTGTCGCGCAAAATTGCGTGCGCGCAAGTTTTAGCGGTACCGTGGCGTCCATGCGAGCCAAGGGCATGACCTACGACACCGGCTTCATCCAGGACGGCCGGAACTCGATCGAGCGCCTCGACCCCGACGTGGTCCGGCGCGAGCTGACCATCATCCGCGACGACCTGCACTGCACCGCCGTCATGCTGGTCGGCGGCGACCCGGCGCGGCTCGAGTCGGCCGGCCGGACCGCCGCCGCACTCGGCCTGGAGGTGTGGTTCGCGCCGTACCCGCTCGACCGCACCCCGGACGAGCTCCACGCGCTGTTCGTCGACTGCGCCGAGCGGGCCGAGCGGCTGCGCTCGGCAGGCGCCGAGGTCCTCCTCGTCGCCGGCGTCGAGCTGAGCCTCATGAACCGCGGGTTCATCCCGGGCGACCGCATCGAGGACCGCCTCGCCGGCCTGTTCGCCGACCGGGACCGCATCGCCGCCGTCCGCACCCGCCTCAATGACTTCTTCGGTACCGCCGTGCCCGCGATCCGGCAACGCTTCGGCGGCCGGGTGACGTACGCGGCGATCCAGTTCGAAGGCGTCGACTGGGACCCCTTCGACATCGTGACGTACGAGCTGATCCGCTCGGCCGAGGTCGCCGACCGCTTCCGCGAAGGCGTCCGCACCCTGGCCGACCAGCCCAAGCCGCTGGCCATCACGGGTTTCGGCACGGCAACCTGGCGCGGCGCCGCAGACGTGGCGCCCAGAAGCATGGAGATCCTGGACGGCGACCGCCTGAAGGGCGTGTACGAACGCGACGAGGCCGGCCAGGCCGCGTACCTCGGCGAGCTGCTGGACATCTTCGCCGAGGAGGGCGTGGACAGCGCCTTCGTCCACCTGTTCGCGCTGCACAACCTCCCGCACCGCCCGGACGGCGACCCACGCGACGACCTCGACCTGGCCAGCCTGGGCATCGTGAAGGTCTACGAGGACCGCATGGGCACGACGTACCCGGACCTGCCGTGGGACCCGAAGGAGGCGTTCGCGACGATCGCCGCCCGCTACGGCACCGACGGCTGACGCCCGCGAGGCGACGTTCGACGTGCTGACGACCCGTTCAAGGCCGGAGGTGTGAAACGGGCTGAGATGACCTTCACTCTTGAACAAGCGTTTGGTTCGTACCTAAGATAAGCCCATGCATGGGTTGTCACTTGCCGGCCGGACGGCGCTCGTCACCGGAGGCGCCGGGGGGATCGGCGCGGCCATCTGCCGTGACCTGGCCGAGTGCGGCGCGCGCGTGGTCGTCGCCGACATCGACGTCGACCGCGCCAAGGAGCTCGCGGCCGGGCTGCCGGACGCGACCGCGGTGGGGGTCGACCTCGACGACGCCGCGTCGATCGAACGCTGCGTCGGCGAGGTCGGTCCGGTCGACATCCTCGTCAACAACGGCGGCGTGACGAAGGTCGAGCGGTTCGCCGAGAGCGACCACAGCCAGTGGGACCGCCTCTGGCGGATCAACCTGCGCGGCCCGATGCTGCTCAGCCGCCTGCTCGTGCCGGCCATGGTGGAGCGCAACTGGGGCCGCGCGGTGTTCATCTCGTCCGACAGCGCCCGGGTCGGCGCCGGCGGCGAGGTGGTGTACTCCAGCGTCAAGGCCGGCCTGCTCGGCCTGGCCAAGTCCCTCGCGCGGGAGACCGCCCGGTTCGGCGTGACCTCCAACGTCGTATGCCCGGGCATGGTCGACACCCCGCTGCTGCGCTCGGTGGCGAAGGAGAAGCCGGCCCTGCTGGAGACGATGGTCCGGCTGGTACCGCAGCGGCGCATCGGCGACCCCGAGGACGTGTCCGGCCTGGTCGCCTTCCTGTGCACGCCGCGCGCGGGCTATCTCACGGGGCAGGTCTTCAGTGCCAGCGGTGGCATGACGATGTCGTGAGATGCGCAACCGCGAGAAGGCGACCTACCACGCACGCCGTGAGGCCGTGCTGGCGGTGGCCCGCGACCTCTTCGCCGAGCGCGGGTACCGGGCCACGACCGTGCGCGACATCGCCGACGCGTCGGGCGTGCTCTCCGGCAGCCTGTACCACTACTTCGACTCCAAAGAGACGCTCATCGACGAGATGCTGTCGAGCTACCTCGATGAGCTGATCCTCGTGTACCGCGGTGCCGTCGCGGAGGGCGGCGACGCCCAGTCGATGCTGGCCCGCCTGGTCGCGGCCGCCTTCGCCGCCCTGGACCGGCACCGCGCCGCCGGCCTGGTCCTGCACAGCGAGCGCCACCACCTGGCCCGGCTGCCCCGGTTCGCCCACCTGGTCGAGCGCGAGGCCGAGATCGAGCACATCTGGTCGGCGGTGATCGAGCGCGGCAAGACGAGCGGCGAGCTGCGCCCCGACATCGACGAGCGTCTGACGTACCGCTTCGTCCGCGACGGCGTCTGCGCCGCCGCCCGCTGGTCCCGCCCGGCGACGGAGCTCGCCGGGCAGTTCCAGGCCCTGCTGCTGGACGGCCTGCGCGGCTGAGAGAACTACGCGGTCTGCAGGACGGCGGCGCTGCCGTAGCTGCCGCCGAACCCCGCGACGAGCGCCGTGCGCGCACCCGGGACCTGGTTCGCCGGTGCCTCGCCGCGCAGCTGGCGCACCGCCTCCAGGACGTTGTTGAAGCCGTGCAGGGAGCCCTCCGACAGCAGGCCGCCGTGCGGGTTCACCGGTACCGCGCCCGTCGGGGCCGTCTCGCCCGAGCGCACCAGCTCGCCTGACTTCCCCGGGGCGCACAGGCCGAAGTCCTCCATCTGCTGGAGCTGGAGGGGCGCGTACGCGTCGTAGAGCAGCGAGACGTCCACATCGGACGGTCCGAGGCCGGCCGCCGAGTACACCAGCGGCGCCACGTAGTGCGAGAAGAGGCGGGCGCCGTCCTCGGCGCGGGCGATGTTCGACGAGCCCGGGCCGCCGGCCCGTTCGGCCGCGCGGATCAGCACCGGGGCGTGGCCGCCGGTGCGGGCGCGGTCGACGGACGTCACGACGAGCGCGGCGGCGCCGTCGTTCTCCTGGCAGCAGTCGACCAGCCGCAGCGGGGACGCGATGAGCGGGCTCGCCAGGTACTCGTCGAGCGTCATCGGGTCGCGCCGTGTCGCGCGTTCGTTCAGGGCCGCGTTCGCGCGTGACCGCAGTACCACCGCCGCCGTGTCCTGCTCGTCCAGCCCGCGCTCGTAGAGGAAGCGGCGCGCCACCATCGCGAACAGGTGGACCGGGCCCCGCATGCCGTACGGCGCGACGAACTCCTCCTCGGCGCCGGCGCCGACCCGCAGCGCGCTCTGCCCGAGGCGCTTGCCGGTGCGCCCGTTGAGCGAGCGGAACACCACGACCGTGCGGGCGGCGCCGGCCTCGATGGCGCGGGCCGCGTCGCCGAGGATCGACGCGCTCTGCGAGCCGCCGCCGGCGATGTCGTTGTGCCAGCGGACGCTCGGCAGGCCCAGGCCCTCGATGAGGTACTGCACCGCGATGGTGTCGTTCAGCCCGTACGTCAGTACGCCGTCCACCTCGGGCACCTCGAGGCCGGCGTCGGCGACGGCGGCGCGGACCGCGTCGAGGGCCATGTCCAGCACCGTCCGGCCGGAGGCGCGGTACAGCGGCGTCGCCCCGATGCCGGCGATGGCCGCCCGGGTCATGCCGCGTCCCGCACGATGAGCGCGTCGAGCGCCTCGACGACGTCGCCGCGGACGTAGAGCGGGTTGACCTCCAGGGCCTGGTACTGCCCGCGCAGCCCGCCGCCGGCCCGGGCCATCGCGGCGATCGCGGCGACCAGCCGCTCCCGGTCGGCGGGCGGTATCCCGCGCACGCCGTCGAGCAGCGCGCCGCCGCGAAGCTCGCCGAGCATGCGGCCGATCTCGTCGTCGGACACCGGCAGGCCCCGCCACGCGGTGTCGCGCAGCGCCTCGGCCAGCACACCGCCCAGGCCGACCGCGAGCAGCGGACCCCACTGCGGATGGTCGAGCACCCCCACGATCAGCTCGACGCCTCCGGTCCGCATGGGGGAGACCAGGACGCCGTCGACGCCGGCGACCCGCGCGAACGCGGCCGCCACGGCCGCGGGATCGCGGACGTCGAGGACGACCCCGCCCACGTCCGACTTGTGCGCGAGCCCGGGACTGCTCATCTTGACCGCGACCGGGAAGCCGACGCGGAACGCGGCGGCCACCGCGTCGTCGGCGGTCGACGCCAGGACCGCGGGAACGAGCGGCACGCCGAAGCGGCCCAGCACCTCGCGGGCGACGTGTTCGGACATCGTGTCGGGAAGGGGGACGACGGGCGACGCCTCCGGAGCCGGGGGAACCGCCGCCTGCGACCACCACAGGGCCCGCGCCAGCGCGTGCAGGCCGTGGTGGACGCCCGGCAGGCTCCACTCGATGCCGAGCTCGCGCTGCAGCAGCTCACGGCCGGGCGTCAGCTCGGCATACGTCGTCTCCAGCAGCAGTACCGGCAGCGGCCCCGACGATGACACCTCGCGCAGGTCCGCGAAGAGCCGCTCCAGCACCCGCGCCGCCGGAGTGCCCGGGTCGGGCAGGTCCAGCGCGACCACGACGAGGTCGAGCCCGCCGTCATCGGCCAGGGCGTCGAGCAGCCGCCGGAACACGGTCGGGTCGGTGACGAACGCGCCGGTGACGTCGAGCGGGTTCGAGACGGCCACCTCGGTCTGGAGCACCTCGTCGATCCGCGCGCGGGTCGCCGGCCGCAGTGCCGGCAGGTCGAGCCCGGCGGCGTGCGCCTCGTCGGCGATGAGCGTGCAGCGGCCGCCGGAGGGGGAGAGCACCGCCACGCGGGGGCCGGGCAGCCGGCCGGTCCGGGCGAGCAGCCCGGCGACGATGACGAGGTCCTCGAGCGAGTCGACCTCGACGACCCCGTGCTGGCGCAGCAGCCCGGCGAGGATCGCGTGGTCGTTGGCCAGCCCGCCGGTGTGGGCGGCGCTCACCCGCTGGCCGGCGTCGGTGCGCCCGACCTTGAGCAGCACGACGGGCACGCCGGCGGCCAGCGCGCGGGTGGCGGCGTCGAGGAACGCCCGGGGCCGGCGCACCGACTCGGCGAACACGGCGATGGACCGGCTGCGGCCGTCGTCGAGCAGCGCGTCGATGACGTCGGCGCAGTCGACGACGCTCTCGTTGCCGGTGGTGACCACGTGGCTGATGCCCACCCCGTGGGCGTTGGCCAGCCGCAGTACCGCACGCGACAGCCCGCCGCTCTGGCTCACCACCGCGACCGCGCCCGCCGCCGGCAGCTCCAGCCCGGAGGCGAGCATCCCGACGCCGTCGCACAGGTTGAGCAGGCCGAGGCTGTTGGGGCCGAGCACGCGCAGGCCGGTCTCCGCGGCCAGCGCGGCGAGCTCGGCCTGCCGCTGCTGCCCGTCGGTGCCCGCCTCGGCGAACCCGGAGGCGAGCACGACCGCGTTGCGCACGCCGATCTCGGTCGCCTCGCGCAGCGCCGGCAGCACCCGGTGGGCGTTGAGCACCACGAACGCCGTGTCGACGTCGGACCGGCCGGACAGCTCGGTCAGGCTGCGGGCCACCGGGCGGCCGAACTGCTGACCGCCCTTCGGGTTGACCAGGTGGACCGGGCCGCCGCCGACGGTGTCGAGGTTGTGCAGCAGCGACCGGGTCCAGACCGAACCCTCCGAGGCGCCGACGACGGCGATGCCGTTGGGACGAAGGAAACTCATGCGACGACTCCAAAGTTCGGAACGAGCCCGAAGTCCTCGCGCTCCTCGAAGACGACGCGGACCGGCATGCCGATGTGGACCGACGACGGGTCGCAGCCCACGACGTTGCCGAACGCGCGGGCGCCCTCCTCGAGGTCGACCCAGGCGATGACGTACGGGGTGGCCTCGGTGAAGCCGGGTGCGGCGGCCCGGCCGTGCACGACGCTGAACGTGTAGACCGTGCCGGCGCCGCTCACCTCCCGCCAGCCGAGCGAGTCGGACAGACCGCAGGCGGAACAGCGGTCGATGGGGAAATGGTGCCAGCGGTCGCAGCGCTCGCAGCGCTGGAGCACGAGCCTGCGCTCCTGCGCCGCCGCCCAGTAGGGCGCGGCGAGGTCGCTGACGACGGGGGCCGGGGGCGTCATCACAGCTGCCGGATGACCGAGCCGGAGCGGTTCCAGGGCATCAGCAGCCGGCCGATGACCTGGACCACCATCGAGAACACCAGGCCGACGAGGGCGACCACGACGATGCCGACGTACGTCTGGCCGAGCACGAGCGTCGTGCGGCCCTGCTCGATGACGTGGCCCAGGCCGTTGCCGCCGAGGACGAACTCGACGCCGACCAGGATGAGCACCGACACGCCGGCCGCGATCCGCAGGCCCACGAAGATCTCCGGCAGCGCGGCCGGCAGCATCACGTGCCGGAACATCTGCCAGGTCGACAGGTTGAGCGTGACGCCGGCCTCGCGGTAGCCCGCCGGCACCGCGAGCATGGCCGACATCGTGGAGATCCAGATGAAGAAGAAGACGGTGACCGCGATCAGGGCCACGACCGGCAGCTCGCCGAAGCCGAAGACGGTGAGGAACACCGGCAGCAGGGCCAGCTTCGGTACCGTGTACAGCGCGTTGAGCAGCGGGTCGAGCGCCGCGCGGATCGGCCGCCACAGCCCCATCGCCACCCCGAAGAGCGCGCCGACGGCCGACCCGATGACGTAGCCGAGCCCGGTGCGGCGCAGGCTGGCCAGCAGGTCCGGCCACAGCGAGTCGCGCTGCCACATGTCCCAGGCGGAGCGGACGATGTCGACCGGCGACGGGTAGAGCCGCCGGTCGATCCAGCCGGCGTCGCAGGCGACCTGCCACAGCACGGCGAGCAGCAGCGGCACGCCGGCGCCGAGGGCCAGGTCGCGCAGCCGCAGCAGGCGCACCCAGCGCTCCGGGGCGAGCTCGTGGCGCCCCGGCGACCGCAGGATCCGGCGGGTCTCGGCCCGCGTGAGGGTCTGACTAGGCATCGGTACCTCCCGTCACGGTCGCCAGGTAGGCGTCGACCTCGTGCCGCAGGCAGTCCCACAGCTGCGCCTTCAGGTCGGCGAACGCCGCCGAGTCGCGCACGGCGGCGGCCCGGGGCCGCTCGAACGGCACCTCGGCCGAGCGCACGACCCGGCCGGGCCGGGCGCTCATCACCACGACCCGGTCGCCGAGCAGGATCGCCTCCTCCAGGCTGTGCGTCACGAACACCACCGTGCGCCGGTCCCGCTGCCACAGCCCGAGCAGCTCCTCCTGGAGCACCTGGCGCAACTGGGCGTCGAGCGCCGCGAACGGCTCGTCCATGAGCAGGATCTCCGGGTCGAGCGCGAACGCCCGGGCGATGCCGACCCGCTGGCGCATACCGCCGGAGAGGGTGCTGGGGTACGCCTGGCGGAACTCGGCGAGGCCGAGCTGGCCGAGCCAGTGGTCGGTGCGGCGGCGGGCCTCCGCCCGGCCGAAGCCGTTGACCTCCAGGGCGAAGCGGACGTTCTGCTCGACGGTCTTCCACGGGTAGATGCCGTGGTCCTGGAAGACCATCGACAGCGGTACCTTCCCGTCGCCGCGGGTGGCGATGGTGACCTCGCCGGCGGTGGGCCGCAGGATCCCGGCGACGATGCGCAGGAACGTGGACTTGCCGCAGCCGGAGGGGCCGACGATGCAGACGAACTCGCCGTCGTCGATCGTGAGGTCGAGCGGGCCGAGGCCGGACACGGCGCCGAAGTCGCGCCGGACGCCCTCGGCCAGGATGGCGGCGGAACCGGTCTGCATGGGTCAGCGCCCCTCGACCGCGTCGGTGTAGAACGAGCGGTCGACCAGCTCGGTCTCGGCGATCGCCGTCTTGTAGTCGACCCGGCCGAGCTGGAGGAACCAGTCCTGCTCGCGCTGGGTGGTGCCGGCCCGGATCTCCCAGTCGAAGACCAGCGACGGCGTGCCCTTGATCGCCTCCGGGGTGGCGCCGGTCGTCTCGGCGATGGCCTGCACGGCGGCGGAGTCGCTCTGGTAGTCGCCGGCGAGGTACGTGTTGATGGTCCGCACCAGGGCCCGCACGAACGCGACGCCGGCTGCCCGCTTCTCCTTGGCGAGGGCCGGGCCGAAGAAGAACCCGCCGAGCGGCTCGCCGGCCGGCTGGGTGGCGACGAGGACGTAGTTGCTGTCGTTGGCGATCGGCAGCCAGTACGGGTCGACGAGCCAGGCCATGTCGGCGGCGCCGTTCTTCAGCGCGGTCACCTGGTCGGCGCTGGGGATCTTGACGATCTCGACGTCGTTGACCGAGATGCCGCTGCTCTTGAAGGCCTCGGCCATCGGGTACGTCGTGGAGCTGGTGAAGCCGACGTTGCTGGCCAGCTTCTTGCCCTTGAGCTGGGCGAGGTCGGGCTTGGCCGGGTCGGTGAACAGGCTCTTGCGGGCCCACAGGCCGGTCTGTGCCTTCGTGGGGTCGGCCGCGTCGGGCGGGTAGAAGTTGCCGGCGACCCAGGTCAGGTCGATGTCCTTGTTCACGGCGTTGAAGAAGCCGGCCTCGAGCGAGCCGGTGGTGCCGTCGAGGTTGCCGGACAGCACCTGCGGTACCGCGTCGGCGAACGGCAGCACGACGATCTCGACGTCGAGGTTCTCCTTCTGGAACTCGCCCTTGCTCTGGGCGAGCAGCAGTGGTGCGATGAACTCGGCCTTGACCGCGGTGGCGAAGCGCAGCTTCACCGTCTGCGGCAGCGGGCGGGGGCCGGGCAGGCCCTTGTCGCACCGGGCGACCGGGCGCTTCGCGTCGCGGTTGGCCGGGTCGGACTTGCCCCCGGCACCGCACGGGCTGCCCGCGACGGTTGACTCGGCGACGGGGGTGCCGCCACCGCCGTTACAGGCCGAGGACAAGAGCAGGGCGGTGAGGACGGTCGCGGCGGCAAGAACGGGCCTGCGCGGCATGGAGGTCTCCTTGGGCGGCGGGGACACAAGCGGCCGTCTCGTTCCTATCAGCGGGCACTCTCTTGGTCAAGCGCTTGTTTGATCACCGGGATCCGGCGACGCTGGAGCGATGCAGACGCCAGTCGGGCCGGCGGCCCGGTTTTTTGAGGACTTCACCGTCGACGAGGAGTTCGTCACCCAGGGCCGCACGGTGACCCAGACCGACCTCACGTTCTGGTCGATGTTCACCGGGGACTTCAACCCGATCCACGTCGACAGCGCCTTCGCGCGCGAGCACAGTCCGTTCGGCACGGTGGTACCGCAGGGCCTGCTGGCCGTCGCGATAGCCTCTGGCCTGCAGGAACGCCTCGGCATCTTCGCCGGGACGGGGCAGGCGATGCTCGGGCAGACGATCACGTTCGCGGCCGCCGTGGTGGTCGGCGACACGGTGCGGGTGCGGCTGACGGTACGGACCCTGACGCCGTCGCGGCGGCCGCACACGGGGCGCGTCGCGTTTGACTATGCGATCGAGGTTGTCGAGCGCGGCGTGACGGCCGTGACGGGCACTCTCGACGTGCTCTGCCTGCGGCGGGAGCCGGTTTCGGAGCCTGCGGCCGACTCCTAGTCAAGCAATCGCTTGTTTAATACAGTGGGCCCATGTCAACGTTCGACCCGAAGCAGTTCCGGCAGGTGCTGGGGCACTACCCGACAGGGGTCACCGTCATCACGGCGTGCGGCGACGACGGCGTGCCGGTCGGCATGGCGGTCGGCTCGTTCACGTCGGTGTCGCTGGACCCGCCGCTGGTCGCCTTCTTCCCGGACAAGAGCTCCACGACGTTCCCGAAGATCCGCGCCGCCGGCGCCTTCTGCGTCAACGTGCTCGCCGCCGACCAGGAGCACGTCTGCCGGGCGATGGCCGCCAAGGGCGCCGACAAGTTCGCCGGGATCCCCTGGCGGCGCCTGCCGTCGGGCGCCCCCGTCCTCGACGGTGCCGTCGCCTGGATCGACTGCGAGCTCGACGTGCTGCACGAGGCCGGCGACCACTACATCGCCGTCGGGCGGGTGCGCGGGCTCGACATCGCGCGGCCCTCGCTGCCGCTGGTGTTCTTCCAGGGTGGCTACGGGCGGTTCGCCCCGATGTCGCTGACCGCGCCCGCCGAGCCCGACCTGGCCGAGCTGCTCTGGCAGGTCGACCTGGCCCGGCCCACGATGGAGCAGGTCGCCGCCGACCTCGGGGTCGAGTGCCTGGCCACCGCGCTGGTCGGCGGTGAGCTGGCGATCCTGGCCTGCACCGGCCGGCCGAACGGGCGTTCGGTGCCGACCCGGGTCGGGCAGCGCATCCCGTTCGTCCCGCCGCTGGGCGGGCCGTTCGTCGCCTGGGCCGGCGAGGCGGCGGTGGCCGAGTGGCTGGCCCGTGCCGCGCCGTCCGACGTGCGGCGGCACCGGGAGGTGCTCGCCCGGGTGCAGGAGCGCGGCTGGTCGCTCGGGCTGGGCAGCGCGTCGCACCGGGAGCTCGAGGTGGCGCTGGCCCTGCTGCCGCTGCGCGGGCCGCGGGAGCAGGAGTGGCAGCACGTGCGGCGGGTGGTCGACCGGCTCGGCGGGGAGTACGAGCCGGAGGACCTCGGCGCCCGCGCGACCTACCAGGTGCGCAACCTCAACGTGCCGGTGTTCGGGCCGGACGGCGACGTGGTACTGCTGCTGAGCATCTACGGCCTGCCGCACGAGTCGGCGCTGGCGGACGTGTACCGCTACCGCGACCGGATGCTGCTGGCGGCGGAAGCCGTCACCGCCGCGCTGGGCGGCCGCCGGCCGGTCACGGCTTGACAGACGTTGGTCGATCTACGTCGGTAGATCGACCAACGTCGGCTACTTCGCTCAGCGGGGCGGCTGGTTCGACAGGCGCGAACCGGGGAACGGCGCCAGCAGCCCCTCCTGCCACGGCCCGGTGAGGAACTCCCGGGCCGTGCGCCGCCACTTCAGGAGCCGCTCGTCGCCCGGCACCTCGTCGTCGAGGCCGAGCGTCGCGTCGTATGCCCGCTGTACCGCTAAATGTGAGTCCATGTCGGTGCCCCAGAACGTGACGACCTCGGAGTCGCTGAGCAGCACCTCGTACAGCCCGACCAGGCGGTGGTTGTAGTCGGCCATGATCGGGGCCCGCTGCTCACGCACCGCGGCGAGGTAGTCCAGGGCCGCGCCGGGCCGCACGGTCGCCACGTCGTAGAGGAAGAACGGCGCGGTGTACCCCTCGGCGCGCAGCGCCTGGAGGTCCGGCGTGCCGGGCACCCCGCCCATCGGCCGGGAGTACGCGTGGTGGCGCATGCCGTCGATGTTCGACAGGAACAGCCGCGGGTCGACGTTGTCGTAGATGTCGAGCATCTGCCGCCAGCCGCCGTCCCAGCCGCCGATGCAGTCCCACAGCGTCACCGCCTTGAACTGCACGTGCCCGGTGATGCCGACGGCGTAGAACGCGCCGACCAGGTCGATGTCGTGGGAGCGGACCGACAGGCCGCTGGTGAGCTCGGCGTCGCCGGTCGCGCGGTCCTCGTCGGCCCGCTTGTAGCCGGTCAGCCAGCTCAGGTAGTCCAACGGGCGCTGTGAGTGCATGGGATGGAAATAGACCTCTTCGAGCAGGTAGATGCCCCGGTGCACGGCGGTTCCCTCCTTGACCTAGCGCTTGATTGGCTTAATCTAAAGCCCAGGAAATTGGGGGTCAACGCCCAACCAAGCGTTTGGTAGGATCACCGCATGCGGTTCGGCGTCAATCTCGGTCTGCTACACCCCGCCGTCTGGAGCGACGTCGCCGTCGCCGCCGACGAGCTCGGCTTCGAGTCGGTGTGGATACCCGAACACCTCGTCTTCACCACCGACATGGCCGACTCGGCGTATCCAGGCGCGGCCGACGGCGCCCCGCCCGTGCCGCCGGACACCCCGCTGTTCGACGCGCCGACGTTCCTCGCCGCCATCGCCGCCCGGACCCACCGGATCAAGCTCGGCACGTACGTCTACCTCTTCGGCCTGCGCCATCCGATCATCGCGGCGCGCGCGTTCGGTACCCTCGACTGGATCTCCGGCGGCCGGGCGCTGGTCGGCGTCGGCGCGGGCTGGCTCGCCGCCGAGTGGCGGGCCGTGGAGCTGGAGTTCGGCAGCCGCGGCAAGCGCCTCGACGAGGCGATCGAGGTGGCCAAGCGGCTGTGGACCGAGCCGGTCGTCGACCACCACGGGCGCTTCTACTCGTTCGACAACGTGGTGTTCGCGCCGAAGCCGGTCGCGCAGCCGCACCCGCCGCTGCTCGCCGGCGGCGAGGGGGCCGCGTCGCTGCGCCGGGCGGTCCGGCTGTGCGACGGCTGGATCAGCATGCCGCACACCTTGGAGAGCGCCACGCCGCAGGTCGACGCGCTCCACAGGCTGCTGGAAGAGGCGGGGCGCGATCCGGCCGGGTTCCAGACCACGGTCAGCGCGTTCGAGGCCCCGCCGTCAGACATCGAGCGCTTCGCCGCCCTGGGCGTGCATCGCTTGATCGTGCGCCCGGCCGTCCGCTCGCGGGACGCGGTGGCGCAGCTGACCGACTTCGCCGACCGGTACGGCGTTCGATGATGGACCCTGAGGTGCTCCCGGCGGCGCTCGCCTTCGGCCGGCTCGACTTCACGAATCCCGCCTTGTTGCGACGGCCGGCTCCGGCCGTTCGTGACGGGGTGACGGTCCTCGACGTCGGTCCCGGCGTGCGCATCCACCGGCCGGTCGGCGCCGGCGGTGGCCTGCCCGTGGTCGTGTGGTGCCACGCCGGCGGCTTCTGCATCGGCTCGGCCGCCGACGACGACCCGCTCTGCGCCCGGCTCGCCACCGGCGCCGACGCGATCGTGGTCGCGGTCGACTACCGGCTCGCGCCCGAGCATCCGTATCCGGCCGCGCTCGACGACGGTTACACCGTGCTCACCTGGCTCGCCTCCGGCGGCCTGCCGGGCGCCGACCCTTCCCGGATCGCGGTCGGGGGCGCCAGCGCCGGTGGTGGACTCGCCGCCGCGCTCGCCCTGCTGGCCCGCGACCGTGGCGGCCCCGCGTTGACCTTCCAGCTGCTCACCCAGCCGGTGCTCGACGACCGCCTCGGTACCGCGTCGATGCGCGCGGGCGCCGACGCCGCCGTCTTCAGCCGGGCGGACGCGGCGACCTGCTGGTCCCACTACCTGCGCGGTCTGGGTGGCGCTCCGGTACCGGTGTACGCCGCGCCGCTGCGGGCCGCCGACCTCAGCGGCGTCGCGCCCGCCTACGTCCTCGCCGCCGGCCTGGACTGCCTGCGCGACGAGGCGATCGCGTACGCCCTGGCCATGCAGCGCGACGGCGTCCCGGTCGAGCTGCACGTCGTCCCGGGTGTGCCGCACGGCTTCGGCGCGGTGGCGCCGAAGGCCCGGGTCAGCCGAGCCGCCGTGGCCGAGTACGTGTCCGCGCTCCGAGCCGCACTGCACCGAGGAGAGCCGTCGTGATCGAGCCGAACAACTGGGGCCGCTGGGGTTCGGACGACGAACGCGGCACGTTGAACCTGTTGACCCCGGAGGTGGTGCTGGCGGCGCTGGGCAGCGTCCGCCAGGGCCGGGTGGTGAGCCTGGCCCTGCCGATCCGCGGCTCGACGTCGAGCCCGGCCCGCCTGGGCGTGCCCCATCTCCCGGGCCGCCCCCTCCCACAGCACTTCATGTCGGTGGACGGCGGCGACTACGCGGCCGGCACCCGCCCGATCGGCCCCGGCCTGTGCGTCTGCGACGACGCCCTGGTGGTCTCCCCGCACGGCACGACGACGCACCTCGACGCCCTGTGCCACATGTGGACGGGCGACAAGCTCTACAACGGCCACGCCGCGTCCCGGGTCCGCAGCTACGGCGCGACGCGCTGCGGTATCGACAAGGCGGGCGGCATCGTCACCCGCGGCGTCTTCCTGGACGTGGCCGCGCGGACCGGCGTGCCACACCTGGACGGCGGCGCCCGCATCGGCCCCGACGAGCTCGCGGCGTGCGGCGTGGACGTCCGCCCGGGCGACGCGGTGGTCATCCGCACCGGCTGGCCGCTGGTGCACGAGTCGGACCCGTCCAGCTACGCCCACCCGCAGCCCGGCCTGTCCTACGAGGCCGGCCTGTGGCTGGCCGAGCGCGACGTGGCCCTGGTGGCCATGGACAACGCGGCGATCGCGGCCCTGGACGACCACGGCCGCTGCACCGAGCCCCTGGAGGAGGATCTCCACCTGCTGTTCCTCTGGCGCCACGGCATCCACCTGCTGGAGATGCTCTGGCTGGAGGAGCTGCACACCCTGGGGGCGACGGACTTCCTGTTCACGCTGGCCCCGCTGACCATCGAGGGCGGCACCGCGAGCCCGGTCAACCCCCTCGCCGTCCTGTAGCTCACGCTGACCCGCGGCGACACGAGCATCGAACTGGACGCGAAGCGGGTCGCCGACGTCCCGGAGCTGATCCGCGCACTGGCCGAGCTTGAGCGCGGCGGCGACCGCGGTGTCCCTGCCTGATCCGCGGCGCTCCCGGGCCGTGCTGATCGGCACCAGCCGGTACAGCTTCTCGGGCCGCGCGTTCACCGGTCACCTTGCCAGCGCCGCCGACCGCGTCCGGGCACAGATCGCGGTGCGCGGCACGTACACGTTCGCCTCGGCGGCCGGCAACACCGCCGCGGTCGTCATGCCCGGCGAGCGGCACACGGCGTTCACCGGCCGCCTGCTGCGGATGCTGCGCCACGGCGTACCGGGCGGGCCGGCCGAGCTCGACCTGGAGCTGCTGTACCAGCGCATCGACCACCTGATGGTGACCGAGACCCTGCCCCGGCCGGAACGGTTCGTCGTCGGTGACGTCGGGCGCCTGGTCCTGGCCCGCAACCGGGCGCACGTGCCCGAGCCGCCGCCCGGCGACGACCGGACCGGGATCGGCCTGCGGTGGGCCGTGTACAGCGCGGCGCCCGGGTCGCGCGGCGGCTACGGGGTGGTCGCGGCCGGCGCCGACCTGCCCGGCGACCTCGCGGCCACGATCCGGGACCACCTCGGCGGGGTGCCCGACCCCGACGCGTTCGGCCAGGCCGGCGCGCTGCCGTGGATCAGCTTCAGCGGCTGCACCGCGGTCGACGGCGAGCCGCTGCTGGCGGTGGCGGTGACGACGGCGTCGGACGCCCGCGACGGCCTCGGCCGAGTGATCACGGCGACCCGGTTCTACGCCCTGCCGTGGCAGACGGCCGCCGACACCGAACTGACCTGGACCGGCCTGTACCGCACGATCCGCGACATCCGCTTCGCCGACGTCAACGCCGCGCCCTCGGAGCTGGACGCGCATGACCGGGTCGCGGTCCCGCTGCACCGGGTGGCGCCGCCGGTCCTGTCCGGGTCCGACCTGTCGAAGTGGGCGACGGTCGCGGCGGCGATCGTTGACGGCCGATCCGTCGTGATCGTGGTCGATGCACTGGATCCGCCATCCGTCGACGAGCGACTCCGGCTGCTCGACGGTCTTCTCGTACGGCATCGGCTCGGCCAGCGGCACCGCGTTGCTCACCGGGCTCGGGCTGCTCGCCGGCGCGGTGCTGATGGCCTTGGCGGTCAACGCCGTCAAGCGGGCCCGGGCCCGACGACGGTTCGTGGCCGGCACCGCGTTCGTGATGGACGTGACCCCGCGGCCCACGGTTGACGCGATGTTCGCTCGCTGCAGGCTGCAGCTGGTGGTCAACGCGCCCGGGGTCGCCGCGGTCGCCGTTCGGGTGCTGGACCCGCGGGTGCCCGTCGACAAGTGGCCCGAGGCGGGTGCGCAACTCCCGGTCCTTGTGCGGCAGGGTGACCCGCGGAGGGTCCTGGTCCTGTGGGATCGCGTGCAGACCCACGACGCGGCCGCCGCCTCCTGACGTTTGAGCGACAAGCGTCTATTGACAGGAACCCTTACAGCTTCGTAGCGTGAGAGCGCTCTCGCGGACCTGCCCTCCTCGTCCGCATGGCTTGCTCTCGCGTGCCGGAGAGCGATTTCGGGGCCCGGGGCCGCCAGCCCGCGCGCCCGTCCGCCAACGACCTCGAAAGTGAGGTGCCCCCGTATGCACGTCCTCCGCAGGGTGCTCTGCCGGGTCGCGGCGCTCGCCGTCGCGATACCCGCCGCCCTGGTCGTCGCCGGCACGCCGGCGCAGGCCATCGGGCCCAACCCGCTGCCCGTCACCGTCACCAACAGCACCGGCCGTGGGGAAGCGGTCTTCCTCTACGTCATCGGCATCAACCTTGCCACCGGGCGGCTCGGCTACGTCAACTCGGCCGGCACCTTCACCGCCTGGAGCGGCGGCGCCATCCCGCCCGCGCCCGCCCCCGACGTCTCGATCGCCGGGCCCGGCAACGGCGGCAGCACGACGATCCGGTTCCCGCGCGGGTTCTCCGGACGGGTGTACTTCTCGTTCGGCGAGCGGATCAAGTTCTTCCTGACGCCCGACGGCCTCGTGCAGCCCGCGCCGTGGGCGGCCGGCGACGCGAACCAGAACATCCTGTTCGACTGGAGCGAGTTCACCTACAACGACGCCGGCCTGTGGCTCAACAGCTCGCAGGTCGACATGTTCGCGATCCCGCACGCCGTCACCGTGACCGGCGCGAACGGCGTCACGAAGCGGACCGGGGACGTGGTCGCCAACGGGCGGACGAACGTCATCAACGCCATCAAGGCCCAGTCGGGGTGGGCGAACACCGTCGACACCCGGGCCGACGGCACCGTCCTGCGGGTGCTCTCGCCCGGCAAGGCGGCCGGCGCCGGCCGGTTCAGCGCCACCTACCTCGACTCGTACATCACGTCCGCCTGGAACGCCTACACGAGCAAGACGCTGACCGTGGTGCCGTTCGCCGACCAGCCGAACACGCGGTACTTCGGACGGACCAGCGGCAACGTGATGACCTTCACCAACTCGTCCGGCGCGGTGGTGGCCCAGTTCAACAAGCCCACCAGCGCCAACGTGTGGGGCTGCGACGGCAACCTGGCCGCGCCCAACGACCTCGTCGTCGGGCCGATCTCCCGCACGCTCTGCGCCGCGCTCAACCGCGGCACGCTGGGCACCATCGACACCCAGCCGAGCCTGAACGCGGCCGACTTCTACAAGAGCAACCCGACCAACCAGTACGCGAAGATCATTCACGCGAACATGACCGACGGGAAGGCGTACGCGTTCGCGTTCGACGACGTGGGCGCGTTCGAGTCGCTGGTCAACGACGGTGACCCGCGCTCGGCGTCGATCATCCTGAGCCCGTTCACGGGCGGCGGTGGCGGCGGTGGTGGCCAGCCGGGCGCGAACGCCCTGGTCAACGCCAACGGCCCATGCCTGGACGTGCGATCCAGTGGTACCGCGAACGGCACCCCCGTGCAGATCTACACCTGCAACGGCACCGGCGCCCAGCAGTGGACCTACGTCGAGGCCGGCAGCACGCTGCGGGCGCTCGGCAAGTGCCTCGACATCCCCAACGGCGCCACGGCCAACGGCACGAAGCTGCAGCTGTGGGACTGCAACAGCACCGGCGCGCAGGTGTTCATCAAACGGGCCGACGGCTCGTTCTACAACCCGCAGGCCAACCGCTGCCTCGACGTCCCGAGCGGCTCGACGACGCCGGGCACCCAGGTGCAGATCTGGGACTGCAACGGCAGCAACGCCCAGCGCTGGACCCTGCTGGCGTGAGCCCGGCGGTTGCCGGGTCGGCCTCACGAGTCGGCCCGGCAACCGTCAACATCGGGACGTTCGGGTGAGATCCTCCGCGTAACGGGCGGGATATCGTCGGGCCGTGACGCGGCCGGCCCGGCTCTACGTGCTGGCCACGACCGCTGTCGCCGCCGCGGGCGTGGCCTGGACCGCCGTAGGCGTCGGCAACGATGCATTCGCATACGTTTTCGTCCCCGCCGCTGGGGCGGTCACGACCGCCGCCGTCCATCACCTGCTCCGCGGTGGCGCGCTCGACCCCGTCGCCCGCCGGTTCTGGCGGGCGCTGTTCGTCGCGTTCGCGGCGATGACCGTCGGCTACGGCTGGCTTGCGGCCGACATGCTCACCCACGCCGCCGAGGCCCGCACCCGCAGCATGCCGGTGCCGGCCGCCGCGTGCGTGGCCATCGGGTTCGGCATCGCCATCTGGGCGGTCGCCCGCGTGCCGGTCGGGCCGGCCGGCGGCACCGACCGCCGGCGCATCGTGCTCGACCGCACCATTGCCTTCCTCGGCTGCTCGGCGGTCCTGTGGTACCTCGGGCTGGCCCCGATGCTGTCGGCCCGCGAGCCGTGGAGCCGGCAGGCGATGGTGCTGGTCGGGCTGGCCTTCCTGGTCGCGGTCGGCGCCGCGACCAAGGTGTCCTATGTGGCCGGCGGCCCGGTCGACCGGGTGGCGATCCGGTGCGTCGCCGCCGCCGGTGGCGTCACGGCCGGGCTGGTCGCCGTGCTCGCGGTCTGGTTCGGCTACGACGCCGGCGTGCCCACCGCGGCGGTCGTGATGCCGCTCGCCCCGGTGCTGGCCACCCTCGGCGTCGCGGCGCAGTGGCGCGGGAGCCGCGACCCGGCCCGCGCCGGCGAGCTGCTGCCCTACCTGGCCGTGGCGGCGGCCGACGTGCCGCTGCTCGCGATCGCGTTCGGTGAGCCGCTGCGCTGGCCGGGCCGGGTCGCCGTGGTCGCCGCCGTCGTGGTCACCGCCCTCGTCACGTTGCGGCAGTTCATCGCGTACCGGGAGAACGCCCGGCTGCTGGCCAACACGCGCCTGCAGGAGGAGCGCCTGCAGTACGAGGTCAGCCACGACGGCCTCACCGGGCTGGCCAACCGGGCGCTGTTCCGCGAACGCCTCGCGACCGCCCTCGCCACGACGGGGCGGGCCGCGGTGCTGCTCGTCGACCTCGACGACTTCAAGGCCGTCAACGACCTGCTCGGCCACGGCGTCGGCGACCGGCTGCTCGTCTCGGTCGCGCAGCTGCTGCGGGCCGAGGCCGGCGACGACGGCCTGCCGGTGCGGATCGGCGGCGACGAGTTCGCCGTGCTGCTCACCGGCGACGCGGCCGATCCGGAGGAGCTGGCCGGCCGGCTGCTGGCCGCGCTCGGCCGGCCGATCAGTGAGCACCGCCTGCTGGTGCAGGCCAGCATCGGCATCGCGGACGCCGGCGCGCACCGGCCCGGCGCGACCGTCGACTCGGTCCTGCGCGACGCCGACGTCGCGATGTACACGGCCAAGCAGCGCGGCAAGGCGGGGTTCGTGCGGTACGAGGACGGCCTCGGCGAACCCGTCCTGGCCCACATGCAGATCGGCGCCGAGCTGCGCCGGGCGCTCGACGACGGCGAGCTGCAGGTCGTCTACCAGCCGATCCTGCGCCTCGACGACCTCCGGATGGTCGGCGTCGAGGCGCTGGTGCGCTGGGAGCACCCGACCCGCGGCCCCATCCGGCCGGCCGAGTTCATCCCGGCCGCGGAGGGAACCGGCCTGATCGTGCCGCTGGGCCGGTTCGTGCTGCGCGAGGCGTGCCGGCAGGCGGCCGCGTGGTCGGCCGAGTTCGGGCCGGACGCGCTGCCGGAGGCCGGGGTGAACGTCTCCGCGCGGCAGCTGCACGACCCCGACTTCGTGGCCGACGTCGCCGCCGCGCTCGCCGACAGCGGGCTGCCCTGCGAGCGGCTGGTGCTCGAGGTGACCGAGTCGGCGGCGCTGCGCGGCCAGCAGGTCATCCGGACGCTGTACGAGCTGGACCGCATGGGCATCCGCCTGGCACTGGACGACTTCGGTACCGGCGAGTCGTCGCTGAGCCTGCTCCGCACGTTTCCGGCGGCGATCGTCAAGCTGGACAAGTCGTTCGTCGACGGCATCGAGATCGACGACGGCCTCCCGGCCGCCGCCGACGCCCGCCGGGCCGTCGCCCGCGCGGTCATCCAGCTCGCCCACGCCCTCGGCCTCGACACCGTCGCCGAGGGCGTGGAGAGCCCCGAGCAGGCGGCCGTGCTCCGCGAGCTCGGCTACACCCGGGGCCAGGGGTACCACCTGGCCCAGCCGATGACCGCCGAAGGTGTGTCACGCCTGCTACACGACCGGATACCCGCCGCCGCCGTACGCCTCGTCGAGGGCGTCGTAGTCGGGGGTGAAGCCGCGCCGAGGCAGTGAGTCGGCGAACACGACGTGGCTCGGCTTCTTGTACGAGGCGATCTGCTCGCGCACGTGCGCCACCACGTCCTCGGCCGTGAGGGCCGGGTCGGTCGCGACCACGACGGCCTTGACGGTCTGGCCCCACCGCTCGTCGGGCACGCCGATGACGGCCGCCTCCCTGATGCCGGGGTGGGTCGCGAGCGCGCGCTCGACCTCGGCCGGGTAGACGTTCTCGCCGCCCGACTTGATCATGCGCAGCTTCGGGCCGATGAACGTGATCGTGCCGTCGGTCTCGCGGCGCCCGAGGTCGCCGGTGTGGTGCCAGCCGCCGGCCTGCTTCGCCGCGTTGAGCTCGGGCCGGTTCCAGTACCCGCTGAACATGATCGGGCCCCGGGCGACCATCTCGCCGACCTCGCCGGCCGGCAGCTCGGCGCCCGCGGCGTCGACGATGCGGACCTGGGCGAACGGCGACGGCCGGCCGTGCGAGCCGAGCGCGCCGAGGCCCAGTCCGGTGAACGTGAGCATCCCGGCCACCTCGGACTGGCCGTAGCCGCCGAGGGCGCGGCCCCACGGGCTCTCGTCGACGGTGATCATCGCGTTCCAGGCGTCGCTGCCGGCGCTGAAGTGCAGGCTCGACAGGTCGTGCCGGGGCTTGCCGTCCTCGCCGGTGTTCGCCTCGACCAGCTGGTCGAGCATCGGGCCGTAGAGGAACGCCGACGTGCAGCGCTCCTGCTCGACGAGGCGGCAGACCTCGGCCGGCACGAACCCCGGCGTGAACACGTTGGTGCCGCCCAGGTGGAGCGTGGCGAGGCAGAACATCATCGTGCCGACGTGGAACAGCGGGCCGGAGTTGAGGTACGTGAAACCGGGTTCGATCTGGCGGATCCAGCCGATCGACACGCTGTGGGTGAGCAGCGCGGTGTGCGACAGCAGCGCGGCGCTCGGCCGGCCGTCGAAGGCGGCGGTGTAGAGGGCCAGGACCGGCAGGTCGGGGTCGACGGCCCGCTCGTCGTCGCTCGGGGCGGCGGCGTCGAGCCACGTGCGGTACTCGTCGCCGGCCTCGATGAACCGGGCGTCCTGGACCTCGCGGGCCGCGTCGCCCAGCGCCGACTGCCAGACGACGACCCGTGGGTCCAGGTCGCCCAGGACGAACCGCAGCTCGTCGGCCGACTGCCGGGCGTTGGCGGGGCAGAGCACGGCACCGAGCTTGGCGCAGCCGAGCAGCAGCTCGAGCACCCGGACCGACGTCTGCCCGAGCCACAGCACCCGGTCGCCGGCCTCGACGCCGGCCGCGGCGAGCGCGCCGGCGACCCGGTTGGCGCGGTCGTCGAGCTCCACGTAGGACAGCCGCTCGGCGCCGTCCACCGCCGCGGTCACCTCAGGGCGGCTGCGGCGGTGCTCCCGCGCCAGGTCGCCCAGCGTGAGCCGGTGGAGCGTATCCATGTGTGCCTCCTAGTAGGCGCCCTGCCGCGCGAAGATCCGCCGCGGGTTGTCGACCATCATCGTGTTGATCTGCTCCTCGGTGACCCCGCGGGCGCGCAGCGCCGGCAGGACGTCCTGGGAGATGTGCAGCATGTGGTAGTTGGGGTACATCTGGCGCTGCTTGACGGCGTCGATGCGGTCGCTGAAGCAGAACGCGTCGTGGGAGAGCACCATCCGGTCGGCGTGGCCCCGCTCGCAGAGCGTCGCGACCGTGGCTACGCGCGTCTCGAACGGGCAGATGGTGTCGATGCCGAAGCGGTCCATGCCGAGGTACGAGCCCTCGGCGATGAGCTCCTCGAGGTACGCGATGTCGGTGGAGTCGCCGGCGTGGCCGATGACGACCCGGGTCAGGTCGACGCCCTCCTCGGCGAAGATGCGCTGCTGGTCGAGGCCGCGCCGGGTGCTCGACTCGGTGTGGGTCGAGATCGGCGCGCCGGTCTCGCGGTGGGCCTGGGCGACCGCCCGCAGCACGCGCTCGACGCCGGGGGTCACGCCCTGGTGGTCGGTGGCGCACTTGAGGATGCCGGCGCGCACGCCGGTCCGGCCGATGCCCTCGGTGATGTCGCGGACGAAGAACTCCACCATGCGGTCCGGGCCGCCGAAGATCGTGCCGGGCCCGCGGTGGGCGAAGTAGCCGGGCAGGGTGTCGTACGTGTACACGCCCGTCGCGACGATGATGTTGACGTCGGTCAGCTCGGCGACCCGCTGGACGGCGGGCACGAACCGGCCGAGGCCGATCACCGTGAGGTCGACGATCGTGTCGATGCCGGCCCGCTTGAGCGCGTTGAGCTTGTCCGCGGCCTCCTGGGCCCGGGTCAGCTCGTCCCAGCCCTCGGGGATGTCGGGCCAGTTCCACAGGATCTCGGGGGAGAGGCCGAAGACGTGCTCGTGCATGAGCGTCGTGCCCAGGGTCTCCGCCGGCACGGGCCCCTTGACGGTCGGGACGTCGGCGCTCATGCGCGCGCGACGATCGGGAAGTCGGGGTGGTCGAAGACCTCGTTGATCTTCAGACCGAGGTCGTCGGTCTGCTTGAACGGCGAGCCCGTGTACAGCGTGCCGGCGTCGAAGTACGTCCAGGCGAACGACAGCCGCGGGCTGGTGTGGACGTTGGGCGCGGCGCCGTGCACGGTCAGCGCGGTGTGGATGGTCGCGTCGCCGGGCTTGAGGTGCAGCGGCGGCGACAGTTCGAGGTCGCCGAGCCACGGGTGCTGCTCGACCGCGGCGTCGCCGTCGCGGACGAACGAGCGCCCGAGCGGGCCGTAGCGGTGCGAGCGGTCGTAGAAGCGCAGCGAGCCCATGTCGGCCGGGGTGTCCACCAGGGCCATCCAGACCGTGAGCATGACGGCCCGGTCCATCGGGAACCAGGGGAAGTCCTGGTGGAACTGGGTGGCGCCGTGGGTGCCGCCGGCGGGCTCCTTGATGAGCAGGTTGTTGATCTGGAGCCGGACCTGCGGCGTGCCGGGCATGAGCCGGGCCGCGTTGTCGGCCATGACGGGCGAGAACACCGGCTGGGCGAAGTCGGCGTCGACCTCGGCGAGGCCGCGGTTCTGCCCGAAGGCCTGGGCCACGGCGGAGACGGACACCGCGCCGCTGGGCCGGTGCAGCTCGTGCGCCTTGGCGGCCAGGCGCTCGACCAGGTCGCCCGAGACCAGAGCCGGTGCATGAAGCCAGCCGTGCTCGGTGTAGAACTCAACCTCTTGCTCGGTGAGGCGGCGGACGGGATCGGTCATGTCGTCCTCCTGCAATTTAGTTTACGATACGATACGTAAAGCAAAGCAACGGAAGGAGCGCGATGTCAAGGGAGCGGGGCCGTCCCCGGGTCGCGAGCACCGACACCGCGGTGCTGCAGGCGGCGCGCGAGCTGCTCACCGAGGTCGGCTACGAGCGCCTGAGCTACGAGCTGGTGGCGCAGCGGGCCGGCGTCACCCGGCCGACGATCTACCGGCGCTGGCCGTCGAAGGCGCTGCTGGTGTACGACGCGGCGTTCCCCGCCGACGACATCGCGCCGATCGGCGACAGCGGTGACTTCCGCCGGGACGTGCTCCGGCTGGTCGAGGCAGCGGTGCGCTCCTACTCGCGGCCGGAGACCCGGGCCGCGCTGCCCGGCCTGCTCCCGCTGTTCTCGCCCGGCTCGGAGCTGCGCGAGCACGCGCGCGACCCGCTGGAGGCGGCGGCCCGCGGCCAGTTCCGTGCCGTGGTCTCGGGCGCCGTCGCGCGCGGCGAGACGCCGGCGTCGACCGACCCCGACCTGCTCTTCGACGTGCTGGTCGGCGCGGTCGTGTTCCACCTGGTCTTCCGCGGCGGCGACCGCCCGGACCTCGCGACGGCGATCGTGGACCTGGTCCTGCAACGTTGACGACATTGACGACGTCGACTCGTCAATGTTGATTCGGCGGGGGTTGACGAACGTCAACATTGACTTTCACGTTCCGGCGAGGGCCTTGACGACCGGCAGGAAGTCGTCGAGGTCGCGGTCGTTGTGCAGGACGAAGTAGTTCAGGCCGTGCTCGTCGCGCCAGTGCCGCAGCTTGTCGATGCGCTCCTCGACGCTGCCCAGCAGTACCTGCGGCGTCTCGGCCTGCGGGCCGACGTTGGCCGCGCTCCACTCGCCGAGGCGGCTCGCCGCGCCGATCTGCTGCACGCTGGTGCCGACGTCGAGCGTGGCCCAGCGGTCACCGGCCGCCTCGCGGACCAGGTCGATCTTGCGGATGAACGCGGCCACCCCGGCGTCGGCCTCCGACGGCGCGCTGCCGTCGGCGCGCACCTGGACGGCCAGGTTGATCGCGTCGGCCTCGCGCGCGGCCAGCCGCAGCATCGCCGGTCCGCCGCCGCCGAGCAGGATCCGCGGGTGCGGGCGCTGCTTCGGCAGCGGCTCCATGGCCAGCTGGTCGATGCGGTAGTGCTCGCCGGCGTACGAGAACGGGCCGCCGCGCCACAGACCCTTGAGGACGGTCAGCGCCTCGGCCAGGCGGGCCACCCGCACGGCCGGCGGGTCGAACGTGAGCCCGGCCTTGTCGTACTCCATCCGCATCCAGCCGGTGCCGATGCCCAGCTCGAGCCGGCCCTCGGAGAGCAGGTCGACGGTGGCCGCCTCCTTGGCCAGGGCCACCGGGTGCCGGTAGTCGTTGGACAGCACCATCGTGCCCAGCCGCAGCCGGGTGGTGGCGCACGCGGCGGCGGTCAGCGCCGGCATCGGGGCGAAGCGCGGGCCGACGAAGTGGTCGGGGACGAAGAGGATGTCGAAGCCCGAGTCCTCCAGCATGCGGGCCTTCTCGGCCCAGGCCTTGGCCGAGTCGGCGAGCCGGACGACGGCCCCGAACCTGAACTCCCGGCGGGTCATGGGTTCCTGCCTTCCATCGCGTGAACGCCGGTCCACCGCTTGACCGCCGCGATCGCGGTCGCGGCGGCGTCGAGCGTGCCGTAGAGGGGGACGCCGGCGGCGACGGCGGCCGCACCGATGCGGTCGGCCGCGTCGCCGGGGGCGGTGTCGAGGTTGCGGGCGGCGAGGGTCACCCGCGCCGCGCCGGCCAGCTCGGGCAGCCGGCCGAGCAGGTCGACCAGCGGGGCGAGGTCGCCCGTGCCGTAGCTGAAGTAGCTCTGCACGTTGACGTGCAGCAGGACGTCCGGATAGTGCTGGCCGGCCAGGACAGGGCCGAGCACGCGGGCCGCCAGGTCCGGCGGGGAGGCCGGCCCGATCGGCACCTCGACCGGGTTGGTCACGCTCGTCCCGGCGCCGAACCCGTTGTCCCGCAACGCCTGCCGGGTCGCCGCCACGATCGGGGCGAGGGTCAGGCCGGCGCGGTCGCAGGCATCGGTCGCCAGCACCGAGGCGCCGCCGCCGGGCCCCACCACCAGCACGTCGGAGCCGGGAACGGCGGGGCGGTGCGCGTACACCTGGAGCATCCGCAGCACGCCCAGGAAGTCCTCCAGCGTGGACACCCGGATCGCCCCGGTGCCGGCGGCGATCGCGTCCCACAGCCGGTCGTCGCCGGCCAGCGAGCCGGTGTGCGAGGCGACCGCGTCGGCGCCCTGGCGGCTCAGGCCACCGGGCAGGAGCACGACCGGCTTGCGGGCGCGGCGCAGCGCCCGCACCAGCCGGGCGCCGTCGCGCGGGCCCTCCAGGTAGCAGCCGACGACCTCGGTCTCGGGGTCGTCGACCAGCCACTCGAGGAGCTCGCCCGCGGCGACGTCGATCCCGTTGCCGAGGCTCACCACCCGCGCGAACCGGATCCCGCGCCGGCCGCCGGCGGTGGTGATGTCGCCGGCCAGGCCGCCGCTCTGCGACAGGACGCTGACCGGCCCGGGCTCCAGGCTCTGCCCGAACGTGAAGACCTGACGGCCGAGGGGCGCGTACGTGCCGAGGCAGTTCGGCCCGAGCAGCCGCGTCTTGGCCGACCGCAGCGCGGCCAGCAGCTCCCGCTCCCGGTCGGCACCACCGGCGCCGGTCTCGCCGAAGCCGCCACTGACCACCTGCACGAAGCGGGCCGCCCCGGCGGTGCCGGCGACGAGTGCCGGGGCCTGCGCGGCGGGGACGGTGACGAGCAGGTAGTCGACGCCGCCGGGGATGTCGGCGACCGAGGGCACCGCCGGCACGCCGTCGATCCGGTCGGCGCTCGGGTGGATCGCGAACAGGGTGCCGTCCGTCCAGCCGGCGGCCCGGTACGCCTGGAGGAACCGGTTCCCGAACCCCTGTTTGGTCGCCGAGGCCCCGGCCACCGCCACGGCGCGCGGCGAGAAGAGCGGCGTGAAGTCCGTGCCGGCCGGCTCAGGCGGGGAAGGTTCCGAGCTGTCTCGAAGGAGCAGGCGCGCGTCCAACGCGACGGCACCCGACGGGCCGAGGGCGACCGGGTTGCATTCGAACTCGGCGAGCCGTTCGCCGAAGTGGTCGAGCAGGGGTCCGGACACCGCGACGAGGAGGTCGGCCAGGGCGGCGCGGTCCAGGGGCGGGCCGCCGCGGACGCCGTCGAGCAGGGCCGCCGCCGGGAACGCGGCGATCATCTCCTCGGCGTCCGCCGGTGTGAGCGGGGCGAGGCGGGTGACGGTGCGGTCGATGACCTCGGCGAGGGTGCCACCGAGGCCGAGGAGGACCAGGTGTCCGAACGGCGGCCGGTGCACGACGCCGACGATCAGCTCGAGGCCGATCGGCAGCTGCTCCTCGACGAGAAAGCCCGCGAGGGACGGGATCCGTTCGCGCATGCGCGCCGCGGCGGCGACGACAGTGGTCGCGTCGTGGCCCAGCTCGACGGCGCCGACGTCGGACTTGTGCACGATGTCCGGGCCGTACGCCTTGAGCACCAGCGGCGGTGTGAGCCCCGCGGCGTCGGCCAGGGAAGGACCGGAGACGCCGTTCGGGACCCGCACGCCGAAGCGGCGCAGCAGCTCCTTGACCTCGGGCTCCGGCACTACGACGGTCATGCGGCCTCCCAGCTCAGCAGCGTCAGACCCGGCTCGATGTCGTCGAAGCGCAGCCGCGCGGCCAGCCCTGTCCGTGGTTCGGTGGTGCCGGTCCAGCCGCCGGGCAGCAGCAGGTCGGGCTGGTCGGCGAGGCGTACGAGGACGGTGACGTGGGGCAGCGGCAGACCGGGAGCGAAGGCCCGGTGGCTGCGGATCCAGCTGGCGACCGTGCCGTCGCCGGCGCTGGGCCGCCAGGTCCAGTCGAACCCGCCGCACCCTGCGCACATCGCGCGCGGCGGCCAGCGCAGTTCGTCGCAGCCGTCGCAGCGCTGCAACAGCAGCTCGTGCCGGGCGACCGCCGCCCACCACTCGGCCGAGTCACGGTCGACCCGCGGCTGCCGCCAGCTCGCCGCGCTCACCGAAGGCTGTGCGGGTGTGGCCGGGGCGCTCACCGCAGGCTGTTCGGGTGTGGACGCCGCGCTCACTGCGGGCCGCCCAGGATGAGGGCCGACGTGACGCCGCCGACGTAGCCGGGCTGCGCGCTCACCAGCGCGGTCCGCGCGCCGGCCACCTGGCGGTCGCCCGCGTCGCCGCGCAGCTGGTCCACCGCCTCGGCGACGTGGTTGAGGCCGTGCACGTAGCCCTCGGAGAGGTGGCCGCCGTGCGTGTTGACCGGCAGCGTGCCGCCGATCGCCGTCTCGCCGGCCAGGATGAACTCGGCCGCGCCACCCGGCGGGCAGAGGCCGTAGTCCTCCAACTGGAGGGGCACGAGCGGGGTGAACGCGTCGTACAGCTCGGCGACGTCGATGTCCGACGGGGCCAGCCCGGCCGCACGGAACAGCCGCGGCGCCATCAGGGCGGCGGCGCTCGGGGCCAGCGTCGAGCGGCCCGTCGAGTACAGCGTGTCGCCTCCGCCGGTCGCGAATGCGCGAATGTGCACGGGCGGGCGAGCGAGGTCCCGGGCGCGTGAGGCCGACGTGAGCACGAGGGCGACCGCGGCGTCCGTCTCCAGACAGCAGTCCAGCAGCCGCAGCGGCTCGACCACCCACGGCGACGCGAGGTAGTCGTCGAGCGTGAGGGGAGTGCGCAGCATCGCCCGCGGGTTGCGGGCAGCGTGCGAACGCTGGGTCACCGACACCGTGCCGAGCACGCGCTCGTCGACGGCGCCGGCGTCGAGCAGCTCGCGGGCCAGCATCGCGAACTGCTGCGGCGGGGCGACGTAGCCGTAGGGCACCTGGTACTGGAACTCGGCGAGCGGCGGCGCGTCGCGGCCGGTGCCGCCCATCCGGAACTCCGAGCGGGCGTTGATCGCCCGCCAGCACACCACCACCGACGCCTGGCCGGTGGCGATGGCCGCGGCGGCGTAGCCGACCACCGTCGCCGACAGGCCACCGCCGCCGGACTGGTTGAGCAGGAACGCCACGTCGCGGATGCCGAGCGCCGACGCCACGACCGGCGCCGGGGCGGAGTCGCCGACGCTGTGCGTCGAGACCCCGTCGACGTCACGGACCTGCAGGCCGGCGTCGTCGAGCGCGGCGCGGATCGCCCGCAGCGCGAGCGTGAGCGTGGAGACGCCGGAGTTCTTCGACAGCTCGGTCCGCCCGACGCCCGCGATGGCGACCGTCGTCATGCGGCGGCGTAGACGACGAACGGGTTGCCGGCCGGGTCGTTCAGGAGGGCCCGCACCTCGTGGGGGCCGCGCGAGGGGCCGAGCACCAGCTCGGCGCCGAGGGCCGTGAGCCGGTCGACCGCCTCGGGCACGGAGTCCACCTTGAACGAGGCGACGGGTGTCGTACCGAGCGCCTCGTCGCCGGCCGCGAGCGCGAAGGTGACCCCGCCGCCGTCCAGCGCCGCGAACCGGTCGCCGTCGGCGAACTTGACGGGAAGGCCGAGCCCGTCGCGGTAGAACGCGACCGAGCTGTTCAAATCGCCGGTAGGGTAGAGAATGTTGCCAACACGGGCCTGACCTGGCTGCATGTCGCGCTCCTGGCGGTACCGAATGCGCTCAATGTTGACCGAGCGCTTGCTTGGTCATCGTAGTGTTGTGTTACGGGGACGGTCAACGCGTCACATCCGCTTGATGTAACGCTTGTTCGATCAGGCATACTCGGCGGCATGACCACGACTGAGGGGCGCAAGTCCGCGCGGTCCCGCCGCGGCGGCTCGGCGTCGGAGGGCTCGGAGCGACGGCAGTCCCTGCTCGCCACCGCGGCCGCCCTGTTCGCCGACAACGGCTTCAGCGCCACGACGGTGCGCGAGATCGCCGACGCCGCGGGGGTGCTGCCGGGCAGCCTCTACCACCACTTCGACTCCAAGGAGGCGATCGTCGACGAGCTGCTGTCCAGTTACCTGGACCAGCTCGTGGCGACCTACCGGCAGATCATCGCCGAGCCGACGCCGAGCGACCTGACGCTGAGCCGCCTGATCATCGCCGCGTTCGAGTCGCTCGTCGAGCACCGCGCGGCCGTGATCGTGCTCCAGCACGAGCAGCTGCAGCTGTCGCGGTTCCCGCGGTTCGCCTACCTCGCCGAGCGCGAGGCGGAGGTGGAGCGGATCTGGACCGACGTCATCCGCCAGGGCGTCGAGGAGGGCGTGTTCCGCCGCTACCCCGAGCCCGGCATCGTCTACCGGCACGCCCGCGACTGCATCTCCGCCGTCGCCCGGTGGTACCGCGAGGACGGCGAGCTGACGATCGCCGACGTTGCCAAGCGGTACCTCACGCTGCTGCTGCACGGTTTGAACACCTGATCAAGGCGAGAGCGGCCCGCCCCAGCGGGTCCGGATCTCGCGCCGCAGCAGCTTGCCGCGCCCGCCGGAGGCGTCGTTGGCGTGCGGCAGCTCGTCGGCGATGACGACCAGGTCCGGCCACGCGGCCGGCGGCAGCGACGTCAGGTGCGCGGTCACCGCCTCGGGGGTCAGCTCGACCCCCTGGCGCGGCACGACCGCCACCAGCACCTTCTGTTCGCCGTGCTCAGGGACCCCGACGACGCCGGCCTCCGCGACACCGGGCATCGCCAGTACCGCGTCCTCGATCGTCGACGGGAGCGTCAGCGCGCCCTTCTTGCGGATCGCGTCCTCCCGCCGGCCGAGGACGGTCAGCACGCCGGTCTCGTCCATGACGCCGACGTCCCCGCCGACGAACCAGCCGTCGCGCAGGGCCGCGGCGGTCGCGTCGGGCAGCCCGTCGTAGCCGGCCATGACGTGCGGGCCGGACAGCTGGATCTCGCCGACCTCGCCGACGAGCCGGCGGCCCTCGGCGTCGACCACGCGGGCCGCGCCGAGCGTGCGGGCGCGGCCCGAGCTCGACAGCGGCACGCTGCCGTCGTCCTGGCGGGCCCAGCAGCTGTACGGCGCCTCGGTCTGCCCGTAGTACGAGTAGATGAGCGCGTTCGGCAGCCGGGTGCGGATGCGCTCCAGCAGCGGGCGGGGCAGCGGCTCGGCGCCGAGCATGATGATGCGGATCGAGTCGAGGTCGACGCCCTCGTGCGCGTCGGTGCTCAGCAGCTGCGCGAAGAAGCTCGGGATGACGCTGACGTGCGTGATGCGCTCGCGCGGCACGGTGGCCAGGAAGCCGGCCGGGCCGAAGTCGCTCTCCAGCACCAGGCGGACCCCGCCGAGCAGGGCCGGGCAGGCGATGGCGACGAAGCCGACACCCCAGATGATCGGGCCGGTGCCGAACGCCGAACCCGGCGGGCGCGGCACGTCGGTCCACAGGTTGGCCGCGGCGAGCGCGATCGAGTGCGTGTATGTGACCGGTTTGGGCAGTCCGGTGGTACCGGAGGTGAAGAACAGCGCGAACACGTCGTCACCACTGGCGCCGAGGGGTGGCGGCGCCTCGTCGGATCCGTCGACGTCACCGGCGGGCAGGAACGTGCGGACACCGGTGAGCCGGTCGCGGATCCGCTCGATCACCGGCGCGGAGACGGTGTCGTAGAGCACCACCGGTGAGCCGCTCGACTCGACGACGGCGACCAGGACGTCGTCGGTCCAGTAGGGGTTGAGCGCGACGAGCACGGCGCCGAGCTTCGCCTGGGCGAGGTACAGCTCGGTGATGGCGAGCGGGTCGCCGAGCAGGCTCGCCACCCGCGTGCCGGGCGCGACGCCCGCGGCGGCGAGGGCGTTGGCGCGGCGGTTGACCCGGCGGTCGAGCTCGTCGTAGGTGTAGCCGTGGCCCTGGTGGGTCACCGCGACGGCGTCGGGAGCCCGGCGGGCCTGCGCGGTGAGCAGGGCGAATCCGAGGTTGGCGTACATGGGGCGTCCTTATCGGAAGGCGGGCATGACTTCCTTGGCGAAGAAGCGGATGGTGCTGAGCATGTCGTCCAGCGGCATGGCGCGGGTGCTGCCGAAGTCGCACATCAGGTTGCGGAAGCCGAACTCCTGCAGCATCTTGATCTGCGCGATGACCCGCTCGGGGTCGCCGATGACCTCCAGCTGCTCCCAGCGGAAGTCGGTGCCGACGTCGCCGCCCTTGAGGTAGCGGTCCTGCCAGTACTCGAAGCCCTTGGCGAACTGCTGGGTCTTGCTGTCGATCGGTGCGCTCTTCTCGTTGAAGATGCGCGCGCGGTCGAACGCCTTCTCGAAGCGCTCCTGGTCGGCGCGGGCCTGCGCGACGGTCGGCGCCACGTACACCGACCGGCTCACCACCAGGTCGGTCGCCTCGGTGTCGTGCCCGGCGGCGGCGGCCACCTCGCGCCACTTCTGGGCCGCGCGCTCGACGCGGTGGAACGGGGCGGCCGGGTCGGCGAGGATCGGGATGCCCTGGCCGGCGTAGCGGGTGACGGTCTCCGGGCTCACCGCGGCCACGTAGATCGGCGGGTGCGGCCGCTGCAGCGGGCGCGGCATGAGGTTGACCTCGCCGGTCGAGTAGAACGTGCCCTCGTGGCGGAAGTTGTCGGTGGTCCACGCCCCGCGCAGGATCTCCAGCGACTCGTCGAAGCGGTCGCGGGCCTCGGCGAGGTCGATGCCGAAGCCGTCGAACTCGATGCTCTGGTAGCCGCGGCCGACGCCGAAGTCGAGCCGGCCGCCGGAGAGCAGGTCCAGCTGGGCGGCGGACTCCGCGACGCGCAACGGGTTGTGCAGCGGCAGGACCACGACACCGGTGCCCAGCCGCAGCCGCTCGGTGCGCCCGGCCAGGTAGCTGAGCATGTTGAGCAGATCAGGGACCGTGCCGTAGTCGCGGAAGTGATGCTCACTGATCCACACACCGTCGAAGCCGACCTCTTCCAGCAGCTCGGCGACGGCGAGGTTGTACTCGTAGACCTCCCGCACCGGACGGTCGTCGAAGCGGTGGAAGAGCAGGAACGACGAGAACTTCATGGGACCACCTCAGAAGATTCGACCAAGCGCTCGTTTGGTACGATAGGCGGGTTCCACGTGGTTGCACAAGACATCACGTAGACAAGCGCTTGCTTGGTTATTACCGTGGCTGGCCATGGGTCGACATGTCATTGCGGCCGATGTCGGCGGCACGTTCACCGACGTCGTGCTGGCCGGGCCGGACGGAACCATGACCGTCGTCAAGACGCTGAGCACGCCGGACGACCCGACGCGCGGCATTCTCGCGGGCGTCCGCGGGGTCCTCGACGCGTCGGGAACGGACCCGGCCGACGTTGGCCGGTTCGTCCACGCGACCACCTTGGCGACCAACGCCATTCTTGAACGCACCGGTGCCGACGTCGCGTTCGTCACCACCCGCGGATTCCGCGACCTGCTGACGCTCGGGCGCTACGCGCGGGTCGAGGAGGACCGCTTCGACCTGCTCTTCGAGCCGCCTCCGCCGCCGGTGCCCCGGTCGCGCTGCTTCGAGGTGACCGAACGGGTCGACGCGCGCGGCGCGGTGCTCGTCCCGCTCGACGAGGCGCAGGCGCGCGACGTCGCCCGGCGCATCGCCGCGCTGCGGGTCGACGCGGTCGCCGTGTCGCTGCTGCACTCATACGCGAACCCGGCGCACGAGCGCCGGTTCGCCGAGATCCTCGCGGAGGAGTTGCCCGAGGGGGTCACCGTCGTCGTGTCGGCGGAGATCTTCCCCGAGCTGCGCGAGTACGAGCGGGCCACCACCACGCTGATGTCCGCCTATGTCGGGCCGGTGATGGTGCGGTACCTCGGCGCGCTCGAACAACGCCTGCGGTCCATCGGCATCGATGCCAGGGTGCAGGTGATGGAGTCGAGCGGCGGCGTCATGTCGGCCGAGCTCGCCGGGCGCCGCGCGGTGGCGACCATCGAGTCCGGCCCGGCGGCCGGCGTGATCGCGGCCCAGGCGACCGGGGCCCGGCTGGGGCGCGCCGACGTCATCTCGTTCGACATGGGCGGCACCACCGCCAAGGCGTGCGCGATCCGCGGCGGCGTCCCCGACGTCACCCGCGAGTTCCACGTCGGCGGCAAGGGCAGCTACGGCGGCCGCCGGGCCGGCACCGGCGTGCCCATCAAGGTCGCCGCGATCGACCTCGCCGAGGTCGGCGCCGGCGGTGGCAGCATCGCCTGGGTCGACGACGGCGGCGCGCTGCGGGTCGGCCCGCGGTCGGCCGGCTCCCAGCCCGGCCCGGCCTGCTACGGCCTCGGCGGCGAGGAGCCGACGGTCACCGACGCCAACCTGCTGCTCGGGTACCTCGACCCGGCCACGTTCGCCGGCGGCACGATGCGCCTGGACCCCGAGCGGGGCGCGACCGCGATCCGCACCCGGCTCGCCGGGCCGCTCGGCGTCGCCCCGGAGGCGGCCGCCGCGGCCGTCCACGACATCGCCAACGCCGTCATGGCCTCCGCCGTCCACGTCGTCACCGTGCAGCGGGGCATCGACCCGCGCGGCTACGCGCTCGTCGCGTTCGGCGGCGCCGGCCCGATGCACGCGGCCCGGGTCGCCGAGCGGTTCGGCATCGCCACCATCGTCGTGCCGCCGGCCTGTGGCGTCGGCTCGGCGGCGGGCCTGCTCGTCACCGACCTGTCGACCGAGCGGGTGGCGACCCGGCTCATGAGGGACGTCGATGTCGACGAACTCGCCGACATCTATCTCGGCCTCACCACCGCGGCCCTCGAGGACCTGGGCCTCGCGGACGCCGAAGTGGCGCGCTCGGTCGACGTGCGGTACCGGGGCCAGGCCCACGACCTCACCATCGCGCTGCCCGACGGGGAGCTCACCAAGGCGGTGCTGGACGAGGTCGTCGAGCGCTTCTACGCGCAGTACCGGCAGGCCTACGGCATCGCGCCGCGCGACCCGGTCGAGCTCGTGAGCTACCGCGTGCGGGTGGTCCACCGCGTGCCGGCCGTGCCGTTCGTCGAGGTCGCGGCCGAGGGCGACGGGGCGCCCGAGGGGTCCCGGCCGGCCTGGTTCGACGGCGCGTTCGTCGACACCCCGATCTACCGGCGCGCGACCCGCCGCGGCCGGCCGCCGGTGCCCGGCCCGCTCGTCGTCGAGGACGCCGAGTCGACCGTCGTGGTGCCGCCGGGCTGGTCCCTGCGGGTCGACGCCACGGACACCATCGTGCTGACCAGTTTGGAGGACCGGTCGTGACCGACGACCTCACCGCCGACGTCCTGCGCAACGCGCTGCTGGTGGCCGCCGAGGAGGCCAGCATCGTGGTGATCCGCTCGGCGTACTCGACGTTCATCGTGGAGGGCTCCGACGCCTCGGCCGCGATCCTCGACCGCGACGGCCGCCTGATCTCCCAGTCGGTGGCGACGACGCTCATGAACAGCATGGCGCTGTCCGTGGCGCTGCCGTCGGTGCTGGCCGACTTCCCGCTCGCGGACATGCGCCCGGGGGACGTGTTCGCCCTCAACGACGCGTACCGCGGCGGCATCCACACCAACGACATCCTGGTGTTCCGGCCGATCTTCGTCGGCGACGCCGTCGAGTACTTCGCCGGCACGCTCATCCACGTCTCGGACCTGGGCGGCACGTCGGCCGGCGGGATGGCCGCGCTCGCCAGCGACATCTTCGCCGAGGGCCTGCAGCTGCCGCCCGTGCGCATCGCCACGGCGGCGGGCCTGGACCCGACGATCGAGCGCCTGCTGCGGCTCAACAGCCGCACGCCGGACTCGGTCGTCGGTGACGTGCGGGCCCTCATCGCCGGCGCCAACGCGGCCGCCCGGCGGGTGGACGAGCTGGTCGCCCAGTACGGCGCCGGGGCGCTGCGGCAGCGCATCGACGACTACCTCGACTACACCGAGGCCCGCACGCGGCTCGCGCTGCAGTCCCTGCGGCCGGGCACCTACCGCGCCGAGTACGCCATCGACGACGACGGCATCCACCTCGACGCGCCCCCGCTCGTCGTCCGGGTGGCCGTGACCGTCGGCACCGACGGCGTCGGCGTGGACTTCACCGGCACCGACCGCCAGGTGCCGGCGGCCGTCAACTCCAGCCTGTCGCAGTCGCTGGCCGGCGCGGTGTTCGCGCTGCGCTGCTTCGTCGACCCGACGCTGCCGATGAACGCGGGCGGCCTGCGGCCGTTCTCCCTGCACTTCCCGCCGGGCTCGCTGCTCAACGCGCAGTCGCCGTACCCCTGCGGCGGCCGCTTCCTGCCCGTGTACGCGGCCATCGAGGCGATCCTGCAGGCGCTGTCGGAGGCGACCCCCGAGCGGGCGATCGCCGCCTCCGGCATCCTCCAGCCGTTCTCGATCGCGTCGCGCTCCGCGCCGTACTGGATCCACCTCGCCTATGACTTCGGCGGGGTCGGCGCCCGCACCGGCGGCGACGGCCCCGACGCCACGGGCGTGCACTTCGGGGTCGGCCGCAACTCGATCCCGCAGGCCGAGCCGGTGGAGATCCGCTGCCCGCTCATCGTCGAACAGGTCGAGTTCATCCCCGACTCGGGCGGCCCCGGCCGCTGGCGGGGCGGCCTCGGCACCCGCACCACGTTCCGCCTGCTGGCCGACGCCGACATCACGACCCGGGGCGACCGGCTCAGCGCCGCGCCACCGGGCCGCTCCGGCGGCGGTCCGGGCCGGCTGGGCGGCTTCTACCGCCGCACGCAGGACGGCCGGCTGGAGCGCCTGCCGGCGAAGAACAACAACGTCGTGTTCCGCGCGGGCGAGGCGTTCATCGTCGAGACCACGGGCGGCGGCGGCCTGGGCGACCCGCGGGAGCGCGACGTGGCCGCGGTGACCCGGGACGTGGAGGACGGCCGCGTCACGGCGGCGGCCGCCGAGGTGGCCTACGGCGTCCTGGTGGCCGGGGACGGCAGCGCCACCCGCGCCTGATCGCTTGAACAAACGACCAAGTGACGTACCGGGATATTGGCAGCCACACGCACCACTGTTACCGTACCAACCAAACGCTTGTTCATAATCGCAACGAGCAACACCAGGAGGCGGCATGACATCCCTGCGCGTGGGTCTGGGCTACGAGCTCGAGGTCCGGGGGCGCACCAGCGAAGTGGAGCAGCAGGCCTTCGAGAACCTCCTTGAACAAGGTGTCCTCGCCGACCGCCTCGGCTACGAGGCCCTCTGGATGGTCGAGCACCACTTCACCCGTGGCTTCTCCCACTCCGCCGCGCCCGACCTGGTGCTGTCGGCGCTGTCCCAGCGGACCGAGCGGCTGCGCCTCGGGCTCGGCGTCGTCCTGCTGCCGTTCTCCCACCCGATCCGCACCGCCGAGCGGGTCGCGACGCTCGACATCCTCAGCCGTGGCCGGGTCGAGTTCGGCACCGGCCGGGGCGCGTCGCCGCTGGAGTACCAGGCGTTCGGCATGCCGTTCGAGCAGTCGCGGCAGCTGTGGGAGACCAACCTCGACATGGTCACGCGGATCTTCGAGGCCGACGGCGAGCCCGTCCACGCCGAGAGCGAGCACTGGCTGGTGCCCGACGTCGGCGTGTACCCGCGGCCGGTGCAGAAGCCGCACCCGCCGATCTGGGTCGCCTCGACGAGCCTGGAGGGGTACCTCTCGGCGGCACAGGGCGGCTACAACCTGCTCGGCATGACGATGCTCAAGGGCCTCGACGCGGTCGCCGAGGACATCGCCGCGTACAAGGCCGAGCTCGCCAAGCACGGCCACGACCCGGCGACGCGGCGGATCGCGCTGATGATCCCGTGGCACGTCGCGCCGACGCGCGAGCAGGCGTACGCCAACGCGGCGGACGCCGTGCTGTGGTACATCCGCCGCCAGGTGAACCTCGTGACCCCGTCGGACTACATGGACGCGCGGCACGCCACCTACCGCGTGCTGGGTCAGCTGGCGGCCGGCCAGGCGCCCGAGGAGGCGATCGAGACCCTCCGCGAGCACCACATGATCGTCCTCGACGACGTGGCCGGGTCGCGCAAGGCCCTGGAGCGCCTCGAAGCGGCCGGCATCACCGACCTGATCCTGCAGTTCCAGGTCGGCGGCCTCGCCAACGAGCACGTGCTGTCGTCCATCTCGCTGTTCGCGAAGGAGGTGGCGGAGCTGTGACCTGGCTGTCTCGGGACACGGTTCCCACCGGGACCGGCTTCCTGCGCCTCTCGCCGGCCGCCGACGTCGCCGTGCCGCTGTCATCCGCGGACCTTGCCGCCACCGTCGAGCTGAGCAGGGAGACGTTCGCCGCGGCCGGTATCACCGCCACGGATCGGGTCGTGGTCGCGCTCAACAGCGACGGTGATCTCGCCGGCGCGGTGCTGACCCAGGCGCTGACGGGGCTCGCCGGCGCGACCGCTTCCGTCGGCCCGCGCGGGCGGATGCGCCTGCTGGCCGCCCTGGACGCGGTCGGCGCCACCGCGCTCGTGATCACCCCGACCGGCGCGGCCGACCTGCTGGCCCGGCTGCACATGGAGTTTCTGGTCGACCCGCTCGACCTGGGGCTGCGGACGCTGATCCTGGTCGGCGAGATCACCGACCAGCGCACCTGCCGCCACCTGGCCGCCGAGTTCGGCGCCCGCGTGATCGGCGTCTATGTCGACCCGGTCTTCGGCGCCGCCCTCGCCTGGCGCGACGCGACCGACGAGCGCAACCCTCTCTCGCCGGTCCGCGACGGGCTCCTGGCCCTTGCCGACCTTGCGGAGGATGCGGTACTGGCGGCAGCGCCGGGCAAGTCGGCCGAGTTGGTCCTGACGCCGGTGTGGCACTCGACGCTGGGCGACGCGACGATCCGCACCGGCGAGGTCGTCGACCTCTCAGCTGACTCCGCCGGCATCCCCGCGCCCACCCACACCGTGGGCGACCACGTGCTCATCCGCGGCCGGTGGCTGTCGCTGCCCAGGCTGCGGGCGGTGCTCGCGAAGATCGACGGCATCGCGCAATGGACGCTGGAGATCCGCCGGGACGGTACGCTCGACGTCGCTACCCTGAAGGTCGCGTTCGCGCGGCCGTCGCTGCTGAAGAACCCCATGTGGCACGGGCGCGTCCGGCAGGCCGTCGCGGCCGTGACACCGGTGACGATCAAGGTCGAGGTGTTGCCCGAAGTGTCAGAGACCAGCGCGCCGCCGGTGATCGACGACCGTCGCGGCCACCACCTCGGCTCGGACCGCCATGGCCGCTGACGAGCTGCCGCCGATGCCCGGCTGGCCGACGCTGCCACGCATGCTGCTGGATCGTGCCGAGCAGGCGCCGTCGGCCGTGGCCGTCGTCGACGGCGACGTCCGCCTGACCCTGGGCGAGCTGCTGGCCGCGACCGAGCGGTTCGCCGGGGCGCTCATCGGCCTGGGCGTGGAGCGCGGCGACCGGGTGGCGGTATGGGCCCCGAACACCTGGCGCTGGGTCGTGGCCGCCCTGGGCATCTGGCACACCGGCGCCGTGATCGTGCCGGTCTCGACTCGAGCCAAGGCGATCGAGGCCGGCCAACTCCTTGACCGCACGGGGGCCCGGTTGCTGGTCGCCGCCGACGGCTTCCTCGGCGTCGACTACGTCGACCTGCTGACGGCCGAGTACGGCCCGGCCGGCGCCGACGGCCCCTTCGAGCGGCTGCCGTCACTCCGCGACGTCCTGCTGCTGACCTCCACCGGCCTGGCCGGCCCGGCCGAGGGCGCCGTCCCGGCCGAAGCGGTGCGCCGCCGGGCGCTGGAGGTCCGCCCGGAGGACCCGATCGAGATTCTCGCCACCTCCGGTACCACGGGCGAACCCAAGGGCGTCGTGCTCGCCGGCCCGCAGATCATGCGCGCCTACTGGGACTGGAGCGAGCTCGTCGGCCTGCGTGAGGGCGACCGCTACCCGGTCGTCAGCCCGTTCGCGCACGGCTTCGGCATCAACGCCGGCCTGCTGGCCTGCATCATCCGCGGCGCCGAGATGCACCCGATCGCCGTGTTCGACCCCGACACCGCCCTGGAGCTGGTCGAGCGCGAACGTCTGACGCTCCTGGCCGGCCCGCCGGCGCTGTTCGACCGCCTGCTCTCCCGCCCGGACCTCCCGGACCGCGACATCACGAGCCTGCGCTCGGCGGTGGTCGGGGCCGCGGCCGTGCCGACCGAGCTGATCCACCGCATGCGCTCGGTGCTGGGCATCGAGCGGATCGTCAACGCGTACGGCCTGATCGAGGGCTCGGTCGTCTCGATGACCCGCCCCGACGACCCGGACGAGGTGGTGGCCTCGACGGCCGGCCGCGCAGTCCCGGGCCAGGAGGTCGCGGTGGTCGACGACACCGGTGCGGCGGTGCCGGCCGGCACCCCGGGCGAGGTCCTGGTCCGCGGCTACGGCGTCATGGTCGGCTACTGGGCGGCCGAGGCCCTGACCCGCGAGGCCGTCGACGCGGACGGCTGGCTCCACACGGGCGACATCGGCGTCCTGGACGCCGCCGGCAACGTCCGCATCGTGGACCGCAAGAAGGAGATGTTCATCGTGGGAGGCTTCAACGCCTATCCCGCGGAGATCGAGAACCTGCTGGGCCGCCACCCGGGCATCGCGGCGGCCGCGGTGGTCGGCGTGCCGGACCCGTCGTCGGGCGAGGCGGGCTGCGCCTTCGTGGTCCCGCTGCCGGGCGCGGCGCTGACGCCGGCCGAGCTGGTCACGTGGTCCCGCGAGAAGATGTCGAACTACAAGGTCCCGCGCCACGTCCACATCGTCGAGTCGCTCCCGCTGACCGCGAACGGCAAGGTCGACAAGTCCGCACTGCGCCGCCTGGCCACCCCCTGACCCGAGCCTGACGGCGGCAGCTCGTGCGGGCAGCGTAGGAAGCCCAATGGGGAGCGCCGGCAGCCCGCCCGCTGCCGGGCCGCGCCGGGCCGCGCCGGGCCGCGCCGGGCCGCGCCGGGC
>NZ_JAHYSG010000018.1 GCF_022095675.1 Dactylosporangium sp. AC04546 | reverse complement strand
CCACCCCCACGCCGTCAGAATCCTCGCCCGCGCCTGGCTCACCGTCATCTGGAAACTCTGGACCACCAACACCCCCTACGACCCAACCCACCACAACGCCCTCCAAAACCTCCTCACCCAAACCCCTTGACCCCACAGGGCACTCCCGCCAGACACTGCTCTTCTCGGCGCGACATCCGTCCCGCCGAGAAGACGCTGCCGTCGCCGTCGTCCCACGGGCCCGCGGGCCTCGCCCGCGCCGGATGCCCGCGGTGAATGCGGCCCGCCCGCCACTCGCCGTCCGCGCGGAGCTATACACAGACGTTGGTCGATCTACCTGCACGGTTCGAGATCAACGCGAGGATAGATCGACCAACGTGTGTGCGTGAGCGGAGCCCGCGCCGACCGGACCATGATCGTGGGAGACATCTGGTCGCTATGACAGCCAGAAGTTTCCCTTGATCATGGGCGCGGTCAGGACTTGGACGGTGGCGGTGGGGTCGGGAGTAACGGCGACGACGGCGGCTGCATCGTCGGCTGCTGGATCTGCGGCGTGGCCGGCGTGCCCTCGCCCGTCGAGTCGCTGCTGGCGAAGAAGAGGACGCCCGCCAGGACCGTGACCACACACAGCGTGGAGACGGCGGCCACCGTCAGGAGCACCCAGGCCAGCGCCCCCAGCTTCTTGCCCGGCTGGATCTGGATCGGCGCGGGCGGCGGCAGCGGGTCGTTGTCCAGCATCGCCTCGGCGGCCACGTCGGACGGGTCGCCCAGCAGTTCCAGGATCGAGCGGACCTCGACCTCGGTCTCCGGCGACAGCTCCGCCCGCTTCGCCGCGATGTGCTGGCTCAGGTCGGCGAGGAGCTCTTCACGCCGGCCGGCCGGGACGCCGGACAAGGCCTGCTCGACGGCGCGTAGGTAGTCGTTGACCAGGTCATCGTAGGTGTTCATTTCTGTCCCGTCCCGACAATTCGGTCAACCGTGTCCCGGAAGGCCGTCCACTCGGCGCGGAAGTGGTGCAGCGCGGAGTGGCCGGTGGGGGTGAGGGCGTAGTACCGCCGTGGCGGGCCCGCCGGCGACTCCCGCCAGGTGGTCTCCACCCAGCCCTGCCGGCGCAGGCGGGCCAGTAGCGGGTACAGCGTGCCCTCGCTCGTGGTCAGCGTCCGCTCGGCGCCCAGGTGGCGGACGAGTTCGACACCATACTGCTCACCCTGCTCCATCAGCGCCAGCACGCAGAACTCCAGCGTGCCCCGCCGCAGAGCGGTCGACAATGTGCCCGGCACATCCATGCCCCACAAGCTACCTTGCGCCGCAAGGTAGCGCCAAGTACCTGGCTGACGGGAAGACTTTTCTGAACGTGCAAAAATAGGGTTCGTGACACGCTGGCTCGATGCGGACGAGCAGCGCGCCTGGCGCGCGTTCTACGCCGCCGCGACGCTCCTCCTCGACCGGCTCGACCGGGAGCTGCAGCACGACGCGGGCATGCCGCACGCGTATTACGAGATTCTGGTCGTGCTGTCCGAATCGCCCGGACGGTCGCTGCGGATGAGCGAGCTCGCCCTGCTCACCAGGTCATCCCGGAGCAGGCTCAGCCACGCCGTCACCAAGCTCGAGGGCAAGGGCTGGGTCAAGCGGCGCGACTGCGACGACGACAAGCGCGGGCAGTTCGCCGACCTCACCGACGCCGGGTTCACGGCGCTGGAGGAGGCCGCCCCCGGTCACGTCGAGACCGTGCGCACCCACCTCTTCGACGCGCTGACGCCGGAGCAGGTCGCGCAGCTCGAGACCATCAGCCGGCAGATCGCCGAGACGCTCAAGCAGTGATGCCCGGGAGCGTCTGCTTGTCCAGGCTCTCGAACATCGTGCGGGGCGACTTCACGGTCGACACCGCCCGCACGACCGCGCCGCTCGCCGTCACCTCGGCGGAAGCCGGCGCGGGATAGGCGGCGCGCTGCTTGTCCGCGGCGGCCGACGCCGCCGCCGGCGAGTCCCAGGTGGTGCAGACGACGGTGCGGATCTCGGCGGTACGGGAGGCGCGCACGCCGACCGCGACCCGGCCGGAGAGCTGCGCCACGACCACGTCGCCAAGGCACGTGGCCAGGGCAGTCAGCGCCGGGTCGACGGCAGAGCCACTGAAGACGTCGAGCGATGCCGAGTGACCGCCCAGGACCACGTCGGTGCCGAGCGTGCGCACCTGCCCGACCGGAGCCGCCGCGGCGGCAGGAGCGACCAGCCGGTCTCCCTCGGCCTTGTACCCCAGCTTGCCCAGCGTCGTCTTGAGCAGCGCCGCGTCCTGCTGGCCCGAGACGAGCACCGCCTGCGAGGGCGCGGCGCCGACCGTCACCGTGTAGACGGCCTGGTCGATGCGCACGCCGTAGCGCTGCGACTCGGTACCGATGCCGGAGGAGCCGAACAGCGCGATCTCGCCCCAGGTGTTCGGCCCGGGCGCGACCGACTGGATCGTGCGCAACTCCTCGTCGTCGGAGAACCGCACGCTCCCGGCGCCGGCAGCGACCCGGCCCAACGCGGTCAGCAGGACCGCGTCCGGCGTGACAGCGGAAGGAACAGCAGCGGGCGCAACATCGGCAGCCGGCGGCGAGGAGCACGCGGCCAGCAGCGCGACACAGGGCAGAACCAGGGCGGGGCGCATGGCCGTGAACTGTAGAAGCTGCTTGTCAAGCCTTGTAAGGATCATTTCCGGTCGATACCGTGCGCCCTGCCAAGAGACAGCCCCTGTCCTCTAGGAAGGCCCGCCATGCCCTCCAAGCACACGCTGAAACTTTCCAGGACGATCCTCGGCGCGCTCGCCGCGCTGGCGCTGCTGGTCGCCGTCCCGGGAAGCAACCCGACCATGCCCGACGCCGCGACCGCGCCCAGCGGCTTCGAGCAGGGCGTGCCGCAGTGGGCCGCCGAGCCGTCGATCGCGAGCCTCCTCGATGGCGCCAAGGCGCAGCACGCCGAGCAGTTCTACTTCGTGCTGCCCGACCGCTTCGCCAACGGCGACCCGGGCAACGACCGCGGAAACCTCCAGGGCGACCGGCTCAGCACCGGCTACGACCCCACGGACAAGGGCTTCTACCACGGCGGCGACCTCAAGGGCGTGATCGATCGCCTCGACTACATCCAGAACCTCGGCACCACGGCGATCTGGCTGGCCCCGGTGCTCAAGAACCGGCCGGTCCAGGGCAGCGGCAACGACATCAGCGCCGGCTACCACGGCTACTGGATCACCGACTTCACCGAGATCGATCCCCACTTCGGTACCAAGGAAGACCTGAAGCGGCTGGTCAAGCTGGCCCACCAGCGGGGTATCAAGATCTACCTCGACGTCATCACCAACCACACGGCCGACGTCATCCGCTACGCGCAGAACCAGTACTCGTACCGCGACAAGACGGACTACCCGTACCAGGACGCGAACGGCAACAACTTCGACGACCGCAACTTCGCGGACGGCACCAAGGGCTTCCCCGCCGTCAACGCGCAGTCCTTCCCGTACACCCCGGTCTTCCCGAACGACGCGGACAAGACCGTGAAGAAGCCGAGCTGGCTCAACGACCCGCTGATGTACCACAACCGCGGCGACTCGACGTTCACCGGCGAGAACAGCGAGTACGGCGACTTCTTCGGCCTGGACGACCTGTGGACCGAGCGCCCCGAGGTCGTCAAGGGCATGACCAAGATCTACTCGGACTGGGTCAAGGACACCGGCATCGACGGCTACCGCATCGACACCACCAAGCACGTCAACCTGGAGTTCTGGCCCCAGTTCGTCCAGGGCGTGCAGAGCGCCGCGCAGCAGGCGAAGAAGCCCGACTTCTTCATGTTCGGCGAGGTCTACGACGCGAAGCCGGCATTCGACTCGATCTACGTCCGCAAGGGCCGGCTGCCCGCGACCCTCGACTTCCCGTTCCAGCAGGCCGCGGTCGACTTCGTGGCGCGCGGCGGCTCCGGGCAGGAGCTGGCCGACCTCTACGCGCAGGACGACATGTACACGTCGGCGGGCACGAGCGCGCAGACGCTGCCGACCTTCCTCGGCAACCACGACATGGGCCGCATCGGCATGTTCGTCGCCGGCGGCGGCACCGACCCGGCCACCCACCTGCGCCGCGACCAGCTCGGCCACGAGCTGATGTTCCTCACCCGGGGCCAGCCGGTCATCTACTCCGGCGACGAGCAGGGCTTCACCGGACCGGGCGGCGACAAGGACGCCCGCCAGGACATGTTCCCGAGCAAGACGGCCGACTATCTCGACGACGACCTGCTCGGCACCGACAGCACGCACGCCACGGCGAACTACAACGAGAACCACCCGATCTACCGCACGATCGCCGGCCTGGCCCAGCTCCGCGAGCAGCACCCCGCGCTGCGCCAGGGCATCCAGGTCACGCGGTACAGCGACCAGAACGTCTTCGCGTTCTCCCGGATCGACCCGCAGCAGCGCGTCGAGTACGTCGTCGCGGTGAACAACGGCACCGGTACCAGGACGGTCAAGGTCCCGACCGCGATGGTGAACACGACCTTCGACCGGATCTACCCGACGACGGGCGCCTTCACCACCAGCGCCGGTGACGGCACGGTCGAGGTGAGCATCCCGCCGCTGAGCAGCATCGTCCTCAAGGCGCGCACCCAGCTGCCCAAGCCGGCGGCCAAGCCCACGATCCAGCTCAAGGCGCCGGTCAACCCGGCGACGATCGCCCAGGTCACCGCGGACGTCACCGGCGACCCGCTGGCCACGGTGACCTTCGCGGCCAAGGTCGGCAACGGCAAGTGGACGCTGCTCGGCACCGACCACGCCGGCCCGTACTCCGTGTACCACGACCTCGACGGCCTGCCCGCCGGGACGAAGCTCGAGTACAAGGCCGTGGTCAGGGACAGCCTTGGCCGTACCGCTGAAGCCAAGTCGGAGACGAAGGTCGGAACGCCGCCGAGTGTGGCGTCCGCGGACTACGCGATCGTGCACTACCAGCGGCCCGCGGGCGGGTACGACCCCTGGAGCGTCTACGCGTGGGGCGACATCCAAGACCCGATGACCTGGCCGAACGGTGCGCCATTTGCCGGAGAGGACTCGTACGGACGCTTCGCATGGGTCAAGCTGAAGCCGGGGGCCAAGAACGTCGGCTTCCTGGTGGTCGACTCCGGTGGGGTCAAGGACGTCGCCGCCGACCGCTTCATCGACCCGACGAAACAGCCGGAGATCTGGCTCAAACAGGGAGACGCGACCATCTACACCTCGCAGGCGGCCGCCACCGGCACCGTCGACGTCCACTATGGACGGCCCGACGGTGACTACACCGGCTGGGGCCTGCACCTGTGGGGCGACGGCCTCGCTCCCGGCACCGGCACCGACTGGTCCAGCCCGCGCCCGCCGGACGCGATCGACGACTTCGGAGCGGTCTGGCACGTGCCGGTGACCGACCCGAACAAGCCGGTGAACTTCATCGTGCACAAGGGCGACGCCAAGGACCCGGGGCCCGACCAGTCCGTGCTGCCCAGCCAGCAGGGCTCGGCCTGGGTCCGCTCCGGGGAGGCCGTCGTGCACCCCACCCGCGCCGCCGCCGAGCACGCCGCGGTCCTGCACTACCGGCGGCCGGCCGGCGACTACGACGGCTGGGGCCTGCACGTCTGGAACGGCGCCGCGAGCCCGACCGAGTGGTCCAGCCCGCTGCCGCCGGCGAGCACCGACGCCTTCGGCGTCACGTTCAAGGTGCCGCTCGTCGACAACGCGCCGCTGCTCAACTACATCGTGCACAAGGGCGACACGAAGGACCTGCCCACCGATCAGACCCTCGACCTGGTGACCGTCGGGCACGAGGTGTGGATCCTTTCCGGCCAGGAGAAGTACCTCCTGCCGATGCCCAAGCAGGGCACGCCCGACACCGACGTGCACCTGGAGAAGGCGGTCTGGATGGACCGCGACACGATCGCCTGGCGGGCCGGGCCGACCGACGGCCACAGCTACGAGCTGTGGTCGGCCCCGGCCGGCGGCCTGTCGGTCGTCGACGGCCAGCTCGTCGGCAACGGCACCAAGCTGACGATGACCGCGGTACCGGGGGGCCTGACCGAGGCGCAGCGGGCAAAGTTCCCGCACCTCTGGGCATACCAGAGCTTCCACGTCGCCGGCGACCGCGCCGCGTTCACGGCGGCCCTGCGCGGGCAGCTCGTGGCCGTGGAGCGCGACGTCGACGGCAACGTCACCGAGGCGACCGGCGTGCAGCTCGCGGGCGCCCTCGACGACCTGTACGGCGCGGCGCTCGGCGCCAAGCTCGGCCCGGCGTTCGACGGCAGTCGCACCTCGGTGAGCGTGTGGGCGCCGACGGCGCAGAATGTGGCGCTGGAGGTGTTCTCCGACGTGACGAAGGCGCCGGAGATCAAGGCGATGCAGCGCGACGAGCGGACCGGCGTCTGGAGCGTCACCGGGGACAAGTCGTGGAAGGGCAAGTACTACCGCTTCCGCGTCACCGCGTACCAGCCGGCGGTCAAGGGCGTGACCACGGCGAGCGTCACCGACCCGTACAGCGTCTCGCTGTCGGCCAACGGCACGCACAGCCAGTTCGCCGACCTGGCCGACGGGGCCCTGCGCCCCGACGGCTGGAGCACCCTGCGCAAGCCGCCGGCCCCGAACCGGCCGCAGATCCAGGAGCTGTCGGTCCGCGACTTCTCGATCGGCGACGACACGGTGCCGGCCGACCAGCGCGGCACGTACCTCGCCTTCACCCAGGGCCAGTCGGCCGGGATGCAGCACCTGCGCAGCCTGGCCAAGGCCGGCACGTCCTACGTGCACCTGCTGCCGGTCTTCGACATCGCGACGATCCCCGAGATCCGGGCCGACCAGTCCCAGCCGCCGTGCGACCTGGCGGCGCTCCCGCCGGACTCGGCGCAGCAGCAGGCCTGCATCGCGCAGATCGCCGGGACCGACGGCTACAACTGGGGTTACGACCCGTTCCACTTCAACGCGCCCGAGGGCTCCTACGCGACCGACCCGCAGGGCACCGCGCGGATCGCGCAGTTCCGCCAGATGGTCGCCGGGCTCAACGGCGCCGGCCTGCGCGTGGTCATGGACGTCGTCTACAACCACACGACGGCCGCCGGCACCGACCAGTACTCCGTGCTCGACCAGATCGTGCCCGGCTACTACCACCGGCTGCTCGACGACGGCACCGTCGCCAACTCCACCTGCTGCGCCAACACCGCGCCCGAGAACGCGATGATGGGCAAGCTGGTGGTGGACTCGGTGGTGCTGTGGGCCAAGCAGTACAAGGTGGACGGCTTCCGGTTCGACCTGATGGGGCACCACCCGAAGGCCAACATCATGGCCGTGCGGGCCGCCCTGGACCAGCTCACCGTCGCCAAGGACGGGGTCGACGGGAAGAAGATCCTGCTGTACGGCGAGGGCTGGAACTTCGGCGAGGTCGCCGGCGACGCCCGGTTCGTGCAGGCGACCCAGGCGAACATGGCCGGCACCGGCGTCGGCACCTTCAACGACCGGCTCCGCGACGCCGTCCGCGGCGGCGGCCCGTTCGACGGCAACCCCCGCATCCAGGGCTTCGCCACCGGCCTGTTCACCGACCCGAACGGTGACCCGGCCAACGGCTCGCTCGCCGAGCAGCGTGCCCGCCTGCTGCACTACCAGGACCTGATCCAGGTCGGGCTGACGGGCAACCTGGCCGCCTACGAGTTCGTCGACTCGACCGGCAAGCGGGTGACCGGCGCGCAGGTCGACTACAACGGCTCGCCGGCCGGCTACACGCGGTCGCCGTCGGAGGCGGTGACCTATGTGGACGCGCACGACAACGAGATCCTGTACGACGCGATGGCCTACAAGCTGCCGACGGACACGACGGCCGAGCAGCGGGCCCGGCTCCAGGTGCTGGCCCTGTCGACGGCGGTGCTGGGTCAGGGCACCGGGTTCGTCACCGCGGGCTCGGACCGGCTGCGGTCGAAGTCGCTGGACCGCAACTCGTTCAACTCCGGCGACTGGTTCAACCAGATCCGCTGGGACTGCACCGACGGCAACGGCTTCGGGGCGGGCCTCCCGCCGGCCGCCGACAACCAGGACAAGTGGCCGTACGCGCAGCCGCTGCTGGCCAACCCGGCCCTGGTGCCCGGCTGCGACGCGGTCAACCTGGCGGCCGTCCGCTTCCAGGAGCTGCTGCGGATCCGGGCCAGTTCGGCGGCCTTCGCCCTCGGTACCGCGGCCCAGGTCCAGCAGCGACTGAGCTTCCCGCTGTCGGGCACCGGCGCCACCCCCGGCGTGATCACGATGGTGCTCGACGCGCGCGGGCTCGACGGGCACTGGAAGTCGATCGTGGTCGTCTTCAACGCCGGCCCGACCGCGACCACCCAGACCGTCGCCGCGTACCGCGGGGCCCAGGTCGCGCTGCACCCGATCCAGGCGGCCTCGGCCGACCCGGTCGCCCGGCAGGCCACCTTCGACCGGGCTCACGGATCGTTCACCGTTCCCGCACGCACCGTGTCGGTATTCGTGGAGGCCGGATAGTAGGTATCAAAATCGGCGGCGTGGGTATCCACCAGGGCACGGAGGTGAACCCACATGACTCGATACCGCAACCGCGCCCTGAAGGCGAGCGCCGCGCTCTGGCTGCTTGTGCTACTGGCCGACGCGGCCTGGGTCGCGACGTCGGGTGCCGCCGCGGTGGCCGCGACGGTGCTCACGCTGTGCGTACTTGTCTCGGCCGCGCTGCTTGCCAAGTTCATGCTCAACCTGCGTGAACAGCAGCCCGCGCCGGTGCGCGTGCGCGCCCAGCAGCGCCGTCGGTAGCGACTCCGCCGGTGGTCGATTGGGGGTTTCCCTCAACCGGCCGCCGGCGGTGCCGTTGGGGCGGGTGTGCGGTCGCTGCTCGTCCCCGTTCTGCTTCTCGGATCGAGACAGTCATCGATGGCTACGGCGTCGCCGGCGCCGCAGCGGTCCACCCGCCGCTCCTCGCCCTGGATCGGCCTCGCCGCCGTCGCGATCGCCGCTGGAGCGGTCGCCTGGTTCGTACTGCGACGGCGTCGTAACGCATAGTTGCGCTCACCTCCGCCGTTCGGCTCCCAACGGTTGCCGATGGGCGCAAGGAGTCTCGTGGGATGCGCTCCTTTCCAGTAGCGTGCCGAGTCGTGATCCGTAGTGGCCCTGCCTCCCGCTGCGGTGCTGGAGCGCTCTCTGCCGTGACGAGGAGGCCCCCGGGTGGCTGGCACCGGTTCCCCCCGTGTCCCGGTTCCGCGCGGCGGCGGTTCGAACCGCCGTCCCGGCGGGACTGACACGTCGGTCGCCGGGCACCGCCGTGGCGGCGGCCCGCGCCCGAGCGGCCTCCGGTCCGTCCGGACCCAGCTGATCGCTCCGATCCTCGTCGCCATGATCGGCCTGGCGACCCTGAGCACCCTCCAGGCGGCCACCGCCACGTCGGCCTCGCGCGACGCCGGCCGGGCCCGCACCGCCGCGGTCACGGCGACCAGTGCGGTGCTGTTCGTGCACGAGCTGGAGCGCGAGGTCGCCGAGACCGCCGCGCTGCGCCAGCGCGGTGGCAAGTCCGGCGCCGCGCTGATGGTCGCGCAGCGGGAGCGCACCGACCAGGCGGCCCGCCGCTACCTTGACGACAGCCGCCGGGCGATCGACGCGGTGCCCGCGCTCGCCGGCGATATCCGCAAGGCCAACGACCTCTACGGGCAGCTCGGCGCGGTGCGCGAGGCGGCCGACAACGGGGCCGCGATCACGCTGGTCGGCGATGCGGTCTACCGCGGACTGGCCGAGGCGCTGCTGGCCATCGCGGATGCGGTACCGGCGCAGATCAGGGACATCGAGCTCGCGAACGCTGCCCGCGCCGTCGCCGCCATCGCGGCGGTCGAGCACTACGCCGCCCTCGAGCGCGACCTCCTGCGCGCCATCTTCAGCCGGGGCGCCGTCGCGCCCGGCGAGCTCGGCACCATGTCCGAGATCCGCGGCGCCCGCGCCCAGCGGCAGTCGGAGTTCGAGCGCGCGGCGACCCCGGACGAGGCCCGGACCTTCGAGACGGTGCTGCGGGGCGCCGACATCGACAAGGCCGAGAAGATGAGCGCCGCGGTCCGCGACGTGGAGCGCACTCCGGGCGGCGTGAAGGCCGACGCCGACGCCTGGTTCGTGGCGCAGAGCGGTGTCATCCGCCGGCTCAACGTCGTCAGCGTCGACTTCTCCGACGCGCTCGACCAGCGCGCCGACCAGATCGCGGTCAACGCGTCGCGGCGGGCGTGGGCCACCGGCCTCGGTACCGCGGTGCTCGGCCTGACCGCCCTCGGCATCGCGATCCTGCTCGCGGTGCGTACCTCCCGGCGCCTGCGCCAGCTGCGGGCCGCCGCCCTCCAGATGGCCCGCCGTGACCTGCCCGACGCGATCAACTCGGTGACCACCGGCACCGCGCCGCGGGCCGAGTCGCCCGAGTCGGCGGCCGTCGTCACGCGGTCGATCGCCGCCACCAACGACGAGATCGGCCAGGTGGCCGACGCGTTCGGCAGCGTGCACCGCACCGCGCTGCGCCTCGCCGGCGAGCAGGCCGAGCTGCGGGTCGACATGTCCCGCATGGCCGAGGTACTCGCCCGGCGCATCCGCACCCTCATCACCCGGCAGCTGCGGCTGCTCGACGAGTTCGAGCGCGACGAGACCGACCCCGACGTGCTGGCCCGGCTGTTCGCCCTCGACCACCTGGCCGCCCGCCTGCGCCGCAACGGGGAGAACCTGCTGGTCCTCTCCGGCGGCGAGCCCGGCCGCCCACAGACCCACGCCGTGCAGATCAGCGCGGTCGTCACCGCCGCCGCCTCCGAGATCGAGGACTTCGAGCGGGTCGAGGTCATGCAGGCCGACCTGGCCGTCGCCGGCCCGGTCGTCGGCGACGTCGTGCACCTGCTGGCCGAGCTGCTGGAGAACGCGACCATGTTCTCGCCGCCGACCCAGCCGGTGCGGGTCGACGCCCGGCAGACCGTCGACGGCGCGATGATCCGGGTCCACGACAGCGGCATCGGCATCGCACCGGCCCGGCTGACCGAGATCAACGCCCGGTTGTCCGTGCCGAGCAACCTGAGCAGTGCCGCCGCCGGCACGATGGGCCTGCACGTGGTCTCGCACCTGGCCGCGCGCCACGGCATCCGGGTCCAGCTGCACGCCACGGGCAGCGGCACCGTCGCCTACGTCTCGCTCCCGCACCGCGTGCTGGAGCAGGTGGGCGCGCTGACGGCCGGCCGTGGCGCCGGCGGCATGGGCCGCCCGGAGCCGGTCCGTCAAGAACCCGTACAGGTCCCCTCGACGGTCGGCGCACCGCTCGGCCGGCCCCGCACATCCGAACGACCGCAACCGCAACCGCAAGCGCAACCGCAAGCGCAGGCACAACCTGCTGGGACGGCGGCAGCACCCTGGTTCCGTCCCTACCAAAGCAGCGGCGACACCCCGACGCCGCCACCACCACCGCCCGGCTCGTGGCCGCCACGGCCGCCGGCGGTGCCGTCCAGTGCTGCCGGAGGTGGCTCGATGTCAGAAGCGAACCTTCCCCGCCGCCGTCCGGGCGCGCAGCTCGCGCCCGGAACCACCGAACAGCAGCCGCAGACCTCACGCGGCGCGGTCGTCGACCCGGAACTCGTCCGGTCCCGGCTGTCCGCGTTCGCCGAGGGGGTCTCGGCCGCCGCACGACGCACCAACAGCGCAGGCACAGGACAAAAGGAACAGTAGACATGGCCATGCCACAGCAACCCTCCGGTGTCGGGCAGCTCGACTGGCTCATGACGAGCTTCGCCCGGCAGGTACCCGACGTCGCGCACGCGATCACCGTGTCCGGCGACGGGCTGCGCCTCGCGAGCTCGGCCGACCTGCCGATCGACCAGGCCGACCATCTCTCGGCCGTCATCAGCGGCCTGGCCAGCCTGGTCTTCGGCGCCGCGCGGCTCATGCAGGCGGGCCACGTCCGGCAGACGATCGTCGACATGGACGGTGGCGTGATGCTCGTCATGTCCGTCGGCGACCGCGCCCTGCTCGGCGTGCTCGCGGCGCCCGGCTGCGACCTGGGCCAGGTCGGCTACGAGACGGCGATGCTCGTCCACCGCGTCGCCGACGCCCTGGACCCGCTGCCCCGGGACGCGTTGTCTCGATGACACGACGGGTGTTCGCGGCGGTACTGGCGGGAGTCCTGCTCCTGGCCGGTTGTGCCACCGTGCCGCAGCGTCCGGGCGCCGGCCTCTGGCACGGCGGCCGGCTCTTCATCGCCACCGGCAACACCACCGGCGTGTACTACACGATCGGTGGCGGCTACGCCGACCTGATCACCAAGCACGTCGCCGGCTACGAGGCGCGCGCCGAGGCGACCGGCGCCTCGGGCGAGAACATCGAGCGGGTGGCGAGCGGTGACATGGACGTGGCGCTGACCCTCGCGGACACGGCCGCCGACGCGTACACCGGCAAGGGCGCCTTCGACGGCGGCCCGCGCAAGATCGTGGCGCTGGCCCGCGTCTACAAGAGCTACATCCACCTCGTGGTGCGCAACAGCTCGAAGATCACCAAGTTCAGCGACCTGCGGGGCAAGCGCGTCTCCACCGGCTCGGCCGGCTCCGGCATCGACATCGTGGCCGGCCGCCTGCTCTTCGCCGGCGCCATCAACCCCGACACCGAGATGGTCCGGCAGCGGCTGTCGCTGCCGGAGACCACCAAGAGCATGCAGGCCGGCACCACCGACGCGTTCTTCTTCGCCGGTGGCCTGCCCACCCCGGGCATCAGCGACCTGCTCAACAACGAGCCGGGCCAGTACTCGATCCTGCCGCTCAGCGAGCTGATCCAGCCGCTGACGTACACCTACGGCTCGGTCTACGGCCTGGCGAAGCTGCCGGCGAGCGCCTACAGCACGCCGACCGACATCGACACCGTCGTGATCGGCAACCTCATCGTGGTGTCGCCCGAGATGCCCGAGGAGCTCGCGTACCAGCTCACCAAGGTCCTCTTCGAGCACCAGATCGAGCTTTCCCGGGTGCACCCCGAGGGCGGGAACTTCGACCGGGCGTCGGCGCCGAACACCGATCCGGTGCCGCTGCATCCGGGCGCCGCAAGGTACTACAGCGGCGGATAGTTCGACGTTATGGATCTCTCATTCGCGCCGCGCGGACAAGGTGATCACGGGTCTGTAGTGTCAGGATGGGCGGCGTGACCACCCTCCAGCAAGACCTCGTTCGCCTGGACGACATCCGCGACGCCGCCGCGCGGGTCTCCGGCCTCGTGGTGCGCACCCCGTTGCTGCCCTGTCCCTGGGCCGACGACCTGTGGCTCAAACCCGAGAGCCTGCAGCCCATCGGTGCGTTCAAGCTTCGCGGCGCCACCAACGCCCTGCACCGGCTCGACCTGGAGCGCCGCAGCATCGGCGTGGTCACCCACTCGTCCGGCAACCACGGCCAGGCCCTCGCCTACGCCGGCCGCGCCCTCGGCATCCCGGTGACGGTCGTGATGCCCGACGTCTCGACCCCGCTGAAGATCGAGGCGACCCGCGGCTACGGCGCCGAGGTGCTCCTGGTGCCCCAGTCGCAGCGCGAGATCGTGGCGCGGCAGCTGGTGGCGGAGCGCGGCCTGACGCTCATCCCGCCGTACGACCACCCGGACATCATCGCCGGCCAGGGCACCGTCGGCCTGGAGATCTTCGAGGACCTGTCCAGCGTGGACGTCGTCCTGGTCCCGGTCGGCGGCGGCGGCCTGTCCTCGGGCGTGGCGACCGCCGTGAAGTCGCTGGCGCCGCGTGTCGCGGTGATCGGCGTCGAGCCGGCGGTGGCCGCCGACGCCGCGGAGAGCCTGGCCGCCGGCGTGGTGCGCACGCTGCCGGAGGCGCGGATGCTGAGCACGGTCGCCGACGGCCTGCGGACCCCGCTGTCGGAGCTGACGCTGGCCCACCTGAGCACGTATCTGGACGCGATCATCACGGTGTCGGAGGACGAGATCCTGGACACGGTGAAGGTGCTGGCCCGCAAGGGCCGCCTGATCGCGGAGCCGAGCGGCGCCGTGGCGACGGCGGCGGTCCTCCACCACCGCGACGCGCTCCCGGCCGGCCGCACGGTGGCCGTGGTGAGCGGCGGCAACCTGGACCCGAAACTGGCCGCGACGCTGTTCGCCTGACGGTTATCCACAGCCTGTGGGTAACGCCTGTGGGCAACGCCACCGTCACCTGACCCCGAGATCGACCGTTGCTGACCCCGCTAGGTGACTGACCAGGCAATACAGCGCGTACGGACCACTGGCGGCCGGTGTTGTCCACAGCTCTACCCGCGTCCGTCCACAGCTGTCCACCGGGTTATCCACAGCTGGGGACGAGACCCTGTGGACGGCACCACATACTGAAAATTCCGACCCACCGGACAGGCTGGTCTGGGTCGAGCCCATGATCGATGGAGCCTCGTGGTCGTCATGGCAGCCGAAACTCGCCATCGATCATGACGCCAACGGATAGGTCCGGTGCTGCACGCCTGACATATCCGTCATTTCGTATTTGTGCGGCCTGGACCTCTCGGGTGCGGCGCAGGCGGACCCGGGTGTTCGGACCGGGGGTGCCCGGCTGCGCGGACGACGGGTGAGCCGTCGGCCGCGATGGGCCGGGCCGCGAGGTGCCGCGGTGGGCGGGCTGCGACGCGGGCGGGGGTTGGAGGCGGGATGCGGGCAGGGTTGGCGCCTAGCTTCGGGCAAATCCGGGCTAAGGTCCGCACCCCAAGACCCGCCGCCTTGATCGTGGGAAGCATCTGGTCGTCAGGACAGCCAGATCCTTCCCACGATCATGGACAAGCGGCGTCAGGCCTTGCCGGCCCGGTCGAGGATCCAGGCCGTGATGAAGGACTCCTCGCGCCAGGCGTCGTAGCGGCCGCTCGGCCCGCCGTGGCCCGCGCCCATCTCGGTCTTCAGCAGGACGTCCGTCGACGGGGACTCCGCGCGCAGCCGCGCCACCCACTTCGCCGGCTCGTGGAACAGGACCCGCGTGTCGTTCAGCGAGGTCACCGCGAGGATCGCCGGATACGTCCCGGAAGTCAGGTTCTCGTACGGCGTGTACGACTTCATGTACGCGTACACCTCGGGGTCAGCCAGCGGGTTGCCCCACTCCTCCCACTCCGTCACCGTCAGCGGCAGTGACGGGTCGAGGATCGTGTTCAGCGCGTCCACGAACGGCACCTGCGCCACGATCCCCGCGAAGTCCGCGGGAGCCAGGTTCGCCACCGCGCCCATCAGCAGCCCGCCCGCCGAGCCGCCGCGCGCGATCAGGCGGTCGGAGGAGGTCCACGCCGCCTTCACCAGGTGCGCCGCGCAGGCCACGAAGTCGGTGAACGTGTTCTTCTTCGCCAGCATCTTGCCCTCGTCGTACCACCGCCGGCCCATCTCGCCGCCGCCGCGGATGTGGGCGACCGCGAACACCACGCCGCGGTCCAGCAGCGAGAGGCGCGGGATCGAGAACCACGGGTCCATCGACGCCTCGTAGGAGCCGTAGCCGTAGAGGACGGCCGGCGCCGAGCCGTCGCGAGGGGTGCCGGTGGCCGCCACGATCGAGATCGGCACGCGGGTGCCGTCTTCGGCGATCGCCCACTCGCGGTACTGCTCGTAGCGGGACGGGTCGAAGTCGCCCAGCACCGGCTTCTGCTTGCGCAGTGTCAGGGTGCCGCTGTCCAGGTTGCAGTCGAAGATCGAGTCGGGGGTCACCAGCGAGACGTAGTGGAGACGGAACGAGGTGGTGTCGTACTCCAGGTTCGACTCAGGGCCGACGGAGTAGAGCGGCTCGGGGAAGCTGATGTCGTACGGCGCGGCACCCTGCAGCGGCACGACGCGGATGCCGGTGAGGCCGTCACGGCGCAGCGAGACCACCAGGTGGCCGGTGAAGGCGTCGACCTGGAGCAGGCGCGTGCCGGGCTCGTGCTCGATCAGCGTGGTCCAGGCGCCGGGGGTGTCCACTGAGGTGTACGACAGCGCGAAGTCCTCGGCGCCGTCGTTGTGCAGGATCAGGAACCGGTGGCCGTGGTGCTCCACCGAGTACTCGACGCCCTGGCGGCGCGGCGCGATCGACACCGGCGGCGTCGTGGGCGCGTCGGCCGGGATGACCAGCACCTCGCTGGTGACCTTGCTGCTGATGTCGACGAGGATGAACCGCTCGCTGCGGGTCAGCTCGACGCCGACCCAGAACCGCTCGTCGGCCTCCTCGTGCACCACCACGTCGTCGTCTGACGGGGTGCCGATCGTGTGGCGCCACACGCGGTACGGCCGCCACGCCTCGTCGACCGTGATGTAGAACAGCGTCGAGCCGTCCGCGGCCCAGGCCGAGCCGTAGAACACGTCCTCGACGGTGTCCGGCAGCAGCTCCCCGGTGCGCAGGTCCTTGACCCGCAGCGTGAAGCGCTCGTCGCCGGAGAAGTCGGTGCTGTAGGCCAGCAGGTTGCCGTCGACGCTCAGGTCGAACGTGCCGAGCGCGAAGAACTCCGAGTCGCCGGCGAGCTCGTTGCCGTCGAGGAGCACCTCCTCGCCGGGCAGTGCCGTGCCGTCGCCGATGTCCGGTGGGGTCGCCTGACCGGGAGTCGCGGTGACCCGGCAGTGGATGCCGTACTGCTTGCCGGCCACGGTGCGGGTGTAATACCAGTAGCCGCCCTTGCGCGTCGGCACCGACAGGTCGGTCTCCTTGGTGCGCGTCTTGATCTCGGTGAACAGCGTCTCGCGGAGCCCGTCGAGGTGTGCGGTCGCCGCGGTGGTGAACGCGTTCTCGGCCTCCAGATAGGCCACGGTGTCCGGATCGTCCTTCTGCTGGAGCCAGAAGTACTCGTCGACCACGGTGTCGCCGTGGTGGGTCCGCTCGTGCGGGACCCGCTTTGCGGTAGGCGGCTGCTCGCTCGTCACGCGTCCTTACGTTACCCGGGAATGACGCAACCATCAGTGTCGTTCGCCGGTCCTAACAATCAGGAGGGAGCGACGCCGGTACCGTCATGGTCGCGTAGTTCGGGCGAGGCCACGGAGGGATGCGGTGCGGCGTCGTGCACTGTTGCACATCGGGGTGACCGGGCTGGCAGCAATGCTGGTCCAGGCGTGCTCCGAGGGGTCTCCGACGCCTCCGCGGGCGGGGGGTGGCTCACCGGCCGGATCTCCGGGCGGCACGGGCCAGGCCGCGTCGACGTTCGACCCCTCGGGGTACGTCCCCGCCGCCGTTGCCCTCGCCGAGCTGAAGAAGCTCTTCAACTACGACAAGAACCAGAGCCTCGGCGCCACCCTCACCGACAAGCGCACCGGCGACGGCGTGATCCTCGAGGACCTCACCTACTCGGACGCACGTGGTCACGAGGATCTCCCGGTGTACGTCGTGGGGCCGGCGGGCGACGCCGGCCGGTACCCGGCGGTGATTCTCGCGCCGGGCAGCGACGGCAACCGGGACGCGCTCCTCGACGAGGCGATGACGCTGGCCCGGGCCGGCGCGCTGGTCGGCGTCACCGGCCTGCCCCTCAAGCCCACCGGCGACGCGGCGGCCGACGCCAAGGTGGTCGCCGACGCGGTCGTCGGGCAGCGCCGGGCGATCGACCTGCTGGCCCGCCGGTCCGACTGCGACCCCTCGCGGATCGCGTTCGCCGGCCACAGCTGGGGCGCCGCCCAGGCCGCGGTGCTGCTCGGACTGGAGACCCGGCTGACCGGCGTGGTGCTCGCGGCGGGATCGAGCCGGATGTCCCGCTGGATGGTCAGGCAGCAGGTACCGCCCGATTGGCACGCCTATCTCGACTCCCTCGCCCGCTTCGACGCCGGCCCCTACGTGGCGGCCGGCGGCAAGCGCTCGGTGCTGCTGCAGTTCGGCAGGCAGGACGAGGTGTTCCCCAAGGCCGAGCAGGACGAGCTGACCGCCGCCGTGGCCGGCACCAAGGAGCGCAAGGACTACGACGCCCACCACGACCTGGACAAGGTCGCCGCCGCGAGCGCGGACCGGGTGGCCTTCCTGAAGCGGGTCTTGCGGCTCAAGTAGGGAGCCCGTAGTCTCTCGAACGTATGTTCGATGTCGATTGACGCGCCATGTGCACGCTTTCCGGCAATCGATCATGTTCGACCGTGTCTTTGGGAAAGCCAGGACCATGTCCCGGCTACCGCGATTCCCTTCGACCGATCTTCCCCCAGCGACGGTGGCGGTTGGTGACCAGGGAAGCGGGAGCTTGCGGTGACGGTGATCGAGGGGCTGGCCGAGGCGTGCGGTCCGGACCAGGTGTGGGAGGCCGGCCCGGCCGACATGGTCGACGGCGTGCCCGTGGGCTGGGTGGCGGCGCCCGGCGACGCCGATGAGGTTTCGGAGGTGCTGCGGTTCGCCGCGGCCGAGGGGCTCTCGGTCGTGCCGACGGGCGCGGGCACCAAGCTCGACTGGGGCCTGCCCCCGACGCACGTCGACATCCTGCTCGACCTGGGCCGGATGTCGGGCATCCTCGACCACGACCCCGGCGAGATGATCGCCACGATCGCCGCCGGCACCCCGATGCGCGCGATCCGGGCCTACCTGCTGCGCGAGGGCCAGCGGCTGGCCCTCGACGTCGCCTCGCCGGCCGCCACGCTCGGCGGCGTCCTGGCCGCCAACGAGGCCGGCCCCCTGCGCCACAGGTTCGGCTCGCCCCGCGACCTCGTCATGGGTGTGCGGGTCGCGCTCGACGAGGGCAGCCTGGAGCGCCACGTCGACGGCTTCGACCTGGCTCGGCACGTGTGCGGGTCGTTCGGGACGCTCGGCGTGATCACCGAGGCCACCGTCCGGCTGGAGCCCATGCCCGCGGCCCGCGCCTGGGTCGTGCGGCCGGTGGCCACGCCCCGCGAGGTGCAGCAGCTCACCGAGGCGCTCACCGCCTCGCACCTGGAGCCGGCCGCGATCGAGGCCGACCTGCCCGGCGGCAACGGCGGCCGCCCGGCCGAGCTGGCCGCGCTGTTCGAGGGCGCCCGCGACGCCGCCTTCGGCCGTGCCGAGACCGCCGCCAAGCTGCTCGGCGGCGGCGCCGCGGTCGAGCAGCTGCCGCCGGCCTGGTGGGGCCGCTACCCGTTCGAGGCGGAGGACCTCGCGCTGAAGATCTGGGGCCGGCCCAGCGAGCTGTTCGCGGTCGTGTACGCGCTGCGCGACGCGGCCGGCGCGCCCGTGCCGGTGCGCGGCTCGGTCGGCCTGGGGGTGGCGCATGCCGCCCTGCCCGGGGTGGTCACCCCGGAGCGGCTCGCCGGCATGCTGACCGCCGCCCGGACCGTGCTGCTGGCCCGCGGCGGCGGTGGCTGCACGCTGCTGCGTGCCCCGCTGGAGCTGCGCGAGCTGGTCGAGACCCACGGCCCGGGCCGCCTCGACGACGCCTCGGCCCGGCTCAAGCTCGCCCTCGACCCCGAGGAGCGCCTGGCGCCCGGCCGCCTACCCGACATGAGCTAGGGCATGGCTAGCGGCACCGCCAGGCCGCGGCGTGGATGACGCCATCGGCGTCGTCGGCCTGGCCGGCGATGACCCGGCCGTCGTCGCTGAGCGTCGTCGGCAGGTTGCTGAACTCGCCCGACCTGTGCACGAACAGGTCGGGCAGCCGCACCGAGGTGCCGTTGCCGGTCAGCACGCCGCGGCCCTGCGGGTCGGTGCCGACCATCCAGCCGTTCGCGTTGGCCGTGCTGGGGCGTATGCGCATGCCGGTCACCGGTTCGACCAGGCCGGTGCGGAGGTTCCAGCGCACGCCGGTGTCGCCGCTGAGGCCGGTCGCCCAGCCGTTGCGCACGGTGAAGGCGGCGGAGTCGTCCGGCTCGCCGAACTCGGGCAGCGGCCGGCCCTTGCCGTCGGCCGACCACGTGTAGGCCTGCCGGTTCGCGTCGACGTTCACGTAGCCGACGACGGCGCCGTCGTCGTCGATCGCCTCGGCGCCGCCGCCCTGCGCCCCGTCCGGCAGCGGCAGGGCCACCGGCTCCGACTCGGCGGTCGGCCACCGGACCGGCCGGCCGGCCCGTGACCCCACGATCGTGCCGCTCGCGTTGATGCCCTGCGCCTGGGCGTCGCGGCCCTTGAGCTGTGTGAGCGTGCCGTCGCGGTACAGCCAGGCGACCTGCTCATCCGCGAAGAGCCGCACCCGCGCCCAGCCGAGCCGGCGCTCGTCGACGAAGGCGTTCACGAGCATGCTGCGCACGTACCGGTCCAGGTGCTCGGCCTGGCGGATTCGCGACCACCGCACGAACAACGTCGTGATGGTCTGCTGCACGAGGTCGTCGGCGCGGTGCGAGTCGCCCGTCAGCGAGTACGCGAGCCGGCGCAGCGCCGGCAGCCGAGCCGTGACGTACTCGACGTACTCCGCAGAGTCCCCGGCCATCCGTGGTGCCCCTCCCTCGGGGGGATTCGGTCCACCCTTTGACGGGTCCGGGGTCGCGTCAGGTTGTACGCGTCTTCTCGGTCCAGACGACGAGTTGGTCCTGGCCGTCGATCTCGGTCGTGTAGCGGCGCTCGGGCACCTCGACGAAGCCGAACCGGCGGTGCAGGCCGATCACCTGCTTGTTCCAGGCCAGCGTGCGGCCGCCGAACGAGGTGAGCTTGAGGTCGTCGAACGCGTACGCGACGGCCGCCTTCTCCAGCTCCATCCAGGCCGGCAGCAGCTCGCCGCGCTCGGTCAGGCCGTCGACGTCGAGGAAGAAGCCCCACTCCGCCGTGCCGGCCTCCGGGTCGTGGTCGTTGAACGTCACCACGCCGCAGTCGGCTCCGTGGTACGAGAAGATGAGCACCCGCCGGGCGGGGTCGGCCTGGACGTTGGTCCACCACCGCGCGTGACCCTCGGGGGTGATGTGCGCGGTGTAGATGCTCGCCGCGCGCGTCTTCGGGTGGTTTCGCCACGTGCGAATGGTCTCCAGGTCCGACTCGCGGGCGTCGCGCAGCACCTGGAAACCTCCCGGATCGTTGACCGCTCAAAGGTACACTCGCTGGGCGGACCCGATTGCGCCCTGATCGAACAGGACTCTGATCTGATGAGCAACCTCGGCCGGCTCCGTGTCGCCTTTCGCACCGCGCTCGGCCTTCCGGAGACCTTCGACGTCGACAAGCTTGAATACCGGGGGATCGAGCAGTGGGACTCGCTGGCCCACCTCACGCTCGTCGCCGAGATCGAGGACGCGTTCGACGTGATGATCGATACGGACGAGGTCATCGACCTGAGCTCGTTCGACAAGGCCGTCGAGATCCTCGGGAAGCACGACGTTGAGCTCACCGGCTGAGGCCCCACAGCGGGTCGCGCTGGTCACCGGGTCGTCGCGCGGCATCGGCCGGGCCGTCGCCCGCCGCCTCGCCACGGAGGGCTACCAGCTCGTCCTGCACGGTCATCGTGCGGGCTCGGCGAAGACGACCGCCGACGAGCTGGGCGTCGACGCCCTGGTCGTGCACGGCGACGTCAGCGACGCGGCCGACATCAAGGCCATGATCCGCCTGGTGTTCGAGCGGCACCACCGCCTCGACGCCCTGGTCGTCAACGCCGGCGTCCACGAGGCAGGCCCGCTCGGCATGATGAGTGACGCGGCCGTGGAGCGGCTGTTCGCCGTCAACGCCGTCGGCGCCACACACACCGTCCAGGCCGCGGTCAAGCTGCTGCGGCGCGGCACCGACCCAGGGGTCGTCCTGCTGTCGTCGGTGATGGGCACGTCCGGCGCTGCCGGCCAGGTGGTGTACGGCGCGACCAAGGCCGCCGTCGCCGGCCTCACCCGCGCCGCCGCCAAGGAGCTCGGCCCGGCCGGCATCCGGGTCAACGCGGTGGCGCCCGGCTTCATCACCACCGAGATGCTCGACTCCCTCGACGAGGCCGGCCGCGCCGAGCGGGTCGCCGCGACGGCCCTGCGCCGGCTCGGCGAGCCCGAGGACGTGGCCGACGTCGTGGCGTTCCTGCTCTCCGACGCGGCCCGGTTCGTCACGGGCCAGGTGATCGGCGTCGACGGCGGTCTCGTCGTATGACGCTGCTGCACCCCGGCACCCGGCTGATCGACGCCGCCACCGGCGCCGTCGTGACGCCGCAGGTGACGGGCGCCTTCGCCGACGCGCCGCCCGGGGTCGTCTTCCTCCGGATGCCGACCACCGTCGACGCCGTCTGCCGCTACGTGGACGCGTTCGAGTCCGGCCGCCCGGTCCTCCTCCTCGACCCGTCGCTCCCCGCGGACGCCTTCGTCGACCGGTTCGAGCCGGCCGTCGTCGCCGGGCCGCTGTCCGACGAGGTACCGAAGGGCTACCAGCTCGACGGCGACCGCTGGGTGCGCGAGTCGGCGCCCGCCGTCGCCCACCCCGACCTGGGCATCCTGCTGGCGACCTCGGGCTCGACCGGCAACCCGAAGCTGGTCCGGCTGTCGCGGGCGGCGATCCTGGCCAACACCGCGTCGATCATCGAGGCGCTCGGCATCACCGGCGACGCCGTGGCGATCAGCAGCCTGCCGTTCTACTACTCGTTCGGCATGTCGGTGCTCAACACCCACCTCGCCGCCGGTGCGACCCTGGTCGTCGAGGCGGACGGGCTGATCGGGCGGCGGTTCTGGCCGGCGGTGAACACGTTCGGCGTGACGTCGCTGGCGCTGGTGCCCTCGCAGTACGAGATCCTGCGGCGGTTGCGCTTCGACCCGGCGAAGTACCCGACCCTGCGCACGCTCACCCAGGCCGGCGGGCGGCTGCGGCCCGAGCTGGTCGAGGACTTCCACGGGCGGATGAGCGCGGTGTCCGGCCGGCTGTTCGTCATGTACGGGCAGACGGAGGCCGCGCCGCGCCTCACCACGCTGCCGGCCGACCGTCTCGCCGAGAAGCTCGGGTCGGTCGGCCCGGCGGTGCCCGGCGGGCGGCTCAGCGTGCGGCTCGACGACGGGACCGAGTCGACCGCGCCGGACGTGCGTGGCGAGGTGCTCTACCGCGGGCCCAACGTCATGCTCGGCTACGCCGAGACCGCGGCCGACCTGGCCCGCGGCGACGACCAGGGCGGGCTGCTGGAGACCGGCGACCTGGGCCACCTCGACGCCGATGGATACCTCTACATCGACGGCCGCCTCAAGCGGTTCGGCAAGGTGTTCGGCGTCCGGCTCAACCTCGACGACATCGAGCGCATGCTCCCCGGCCCGGCCGCCGCGGTCGCCGGCGACGACAAGATCGTCGTGTTCGTCGCGCAGGACGGCAGCGACCCGGCGCGGCTGCGGCAGGACCTCGCCGAACAGCTCAAGCTGCACTGGTCCGGCTTCGAGGTGCGCGAGATCGCCGAGCTGCCGCTGCTGAGCAACGGCAAGCTCGACTACCGGGCACTGGAGGCGGCGCGATGACCGTCTTCACGTTGGCGCAGCGCGAGCGCGAGGCGCAGCTGCTGCCCCGGCTGGCCGAGCTCACCGAGCGGCACCGGGCGCGCGGCGCCGCCTACGACAACATCCTGAACGCGATCGGGCATGCGCGCGGGCGGCGGTACGACACCATCGCCGACCTGCCGTGGCTCCCGGTGCGGCTGTTCAAGACCCAGGAGCTCAAGAGCATCCCGGACGACGCCGTGTTCAAGGTGCTGACCTCCAGCGGGACGACCGGCGACGTCAGCCGGATCTACCTGGACAAGGACGCCGCCGCGGCGCAGACCCGCATGCTCGGCCAGACCCTGCAGACCGTCCTCGGCCCGAAGCGCCTGCCGATGCTGATCGTCGACTCGACGGCGATCATCAAGAACCGCCGCTCGTTCAGCGCCCGGGGCGCCGGCGTGCTGGGCATGGTGACGTTCGGCCGCGACCACGTGTGGGTCCTCGACGAGCACGACCGCCCCGACGTGGAGGCGGTCCGCGGCTTCCTGGCCAGGCACGGTGATCGGCCGTTCCTGATCTTCGGCTTCACCTTCATGGTCTGGTTGTACCTCTACGAGCTCGCCCGCGATCACCGGCTCGACCTCAGCAACGGCGTCCTGGTGCACTCGGGCGGCTGGAAGAAGCTGGTCGACCGCCGGGTCGACAACGCCGAGTTCCGCCGCGCGTTCCGGGCCGACACGGGCCTCACGCGGGTTCACAACTTCTACGGCATGGTCGAGCAGATCGGCGTCGTGTACCTCGAGGGCCCGGACGGCAACTCGCTGTACTGCCCGGACTTCGCGGACGTCGTGATCCGCGATCCCGTCACCTGGGAGCCGCTGCCGCCGGGGCGGGCGGGGCTGGTGGAGGTGGTGAGCACGCTGCCGGAGTCGTACCCGGGCCACGTCCTACTCACCGAGGACCTGGGCGTGGTGCACGGCGTCGACGACGGCGCGTGGCCGGGCAAGCGGTTCTCGATCCTGGGCCGGTTGCCCCGCGCGGAGGCCCGCGGCTGCAGCGACACCTTCCAGGCGGCGGCATGAGCCCACCGGCATTCCCGATTGGCTCGCCGGCGCCCGACTCATCCGCGCCCGGCTCTTCCGCGCCTGGTTCCTCTGCGGCCGGTTCCTCCGCTCGCCGGGGCGTGATCCTGCCGCGCTTCCCGGCCGGTGCCGAAATTCGGTCGGTCGACCGACTGATCGCCGAGGTCACCGAGGAGCCGGCCGGCGGCCGGCTGACCGTCGGCGACGGCCGGGTCCGCGACTTCCTGATCGCCTTCTCCCGCCGTCTGCTCAAGCCCGACCTGGCCCGCCGCCACCCCGAGCTGGGCTCCCTCGGCTTCTTCCTGCGCAAGAGCGAGCTGGCGAAGGCCGTCGAGCGCCTCGGCGACGGCGCCGCCGGCCACCGCCGCGCCCCGCGCGGGCTCGTGCTGCACTTCCCACCGGCCAATGTGGACACGATCTTCGTGTACTCGTGGGCCCTGTCGGCCCTCGCCGGCAACCACAACATCGTGCGCGTCTCCAACCGCTCGGCCGGCGCCGCCCAGACCGTGCTCGAAGCGCTCAACGACGTACTCGCCGACGCCCACCCGGCGATCGCCCAGACCCAGCGGATGGTCACCTACGACCGCGACGACGCGATCACCGGCGCGCTGATGGCGGCCTGCGACCTGCGCGTCCTGTGGGGCGGCGACCAGTCGGTCAACGCGCTGCGCAGGCACCCGATCCCGCCGCTCGCCCGCGACCTGGCGTTCCCCGACCGCTCGTCGTTCGCCGCGGTCTCGGTCGCCGGCTGGCAGACCGCGACCCCGGCCCGGCGCCGGGCCGCGGCCGACGGCTTCGCCAACGACCTGTACTGGTTCGACCAGGCCGCCTGCTCATCGCCCCGCGACCTGTTCTGGATCGGTGCCGCGCCTGCGGCCGACGCGGCCAGGGCCGAGTTCACCGAGCTGCTCGGCGAGGTCGTCGGGCAGCGCGGCTGGTCGGTCGACGCGGCCATGGCCGTCGAGAAGTACGTCGCCACCTACGGCCTGGCCGCCACCGGCGCCGCGACCCGGGTGGCCTTCGCCGGCAACGCGGTGGCCAACGTCGAGCTGGCCGGCCTCGGCGAGGTCCAGCGCGAGTGGCTCGGCGCCGGCACCATCTGCCATGTGACGCTCGGCTCGCTGGCCGAGCTGGCCCCCGCCATCCAGCGCAAGGACCAGACCCTGGCCCAGTTCGGCTTCACGATGTCGGAGCTCGACGACTTCGTGACCACGCTGGCCGGCCGCGGCATCGACCGGATCGTCCCGTTCGGCCAGGCGCTGACGTTCGCCGGGGTCTGGGACGGCTTCGACCTCCTGCGCGAATTCACCCGAATCATCACCATACAGGACTGAATGGGCAGTACCGTGAGGTTCTTCGCGATTGTGAGGAGCCCCCGAGGTGTCCCTGTCCGTCGTCGTCCCGTGCTACCGCTCGGCGCACATCCTGCCGGCGCTGGTGGAGCGCCTGAACGGGGTGCTGCCCGACCTGCACCCCGAACATGAGGTCATCCTGGTCGTCGACAGCACCGACGACACGTGGGACGTGGCGAGCGAGCTGGCCCTGAAGTACGACCACGTGCAGGCCATCCGCATGGCCCGCAACTACGGCCAGCACAACGCCCTGATCGCCGGCATCCGCGCGGCCCGCCACGAGCGCGTCATCACGATGGACGACGACCTCCAGCACCCGCCGGAGGAGCTCCCGAAGCTGGTCGCCGCCCTGACCGACGATCTCGACGTCGTCTACGCGGTGTCCGAGAAGGAGGAGCACGGCGCCTTCCGCAACATCACGTCCTGGGGCGCGAAGTCGTTGGTGATGGGCCGCACGATGGGCATCCCGAACGCCGACGTCCTGGGTGCCCTGCGCATCTTCCGCACGTTCCTGCGAGCGGGCTTCGACCAGGTGAGCGGCCCTGACGTCTCGGTCGACATCGTCCTGTCCTGGGCGACGACCCGCGTGGGTTCCGCGACGGTCCGGATGGACCAACGCCAGGAGGGCAAGTCCGGCTTCACCGTGAAATCCCTGGTGAAGCACATGATCAACATGATCCTGGGCTACTCCACGAAGCCGCTGCGCTGGGTGACCTGGCTGGGCTTCGCGATCGGCCTGGGCGGCCTGGCCCTGACCATCGTCTGGATCATCCAGTACGTGCGGGGCGAGACCACGGTCGCCGGCTTCACGACGCTGGCGTCGTTGATCGCCTTCTTCTCGTCGGCCCAGCTGGTGGGCATCGGCGTCCTCGGCGAGTACCTGGGCCGGGTCCACTCCCACGGCATGGGCCGCCCGACGTACGTGATCCGCGAGCACATCACGCAAGGCCAATGCATCGAACGCCGCTAAAATCGTCGCGTGCGGGCCACACCCCGGAGTGTGTTGTTCCTCAGTGTCTGCCAGGTGACCGCGGGCGTCGCGGCCGTCCAGACCGGCGGCTGGGTGCAGGCCGTCTTCGCCGTCTTCGCCGTGGTCTTCCCGTTCGCCGCGCTCGTGGTGCCGGCAGCCAAGGCGCGCCGCTCCCGCGCCGCCGAGGACGCGCTTCCAGGGTCGTTCAACTGGACCTTCACGACGGCGGAGGCGGTGGTGCGGGCGACGATCGAGGAGACGCTTCCGCGGTACCTCCAAGAGACCGACCGGCAGCGAAGCTGGCGCATCGTCCGGGAGGCGGTCGCCGCCGGCGACGCCGAACTGCGCACCCGGTTCATCGAGGTCAACCTCTCCGGCATCGACCCGGCCCGCTGGGACACGCTGAAGATCCCCGTCGCCGACCGGACCACGGTGTCGGACGTGCTCGACCAGGTCTGGCAGGCGATCCGGCAGCACGTGCCCGCAGGCTCGCTGAACGAGCGGTGGTCCCTGGTCGACGCGGCCACCGGCGCGCCGCTGCGGGACGTCGGGCGGGCCTGGGCGCAGCGGCGGATCGGTTCGCCGGTGGACTCTCGGCTGCTCATCGAGGCCGGCATCCGCCCGGGCGCCCGATGGGTGGCGACGAAGATCTAGGCCGAAAGGCTAGGCCGCGACGAACACGCCGTTCGACAGGACGGGGACGGTGTTCGAGACGCCCGACTCGACAGCCAGGGCCACGTCCTCGGCGAAGCCGCGGCCGATCAGCTCCTGGCCGCTGACGCACCTGCGGACGGCGGCGGCCACGTTGCGGACCGCGGCCAGCGCCGCCAGCGTGATCGCCGCCTCGACGGAGAGCGGGGCGCCGAGCGCCGACAGGCCGTCGAGGACCGTCGCGGCGCCCAGCAGGTCCTCGACGCACGGGCGGAGGGCACCGTCGGGCCACAGTTCGCCGGCGGCGATCACGCCGGCCGGCTGGGACGGGGTGCCGTGGCCGTGCTCGTGCAGCCAGCGGGCGACGGCCGGCGCGTTGCGCAGCGAGGCCGCGACCACCGGGACGCCGGTGGAGGCGGCGGCCGAGCAGATCGTCGCCCCGTTCGGCGACGGCAGGACCAGGTCCGCCACGACCGGCGCCTTCAGGAGCGCGTGCGGCGACAGCGACCACGGCGAGGCCGGCGTCACCTGTGAGCGGCCGACCGCGACGGCCGCGCCCATCCGGTCGGCGTAGGCGCGGGCCTGGTCGCTCCACGGGAACGGGTGCACCCGCATGCCGCGGGTGACCGCGATGTCGACCGCGGTCGAGAAGGACAGGACGTCGACGACGACCAGCACAGAACAGACGCGGGCCAGCTCCGCCGCACCGGCCGGGCCCCAGTCGAACCGGGCGCCCGAGCCGGGCTGCGCGAAGACGGTCATGTCAGACGTCGCCGGGCGACGCCGGTACCTCCGGAGCCTCGACCTTCTCGAAGTACGGCGGCGGTGCGGCCGGCTCGACGTACGCCGGGGCCTCGGTCGAGACGTCGCCGAACAGGGCCGGCAGGGTGCCGGTCCAGGCCGCCCGCAGCTCGTCGAGCGAGATCGTGAACTTCCCACGGATGTCGAGCGTGCGGCTGCGGCCGTCGACCGAGCCGATCACCGTGACCGGCAGGCCGTGCTGGCCGGCCAGCGCCGCGAACGCCTTCTCGTGGCCGCGCGGCACGGAGACGAGCGCGCGGGCGGTCGACTCCGAGAACAGCGCGACGAACGGGTTGAGGTCCTCCGGCAGGACGATGTTCGCCCCGTGGTCGTACCGCAGGCAGGCCTCCACCAGCGCCTGCGCCAGCCCACCGTCGGAGAGGTCGTGCGCCGACGACAGGTGACCGCGCTCGCCGGCCTCGGTCAGCACCGAGGCGAGGATGCGCTCGCGGGTGAGGTTCACGCGCGGCGGCTGGCCGCCGAGGTGCTGGTGGGTGACCCAGGCCCACTCGGAGCCGGACAGCTCCTCGGTCGTCTCGCCGAGCAGCATGATCACGTCGCTGTCGCCGCCGAAGCCCATCGGGACCCGGCTGCCGACGTTGCCCATGACGCCCAGCACGCCGACGACCGGCGTCGGGTGGATCGCCTGCGAGCCGGTCGAGTTGTAGAAGCTGACGTTGCCGCCGGTGACCGGGATGCCCAGCTCGGCACAGCCGTCGGCCAGGCCGCGGACCGCCTCGGCGAACTGCCACATGACCTGCGGGTCCTCGGGGGAGCCGAAGTTCAGGCAGTTGGTGACCGCGAGCGGCGTCGCGCCGGCGGCGGCCACGTTGCGGTAGGCCTCGGCCAGGGCGAGCTTGGCGCCGTTGTACGGGTCGAGCCGCGCGTAGCGGGCGTTGCCGTCGACGGAGAGCGCGACGCCGAGGCCGGACTGCTCGTCGATGCGGATCACGCCCGAGTTCTCCGGCTGGGCGAGGATCGTGTTGCCCTGCACGTAGCGGTCGTACTGCTCGGTGACCCAGCTCTTGTCGCACAGGTTGGGGCTGGCGGCCAGGCGCAGCAGGGTCTCGCGCAGTTCGACGCCGCTGCGCGGCCGCGGCAGCGTCTCGGCCCGGTCGGCCTGCAGCAGGATGAGGTCGGCCGGCTCGCGCATCGGGCGCGCGTAGACCGGGCCGTCGTCGGCGAGCGAGCCCGGCGGGACGTCGACGACGACCTCGCCGTGCCAGCTGATGACCAGGCGGCCGGTGTCGGTGACCTCGCCGATCGCGGTGGCGAGGACGCCCCAGCGCTCGGCGACCCGCAGCACCTCGTCGAGCTTCTCCGGGTCGACGATGAGCAGCATCCGCTCCTGCGACTCGCTGGCCAGGACCTCCTGCGGGTCCATCGAGGCCTCGCGCAGCGGCACCAGGTTGAGGTTGACGTCCATGCCGGTGCCGGCCGCCGCGCTCGTCTCGGTCAGCGCGCAGGTCAGCCCGGCGCCGCCGAGGTCCTGCACGCCGACGATCAGGCCCCGCTCGTACAGCTCGAGGCAGCTCTCGATGAGCAGCTTCTCGATGAAGGGGTCGCCGACCTGCACCGACGGGCGGCGTGCCGGGCCGTCCTTGTCGAAGGTGGCGCTGGCCAGCACCGACACGCCGCCGATGCCGTCACGGCCGGTCTTGGCGCCGAGCAGCACGACGATGTTGCCGGGGCCGTGCGCCTCCTTGTTCTGCAGCCGGTTGACCGGCAGCACACCGACGCACAGCGCGTTGACCAGCGGGTTGCCCTGGTAGCAGGGGTCGAAGACGACCTCGCCGCCGATGTTGGGCAGGCCCAGGCAGTTGCCGTAGCCGCCGACGCCGGCGACGACCCCGGGCAGGACCCGCTTGGTGTCCTCGTGGTCAGCGGCGCCGAAGCGCAGCGGGTCCATCACGGCGACCGGGCGGGCGCCCATCGCGAGGATGTCGCGGACGATGCCGCCGACGCCGGTGGCCGCGCCCTGGTAGGGCTCGACGAAGCTCGGGTGGTTGTGCGACTCGACCTTGAACGTCACGGCGATCTCGTCGGAGATCTTGATGACGCCCGCGTTCTCGCCGATGCCGGCGAGCATCAGGTCGGACTTGGGGGCCTTCTCGCCGAACTGTCGCAGGTGGACCTTGCTGCTCTTGTACGAGCAGTGCTCGCTCCACATGATCGAGTACATGGCCAGCTCGGACGTCGTCGGACGGCGGCTCAGGATCTGGCGGATCCGCTGATACTCGTCCTCGCGCAGGCCCAGGTCCTCGTAGGGCTGCTCCTCGTCGGGCGTCTTGGCGGCCTGTTCAACGGTGTCGGCGCTCATACTCGGGCTCCCAGATGTGCGAGCACGGATGTGAAGATGCCGAGCCCGTCGATGGACGGCCCGGTCAGCACCTCGACCGCGTGCTCCGGGTGAGGCATGATCCCGACGACGTTGCCGGCAGCGTTGGTGATCGCCGCGATGTCGTGCAGCGAGCCGTTCGGGTTTCCGCGGACATACCGCGCGACGACGCGCCCCTCGGCCTCAAGCTCCTCAAGCGTACGCTCGTCGGCCATGTAGCAGCCCTCGCCGTTCTTGACCGGGATCACGACCTCCTGGCGCGGCGTGAAGTCGCGCGTCCACGCGGTCGTCGTGTTCTCGATCCGCAGGCCCTGGTCGCGGTTGCGGAAGTGCAGGTGCTGGTTGCGGGTCAGCGCCCCGGGCAGGAGGTGGGCCTCGCACAGCACCTGGAAGCCGTTGCAGATGCCCAGCACCGGCAGCCCGTCGCCGGCGGCCCTGATGATCGACTCCATGACCGCGGAGAACCGGGCGATCGCGCCGGCCCGCAGGTAGTCGCCGTACGAGAAGCCACCCGGCAGGATGACGGCGTCCACGCCGTAGAGGTCGGCGTCGGCGTGCCAGAGCGGGATCGGCGCCGCACCGGCGAGACCCACGGCCCGAGCGGCGTCGCGGTCGTCGAGCGAGCCGGGGAAGGTGACGACACCAATGCGGGCGGTCACCGCTGCTCGACCTCCGGTTCCTCGACCCGGAGCGTGAAGTCCTCGATCACCGGGTTGGCGAGCAGCATGTCGGCGATGTCGCGGGCCCGCTCGAGGTCGGCCGAGCCTTCGAACTCGATCTCGATGCGCTTGCCGATGCGCACGGACGCCACGTCGGCGACGCCGAGACGCGGCAGCGCGTTCGCGACCGCCTGACCCTGGGGGTCCAGGATCTCCGGTTTGAGCATGACGTCAACCACGACGCGGGCCACGGGGCACTCCTGACGTTGAGTCGGGCGCTCGAGGGCGAGCGACACGAGCCTACCGGGCGGGACAACGCCGCAGATCACCGGCTTGTCGCCCAGCAAGCATCTTAGCGGTACCGCTGAATGCCAAGATCCGCGTCAGAGAATGGGCGGAGGGACATATGCCGCCGCCGCCCCGTGGCTGGCGACGATCTCGTCGATCATGGCCACCACCGCCTTGACCTGCGCAGATGCCGCGCCGATGAACTGCTGCGGGTCGGCGACCAGGGCTTCCACCTCGGGCCGGGACAGGCGCAGTCGCTCGTCGTCGGCCAGCCGCTGGAGCAGGTCGTTGTCCTGGATGCCCTTTTCGCGCATGGCGAGCGCCACGGAGACGGCGTGCTCCTTGATCGCTTCGTGAGCATCCTCACGGCCGACCCCGCGCCCGACCGCCGCCACGAGCACCCGCGTGGTGGCCAGGAACGGCAGGTACCGGTCGAGCTCGCGCGCCACGACCGCCGGGTACGCCCCGAACTCGTCCAGAACGGTCAGGAACGTGGCGAACAGCCCGTCGACCGCGAAGAAGGCGTCCGGCAGCGCCACCCGGCGCACGACCGAGCACGAGACGTCACCCTCGTTCCACTGGTCGCCGGCCAGCTCGCCGACCATCGAGAGGTACCCCCGGACGATCACGGCCAGCCCGTTGACCCGCTCGCAGGAGCGCGTGTTCATCTTGTGCGGCATCGCCGACGAGCCCACCTGGCCGGCCTTGAAGCCCTCGGTCGCCAGCTCGTACCCCGCCATCAGCCGGATCGTCGTCGCCAGGCTGGACGGCCCGGCCACCGCCTGGGCGAGCGCCGACACCACGTCGAAGTCCAGCGAGCGGGGGTACACCTGGCCGACGCTCGTCAGCACGTTGCGGAACCCGAGGTGCTCGGCGACCTTCCGCTCCAGCTCCGCCAGCTTGCCGGCGTCGCTTTTGAGCAGGTCCAGCTGGTCGGCGGCGGTCCCGACCGGCCCCTTGATCCCGCGCAGCGGATAGCGCTCGAGCAGGTCTTCGATTCGGCGGTACCCGATGAGCAGCTCCTCGGCGGCACTCGCGAAGCGCTTGCCGAGCGTCGTGGCCTGGGCCGGCACGTTGTGCGACCGCCCGACCATGACCAGCTCGTCGTACTGCTGGGCGCGCGCCGCGAGCCGGGCGAGCGCGGCCACCATCCGGTCGCGGACCAGCTCCAGCGACTTGCGGATCTGCAGCTGCTCGACGTTCTCGGTGAGGTCCCGCGAGGTCATGCCCTTGTGGATGTGCTCGTGCCCGGCAAGGCTGGAGAACTCCTCGATCCGCGCCTTGACGTCGTGCCGGGTGACGCGCTCGCGCTCGGCGATGCTGACGAGGTCGACGTCGTCGAGGACCCGCTCGTAGTCGGCCACGACCCCGTCGGGCACCGCGACCCCGAGCTCCTGCTGCGCCTTGAGCACCGCGACCCAGAGCCGCCGCTCCAGCCGCACCTTCTCCTCGGGCGACCAGATCTCCACGAGCTCCGGCGAGGCATAACGGCTGGCGAGCACATCAGGAATCCGCGGCTTGTTCACGAGGTCCATTCTGCCCGCCGCCTGTACCACCTCCGACGGATGCCTCGTCTTGCGCACTCTGCAAGCCACCTTGCATGATCCGCAAGCTCGGCCCTAGTCGATGATCGTCTGGCGCGGGGGTTTGCCGCGGCGGGTGCGGAAGACCCAGAACTTCGTCAGCTGGTAGTTGATGATCGGGGCCGTCACGATCAGGATCGCCTGTGAGACCAGGACCGGGATGCCCGCCAGCTCCACCAGCACCGGCAGCCCCACCAGCGTGAAGCCCAGCGCCCACAGGCACACCACGTAGAACTTGACGAAGCCCGCGACGAGCGGGCTCCTCGACCGGAACACGAACCGGCGCTGGAGCGGGTACGTGACCACGGCACACAGGAGGTTCGCCGCGAAGGCCGGGACCAGGTAGTGCAGCCAGTCGCGGGTCAGCAGGTAGAGCCCGGCGTAAAAGCCGTAGTACGAGACCGCCGACACGCCGCCGACCAGCAGGTAACGCACCCGGCGGTCGTTGGCGAACGCCACCACCGTGCGGGTCAGGCGGGGGCGGCCCCGGGCCTCGGTGGCCTCGGTCACTCGCGCGGCCGGTAGGTCTCGACGGCGCTGATGACCAGGTCGATGTCGGCGTCGGTCATGCCGGCGTAGAGCGGCAGGCGCAGCAGCCGGTCGGCGACGTCCTCGGTCACCGGGCAGCCCTCCGGGCCGACCCGGCCGAACTTCACGCCGGCCGGGGCCAGGTGCAGCGGCTGATAGTGGAACGTGCCGAGCACGCCGTGGGACAGCAGGTGCTTCAGCATGCCCTGGCGGCTGTCCAGGTCGGGCAGCAGCAGGTAGTACAGGTGGGCCGGCTGCTCACGGTCGGCCGGCACGGTCGGGCGGACGACGCCCTGCTCGGCGGCCCAGGCCGCCAGGCGGGTGTCGTAGCTCGACCACACGTGGTGGCGGCGGCGCTGGATGTCGGCGAAGTGCTCCAGCTGGGCGGTGAGGAACGCCGCCAGCAGGTCCGACGCCAGGTAGGACGAGCCGATGTCGATCCAGCGGTACTTGTCGACCATGCCCCGGAAGAACTGGCCGCGGTTCGTGCCCTTCTCGCGGATGATCTCGGCCCGCTCGAAGTAGCGGGGGTCGTTCAAGACCAGCGCGCCGCCCTCGCCGCACTGCACGTTCTTGGTCTCGTGGAAGCTCTGCGTCGCCATCGCGCCGATCGAGCCCAGGTTGCGGCCGCGGTAGGTGCCGCCGAGGCCGTGGGCGTCGTCCTCGATCACGACCAGGCCGTGCCGCTCGGCGATCGCGTTGATCGCGTCCATCTCGACGCCCACGCCGGCGTAGTGCACGACGACGATGGCCTTCGTGCGCTCGGTGACCGCCGCCTCGACCTGGCGCTCGTCCAGGTTCAGGGTGTCGGGCCGGATGTCGACGAACACCGGGACGGCGCCCCGCAGGACGTAGGCATTGGCGGTCGAGCAGAACGTGAAGGACGGCAGGATGACCTCGTCGCCCGGGCCGAGATCGAGCAGCATCGCGGTCATGTCGAGCGCGTGCGTGCACGACGTGGTGAGCAGGGCGTGGCGCGCGCCGACGATCTCCGTGAGCAGTGCGCTCGCCCGCTTGGTGAACGGACCGTCGCCGCTCATCGGTCCACTCGTCATCGCCTGGTGCATGTACCCGGTTTCGTCACCGGTCAGGAATCCCTTGTTGAAAGGGACGGCGAGTTGGTTGGTGGACGTCACTGCGGGAGCCTCCCTAACGTCAAAATCGGGCCAATTGGTATACGACGCAGGGGCCCGACCGGTAACGCTCGGTGGCGAGCGTCAGCAGTTTCGGTGAAACCCCGCCCTGTGACTCGTCGACGAACAGCCACTTCACGCCGTACCGGTCACGCAGCGTGGCGATGTTCTCGGCGGTCGGGTCCTTGAAGACGGCGTCGTTGTCGGCCAGAACCTCCGGCTTCCAGTAGGGGACGTAGCCCACCCATAGGCCGAGCCGGGCCGCCTCCTCGTGCGCCGTCGTCGAGAAGCCCCAGCCCTCGACGAGCATGCGGCGCTCGCTGTACGCGGTCATGGAGAAGTGCAGGTTGCTGCACTTGCCCGCCTCCAACACCAGGCAGTGCGCGTTGGTCGCGACCAGGTCGGTGGGGTCGGAGTGCTCGCGCAGCCAGCGGCCGGCCTCCAGCGTGCCCTCGGAGACGATCTGGGTGCCCTGCACGACGTTGCGCCAGCCCTGTGCCCGGGAGTCCCGCGCGATCACGTTGTAGTTCTCGGCGGTGGTGTTGAGGCCGTAGCCGGCCAGCAGCGCGATCGTGAGCGCCAGCGCGGTACCGAACCCGAACGACCGGCCGCGCCGCCGCAGCAGTACCGAAGCGACCACAAGCCCGCCCAGGAAGAGCGCCGCGGCCAGGCCGAGCTGCGCGTAGGGCACGACGATCTCGTGCCGCCATGCGGCGTCGTTCGGCATGTTCGACCGGGTCGGGACCGTGGTGCGGCCGTAGGCCTGGACGAGCTGCACCACGAGGATGCCGAGCACCGCGCTGCCGGCCAGGGCCGCGCCGCGCTTCCAGGTCATCCGGCCGGCGGGCAGCAGCGCGGCGAGGCCGACGACCGCGGCGACCGCGATGTAGGGGCGGGCGGCCTCGATGAAGAACCGCTGGCTGTCGCCCGACTGACCGGTCAGCAGGGTGGCGCCGGCGCCGCTGAGCCCGATGCCGAGCATCACCATGATCTCGGGCGAGCGGGCCGAGCGCCGGAACAGGCCGACGAGGCCGGCCCAGACGCAGCACCAGCCGAAGATCGTCAGCGCGGCCAGCACGTTCAGGTGGTCCTGCGGCAGGAAGGCCACATACTGCGTCGTCATGCCGAGCGGGCTGGTCACCACGACGGTGAGCGCGTTGAAGGCGCTGCCCTGGCTGGTCGAGCCGAAGAGCACGAGCTGCGAGAACACGAACGCGACGCCGGTCAGCCCGAGCGCGGTCAGCGCACCGCCGTGCAGCCGGCGGCGGAACACCAGCTCCACCGCCAGCGCCAGCAGCAGGCCGCAGAACAGCAGCGGCGGGTAGGTCGCCTTGCCGCCCATCACGCCCGCGAGCAGGATCGCCAGCAGCACCCAGCCGCGGCGGTCGCCCTGCCGGACCGGCTCGCGCAGCCGGTCCACGAGCACCAGCATCACCGGCACGAACAGCAGCGCGCCGAAGGTCTGCGTCGGCCCCGACCACACGGTGAGGCGCAGCGACGAGCCGTCCTCCAGCGGACTGAACGCCAGCTTCTCGTACACCGGGCGCATGTGCCACCCGAACGGGTTCGGCGCCAGCACGAAGAGCGTCACGACCGAGGCCGCGATGCCGGTCCACCAGCCGCCGGTGAGCTTGCGGGCGAGCACCGCGACCAGTACCGCGAACGCCATGAGCATCGGCAGCACCGACAGGCGCAACAGCAGGACGTTGGGCTCGATGCCGGTCACCCAGCTGGTGGCCGCCATCTCCGGGTAGACGAACCAGTGGTAGTAGAGCGGCTCGCCGGTGATCCACGGGACGACCATCGGCATGTGGTGCTTGGCCTCACCGACGAGTGCCAGGTGGAACGTCGAGTCGGTGTCCGGGGTGGAGTTGTACGGGAACCGCAGGCCGTAGCTGCGGTAGAACTTGCAGCTCCACAACAGGATCAGGCCGGCGATCCCGGTCAGGGCCCAGCGCCACAGTGTCGGGGGCCGCTCGGCGTCGGGAGCGCTCCGCCAGTACCGCCGAAGCCCCGGAACAGCCACGAACACCGTGACGGTCGCGAGCGGCCAGACGAGCACCAGCAGCGGCACGCCGGCCCAGCGGGCGGCCACGTAGCAGAACACCTCGCCGACATAGCCCAGCGCCAGGCCGGCGGCCACGTCCGCGACGAACCAGCCCTTGCCCCGGTGGAAGAACCGCCACCACAGCGTGCCCGGCAGGGTGACGCCGAGGCCGAGATACAGCAGGAAGACCGCCGTGGTCGCGGGCGGGACCGCGTAGAACCACAGCACCGCGAACGTGGCGACGAGGAGGAGCGCCGGTGGTAGCCAGCCGGTCAACGGCAGGCTGCGCGACCGGTCCTGCGGCGCCCCGTCCCCGACCGGGTCACCACGCTCCGCGACGGCGGCCCCGGTTGGCGTGTGCATGGTTTCAGCCCCTTGAAACGGCCGTGTGACAGTCAAAATGCTATGGCGCCGCCCCCGTGCCGTAGGCGGTTCCGCTCAGATGCGGCTTACCAGTGCGGACGTCCCAGACGGAGATCACCCACTCGTCACCATCGGCCCGGGCGTCGAAGCCCGCCGTCGCCGGCAGCAGGATCGGAAGCTTGAACGACACCCGGACGGTGTAGGCGTCCAGCAGCCGGCCCTCCAGCGCGGCCAGGCAGCGAGCCTTCGTCCACATGCCGTGCGCGATCGTGCGCGGGAAGCCGAACGCCTTGGCGAGCAGGCGCGAGGTGTGGATCGGGTTCCGGTCGCCGGAGACCGCCGCGTAGTCGGGGCCGGTCCGCTTGGGGATCCGCCAGACCGAGCGGGCGGGGACGGGCTCCTTGGTCTCCGTCTTCGTGCCTTTGGATCTGGTGGTACGGCGAAGGTATGTCGAACGGCCGGACCAGATCGGCTCGTCGCCGATCGTGGCCGTCGCGACCACGTCCAGCTGGGTGCCGCGGTCGTGGGGGCGCAGGGCCTCCGCCCGTACCGCCAGATCAAACGCCTCCGACGCGCCTATCGGTCGATGCACCCGGATCTCGTTCTCCACGTGCACCAGCCCGAGCAGCGGGAACGGGAACTCGCCGGCGGTCATCAGCCGCAGGGCCAGCGGGAACGCGAGCACGTGGGGGTACGTCCCCGGCAGTGTGTCGCCGAGCCGGAACCCGCAGACCCGGTCGTACGCGGCCAGGTGGTCGCGGTCGGCGCGCACCCCGCGCAGGACCAGTTCGCGGTCGGGCAGGCTCGGCTCCTTCGCCGTGCTCCGGCGGAGCGCGGCGGCCCGGTAGAGCGGGCCCAGTGACGGCGCCCGCTCCAACTCCTGCCGCATCAGGCCCCCAGCAGACTCTGGCCGCAGACCCGGATGATGTTGCCGCTGACCCCGCCGGAGGCCGGGTTGGCCAGCCAGGCGATCGTCTCGGCCACGTCGACCGGCAGGCCGCCCTGCGACATGCTGTTCATCCGCCGGCCGGCCTCGCGGATGAACATGGGCATGGCCGCGGTCATCTTGGTCTCGATGAAGCCGGGCGCGACCGCGTTGAGCGTCAGCCCACGGGCGGCGACGGCGGCCGCGTTGGCCTCGACGATGCCGATGACGCCGGCCTTCGAGGTCGCGTAGTTGGTCTGGCCGCGGTTGCCCGCGATGCCGGACACCGACGAGACGGCGACGATCCGTCCGTTGCCGCCGAGCAGGTTCTCCGCCAGCAGCACGTCGTTGATCCGCTCCTGGCTGGCCAGGTTGACGTCGAGCACCGACTGCCACTGCCCCACGTCCATGCGCCCGAGGGTCTTGTCGCGGGTGATACCGGCGTTGTGGACGAACACGTCGGCGTGCACGTGCCGGGTCGCGATGAAGTCGGCGAGCCGCCGCGGCGCGTCGTCGGCGGTCAGGTCGAGCTGGAGCGCGGTGCCCTTGAGGTCGTTGGCGACCCTGGTCAGGTCCTCGCCGGCGGCCGGGACGTCGAGGCAGACGACGTGCGCGCCCTCGCGCGTGAGCACCTCGGCGATGGCCGCGCCGATGCCGCGGGCGGCGCCGGTGACGATCGCGGTCTTGCCGACGAGCGGCTGCTCCCAGTCCTCGGGCACGTCGACGGTGGCCGGCCCGATGCGGACGACCTGGCCCGACACGTACGCCGAGCGCCCCGAGAGCAGGAACCGCAGCGTCGACTCGACGGCGTCCTCGGCGCCCGGCGCGACGTACACGAGCTGCGCCGTCGTGCCACGCCCGACCTCCTTGGCCACCGAGCGGACGAAGCCCTCCAGCGCTCGCTGCGCGGTCGCCTCCCGCGCGTTGGCGCACAGCTCGGGCGGGCTGCCCAGCACGATCACCCGTCCGGAGGGGGCGAGCGTGCGAATGACCGGATGGAAGAAGTCGTACAGCGAGCGCAGCCCGCCGCTGTCCACGATCCCGGTGGCGTCGAAGATGAGAGCGGCGTTGCGGTCGGACTCCGGTGGTTTCGGCAGGTTCTCGATGATCTTGTTGACGGGCGCGATGAGGCGCCCGGTGCCGCCGACGGCGACCGGTCCGGCAAGCACCGAATCACCCGGTCGATACCGTCGCAAGCGGGGTGGATCGGGCAGCCCGAGCCGTTTCACGAAGAACCGTCCGGTGCCCGAGTGGGCGAAGCTGGCGTAGCGGTCGGACATTGCAGTGCCTCCCCAGTCACAACAAACGCGCTAACCTACTCGCGAGTAGGGTAACGCCCAGGATGCCCTTACGCGTCGAGAAGGAGACACCGATGGCCCCGGTCCGGGTAGCGATCGTCGGCGGTAATCGCATTCCCTTTGCGCGCTCGGGCAGCGCCTATGCCATTGCATCAAACCAGGACATGCTGACCGCCGCCATAGATGGACTTGTGGCCCGTTTCGGGCTGGCGGGGGAGCGGCTGGGCGAGGTCGCGGCGGGTGCGGTGCTCAAGCACAGCCGCGACTTCAACCTCACCCGCGAGTCGCTCCTCGGCTCCCGGCTCGACCCGCGCACGCCCGCCTACGACGTCCAGCAGGCCTGCGGGACCGGCCTCGAGGCCGTGATCCTGGTGGCCAACAAGATCGCGCTCGGCCAGATCGAGGTGGGCATCGCCGGCGGCGTCGACACCACCTCCGACGCGCCCCTCGGCGTCAACGAGGACATGCGCCGGATCTTCATGGAGCTCAACCGGGCCCGCTCGGTCGGCGCCCGCCTGCGCGCGGTCAGCAAGCTGCGCCCCACGCAGCTCAAGCCGGACATCCCGCGCAACGCCGAGCCGCGCACGGGCCTGTCGATGGGCGACTCGGCGGCATTGACGGCCCTTGACTTCGGCATCACGCGGGCCGACCAGGACGCCCTCGCCCTCGCGTCGCACCTGCAGCTCGCCGCCGCCTACGAGCGCGGCTTCTTCGACGATCTCATCACGCCGTACCTCGGCCTCGCCCGCGACCAGAACCTGCGACCGGACACGTCGCTGGCCAGGCTGAGCTCGCTGAAGCCGGTGTTCGGCCGCGGCCCGTCGGCCACCATGACCGCGGGCAACTCGTCTCCGCTGACCGATGGTGCGGCAGTGGTACTGCTGGCGTCCGAGCAGTGGGCGGCGGCACACAACCTGCCGGTGCTGGCCTGGTTCGACACGGCCGAGACCGCGGCCGTCGACTTCGTGCACGGCGCCGACGGCCTGCTGATGGCCCCCGCGTACGCGGTGCCGCGGATGCTCGCCCGCGCCGGCCTCAAGCTGCAGGACTTCGACTTCTACGAGATCCACGAGGCGTTCGCGTCGCAGGTGCTGGCGACACTGAAGGCCTGGGAGGACCCGGCGTTCTGCAAGGATCGGCTGGGTCTGGACGAGCCGCTCGGCGCGATCGACCGCTCGCGCCTCAACGTGAACGGCTCCTCGCTGGCCGCGGGTCACCCGTTCGCGGCGACGGGCGGCCGTCTCGTGGCCACGCTCGCCAAGCTGCTGTCCGAGAAGGGCTCGGGCCGCGGGTTGATCTCCATCTGCGCGGCCGGCGGCCAAGGGGTGACGGCGATTCTGAGCCGCTAATGGCTTTTGTGAATATCCTCGGGACATGACCGGCATCCAGCCCACCATGCTCCGCCCGGCTCCGTCGCGCCCCACCTGGCAGACGGTCCTGGGCTTCGTGCTGGCGTTGCCGGCGTTCGTGCTGCTCCTCCTCACGTACGTCGAGCCAACAATTTGGACAATTCGGTCAAGCTTCAGCTCGTTCACGGGGGTCCGCTTCGCTCCGGCCGGCTCGTCGTCGGGCTTCGACAACTACTCCCGAGCCTTCGACGCCGGCCTGGGCGGCGACATCCTGTTCGCCCTCAGCCTGGCCGGCCCCCAGCTGGCGCTGGTCCTGGTCCTGGCCCCGGCGCTGGCCTGGGCCGCGTCCCGCGCTGGCCGGATCGGCCGCTGGTCCACCCGGGCGGTCCTGACGATCCCACTGGCCGCCTGCGCCCCGATGGCGATAGCCCTGGCCCTGCGGGTGTCGTACTTCGAAGACGCTCCGAGCGCCCGAGCCTCGTACTGGCTGGGCACGTTCGGCTTCGTGGTGGCAACGTCAACCCTGCTCTACCTGGCGGCCTTCCGCAGCCGCCGCCCGGTGGCCCCACTGACCCTGGCGGCCGTGATCCTGGTCCTGGGGATCCTGTCGGCAGCGTTGCAGGAGTTCACCTACACCTTCATGGCCGGCTACGGCGGCCGCACCGACCAGACCCCGGCCACCACGGCGATCCTGCAGAGCATGGCGGCCCTCCGTTTCGGCGAGGCCACCGCGGTCTCGGTGGTCATGCTCATCCCGCTGATCGTGTTCGGCGCCGTGGTCACGGTGCTGGTCGCCCGCTCCGGCCTGCGCCTGGAGGTCGACGCCCGCCCGGCCGACACCCCGGCCCGCTCGGCGGCCCCTTGGACGGTGTCGGGCATCCTCCTGTTCGTGGTCCTGGCCGTCACCCTGACCGCGTTGTGGCCGTGGCTCTCCAACATAACCAACGAACCCCCCAGCTCCCACCCGACCGGCGTGAACACCTGGATCCCACCCCTGATCTCAACGGTGGTAGGCGTGACGGTGGCCGCCCTGGCCGCGTTCGGCATTAGCGCGCTGCGCCCCCTGGGCCGGCACAGCGAGTGGCTCCTACTCCCGTTCGGCCTGTTCCTGTTCGTCGGCGTCGGGCCCCTGGCGCTGCGGGCCTTCGCGGCCGGCCAGACGGCGGCTCGCCTGAACACGTTCCTGGCGCTGATCCCACCGTCACGGGTGGCCATCCCGGCCCTGTTCGTCCTGGCCCTGCTGTTCCGTGGCCAGGCCCTGCGCCGCGAGACCCTCCTCCAGGAGGGCCGTCCGGCGCCGTGGAGCTCGCTGATCCTCCCAGCTCTACCGATGCTGGCCCTGACCTACGTGGTCACGTGGCTGCTCCAGGCCCAGAACCTCCTGTGGCCGTACATCACGTCGGCGGTCCCGGACCACATGACGGCCCACATCGAACTGATCCGCGTCCTGCAGACGCTGGACACGGAGCACCTGCCGTATGGCAAACTCCTGCCGCTTCCCGCTCTCATCGTGCTGCTTTTGGCGGGCGTGGCGGCCCAGCTCCTGTACTTGGACCGCGTGGCGCTGAGGGCCGGCCTCCCAGAACGCGACCACCCACCCCGCACCTGACGCGGTGCCGGGGACCGGTTGAGGGCGGAGGGCGTGGGATTCGAACCCACGGAGACGCGGAACGCCTCACCGGTTTTCAAGACCCAGGCGGGGCTTCCCCTCTCATCCCGGATCATCCCCAAAGTCCAGGTCAGAGGCACATTGCTACGCCAAGCCATCCCTGTTCGTCACGGACTTTCCCAAACAGGTCGTGATACCGCTGTGAGATGTCACCGGGGGTCTCCCGAGAGGAGACACCGTGGACTACCAGACCTACGAGGACTACGCACCGTCACACCGATTGGACAAGCAACCAGGCAAGGGATGGGCACCACCAGAGGTCCGTGACGCCGCGCTGAGGCACGCGCTGCGAGGCGTGGACATCGGCGCCTACGACGAACGCATCATCCGCTGGGCAACCCGTCTGTGGGACGACTCGACCATGCGGACCCTCGTCAGCCTGATCGAACGAGCACGGCGGGCTGAAGTGTCATGACGACCGCGACGACCACTACCCCCCGTCGTCCAGTTCGTTCGGATACCAAGCGACGGAAGCTGCCCTTCACCACCGAGCAGCTTGAGTCCTTCGTGCTCGTCTTCATCGTCCTGGTGGTTGGCGTGGCTGCTGGGGCCGCGTCCTTCACCCACGTGCACGATTGGACTTTGAAGCACACACCACCCGGCACGCCTGACTGGTTCGGCTGGGCCAACGCCTGCATCAGCGACCTGCTGCCCGTTGGTGCTTTCCTGGAGATGAAGCGTCGCCGTCGTGCCAACCGCACCTACCGGCTGCCTCAAATCCTCATGTTCGCTGGGATGGCCCTGTCGTTGGCCGCTCAGCTCGCCGTTGCCGAACCAAGCATCTCGGGCTGGCTTCTGTCTGCCGTCCGTCCATCGCGTTCATGGGGCTGGTGAAGATGGTCCTGGGGGACGCAGCAATCCGGGGTCAGCGCCTTGACGAGCGGCTCCACTGGTTCCCGACCTCGACCTGGTCGGAACGGCGGGAAATCGATCGCGCCAAACATCGGAACCTGTCAAGGTGTTGGTATGTGGACCGGCCGGCAACTCGCCGAATTTGCCCGCGACGGTTACGCGGTGTTGCGCGATGTGGTGCCGGCGGCTCTGCGGGATCGCGCAGTGGCCCGAATCGACGCGTTGATGACCGAGCGACCACCCGCGGATGGGCATACTGGCCATCACTTCTACTGGTTGGAGGCAGCCGATGAGCCCGATCTCGCCGCGTTGCTCATCGGGTCGGCGGCGATGGAGCGGGCCGAGGCGCTGACCGCACCACGCGAGATCGTCCAGCCATCGGGGCTGCAGGTAGCGTTGACGTTTCCGCCGTTCCCGCAGGTGCCGGGCCGGGGGCACCTGGACGGTCTGTCGTCCATTGAACCCGGCGGCCGACCTGGCACGTTCACCATGCTGGTTGGCGTGGTGCTGTCGGATCAGAGCCGCGAACAGACGGGGAACCTGTACGTATGGCCTGGCACGCACCGTGCCTGCGCCGAGCTGTTCCGTCGGGAGGGCGTGCAGGCGTTGACGGCCAACGGTGCCTATCCGGACATCCCGCACGACAGCCCGACTCCCGTGCTCGCCAGCCCGGGCGACGTGATCTACTCCTCGTATCTGTTGTCCCACAACATCGGTGGGAACACGTCGCCGATGATCCGCAAAACCGTCTATTTTCGGTTGAAGGTGCGTGGCCACGACGACACGTGGCGCGACTACGTTCAGGACGAGCTCTACGAGTTCGACGCGGTACGTGATGCGGTGCGCTAGATCTTGAGGTTCGCTGTTGCCTGTCGATGGGCCCCGCCGCAGGCTTCAGCAGACCGCGAACCTATGCGAACCTATGCTCACCGGCGAAGATCGAGACTTTAGGGTGTGGGCTGTGAGTCGGGTCGGCGTTGTCAGCTCCGCTGTCGTGGTGGCCGCGTTGGGGCTCAGTCTTGGCGGCTGTGGCCGTTTGGGCGACGTCATCTCGGAGACCGGCTCCGCCCGCGACTGCCACCCGGACCCGGAAACGGTTGCCGCACTGCGTCAGGAGCCGGTGCTGACCCAGGCGCCACCCGGCGCCAACCTTGCGGCGACAACCGAGACCGTCAGCTGCGGTTGGGATAGTCCGGGACCCCCCAACCTCGGAATGCTCGACAGCGAGGTCACCGGGGCCGGCGCCGCCGGCGACGTGTCGACCTTCTACGCCGACCTCGCCCGCTCCAGCGGCTGGCGGGCATACGGCCAGAGCAGCAGCCATGTCTTCGCCGCCTCGAAATCGGACGAGACCAAGTGCTCGTGGTTGCTCCAGGTACGCCAAACCGCCGAGGGGACCTACCACGTGCAGATCACCTACACACCTCGGGACCTGCGGCCCACCTGCCTCTAACGCTGCGCGGATCTCCTTGAGGCACGCCGACCGCGATGGGGACGCTGTCTACTGATTCGCGGCGTCTTGGGTTTCCTCGTCCGGTCGTTCTTCGAGCACGTTCGCGAGGGCCGAGGCGATGAGGGCCACGGGCCGATCGTCGTCGTACGCCAGTTGCCGCAGGATGCTCAGCGCAATGGTTCCCGGCATCTCGGCGAGTGCCTGGGTCAGGCGTATCCGCACCGCCGAGTCCGCGGTGTGTGCGGCGAGTTCATCGGCCAGCGCTTTCATGATCCGGTCTGCCCACTCGGCGTTCCGCGCGAACGTTCCCAAGAGCTCGGCCGCCTCGACATCGTTCGGGCCCTCGACCACCATGCCGAGGAGCGTCGGCACGGCTCGGGTCATGCCCCGTGCACCGAGTGCGAGAGCGGCATGGCCGCGTATCGTCGTATCCGTGTCCCCGAGCGCGGTCCGTGAGCATCGCGGTCGCCTCGTCGTCGGGCAGCCCGGCGAGCGCCAGGACCGCTAACACCACATGCCACTTTGGGTCCGAATCCACCTGCGTCACGCCGTGGTCGAGTCGGTGAGGAGGCCCAGTGTCGACAGCGCGGTCAGCAGCGACGCCAAGGCCGCGTTGCCGCCCCGGGAACCGGTCACCTTGGCCACCCCTGCCCCGTTGTAGAAGCCCAGCGTGGATCCCAGGTGCCTGAGATCGCCCGCGACGCGCAGGCTGCCTTCCAGCGTCGTCGTCTGCGGGGCACTGCGATAGAGCTTCGTGTCGCGGGCTGCGTTCCCAGGTCCCCATTGCAGTTCGCCGCTGACGAGCTGGACGAGCCTGCTGGAGGTGTCTCCGGTGACGCGCGACGACTGACCGACGCTCGTGGCTGTCGCGCTCTCCAGGTAGACGTGCGGCTGGTTCGTGTTGCCACCTGCGACGGTGTTCACCGAGTTGATGGTGTTCGCGTCGGCGGCCTGGACTACGGAGACCTTGTTGGTTGCGTCCGGAACCGCACCGACGCCCAGAGTGGTCCCGACGTACAGCTTCGTATCCGTCTTCAGCGTTCCGGCGGCGGATCGATACAGCGCGGTGTCCTTGGCGGCCGAACCGTCGCCCCACTGCATCTTGCCGTCAGGGGTAAGCAGGAAGCGGTAGGCGGAGTCCCCCGCAACGCGCGTCGTCAGGATGAGGCTGGCAGTCGTCGCGACCTCACCGCGGATCAGGGGTGAGCTGGTGTTGCCACCCGCCGTGGTGTTCGTCAGGTTGAGCCTATTGGAATCCGAAGCGAGTACGACAGTCACCGCGTCAGTCCCGTTCGGAACCGAACCGACACTGAGTTGCCCGCCGACGTGGAAGTTGGTGTCGGTCTTCAAGCGACTGGCCGAAGCCCTGTAGAGGTTGGTGTCGCGAGTGGTGCCGTCCCCCAGCTCGACCTTGCCGTCCGCGAAGATGACGATGCGCCGGCATGTTGTTCCCGCCGACCCGCAGGGCGGTGTTCTGACCGGCGTAGTCCCCGCTCGTGATGTTCTGTGCCCTGACGCTGAAGTCGGCCAGGTTGGTGCGAATGTTCGTGTATGCGATCCCGAAGGTGGTGTTGTTGAGTCCGTTGCTCAGCTTCGACTGATCGATGAAGGGGATCTCAAGGCGTCCCTGAAGGTGACCGTTTGCGTCCGCAACCTCCAGTTCCCAGTGACCGTGGATGGAACCGTGGTCGTTCGCTTCAACGTTGAACCCGTGCCACACGGCAGGCTTGTACGAGGCTCCTGGAAGCGGGTCGCGGGTGACTGGGTCGTACGCAATCTTGCCGTTCAGGACGGGGACGTACCCGGCCTCCATGCCTTTGGCATCCGAACGCATCATGAAGTGCCGCGCCCATTCGCCGAACGATCCGACGTTCGCTCGCTGGTAGTGGTAGGTCAGCAAGCGACCCGTGCTGTCGGTGCCCGTGAGCCAGAGCGCGGAGTTGGAGGCTGCTGGCGACGTGTTGGCGACCGCGCTCAAGAGGGCACCCAGAACAGCCCAGTGATATTTTCGTGATACGCCGACCCCTGGCGGCATCTCACACAAGGACCGCTTGCGATAGCAATCAGGCCCTGACCAGCTAGAACGGCGGAGGGCGTGGGATTCGAACCCACGGAGACGCGGAACGCCTCACCGGTTTTCAAGACCGGCGCCATCGGCCACTAGGCGAGCCCTCCCGACGAGCGTTGCTCAGTTTGCCAGACTCCCGCCACCGGCGTTCGATCACCCGGGTGGGGTCCGTCGTGCCGGTGGTCGCAGCAGGCCGATCCAGGGAACACGTGCGGGTGGGATCCAGTAGATCTAGCCGGGAATGTCCGAAAAATCCGCCCAACAGTGTACAGACTGGCCTATGCGACTTCTCTTCAACGATCCTCGGGCTCCCCGCGTTACTCGGCATCGGCGGCGGGTGGAGTGGGTGCCCGTGGCTGGGCTGCTCGTGGCCGGAGGTGTCGGGGCGCTCGCCCTCGGGAACCTTGTCTCCCACGATCCGCCCACGGTCAGCGGGGACGACGGCGTCGCGCTTCCCGTGGCCGTGCCCGAGTTGCGCAGCCCCGCGCCGATCAACTTCGGTGCGGTGCCCGCCGCTCCCCAGCCGATACTCGAAGTGGGAAGCGCCACCAAAGCGCCCCGCAAGGCGAGAGCGCGCCCGAAGCCACCCACCGAGTCCGCCACGCGAACGCCGCCGGCGGTCGAGACGGCCGCGCCTGTCGAGGACACCCAGCCAGGACCAAGGGCAAAGCCAGGACCAGGACGACCAGGGTGAGCGAAGGGATCCGTGGCGAGGGTTCCACCGCCACTGGTGGCACCGGTGGCCGCCGGCGGCAGAATGAAGCCGTGCATGCGATCACGATTGCGGAGCCCGGTGGGCCTGAGGTGTTGCGGTGGACCGAGGTTGCCGAGCCCGCGGCCGGCCCCGGTGAGGTGCTGATCGACGTCGTGGCGGCCGGGGTGAACCGGGCCGATGCGCTGCAGCGGCAGGGGGCCTATCCGCCGCCACAGGGGTCGCCGCCGTACCCGGGCATGGAGGTCTCGGGGCGGATCGCCGAGGTCGGCGACGGGGTGCACACCTGGCGGGTCGGGCAGGAGGTCTGCGCGCTCATCGGTGGAGGCGGGTACGCGGAGCGGGTCGCCGCGCCCGCCGCGCAGGTGCTGCCGGTGCCCAAGGGCGTCAGCGTCACAGACGCTGCGGGACTGCCCGAAGTGGCGGCCACGGTCTTCTCCAACGTCGTCGACCTGGCGCGGCTCAAGCCGGGGGAGACGCTGCTCGTCCACGGCGGCGGGAGCGGCATCGGGACGTTCGCCGTGCAGCTGGGCAAGGCGCTCGGGGCCCACGTCGTCGCGACAGCGAGAAAAGGCAAGCACGAGCGCCTCGAACAGCTCGGCGCGGACCGGGTGATCGACTACACGACGGAGGACTTCGCCGAGACGGTCAAGGCGGACGTCATTCTCGACATCATGGGGGCGGCCTACCTCAAGCAGAACGTCAAAGCGCTCAACGACGGCGGCCGGCTCGTCGTGATCGGGCTGCAGGGCGGGCGGAAGGGCGAGCTGGACCTCGGTGCCCTGCTGGCCAAGCGCGGTACCGTCGCCGCCACCGCGCTCCGGTCCCGCACGGCGGCGCAGAAGGCCGCGATCATCCGGGGCGTGCGGGAAGAGGTGTGGCCGCTCATCGAGGAGGGGCTGATCCGGCCCGTCATCGACCGGACCGTGCCGATCGAGAACGCCGCCGAGGCGCACCGGGTGCTCGAGTCCAACGAGCACTTCGGAAAGATCATCCTTCAGGCGAGACAGGCGGCGTAGTCAGGATCACCGGGCCCGTGCCCTTGGTCGCCAGGCGGTCGGCGTGGTTGGCGAGGCTGCAGCTCTTCAGCGAGAGGCAGCCGCAGCCGATGCAGTCCGTGAGCGTGTTGCGGAGGCGGCCCAGCAGTGCGATCTGCTCGTCGAGGTGGCTGCGCCAGCTGCTCGACAGCCGGGCCCAGTCGGCCTTGGTGGGCGTGCGGTTGGCCGGTAGGGAGGCCAGCGCGTCCTTGATCGTCTCCAGCGGGATGCCGACCTGCGCCGAGATCCGGATAAAGGCGACGCGGCGCAACTCGGTGCGCTCGTAGCGGCGCTGGTTGCCGGACGTGCGGGTGGCGTGGATCAGGCCGAGCTTCTCGTAGAAGCGCAGCGCGGAGGGGGCGACACCACTGCGAGCCGAGAGTTCACCGATGGTGAGCAGCTCAGCGGGCACGAGAGGAACCGATGGTGAGCAGCTCAGCGGGCACGAGAAGACTGGTTCGGCTTGCGGACGCGCTCACGGGAGAGGATCCACAGCGCCTCGACGCCGTCCTTCCACGTGATCTTCTTGCCCTCCTCGCGGGTGCGCGCCCGGTAGCTGATCGGCACCTCGTAGGGACGGTGCCGGTTGCGCAGCAGCTTGCCGGTCACCTCGGCCTCCATGCCGAAGCCGGCCGACTTGACGTGCAGCGAGCGGTACAGCTCGATGGGCATCAGCTTGAAGCACGTCTCCAGGTCGCCGAGGTAGCAGTTGAACAGCATGTTCGCGGCGGTGGTGACGGCCTTGTTGCCCATGACGTACCAGAACGAGAAGGAGCTGTGGCTGCCGAATGTGCGGTTGCCGTAGACCACGGTCGCGCGGCCGTCGAGCACCGGCTCCAGCAGCTTCGGGATGTCCTGCGGGTCGTACTCGAGATCGGCGTCGAGGATGACCATGTAGTCGCCCGTGGCGCTCTCCACCGCGGTACGAATCGCGGCGCCTTTGCCCTTGTTCCTCGGGTGGATGAAGACGCGGACGCGATCGTCGTGCAGGCTGCCGAGGATCTCGGCCGTGCGGTCACGGCTGCCGTCGTCGACGATCACGAGCTCGATCTCGGTCGGGTAGTTGACGTCGAGCGCCTGTTTGACGGCGTCAGCGACGCGTTCTTCCTCGTTGTAGACCGGCATCAGGATCGACAGCTTCATTACGATCTCCGAAGGATTCGGGCTGGACCATCAGACTAGCCTTTCATCACCCTTGCGTGTGATGGCCCGATGGTGTGCCGTATGAGCGTGCTGGACGAACTCGGCGAGGCAGAGTACATCCTGGTGACCACTTTCCGCAGGGACGGTACGCCCGTGCCCACGCCGGTGTGGGCCGTACGCGACGACGAGGCATTGCTGATCTGGACGGTCGGCGCGTCCGGAAAGGTCAAGCGCATCCGCCGGGACGGTTCGGTGACCGTGGCGCCGTGCAACGTTCGCGGCGTGCCCAAGGGGCCGGCCGTCAACGGACACGCGACGGTGCTCGGCCCGGAGGGCGGGCGCAGGGCGCGCCAGCTCATCAAGCAGAAGTACGGGCTGCGGGGCCGGGTGTTCGTCTGGATGAGCATCCGCCGGCGCGGCGAGGACGCGACGGTCGGGGTCCGGATCACGCTGGTGTGACCGTGCACAGCAACGCGCCCGGACCACCGGGGGGTGACGATCCGGGCGCGTTGCGGATACAAGCGTGTCGTTTGGCACCAGGGAGCGGGGCGATGTACTGTCTTGCTTCAGTCGCCCTGGCGTTGCTGAGGGATTTGGCCCTGCAGCAGGGCCCGCACCTCGGACTCGCGGTAGCGCCGGTGGCCACCGAGCGTCCGGATGGCGCTGAGCTTGCCCGCCTTCGCCCAACGGGTGACGGTCTTCGGGTCGACGCGGAACATCGACGCGACCTCAGCCGGCGTTAGCAACGGCTCAGGCTCATGCGTGCGAGATGGCATCGGTCACTCCTCCACAGGTACCCAGGAACGTCGGACGGGGTCCCGCCGGCCGACGCGTTTCCTATGGTCCGGCTAGTCCCCGATGTCCGACATGGGCCGAACGGCTGAAGGTCCCTGTATGGACGGATGATGAATAAGTGAATTTTCCCGTTTTGCTACTACGAAATGGGATAAAGGGTGACCGATTGCGACGCTGGGTGAGTGATCCGATACGAATTTAGCTCACCCGTTCGGTGATGGGTAGCTCACAAAATCCACCCAATGCGTCATAACGGACGTCGCCGGGGAGCGATTCGGTTGCTGAGGGTGACACTCGATCGGGTGTCCCGGAAACCGGACATTTACGTCCGTGGAACCCGCAGTTGGCACGGTCGCCACGAGTGCTCGGCCGCTCCGCGCCCATGTTGAAGATGCACCGCGAGCCGTGCGAATTTCCCTCGCTACGCAGTGCGATCAACACGCCGAATGGCCCGAATTGCGGGCTTTAGTTGCAGCGCTCCAGGAGCTGGACGGCCCGCCAGCGCTCGACGAGCTTCTCGTAGACCTCGGTGGCGGCGTCGGCGTCGCCACGGGCCACGTTCGACAGCCCCGCCGAGACCAGCCCCGGCGAGTCGTCCATCGCCAGCGCGTCGTCGGACATCAGGTGCACGAGGCCGCCGTAGTCCAGTTCGACGATCGAGCGGGAGTGGAACTCCTCCAGCCACCGCGCCGTCTCCTCCACGGCCACCGTGATCGGCGCATCTCCTATGGCTCTGCGCAGCACGGCGTAGGCCCGGTGGGCGCGACGGCGGGCCTTCGAGATCTCGGTGCGGTAGCGCAGCACCCGCCGGCCGGGGCGCAGCGACAACTCACGCTCCTCCAGGTCGACGAAGACGAACCAGCGCAGCGGCACGCCCCACGTCGCGACCTGTTCGTGCACGCGGGGCAGGCCCCGCTCCAGGACGTGGTCGCCGCTGCGCCAGTCGTCGACGACGGTCTGCGCCAGGCCGGCCAGCACCGGCGGTACAAACGCGTCGGCAATGACGCTGGGAACCCCGTCGCGGGCGGTGAGCGCCGCCTCGGCCACCCGGATGCGCAGGTTCCACGGGCAGACCAGAAGCGTGTCGTCCGCTTCCAGCACGTAGGCCTCGTCCGGCAGGTCGGGCAGGCGCGTCCAGCCGGCACCGAGGGCCTCCAGGACCGCGGTGCGCTGGCGGCCGGGGCCGTCCGAGAGCGCGACCGCACGACCCTCCTTCACGTAGCGACGCCAGTACAACTGGTGGTCGCGGTCGAAGGCGGCCAGCGGCTCGTACACCCGCAGGTATGACGCGAAGAGCGACGGCACGCGCCGATCGTCGCACGAAACGACCGAACGGCGCGAAGCCGCCCGCAGGGTAAGTCCAGATCCTGAGCCGATCGGTCCCGACCAAAATCAGTTAGCGGTATTAGGGTCGGATCACCGCACCTCATCCAGGCGCCGTCTCACGAGGACGGCCCGGGAACACCTCAGGAGCATCCATGGGTGTCTTCACCACCAGCCACGAGCAGGTCGTGTTCTGTCACGATCGGCAGTCCGGCCTGCGCGCCATCATCGCCGTGTACTCGACCGCCCTCGGTCCGGCGCTCGGCGGGACCCGGTTCTACCCCTACGCCTCGGAAGAGGACGCGCTCCACGACGTCCTCGAGCTGTCGCGAGGCATGGCCTACAAGAACGCTCTCGCCGGGCTCGACCTCGGCGGCGGCAAGGCCGTCATCTGGGGCGACCCGGACAAGGACAAGAGCGAGGCACTGCTGCGGGCCTACGGACGGTTCGTGCAGTCGCTCGGCGGGCGCTACTACACGGCGTGCGACGTCGGCACCTACGTCCAGGACATGGACGTCGTGGCCAAGGAGACCCGGTTCGTCACCGGCCGCTCCGAGTCACACGGGGGCGCCGGCGACTCGTCGGTGCTGACCGCTTTTGGCGTGTTCCAGGGCATGCGGGCCGCCGCCGAGCACCGCTGGGGCAGCCCGACGCTGGCCGGCCGCCGGGTCGGTATCGCGGGCCTGGGCAAGGTGGGCAAGCACCTCACCAAGCACCTGCTCGACGACGGCGCCTCGGTCGTGGCCACCGACGTGTCCGTGCGCGCGCTCGACTGGGCCGGCTCGACCTACCCGCAGGTCGACCTGGTCGACAGCAACGACGAGCTGATCCGCCAGCCGCTCGACGTATACGCCCCGTGCGCGCTGGGCGGCGCGCTGGACGACGAGACCGTGCCGCTCCTGACCGCCAAGATCGTCGCGGGTGCGGCCAACAACCAGCTGGCTCACCCCGGGGTGGAAAAGTTGCTCGCCGACCGTGACGTGCTCTACGCCCCCGACTACGTGGTGAACTCCGGCGGTGTCATCCAGGTCGCCGACGAGATCGAGGGCTTCAACTTCGCCCGGGCGAAGGAGCGGGCCGGGCGGATCTACGACACCACGAAGCAGATTCTGCAGCTCGCGGCCGCTGAGGGGGTGCCTCCGGCGGTCGCCGCCGATCGCCTCGCCGAACGGCGGATGGCCGAGGTCGGGCGGCTCCGTACCATCTTGGTGTGACCGTCGCGGGCCCGTGACGACCAAGGCGGGACGGTGGTGCTTACCCAACCAGACCGGTCGGGTAAGCAACGCCACCGAAATGGTCGGTAGGGGCGAGATGCCGAAAGGTGCCCGCGACATGTACCGTAAGAGCCACGAGAGATGCCTGACGTTGTCGGGGCCTGCCGGTAATGGCTGCCCCGTAATTCTGTGCGAGGGGGTCGAGCCATGGGGCGCGGCCGTGCGAAGGCCAAGCAGACTAGGGTGGCCAGGGAGTTGAAGTATCACTCCCCAAACACCGACCTCGACGCGTTGCAGCGCGAGCTCGCGGCGGGCAGCCCTAAGTCACGCGACGACTACGCCGAGTATGGCGATCAAGTCGACGAAGAGGCTGACGACGAGGACGACGGCAACTACACCGACCCCTCCAGTGACGACGATTGGCGCTCACGGGGTCGTTGACCATTGGGTCAACCCGGCTGACGGGCACGTGGACAACCCCACGTGCCCGAGTCGTGTGCAAACACCCGCACGCTGCACCGTGCTCTCGACGGTCAACGTGCGGGTGTCTCGGCGTAACTGGTGCCGTCAACGGGGACGGTTGTTCCAGTTGTAGAACGTCGGGATGTTCTCGAAGTGGTTCCAGGCACAGACAGCGCTTGCGCCGTCCTCTCCGCTCGCCTCTGCGCGGGCGGCCCGTGCCGCGGCGGCCTCCTCGAGCAACACACGAAGGCCGCTCGCGGCCTCGTAGACGCGCTCGGTGACCGGGTCAGCGTGCTCCGGCATGGTCCAGCACTCCCTCCAGAAGGCGAATCTTGCTGTTCCGGCAGTGGTTCGTCACGGTGGTGTCGAACCTGCCGTGCTCGAAGTAGCGGTTGGCCGCGTGCGCGCCGCCGCAGAACCCGAAGTACGGGCAGCTCGTCCGGCACGCCTCGACGCCCCGCAGGTACTCCGGCACCCACGCCGCCGACGTGGCCGCGCCGGCCAGGATCGTCGCCAGCGGGGTCGTCAGCACGCTGCCGGAGGAGAAGTCGCCGTAGCGTGCGTCGGTGAACCCGGCGAGCTCGGGCGAGAGCAGGAACACCCGCCCGTCGGTGGCGACCGTCGGGATCGGGTCGAGCGTGGCCGGCAGGATGCCGTCGGCGGTGCCGTCGAGCACGGCACCGGCGTACCGCAGCGTCCACTCGATCTCGCGCACGTGGATTCGCGGATCGCGCCGCCAGGCCGCGACGAGCTCGGCCCAGAACGCCCGGACGGCGTCGGCGCCGAACGCGTTCGCGCGGGCGTTGACGCCCTCCTGCTCCTCGATGTTGATCCCGAGCACGTCGCAGCCCAGGTCGAGGAAGTAGGCATAGAGCCGCTCGGCGAGGTTCTCGCGTGGTTCGCTGACCACACACAGTGCCGAGAAGGGCACACCATGTCGCTTGAGCGTCTCGATTCCCGTCGCGACGCTTCGGTACGCCGGAGCGCCCCCACGATTCACCCGGTACGCGTTGAGCTCCTCCGGCCCGTCCACGCTCACGCTGACGCGCATCCGGTGCTCGAGGAAGAACTCGCACCACGCGTCGTCGATCAGCGTGGCGTTGGTCTGGACGTGGTGCTCGACGCCGGCGAACGGCGCCATCAGCTCGGCGAGGGCCGCCCGGCCGGCGGTCAGCGGCTCGCCGCCGTGCCAGACCACCGAGAAGCGCTCGTCGGCCGCCGCCCACGGGTTCACCGACTCGGCGACCGCCGCGGCGACCGCAGGGCTCATCCGGTCGTTACGCGCACGGAAGGGAAGGTAACAGTACGTGCAGTCGAGATTGCACAGGGTTGTGGGCTGAAGCACGACATAACCCGGGATCGGAGAGATTCCCCGCATGCCGCTCCACGACACCGCCCCGTCCTCCTCCTGGATATAGGGACGTGTCGCTCCAGCCTAGGTCCAATGCTCTATCGCGGTAAGCCCCGGATGATCAAACAGGCGTATCTCGCGCATTCCGGCGGGGCGCTCTGGTCGGCGCCCCGCCGGTGCTCACTCAGCCGCGCGTGTGGGAACCGACCATCTGGACGGTCCCGGTGCCCTCGATGACCTCGCCGACCTGCCAGGCGTCGATGCCCCGGCCGGCCAGGAAGGCGAGCGACCGGTCGGCGTCCTCGGCCGAGACGACGGTCATCATGCCGACGCCCATGTTGAAGGTGCTCTCCATCTCGGAGTCCTCGATGCGCCCCTTGGTGCGCACGAGCTCGAAGATGGGCTGCGGGCGCCAGGTCGCGCGGTCGACGACCGCGTCGACGTGCTCGGGCAGGACGCGGACCAGGTTGCCCGGGATGCCGCCGCCGGTGACGTGCGCGAACGCGTGGATGTCGGCCTCCTTGATGAGGTCGAGGCAGTCCTTCGCGTAGATGCGGGTCGGGGTGAGCAGCTCCTCGCCGAGCGTGCGCTGCTTGCCGAACTCGTCGATGACGCTGTCGAGGCGCATCCGGCCGGCGCCGAGCAGCACGTGGCGGACCAGCGAGTAGCCGTTGGAGTGCAGGCCGGTGGAGCGCAGCGCGATGACCACGTCGCCGACCTCGACCCGGTCGCGGCCGAGGATCGCGTCCTCCTCCACGACGCCGACGCCGGTGCCGGAGATGTCGTACTCGTCCGGGCGCATCACGCCGGGGTGCTCGGCGGTCTCGCCGCCCAGCAGCGCGCAGCCGGCGTAGCGGCAGCCGTCGGCGATGCCGGCGCCGATCTCGGCCACCCGGTCCGGCACGACCTCGCCGCAGGCGATGTAGTCGAGCAGGAACAGCGGCTCGGCGCCACAGGCCACCAGGTCGTCGACGACCATCGCCACCAGGTCGATGCCGACGGTGTCGTGGATGCCCATGGCCTGCGCGATGGCGAGCTTGGTGCCCACGCCGTCGGTCGAGGAGGCGAGGATCGGGCTCTTGTACTTCTTCAGGTCGAGCTTGAACAACCCGGCGAACCCGCCGATGTCGCCCATCACCTCGGGCCGGTGCGTCCGGTGCACCTTGGTGCGGAGCAGCTCGACGGCCTTCTCGCCGGCGTGGATCGACACGCCCGCGTCCGCGTAGGTCACGGTGCGTCGGCGGCTCCTGCCGTTGCCGGCGGTCCACAGCTGCCGCTCGGGGGTGCTGCCCTGGCCGGTCTCACCGGCCTTCTCGGCGCGCTCATCCACGTGCGTCACGTTCTCCCCTTAGATCGGGTCCAGAGCCGATAGGCCCCGACCAAATCAAGCTAGATTGCCTCGCGGCGGCCACCGCGCTTGCTTCGGGTGGGCGGATCACGGGCGCAGCAGTGCGCCCGCGCCGCCCGGACTGGCGGCGACGCTCACCGAGCCGCCGTCGGTCGTGGTCGGCGTGGCCCCCGCGGCACGCGCGACACCTTCCAGGACGTGCTTGCCGATCACGTTGTCCGCAGGCAGCTCGATCGGGTACTCCCCGTCGAAGCACGCGCTGCAGAGACGCGAGGCCGGCTGCTCGGTCGCCGCGACGAGGCCGCCGAGCGACACGTAACCGAGCGAGTCCGCACCGATGGACCGGCGGATGCCCTCCAGGTCGAGCCCATTGGCCAACAGCTCCGCGCGGGTGGCGAAGTCGATGCCGTAGAAGCAGGGCCACTTGACCGGCGGGGAGGAGATGCGCACGTGCACTTCGATCGCTCCAGCTTCGCGCAGCATGCGCACGATCGCGCGTTGAGTGTTGCCGCGCACGATGGAGTCGTCGACGACGATCAGCCGCTTGCCACGCACGTTGTCGCGCAGCGGGTTGAGCTTGAGCCGGATGCCCAGCTGGCGGATCGTCTGGGACGGCTGGATGAAGGTGCGTCCGACGTAGGCGTTCTTGATCAGGCCGTGGCCGAACGGGATGCCGGACTCGGTGGCGTAGCCGATCGCGGCCGGCGTGCCGGACTCCGGCACCGGGATGACCATGTCGGCCTCGACCGGGTGCTCCTTGGCCAGGGTGCGGCCGATGGCCACCCGGGCGGCGTGCACGTTGCGCCCGACGATGGTGGTGTCGGGGCGGGCGAGGTAGACGTACTCGAACAGGCAGCCCTTCGGGTCCGGCGTGCCGAACCGGCTGGACCGCAGGCCGTGCTCGTCGATGGCGATCAGCTCGCCGGGCTCGATCTCGCGCACGACGCTGGCGCCGACGATGTCGAGCGCGGCGGTCTCGCTCGCCACGACCCAGCCACGCTCGAGGCGGCCGAGGACGAGCGGGCGGACGCCGTTGACGTCGCGGGCCGCATACAGCGTGTCCTCGTCCATGAAGACGAAGCTGAACGCGCCGCGCAGGGTCGGCAGCACCTCCAGCGCCGCGGCCTCGACCGACAGGTCGGGCCGGGCGGCCAGCAGGGCGGTGACCAGCGTGGTGTCGTTGGTCGAGCTGATCGCGTCGCGGTCGCCCAGCTCGGCGACGCGGCGGGCCAGCTCGGCGGTGTTGACCAGGTTGCCGTTGTGCGCCAGCGCGATCGTGGTGCCGCCCCGGTCGTCGCCGGGAGTCGTCGAGCGCAGCGTGGGCTGCGCGTTCTCCCAGGTCGAACCGCCGGTGGTCGAGTACCGCGCGTGGCCGATCGCGATGTGGCCGCGCAGGCTCGCGAGCGTGGGCTCGTCGAAGACCTGGGACACCAGGCCCAGATCCTTGTACACCACCACGCCGGACCCGTCGGACACCGCGATGCCGGCCGCCTCCTGACCACGGTGCTGCAGTGCATACAGCCCGTAGTAGGTCATCTTCGCGACCTCTTCGCCCGGCGCCCAGACGCCGAACACACCGCACTTGTCCTGGGGACCTGGACGCTGGGGGTCGAGCTCGTGGCTCAACCGGCCATCGCCTCGGGGCACGTGCCGCTCCTGTCGTCGGTTTGCCTGGGCTGATGTAGAGGATCCGGGGCCGTAGCGGTTGGTCGGCCGGCGGCTGATCGACGCCGCAATCTGGTCGCCGTCGCGGGAAACAGTGTACGCGAGGTTTCGGGCATGACGGAGAGCCACAAATTGCGTGCTGTTCGTAGGCAGTCTGCCGCAGGTTTTCGCCAGTTACAAGGGAAGATAGGCCGACAAATCCGCCCGAACTCCGCTCGCGCGGATCTTCCCCGCAGTGACGGCTTCGTGCCATGATTTCCGACCCGTGGCGATCTCCAGCCAGGTGATCGGATCGGTCTCGACCACGTTGGGTGGCGTACCTCTCGTATGACGCGGACCCTCGATGCACTGAATCGCGCCATAAGGAGGAACACGCACCTCCACCGAACGTCCGGGCGCGCGGGACCGCAGGTCGGCCAGAAGGTCGCGCACCGCATCGCGCAGTAACAGACGGTCAGGATCCAGCCCGGCATCCAGTACATCCAGGACGTCCTGCACCGTGTCGGAATATTGGGGCGCATTGGACATGACGGGACGATACGACCAGGTGTGGGACGGTCGCAACAGCGTCCGCCTTTCGCCGACCCCTGTGGACAAGGCATAGTTTGCTGCGGCGCACCATGCAAGGCGAGCCTCGCTCGCATGTTGGACCATAGACAGACGTGCTCGGCAGTGAAGCTCGGGTGAAAGTCAAGATCCGGAGGGGTGTGGACGTGACTGCGCACCGACGAGCCCTGCTGCTTCGGGCAGGGGCGGTGGCCGTTCTCGCGACGGGTGCTCTGTTCGCCTTGGCGACACCAGCCTCGGCGGCAACAGTGGGAGTCAACCCGACATCCCTGGACATGAGTGCCGGTGACACGAAGCAAATTACGGTCACGCTCGGTGGCGGCGAGGAAAAGAACGCCAAAGTCACCTTCACGGCACCGTCGGCCCAAGGCAACATCACGATCAAGCAGGTGCCGAGCGACTGCCAGGGCGGTGTGGGCGGCACCACCTCGACGTGCACCGTCGACGTGCCCCTCGTCGGGACGAAGACTCTGACCTTCCAGATCCAGGCCAAGAACCCGAGCGGTCTGCAGCCCGGCCAGAACCTCAACGACCAGCAGGGCTCGGTCTCCGCCGAGAACGGCGAGAGCACCAGCTTCCGGGTCAACCTCAAGGGCCCGGCGGCCGCGCCGACGACGCAGGCCGCCAACACGCTCACCGAGGTCACCGGGCAGGTCAGCGACTCCAAGACCGGCACGTTGATCAAGGGTGCCCAGGTCGTCATGGAGGACGGCAACGGCAAGACCCGATCGACCCAGACCGACAACGGCGGCAAGTACCGCTTCGCCGGCTCCGAGTCCAACCCGATCGCGCCCGGCACCATCAAGGTGACCGCCGGCTTCGAGGGTTATGAGAACGGCGAGAAGTCGGCATCGGGCACCGCCGGGCGCGCGCTGGCCATGCCGAAGATCGGCCTGGTCGAGCTGGCCCCCAGCGCCTCCGCCGAGCCGTTGCCCACCGCCGGTGAGGCGACGCCGGAGGGCACCGCCAGCGGCGGCGTCGTGCCGCAGGAGAACACGACCAACACGTCCGGCGAAGGCAGCGGCGGCTTCTCCTCCTGGATCCTCATCGCGCTCGGCGCGCTGCTGGTGGTCTTCGGCATCGTGGCGATCGTCCTGCTGCTGCGCCGGCGGGGCGACGAAGATGACGACGAGGCCGCCGACGAGCCGGGTCCGCGCCGCGGCGGCCCGGGCGTGCAGCGCCCCGGGTACGCGGGGGCGCCGGCCGGTGCCGACCGCACCATGGTCGCCTCGCCGACCATGGTCAACCGCGCCGGGGCCAACGACGCGACCGCGATCGTGCGGCCCGGCGGGTTCAACAACTTCGACGACGTGCCCCCGGACCCGTATGGCGCGCCCCCGCCGCGCACCGGCGGCTTCGCGGCGGCGCCGCCCCCGAGCGCGGGCGGCGGCTACGGCCCGGCCTCCCGGCCGCCGGTCGACCCCTATGACCAGAACTACGGTTCGGGCGGCGGTGGCTACGACCAGCGCGGCGGGTACGAGGACGCGACGCAGCGGTACGAGGGCCCCGGTGGTGGTGGCGGCGGTTACGGCGCCAACGGCTACGACGGCCCGTCGGCCGGTCGTGGGGGCTACGGCGGCCCCGCAGGCGGCGCGAACGGCTACGACGGCCCCTCGGCCGGTGCCGGCTACGGCGGCGGCCAGGGTGGCTATGACGGCGGTGGCCAGGGTGGCTACGACGGCGGGCAGGGCGGCTACGACGGCCCGTCGGCCGGTCGCGGCGGCTACGGCCCGGCCGGCGGCGCGAACGGCTACGACGGCCCCTCGGCCGGTGCCGGCTACGGCGGCGGTGGCCAGGGTGGCTACGACGGCGGGCAGGGCGGCTACGACGGCCCCTCGGCCGGTCGCGGCGGCTACGGCCCGTCGGCCGGCGGCCAGAGCGGCTACGGACCGCAGGGTGGTGGCTACGACGACGGCTACGGCCCCCAGGCCGGCAACGGCTACGGCGCCGGCGCCCCCCAGGCCGGCAACGGCTACGGCGCCGGCGCCCCCCAGGCCGGCAACGGCTACGGCGCTGGCGGCCCTTCCGCCGGCAACGGCTACAACGGCGGCGGCGGAGGCGACTACGACGCTCCCTATGCCGGCCGCGGCGGCTACGAGCCGCGGGGTGGCTACGAACCGGCGGCCGGCTATGAGCAGCGGGACGGCTACGAGCGGGCTCCTGAGCCCCCGCGGGCCGGCAACGGCTACAACGGCGGCGGCGGGGAGTACGACCAGCGGGGCGGCTACGGCCCGGCCGGCGGCAACGGCAACAACGGCGGGGGCGACTACGACGACGCCCGCTCGCCGCGCGGCGGCAACCGCCGTTCGCTCGACTGGCTCGACGACTGACTTCGCACCACTCCGGCTGGCCGCGGGCCGGTCGTCCGCCGTAGCACCGGCAGGCGACCGCTCCCGCGGCCAGCGTCGTTCATGGAGACCTCCTGGCGCGGGCGCATCACCCGGAGCCAACGCACCTTGCGCAGCAGCCGGGTGGCGGGACCGGCGGCCCGGTGCCGGGGAGTATGGCCGACGCTGCTTCGTCGAATGTTCACGAAGCCGAGTGTGGGCGGCCCGCTACATGATCGTCAGGCCCCGAACGGCCCGGCTCCTGCGCTGGTCAGAGGCCGGTTTCGCGCCGTCCGGATTCCCCCGTTCGAAGGTGAGTACCGCATCACGCTCCGTTGATTAGGTGCCCGAACTCGGCGTGGAGCGTGCGATCGCTCTCGATGGCGCGCAGGGCGAGCTCGAGCCGCCGGCGCAGTGACGGGCGGAGGTCGGCCTCCGACAGGTGAGCCCATCGGACGCCGGTGAGCTCGGACTCCTGGGGGCGCAGCGGGGTGTCGACCGGGACGATCCCGCCGTCGAAGACGAACTGCACCTGGTCGCTCCACGGCCCCCGGCCGGGTGTCCAGTCGACCACCAGCAGCCGGTCGATCGGCAGGTCGAGTCCGACCTCCTCGCGGACCTCGCGCCGGCAGCCCGCCGACGGTGCCTCGCCGGTCTCCACGATGCCGCCGGGCAGGTCGAGGTACGGCTTGTAGTTGGGCACGACGAAGAGGATGCGACCGTCGGGATCCCGGATCAGCGCGCCGCTGGCGACGGTCTTGTGGGCCATCCGCCGGGCGATGCCCGGATGGAACTCATGCTCGGGTTCACCCTCCAGGGCGAAATCGTTGCTGAACATCTCAGGCTCCACTACTCAGCCTCTCCGTGAGTCGACCCCGGCGGGTCCGCCGGACCGGCCGCCCAACTGGGCGGGTCCGGCAATGGCTTCCGCATGTTGCGCGGTGCAAGGGTTCTATGACCGCGAATGACGGCATTGCCATCCTGCAATGCCGCGGAGAGGAGCGGCACCCTGCCACTGCTCAGGAAGCCTCAGCGCGTCAGTGGCCGCGGATGCAGCAGGTGCTGCAGACCTTCGGGGTCGGCAGCGTGAAGGCCAGGCAGCAGGTGCGCCGCTGGATGTCCAGGCCGCCGCCCTGGCGCTCGGACAGGTCGACGAGCTCGTCGGCGTCCAGCGCGGTCAGCAGCCGGTGCGCGATGTCCAGCGTCGGGCCGGGCAGCGAGTCGGCGGCACGGGAGAGGCCGTAGGCGACGCCCGACGCGACCGAGCCCCACAGGGTGCGGTGGCCGATGTGGACGTGCCGGCGCAGGTCGTCGAGCATCGGGTCCAGGTGGGCGTCGACCAGCGAGCGGCGCAGCACCCCCAGCAGCTCCTCCTCGTCCTCGACGATGAGCAGGCCGGGCGTGTCGGTGGCGACGATCGGGTCGGTGGCCAGCACGGCCGTGACCGGCGAGCGCAGGGCCAGGGTCAGGAACGGCTGGTGGTCGGAGACGCGGACCAGGACGTGGTCGGGGGTCATCAGCGGCACCCGCTGGGACGCCGCGAAGCCGAGGACGGCCGGGAGGGCCAGCCAGTAGGAGTAGCACTTCCAGGCGAGCGCGGCCGCGGCGTGCGGCTGGGCCTGCCAGCGCCGGGCGGCGGCGGCCAGCAGATCGGGCACCTTGAGGTCGCTCGCGCTGCGCCAGCCGCCCTCGGGCTCGGGGGTCAGGGCGACGAGGCCGGGCACCAGCCCCTGGAGTGAATTCGCGCCGTGGCGGTCCTGGAGCGCGGTAAGGGTGGCGACGACCGGTGCCAGCGGCTGATGCGCGCCGCGGCTGATCAGCGCGGTCACGTTGGGTCGCCGAACGCGACGAGGGCACGGCGACGCGAGGCGCGCGCGAGTTCGGTCCTCACCACCGTCAGATACCCCCAGAAGTGCATGACAAGCGCCCACGATACAGCGATTAGGTAAGCCTAACCACCCCCACATTGTCCGACATGCGGCGTAACTGTGGGTGATTTTGGACGCGACACGTCGTGACGGGCTGAGGTTGATCAAGACCGATGGAGCGGTGGTGTCAACCATTTTGTCAGGAATCTGTCCGCCGAGCGTGGTGAACAGCTGGACTCGGGGACACTAACCGGACAGGGGCCGTCTCCCTGTAAGGGCTGGGCCGGAACATGACCACGAGCGACTCTTCTCCCGTGCAGCGGGCGTCTGAGGCGTTCGTCGCGGAGTTCGCGCGGTGGCGCGTGGATCGTGGCATGTCCAAGAAGCAGCTGGCCGCCGCCATGGGCTTCGACGCGTCGTACGTCAGCCACGTCGAGGCGCGCCGCCACCGCCCCACCGAGGACTTCGCCCGCCGGGCGGAGGCGATCCTGCAGAGCGGCGGGGCCATCTGGCAGCGGTACAAGGAGTACGACGAGCTGCGCGCCACGGCCCGCAGCCGGGTCGGGCTGCCGGGCCGCGACCCGCCCGTCCCGGACCAGTGGCTGCCGCCCGGCACCGGACTGGTCGTGGAGCGGGAGACCGCCCGGCTGTCCTACGTCGACGGCAAGTACCGGTGCACGGTCCGCCGTGCGCTCTACAACGCCGGCACGGAACCGATCACTCGGTACCTGGTCCGGATCTCGGTCGACCGCTACCCGGACGACCCTGCGCGCTCCAACCGCCACCACCGCGACCATCCGCTGTCCTGGGACGAGCTCGCGCTGGTGGCCTCGTGCGCCGGGGAGCCCATGGAGTGGCGGTCCAAGACCGACCGCGACGCGCTCAAGGAGGCGTGGCTGCTCTTCGAGAACGCGCAGGGCCGCTTCCCGCTGTACCCGGGCCAGCGGACCACCATCGCGTACTCGTGGCACATCAGCGTCGAGAAGTGGGGCCACTGGTTCCAGCGCTCGGTGCGCCTGCCTACCCGCCAGCTCACCATCGAGGTCGAGTTCCCGGCGCGGATGCGGCCGGTGGTCTGGGGCGTGCAGACGACGCTGTCGGCCGAGGAGGTGCCGCTGCGCACCCCGATCACCCAGGAGCTGTCCGCGGACGGCCGGGCGGTCTTCTCGTGGCACACCGAGACGACCGCGCTGCACGACCGCTACCGCCTGGAGTGGCGCTTCCGGGGCACCCGGCCCGTCGGCGCCGTCGAGCAGCCCGACGACTGGGAGGAGCCGCCGTACGCGCAGTCGTCGTCCACCGACGCCGTCCGCGACGCCGGCGTGCTCCAGCGCGGTGAGAACGTGCTCGACCGGCAGGTCCGCCCGCTCGACCTGCCCGGTGAGTCGGCGCGCGCCGCCGAGGTCGTCGACAAGCTGTCCACGGCCCTCGACCGGGTCGAGGCGCTGCACCCTTTCGTGCGCGGGGTGGGCCTGGCGGCCCCCCAGGTCGGCGACAGCCTGGCGGCGGCGGTGATCCGGTCCGGTGAGCCCGGCGCGGAGCAGATCGTCCTGCTCAACCCGCGCCTGGTCGACCAGTCGGACGAGACCGACGAGGAGTTCGAGGGCTGCCTGTCGTTCTACGACGTCCGCGGCCTCGTGCGCCGGTCCCGCACCGTGACGGTCGAGAGCTCACGCTCCGACGGCACGCGTTTCATCGAGGTGTATCGCGGTCCGCTCGCACGGCTGGTGGCACACGAAATCGACCACCTCGACGGGCGGCTGTACCTGCACCGGATGGAGGTGGACGCCCCGCTGGTGCCCGCCACCGAATGACGATTCCGTTCGATTCGCATTCGAAATGAATGAATGAATAATGGAACGTCGTTCAGCCGTTATCGTGCGGAGATGACGACAGGGCGAGTAGCAGACCAGCGACGCACCGTCGCCGGTGATCTCGCCGACGGCACCTATCTGGTGCGGCTCATGTCCGGGCTCGGCATCCGCCAGCTGGGCGCCGCGCCCATTCTCACCCGGACCGACCACGCGCCCTACGACCTGCCGGCCGAGCGGGCCGAGGCCGAGCAGACCGTGCACAGCCTGTGCCGGATGGCCGCCCAGGTCGAGGCGCAGTATCCCTTCGGCGGCGGCATGGGTATCGCGGCGCCGCAGATCGGCATCCCGCGCCGGGTGGCCATCGTGCGGCCGCCCGACGGGGCCGACCTCGTCGTGCTCATCAACCCCGTCGTGGTGGCCAGCCAGCCGCTACCGGTGCGCGTTCGCAAACACTACGAGGGATGCCTCTCCTTCTTCGGCGTACGCGGACAGGTGCGCCGCCCGGAATGGATTCACGTCCGCCACCAGACCCTCGACGGCGAATGCCGGAAATCGGTGTTCCGGGATGCGCTGGCGCGTCTGGTCGAACACGAGGTCGACCATCTCGACGGGGTGCTTTACCACCAGTTGCTCGACGCCGGAGACCGGCTGATCCCGGTCGGGGAGTACCGCAAGTTCACGCCAATACGCCGGCCGCCGACAGAACTGCCTCTTCCACGTACACCGTGACCCACCGCTTCGGCCGGCGGTCGGCGGCCAGGTCGAGCGACGGGTCCAGGTTGAGCGCCCGGTAGGCCCGGCGCATCGCGTCGTCGTCGAGCACCTTCGCCTTGCCGTCGATGTGCAGGCCGATCGCCCCGCGGGCGAAGTCCACGAACAGCAGGCTGATGCGCGGGTCGCGCTCGATGGCGACGATCGCGTCGGACAGGCTCGCGTCGTCGAACTCCGGCCAGGCCAGCCGGTTGACGCCGAGGATGCGCACGAAGCCCGGCCCGCCCGTCACGAACGTGCAGTCGTGGCCGTCGCCGGGCTCGCCGGTGGCGAAGAACATCATCTCCTGGCGGCGGATGAACAACTGCATGCGGTCATCGAGCTCGCTCAGGACCTCGTGATCGGACAGCGTGGGCACGGGTGCACCTCCGGTACCTGCGGGCGGACGCTTGCCGAACAAGGTCGCACCGCATGCCGGCACCGGCCGGACAGCCGGTGCGACGTAAGCCGTTCGGTGGAGCTGTCCAGCGCCCCGGACCGGCGCGTCGCAGGGAAATCCATCACTCGGCACGCGTGGTCGCACATCCAGTGCGATGCGTGGTCATCCCTGGTAGTGACGCTCTTTCGCACACGGCTCCTACGTTGAACAGCGAAGGGCACCGATGAGCAATCTGTCGCGAGTACTGAAGGAGAGTTGGACACTCGTCGAGGAACAGCAGGACAAGCTCGCCAGCTACTTCTACGCGCGCATGTTCCTCGACAACCCGCAGTTGCGGGACCTGTTCCCTGTCCAGATGGACGTCCAGCGCTCCCGCCTGCTGGGCGCGATCGTGACCGCGATCCAGACGGTCGACGATCCCGACCGCTTCGGCGAGTACCTCGAGTCGCTGGGTCGCGACCACCGGAAGTTCCACGTCCAGCCCGAGCACTACGACGTGATCTGCCACGCGCTCATGGAGGCCCTGCGCACGTTCGCGGGCGACCAGTGGACGCTGGAGTTCGACCAGGCCTGGCGCGACGCCTACGCGGTCATCGCCGAGCGGATGATCCGCGGGGCCGAGGCCGATTCGTCCAACCCGCCGTACTGGCATGCCGAGGTCATCCACCACGAGCGCCGCAGCCGGGACATCGCCGTGATGACGGTCCGGCCGATGCAGCCGCTGGAGTACCGCGCCGGCCAGTACGTGAGCGTCGAGTGCAAGTACCAGCCGCGGCTGTGGCGGGTGTACTCGGTCGCCAACGCCCCACGCAAGGACGGCTCCCTGGACTTCCACGTCCGGGCCGTCGGCGCCGGCTGGGTGAGCTCGGCCCTGGTCCGCCGGGTGGAGGTGGGCGACATGATCCGCCTGGGCGCCCCGATGGGCTCGATGACCCTGGACCGCCGCTCTACCCGCGACGTGGTCTGCGTCGCCGGCGGCACCGGCCTGGCCCCGATCAAGGCCCTCATCGAGGAGATGACCCGAGCCAACCGCACCCGCTGGGTCCACGTCTTCTTCGGCGCGCGGGACCGCGACGACCTGTACGACCTGGCGTGCCTCAACCGCCTGGCGGCGCGCTACCCGTGGCTCTCGGTCGTGACCGCGACGACCGAGGACCCGGACCTCCCGGGCGAGCACGGCAACGTCTCGGAGATCGTCGCCCGCTACGGCCCCTGGAGCGATCACGACTTCTTCGTCTCCGGCTCCCCGGTGATGGTCCGCTCGACGCTGCGCACCCTGGCCGAGATGCAGGTCCCGGCGATCCGGATCAAGTACGACGTCTTCGGTGACTCCTGACCCCTGCGCGAGCACTCGTGCGGGAGTGCTCGCGCAGGGTCGGAGGCTGGATCGGAGGCTAGAGTGGCCCGGTGATCGAGCGGCGGGCCATCCGGGTCGAGATCTTGCTGGTGCTCGGGGTCTCGCTCGGGGCGTCGGCGATCTACGCCATCCTGCGGATCATCGATCGGCTGACCTTCGTCAAGCCGTTGTCCCAGCAGACCGCCACGCTCAATCCGTCCGTCACGCCCGATCGGCCGTGGCTCGACCTCGCCTATCAGCTGGCCGGGATCGGGCTGGGGGTCGTGCCCGCGCTGCTGGCCGTGCATCTGCTGCGGCGGACCGAGCCGCCGCCGGTCATCGGGCTCGACGCGCGGCGGCCGGGCTTCGACCTGGGGACCGGGGCCGGGCTGGCCGCGCTGATCGGGATCCCCGGGCTCGGGCTGGTCTGGGCCGCGCAGCAGCTCGGGATCAGCGCGCAGATCGTGCCCGCGGCGCTCGAGCCCGTCTGGTGGGCGGTGCCCGTGCTCATCCTCGCCGCGGTCCAGAACGCGGTGCTCGAAGAAGTGGTCATGATCGGCTACCTGCTGACCCGGCTGCGGGAGCTCGGGTGGGGCAGCTGGCCGGCGATCATCGCCAGTGCCGCCATCCGCGGCTCGTACCACCTCTACCAGGGGTTCGGCGGGTTCATCGGGAACTTCGTCATGGGGCTGGTGTTCGGGTACTTCTTCAAGCGGACCCAGCGGGTCATGCCGCTCGTCGTCGCGCACTCGCTGCTCGACATCGTGGCGTTCGTCGGGTATGCCCTGCTCAAGGATCATCTCGGATTTCTGACATAGGGCAAATCGCCACAATTAGTCTGACCGGGTGGGCCGGATCCTTCTCGTCGTCACCCTCGTCCTCGCTTCGCTCGCCGGGCCGCCAGGTGGTGCGGCATCCGCCAGAACGGACGCGAAGCTGTTCATCGTGCAGCTTGCCGGCGAGCCGGCCGGGCGACAGGAGGCGGCGCGCGCCCGAATCCGGGCGGACCGGGCGAAAGTCCTCCAGCGGGCCGGTGTCGAGCGGACCGTCGCCGACTACGAGACCGTGTTCAACGGGTTCGCCGCCGCGCTGACGCCCGAGCAGAAGGCCCGGGTCGAGCGCACTCCGGGCGTCACCCGGGTCTGGGCCGACGAGAAGCGCACCGTGAACACCATCTCCACCCAGGACTTCCTCGGGCTCAGCGGGCCCGACGGCGTGTGGAACACCGAGGCCACCGGCGGCGAGGGGATGATCATCGGCGTGGTCGACACCGGGTTCTGGCCGGAGAGCCCCAGCCTGGCGCCGATGGCCGAGCCGCGGCCCGACCAGGCCGCGATCGACAGGAAGTGGTCGGGAACGTGCGATGAGGGCGCCGGCACCGCCCAGCAGAACGTGGTCTGCAACAACAAGGTGATCGGCGCCCGGTACTACGACAACAGCGGCTTCGGCAGCTGGGCGGGCGAGTTCCACTCGCCGCGCGACTACGACGGGCACGGCACGCACACCGCCACGACCGCGGCGGGGCTGGCGGACGTGCCGGCGACGATCAACGGCGACCCGGTGGGCAAGGTCTCGGGCATGGCCCCGGCCGCGCGCGTCGCTGTCTACAAGGCCCTGTGGCGGCAGTCCGACGGTGAGGGCTCCGGCGGTACCGTCGACTTGCTCGAGGCCGTCGATGACGCCGTCACCGACGGGGTCGACGTCCTCAACTACTCCGTCTCCGGCTCCAGCTCGCTGGTGGTGGACCCGATCGAGCTCGCGTTCTTCAACGCGGCGGCGGCCGGTGTCTTCGTCGCCGCCTCGGCCGGCAACGACGGGCCCGACACGTCGACCGTCGCGCACAACGCGCCGTGGGCGATGACGGTCGCGGCGAGCACCCACGACCGGGGGGCGGTGAAGTCGGTGACGCTCGGCAACGGCAAGACGTACACCGGGGTCGGCCAGGGGCCGGCGGTGCCGTCGGGGCCGCTGGTCGACTCGACGACCGCCGGGCTGGCCGGCGCCGACCCGGCGAAGGTCGAGCTGTGCTACCCGGAGACGCTCGATCCAGCGAAGGTCAAGGGCCGGATCGTGCTGTGCAAGCGGGGCGTGAACCCGCGCACCGACAAGAGCCTCGCGGTCCGGGACGCCGGCGGGGTCGGGATGCTGCTGTACAACCCGGACGAGAACTCCCTCAACGCCGACTACCACGTCGTCCCGACCGTCCACGTGGACCATGTCGCGGGCAAGGCGATCAAGCAGTACCTCAGCGGAACATCGCCGACCGCCTCGCTCTCGGCCGTCTCCACCGCCACCCCGCGCGCGCCGTCGGTCGCGGCCTTCTCCTCCGCCGGTCCGGCGATCGCCGGCGCCGGCGACCTCATCAAGCCCGACATCACCGCGCCCGGCGTCGACATCGTCGCGGGCGTCTCGCCGGCCGGGCACCACGGCAACCTCTACGACGGCGAGTCGGGCACCTCGATGTCGAGCCCGCACGTCGCCGGCATCGCCGCGCTGGTGCGGGCCAAGCACCCGGACTGGTCCCCGGCCGCGGTGAAGTCGGCGCTGATGACCACGGCCGGCGAGACCGACAACAGCGGCGGGCACATCCAGCGGGCCGGCGCCGACGCCACGCCCTTCGACTACGGCTCGGGCCACGTCCGCCCGGCCAGGGCGTTCGACCCGGGGCTGGTGTACGACGCCGGGGTGGAGGACTGGGTGGGGTACGCCTGCGGCCTCGGCCAACTCCAGCAGGTGAGCGGCTGGTGCCCGGTCGTGGGCACGATCGACCCGAGCGACCTCAACTACCCGTCGATCGGGATCGGCTCCCTGCCGGGCCGGCAGACGGTGACCCGCACGGTGACGAACGTCGGCGGGCAGCCGAGCGTCTACGTGGCGTCGGTGACGGCCCCGCCGGGGACGGCGGTCGCCGTCGAGCCGCCGACGCTCAGCCTCGGGGTCGGCAAGAGCGCGACCTTCACGGTCACCGTCACGCGCACCACGGCGGCCTTCGGCACCTGGACGTTCGGCGCGCTCACCTGGACCGACATGCGCGGCCACAGCGTGCGCAGCCCGATCGGCGCCCGCCCGGTGGCGCTGGCCGGCCCGGGCGAGGTCACCGGCTCGGGCGCGGCCGGCCACACGACGATCGACCTGCGGCCGGGCTACACCGGCCCGGTGACGACGAAGGTGTTCGGCCTGGCGCCGTCGGCGGTGATCAGAGGGGAGACGGGGACTCGGCGCCCGGGATGAGGAGGCGGGACTCGCCCGTGCCGTCGGCCGGGACGGCCCAGACGTCCGGCTGGCCGTCGCCGCGGCGCAGGGTGTAGGCCAGTGTCGCGTTGTCCAGCCAGGCCGCCTGGTCGTCGACGCTCTCCGGCTCGGCCGTCTCGACCACCGTGCCCGAGGACAGGGTCAGCACCGACAGGCGCCAGCCCTTCAGCGGGTCGCCGCCGATCGCCTGCTTGAAGGCGATCCGGGTGCCGTCCGGGGACAGCGACGGGCACTCGACGTTGTCGCGCAGGGTCTCCACGGTGCGGGCGACCCAGTCGCCACGGACCAGGTAGCGGTGGCCGGCCGTGGACATCGTCGCGTAGAACGTCGTGTCGTCGGCCGCGAACGTGACGCCCCAGAAGTTCACGTCCACCGCGCGGTACGGCCGGCCGTCGCGCGTGATCGCGAAGTCCTCCAGCGTCGTCACGTACGCCCCGCCGACCGTGTCCAGAATGCCGGTGCGGGTCGAGAAGCCCGAGCTCGTGTACGAGTCGCCGCCGACGAACGTCGTCCAGGACACCATCCGGCCCGACGCCGAGACGCGGGCCCGGTTCGGCAGGCCGGGGATGTCGATCGCCCGCCGGTCGTGCAGGTCCGCGTCCAGGACGACCACCTGGTACGCCCACGGTGTGCTCTGCCGCAGGCAGATCCCGGTGCCGGCGGCCGCGTAGGCCCGGACGCACTCGACGGCGGACACCGTGCGCTCGCCGCCGGGGTTGCCGGCCGGGACGACCGCCAGGTGGCGGTCGGTGACGGTGAGCAGCCTCGGGCCCGGGGTCAGCGAGACCGTCGCGAACGAGGGCTGCGGCGCCGGGCGGTCGGCGGCCGAACGGACGTAGGCGAACGCGCCCGCCCCCAGCACCACGACGGCGCCGGCGAGGACGGCGATCCGGGCCCGCATCGACAGCATCGGCCCACGATCGACGGCGATCCTTCCCGGCAGACGGACGTCCGGTGAACAACAGGCATCGATGTCCAACGTTCACTTCGGCTTCCGGTGGCGGCCCATCGGCCAACCTAAATTCCCGCACATGCGTTTGCGCCAGTTCCGGCTGCCGATCGTCGTGGGTACCGCCACGACGCTCGCGGTCGCCACCGCCACGGTGCTGCTCACCGCCGCGACCCCCGCGGCGGCGGCCACCACGACGTTCACCCCGGTCGCCGACACCTACGTCCAGAGCGACGCGGCATCCACCAACTACGGCACCGCCACGCAGATCGTGGTCGACAACTCGCCGGTCCGCCGGATGTTCCTGCGGTTCACCGTCTCCGGCGTGAGCGGCACCGTCACCGGCGCCAAGCTGCGGCTGCGCACCATCAGCGGCAACGCTGGCAGCCCGGCCGGCGGCACCTTCCGGGCGGTGTCCAACACCACCTGGTCGGAGACCGGCACCACCTGGAACAACCAGCCGGCCCTCGACGGCGCGAGCCTCGGCTCGATCGGGTCGGTGTCGAGCGACAGCTGGTACGAGGTCGACGTCTTCTCGGTCGTCAAGGGCAACGGCACCTTCAGCTTCGGTGCCTCGTCGAGCAACAGCGACGGCGCCTACTACGACACCCGCGAGACGGGTGCCGACGCACCGCAGCTCGTGCTCACGACCGGCACCACGACCCCGACGACCCCGCCGCCGACGACGTCGCCGCCGCCGTCGGGTGACCCGGTGCTCGTGGGCGCCGGCGACATCGCCACCTCGGGCTCCGGCGACTCGGCGACCGCCGCGCTCATCAACGGCATCTCCGGCACGGTGTTCACCACCGGCGACAACGTCTACAACAACGGCACCACGTCGGAGTTCAACAGCTACTACACGCCGACCTGGGGCGCGTTCAAGTCGCGGACCCGCCCGTCGCCGGGCAACCACGACTACAACACGTCCGGGGCGACCGGCTACTACACGTACTTCGGGACGCAGGCCGGCCCGTCGGGTCGTGGCTACTACTCGTACGACATCGGCAACTGGCACGTCGTCTCGCTCAACTCGAACGTGAGCATGTCCGCCGGCTCGGCGCAGGAGCAGTGGCTGCGCGCCGACCTGGCCGCCAGCACCAAGCCGTGCACGCTGGCCTACTGGCACCACCCGCTGTTCACGTCGGGCGCCAACCACGCGCCGTCGACCTCGACCCGGCCGCTCTACCAGGCGCTGTACGACTACAACGCCGACGTCGTCGTCTGGGGCCACAACCACCAGTACGAGCGGTTCGCCCCGATGAACCCGACGGGCGGCCTCGACAACAGCCGCGGCCTGCGCAGCTTCGTCGCCGGCATGGGCGGCGCCGATCACTACAGCTTCGGCACCATCCAGGCCAACAGCCAGGCCCGCAACAGCGACACCTTCGGCGTCCTGAAGTTCACCCTGCACACGAACAGCTACGACTGGCAGTTCGTCCCGGAGTCCGGCAAGACCTACAACGACAGCGGTACCGGCAGCTGTCACTGACGGGCCGTCAGGAACCTTCGTTCGGCCTCGTTCGGAGAGAGGGCCGCGGCGTGCGAGTACGCCGCGGCCGCTTCCGTCGGGCGGTCCAGCCGCCGCAGGAAGTCCGCGCGGACCGCGTGGAAGACGTGGTACTGCCGCAGCGGAAGACGCTCGATCAATGCGAGACCGGCCGAGGGTCCCTCGATCTCGGCCACCGCGACGGCCCGGTGCAGCGCGACGACGGGCGAGGGCGAAAGCGCCATGAGTTGGTCGTACAGCTGAACGACCTGCCGCCAGTCCGAGGAAGGCCCGTCCGTGTGCACGGCGTTGATCGCCGCCTGGATCTGGTACGGCCCGGGCCGGTCGCGGCGCAGGCAGCGCCGCACGAGCGCGTGCCCCTCGGCGATCATGGCCCTGTCCCACAGCGAACGGTCCTGGTCGGCGAGCAGCACCAGCGAACCGTCAGGAGTGGACCGGGCCGGCCGGCGGGCCTCGGTGAGCAGCATCAGCGCCAGCAGCCCGAGCACCTCCGGCTCGTCGGGCATCAGCTCGGCCAGCAGCCGGCCCAGCCGGATCGCCTCGGCGCACAGGTCGGCCCGGTCGGCGCCGTGGCCCTCGGTGAAGATCAGGTAGACGACGGCGAGCACGCCGCCGAGCCGGTCGGGCAGGTCGGCCTCGCGGGGCACCCGGTACGGGATGCGGGCCGCCTTGATCTTCTGCTTGGCCCGCACGATCCGCTGCGCCGTGGCCGGCTCGCTCATCAGCAGCACCCGGGCGATATCCGGGGTGGTCAGTCCGCCCAGCAGCCGCAGGGTGAGCGCGACGCGGGCCGTCATCGACAGCGCCGGATGGCAGCAGGTGAAGATGAGGCGGAGCCGCTCGTCGTGCACCGGGCCTTCCTCCATCAGCTCGGCGTCCGGCAACAGCGCGGCCTCGGCGTGCTTCGACCACCGCTTGGCCTCGCGACGCAGACGGTCGATCGCCGCGTTGCGGGCGGTCGTGATGATCCAGCCGGCCGGGCTCGGCGGGACGCCCGCGGCCGGCCAGCGCTGCACGGCGGCCGCGAACGCGTCCTGGACCGCCTCCTCGGCGGCGTCGAGGTCGCCGAGAAGCCGGTTCAGGACGGCCACCGCGCGGCCGTACTCCGCGCGGTAGAGCTCCTCGATCACCACCGGAACGGGCGCACCTCGATCGGCAATGTGGTCGCGACGACCGTCTTGCGAGCCCACTCCAGGGCGGCGTCGAGGTCGGGCACGTCGATGATCGAGAAGCCGCCGAGGTGCTCCCTGCCCTCGACGAACGGACCGTCGCTGACCAGGATGTCCTCGCCCTTCGGGCGCAGCGTGCTGGCGGTGGCCGGCGGGTGCAGGCCGCCGCTGAACACCCAGACGCCGGCCTCGCGCAGCTCCCGGTCGAGCTCGGCGACGTCGGCCATGATCTTCTCCAGCTCGGCCGGGGCCGGGGGCTCGCCCTCGCTCGGCTCGATGACGCTCAGCAGGTACTGCGGCATGACAGCCTCCTCGTAGCTCCTGTTTACCCCCTACACGAACGGCCGTGCCCGCGATCGACAACCGGCCCAGTATTCTTTTTCGCGTCCGTCACAAAGCGTGTGGAAGGGGTATCAGTGAGCAGGGAAACGCTGGAGTTCCAGGCCGAGACGCGGCAGCTCCTGCAGTTGATGGTCCACTCGATCTACTCGAACAAGGACATCTTCCTGCGCGAGCTGATCTCGAACGCGTCCGACGCGCTGGACAAGCTCCGCCTCGAGTCGCTGATCAACAAGGAGCTCCAGGTCGACACGGACGACCTGCACATCGAGCTGGAGATCGACAAGGAAGCGCGCACGCTGACCGTCCGCGACAACGGCATCGGCATGTCGCACGAGGACGTCGTGTCGCTCATCGGCACGATCGCCAAGTCGGGCACCGCCGAGCTGCTGCGCAAGCTGCGCGAGACCCAGGACGCCGGCACCTCGCAGGAGCTCATCGGCCAGTTCGGCGTCGGCTTCTACTCGACGTTCATGGTCGCCGACCGGGTCACCCTGGTCACCCGCAAGGCGGGGGAGAGCCAGGGCACCTTCTGGGAGTCCAGCGGCGAGGGCACCTACGAGATCGAGACGCTGGAGGAGGCCCCGCAGGGCACCTCGGTCACCCTGCACCTCAAGCCGGAGGACACCGAGGACCAGCTCTTCGACTACACGGCCGACTGGAAGATCCGCGAGATCGTCAAGCGGTACTCCGACTTCATCGCCTGGCCGATCCGGCTCGACGGCGCTTCGGACCCGGTCAACTCGATGAAGGCGCTCTGGGCGCGGCCCCGCAGCGAGGTCAGCGACGCCGAGTACCACGAGTTCTACAAGCACGTCAGCCACGACTGGACCGACCCGCTCGAGACGATCCACATGAAGGCGGAGGGCACCTTCGAGTACGAGGCGCTGCTCTTCGTCCCCGCCCGCGCGCCGTTCGACCTGTTCACGCGCGACGGCAAGCGTGGCGTGCAGCTGTACGTGAAGCGGGTGTTCATCATGGACGACTGCGAGGCTTTGATCCCGCAGTACCTCCGCTTCGTGAAGGGCGTTGTGGACGCCCACGACCTGTCGCTCAACATCTCGCGCGAGATCCTCCAGCAGGACCGGCAGATCCAGGCGGTCCGGCGGCGGCTGGTCAAGAAGGTGCTCGGCACGCTCAAGGACATCAAGGCCAACGACGCCGAGAAGTACGGCACGTTCTGGACCGAGTTCGGCCGCCCGCTGAAGGAGGGCCTGCTCGAGGACGCCGAGAACCAGGACACCCTGCTGGAGCTGCTCCAGGTCACGTCGACGGCGGCCGAGTCGACCACGCTCGCGGAGTACGTCGAGCGGATGAAGGACGGCCAGACGGACATCTACTACATGACCGGCGAGTCGCGGGCCATGGTGGAGAAGTCGCCGCACCTGGAGGCGTTCCTGGCCAAGGGCTACGAGGTGCTCATCCTCACCGACCCGGTCGACGAGGTGTGGGTCGAGCGGGTCACCGAGTTCGAGGGCAAGCCGCTGCAGTCGGTCGCCAAGGGCAAGGTCGACCTCGGCGAGTCGGAGATCCCCGAGGAGCAGGCCGCCGACTTCGCGCCGCTGCTGAGCTGGCTCGGCACCCGGCTCGCGGACGACGTCAAGGAGGTCCGGCTGACGTCCCGCCTCACCACCTCGGCGGCCTGCATCGTGGGCGACGAGCACGACATCACGCCGACGCTGGAGAAGATGTACCGCGCGATGGGCCAGGAGCTTCCACACACCAAGCGGATCCTGGAGCTCAACCCGGCCCACCCGCTGGTGACCGGCCTGCGCACCGCTCACGCGGCCGACGCTGCTTCAGCAAGGCTCGACGAGACGGCCGAGCTGCTCTACAGCCTGGCGCTGCTGGCCGAGGGTGGCGACCTGACCGACCCGGCCCGCTTCACCCGCCTCCTTGCCGACCGTCTGGCGACCACGCTGTGACCGACGCCGAGAGCCTGCGGGCGGCCGAGCGCCGCCTGCAGGCCGCCCAGCTGGCGAGCGACGTGGCGGCCCTGGACGGGCTGATCGACGAGCGCCTGCTCTTCACGGGCCCGGACGGGAAGCTGTACCGCAAGGAGGACGACCTCCACGTCCACCGCACCGGCCACCAGGTGATGACCCGGGTGGACGAGGAGTCGCTGGAGGTGCTCGTGGAGGGCCGGATCGGGGTGACCTGGTTCCTGGGGACGCTCGAGGGCGTGTTCGGCGGCCAGCCGTTCGCCTGGCGGATGCGGTACACCCGCACCTGGGTCCACACGGAGACCCACGGCTGGCGGCTGGTCGCCGCGCACGCAAGCGTCGCCCAGGCCCGGTCCTAGTTCGCCGGGACGACGTCCTTCGGGCGCTCGACGGTGACCGGCACGCCGTAGTCGTACAGCTCCAGCGTCGCGGAGAAGGTGCCCGTGTCCAGGCGGCCCTTCGCCGTGGACTGCCAGGTGCCGGTCATGGCCACCTTGGCGATCCGCCCGTCGGCGTCCAGGGTCACGTCGCCCTTGGTGGCCGTCGAGCCGTCGGACGTCTGCGTCGTGTATTCGAAGTGCAGCGAGCCGTCGGCGTTCTCGGTGACCGTCGCCCCCGCGGTCCGCAGTGCCGCGAACAGCGCCGCCGGGTCCGGGGACGCGGCGCCGAGCACGCCGCCGCCGTAGAGGGACAGGTGGTCGTACGTACCGGGAGAGACGCCGTAGCGGCCGTAGATCTCGCCCTCGCCCTTGTCGCTCGGCAGGACGTCCAGCGGCGGCTCACCGCCCGTGTAGCGGGTGCCGTTGATCAGCAGCTCGGTCATCACCGAGTCGTCCTGCGGCGCCCGGACGTAGCCCGTGTCGGTGCGCGGGTCGAAGGCGCCCTCGTAGTTGAGGCCGTTGGTCGTGAGCTTGATCCGGTAGCTGATGTCGTCGCTGGCCGCGGCCGCGTTGGCCAGCCTCAGTGACGGCGTCGTCGCGTCGGGAGCCGGGCCCTGGTTGAGGGCGAAGGCCGCCGAGAAGGCCAGCGCCGCCACGCCCAGGACGGAGCCGAGGCGGATCGCGGTGGTGCGCCGCCGGTGCCGGCGGCCGGCGCGGGTCAGGACGTCGCCGGACAGCGTGAGGCCGTCGACCTGGTGGTGCATGCTCTCGGTCAGTCGCGCTTCGAGGTCGGTGTTCATCGTCCCGTTCCGTTCGAGGAGTGTTCCCGTGTGAGTTCCAGATCCCAGTTGGCGGTGAGCTCGCGTAGCCGGGCCAGGCCCCGCGACGCGGTCGACTTGACGGTGCCGACGGAGCAGCCGAGCGCATCGGCGGTCTCCGCCTCGGTGAGCTGCTCCCAGTACCGCAGCACGAGCACGGTGCGCTGCCGGGGCGACAGCTGGACCAGCGCCCGCCGCATCGCGTCGCGCAGGTCGAGGGCGTCGGTACCGTCGGAGGCGCCCGGGGGTTCGTGAGTGACGAACACCTCGGCTCGGCGCCGTCGGCTCCGCCACTGGTCGATGGCCAGGTGGTACATGGTCCGCCGCAGGTACCGCTCCCGGTCCTCGCGCACCCGGCCCCATGAGCGCATCAGGCGCTCCAGGGCCGCCTGCAGCAGGTCTTCGCCCGCCGCCCGGCTCCCGGCGAGCAGGACGGCCGTCGCGAGCAGCGCGTTGCCCCGCTCCGCGACCAGCGCGTCGAGCCCGTCGAAGCGTCGGCTCCACAACATGGCGCTCCTTTCAGTCGCGGACAAAGACGACGGCGACCCCCGGAAGGTTGATGCCTTGACACGACTTCCATGCGAGGGAAACACTGTTTCCATGATCGTGGTCGGCGCCGGACCGGCCGGGCTGGCCTGTGCGATCACCGCGGCCGACGCCGGGGCGCACGTGCTGCTGCTGGAGAAGGCGGCCGACGTGGGCGGCGCGCTGCCGTACTCCGGCGGGCACCTCTCCGCCGCCGGCTCCGCGCTCCAGCGGGCGGCGGGCATCGCCGACTCCCTCGACGCGCACTTCGCCGACATCCAGCGCATCAGCCGTGGCACCGCTCGCGAGGACCTCACCCGGGCCAGCCTCGCCGAGCAGCCCGCGGTGCTGGACTGGCTGGTCGGGCACGGGTTCCAGCCCGACCCGGCGACGCCCCGGATCGTCTACGGCCACGAGCCCTACCGCACGCCCCGCACCGTGCACGCCGTTGACATGCCGGGCGGGCCGGCGATCCTGGCGGTCCTGCGCCGGCTCCTCGACGCGCACCGCGCGGCCGGCCGGATCGACCTGCGGCTCGGCACCGCCGTGCGGTCGCTGCTGACCGACGGCGGCCGGGTGGTCGGCGTGACGCTGGACGACGGTCTTCGACTGCTTGATCCGGCGGTGGTACTGGCAACCGGCGGCTTCGGCCACTCGCCCGAGCTGTTCGCCGAGTTGGAGGGGGCACCGCTGACGACGTCGGCGTCCCCGACGGCGACCGGCGACGGCCTGCTCATGGCCCGCGCGATCGGCGCGGGACTGCAGGGCCTCGGCCGGTACATCCCGACGTTCGGCGGGCTGCCGCCCGTCGACGGCGACCTGCGGGTCGACTGGACGCACCGCCCGCACCTGGTGGCGCCCGAGCGGCCGCCGTGGGAGATCTACGTCGACCGGCACGGCCGCCGCTGGATCGCCGAGGACGACCCCAGCATCGACCACAAGGAGCGGGTGCTCACCGGGGTCGACCGGATGACGTTCTGGATGGTGTTCGACGCGCGGGCGCTGCGCTCGTCACACCCGATGGTGCACGGCTGGACCCCGGCCGAGCTCGACGCCGCGTGCGGCCGGCGGCGCGGGGTGCACCGCGCGGCCGACCTGGCGACGCTGGCCGCACTCGCCGGCATCGACGCCACCGGACTCCGGGACACGGTGGCCCGCTACAACGCCTTCGTGGCCGCGGGCCGCGACGACGACTTCGCCCGTGCGCACCTGCCCGCGCCGGTCGCCGAGCCGCCGTACTACGCGATCGAGAACCACCCGGTCACGCTGATCACGTTCGCGGGGCTCGACGTGGACGACCGGCTCCGGGTGCGCCGGGCCGACGGGACGACGATCCCCGGGCTGTACGCGATCGGCGAGGTCATCGGGTCGGCCGCGGTGAACGGCAACGCTTTCTGCTCCGGCATGTGCCTGACCCCGGCGCTGGCCTTCGGCCGCCTGGTCGCCCGCGACCTCGTCAGGAGTGCGTGAACGAGAACCCCTCGCCACGCAGGCGCTTCGAGGAGATGGGCACCACGGGGGTCCTGATTTCGCCACGGTACGTCAGGTCGGGCCACCCCTCGTCGGCGCAGATCCGGCTGAAGACGTCGCGGTTGGTCGGCGGCACCGTGGCGTCCGGCACGGCGTTGTAGACCCCGGTCAGCCCGTTGGTGACGACGAAGTCGAGCGCGGCGGCCGCGTCGCGGTAGTCGATGCGGTACAGCAGGGCGTCGCCGTCGAACGGCACGCTGCCCCCGAGCAGTTCGTGGGCCAGCTTCACGCGGGCCGGGTAGTCGAGGTCGCGCGGGTGCCCGTAGACGTCGGGAATCCGCACCACGGCCCCGCCGGCGGCGAGCACGGCCTCCTCGGCGGCGATGAAGTTGCGCGGCGAGGCGTCGTCGTCGCTGGTGAGCGGGCTGCTCTCGGTGACGGTCGCGCCCTCCCCGGCGCCGTACACCGACGCCGAGCTGGTGAAGACCACCCGCGGATGCACGCCGGCGGCCACCGTCGCCGACGCGGTGAGCGTGTCGGCGTACTCCTGCACCCGGTCGGCCGCGTCGAACGCCTTGCTGATCCGCGGGCTCACGGTGAGCACCACGGCGTCGACGTCACGGGCGGCCCGGGCCATCGCCTCGGCGTCGCTGCCGCGCAGCACGACGACGTCGGAGCAGACTGCTCCGACCTCGGCCACCCGCCCGGGCGATGTGGTGGTGCCGATGACCTGGTGCCCGGCGGCCGTCCACCGCCGCCCCAGCTCCATCCCGACGTTGCCGCACCCGACGATGAGGTATCGCACGCGCCCTCCCTCAATGGAAACATCGTTTCCATTGTGCCTCATCGTTTCCGTCGCGCGTCAGGGGCGCTTCAGCGGGTTCCCGCATCCTCCGTTGGTGCCGGCGGAACACCTTCGCCGCGCTTTTCGAGACGGAGGAGTTCCATCATGAAGATCCGGACCAGGCTGATCGTGACGCTGGCCGCGGCGGCCGCCATCCTCTTCGGCGGCGCCGGGGTCGCGTCCGCCGACACCATCGGGATGGCGGTGCGGCTCCAGCCGCCGCGGGTCGTCACGATCACGCAGGGGAGCGGGCCGCTGTTCCTCGACGCCCACGAGATCGCGTCGCGGGACTTCAACGTGGTCACCCGGCCGTTCCAGAACAACACCACCCAGCAGTGGCTGCTCACCGACGTGGGCGGCGGGCTGTACACGATCCAGCAGGTGAGCAGCGCGCGGTACCTCGACGCGCACGAGATCGCCGAGCTCGACTTCCGGGTGGTGACCCGGCCGCAGCAGAACAACAGCACGCAGCTGTGGCGCCTCTACGACTACGGCGGCGCGTTCTACATGATCCAGCAGGTCAGCAGCGGCCGGTACCTCGACGCCTACATCTCCAGCGCGCAGGACTTCCAGGCGGTCACCCGGCCGTTCACCGGCGCGAACAGCCAGGTGTGGCGGATTCTCTAGGGATTATCCGATTCCCGACCTGACCGGCGTGCCGCCGTCGCACGCTCGATAGCGTGTCCAGTCACACCGAGTGACTGGGGTATCCCATGCAGGTCAGGCTTCTCGGCACGATCGACGTGACGGTGGACGCCGTGCACCGCCCGGTGCACGGCGTGCGCCGCAAGGCGGTGCTCGCGGCCCTGGCCATCCGGCCCGGGGAGGTCGTGAGCACCGACCGGATCGCCGACGTGGTGTGGGGCGCCGACCCGCCGGCCACGGCGGTGAACACGCTCCAGCGGCACGTCTCGCACCTGCGGCAGGTGCTGGGCAGCCGGGACGCCATCCTGGCCCGCGCACCCGGATACGTGCTCGACCTCGCCGCCGACGGCACCGACGCGGCCGTCGCCGAGCGGCTCATCCACCAGGCCGGCGAGGCGACCGACCGGGCCGAGGCCGTGCGCCACCTGCGCGCGGCGCTGGCGCTGTGGCGGGGCCGGCCACTGGAGGACGTCGTCGGCCGCGCCTGGCTCGACGTCGAGGCCGAGCGCCTGGAGAACCTGTGGCTGCTCGCCCAGCACGCGCTGGCCGAGCACCGGCTCCACCTCGGCGAGCACGCCGAGCTCATCCCCGACCTGGAGCGGCTGACCCGCGACCATCCGCACGACGAGCGGTTCCACGCACACCTCATGCTCGCGCAGTACCGCGCCGGCCGACCGGCCGACGCCCTCGCCACGTACCAGCGGGTCAAGAGGGCCTTCGACGACGACCTCGGCCTCGACCCCGGGCCGGCCCTGCGCGACCTGGAGGCGGCGGTCCTGCGCCAGGACGCGTCCCTGGACCTGGCCCCGCCGCCGGTCACGGTGCGGGCGACCGGCCCGGCCCAGCTCCCGTCCGCGGTGCGCGGCTTCACCGGGCACGCCGGGCTGCTCGACCGCCTCGACGCCCTGGCCGGGGAGTCCAGCGGTACCGCCGTCGTCTGCACCGTCACCGGCCCGCCCGGCGCCGGCAAGACCAGCCTCGCCGTGCACTGGGCGCACCGGGCCGCGGGCGGGTTCCCCGACGGCCAGCTCTACGTCAACCTGCGCGGCTTCGACCCGCGGGCGGCGGCCGTCGACCCCGGTGAGGCGCTGCGCGGCTTCCTCGACGCGTTCCACGTGCCGGTCGATCGCCGGCCGGCGGGGCTGGATGCTCAGGCTTCGCTGTACCGAAGCATCCTCAACGGCCGGCGGGTGCTCATCGTGCTCGACAACGCGCGCGACGCCGAACAGGTCCGCCCGCTGCTGCCCGGCGCGCCCGGCTGCCTCGTCATCGTCACCAGCCGCGACCGCCTCACCCCGCTCGTGGCCGCCGAGGGCGCACACCCGTTCCCGGTCGGCCCGCTGACCGAGGCCGAGTCGTGGGACCTGCTGGCCGCCCGCCTCGGCCCGCCCCGCGTCGCCGCCGAGCCCGAGGCCGTCGCCGAGATCGTCGCGCGCTGCGGCCGGCTGCCCCTGGCCCTGGCGATCGTCGCCGCGCACGCGGTCGTGAGCCCCGACGCGCCGCTCGCCGCGCAGGCCGCCCAGCTGCGCGCGGCCGCCGGCGGCCTCGACCCGTTCGACGGCGGCGACGCGGCGACGGACGTGCGGGCGGTGTTCTCCTGGTCGTACCGCGCGCTCGACGAGCCGGCCGCGCGCCTGTTCCGCCTGCTGGGCCTGCACCCGGGCGTCGACTTCGCGGTGCCGGCCGCGGCGAGCGCCGCCGGCGTCGCCTCCGTCGAGCCACTCCTGCGGTCGCTGCTCCGTGCGAACCTGCTCACCGAGCACCGCCCGGGCCGGTACCGGCTGCACGACCTGCTGCGCAGTTACGCCGACGAGCAGTGCGTCGAGGATGAGCGCGGCCCGGCCCTGCGGCGGCTCCTCGACCATTACCTGCAGAGCGCGCGGGCCGCGGTACTGCTGATGGATCCGGGGCGCACCGCGGTCGACGTCCCGGCACCCGCGGCAGGGGTGACCACGGTGGCGTTGGCCGACCGGGACCGGGCGCTGGAATGGTTCGCGGCCGAGCACTCGGCGCTGCTCGCCGCTGTCGACCTCGGCGCGGGCCACGGCTTCGACCGGCATGTGTGGCCGCTGGCGTGGAGCCTCACGACGTACTTCGACTGGCGCGGCCACTGGGACGAGCTGATCGCCACCCAGACGTCGGCGCTGACCGCCCTGCGCCGGGTCGGCGACCGCTCGGCCGCCGCCCACACCCACCGCGACCTGGGCCGGACCTTCGCGCAGCTGGGCCGCTTCGCCGAGGCGGCCCTGCACCTGAACGCGGCCCTGGCCCTGTACGGCGAGCTCGACGACGTCGTCGGCCAGGCCCGCACCCACCACAACATCGGCTGGATGCTCCAGGCCCAGGGCGACCACCGCGCCGCGCTGACCCACAGCAGCGAGTCGCACCGCCTGTTCCGGTCGGCGGGCGACCGCCTGTGGCAGGCGCGCACGCTCAACGCGCGGGGCTGGCTGCACGGCCGGCTGGGCGAGCACGAACACTCGCTACGCCTGTGCGAGTCGGCGCTGGCCCTGCTCCAGGAGCTCGACGACGGCCACGGCGAGGCGGGCACGTGGGACAGCATCGCGTACGCCCACGACCAGCTGGGCAACCACTCGGCAGCTCTGGAGTGCTACCGCCGCGCGATCGACACGTTCGCCCGCCTGGGCGACCGCGGCGCGGAGGCGGAGGTCCTGGTGAACCTGGGCGACAGCCACGAAGCGGCGGGCGACCACGACCAGGCCGAGGCGGCCTGGCGCACGGCGCTGGCCGCGTTCGAGGCGCTGGGCCACCCGTCGGTGGAGACGGCCCGCAGCCGCCTCCGCCCCCGCACCCACGCCCTGCCGTAGCCGGAAAACGCTGGAGGCCGTCCGGCGAGGTCGATTATTCTCGATAGACGATCCGGCCTGACATGCCACGCGGTGATCCCGTGTGCTCCGGAGGGCGAGCTTGCAGACCGAATACGAGATCATCGTCGACAATGAACGGCTGCTGACGGTGGAAGTGTCCGGTGCACCCGACGGTGCTCCGGTTTTTCTTCTCCATGGCACACCCGGCTCGCGGAGCGGGCCGAAGCCGCGCAGCTCGGTGCTCTACCGGCTCGGGGTCAAGCTTGTCACCTACGACCGGCCCGGCTACGGCGGATCGACCAGGGTCCCCGGGCGTTCGGTCGCCCACGCCGCCCACGACGTCGCGCTCATCGCGGATCGGCTCAACCTCGGCCGGTTCTCGGTCGTCGGGCGCTCCGGCGGCGGGCCGCACGCGCTCGCCTGCGCCGCGCTGCTTCCGGACCGGGTGACCCGGGCCGCGGTGCTGGTCGGGCTGGCCCCCGCCGACGCGAACGGCCTCGAGTGGTTCGACGGGATGGCCGAGGACAATGTCCGCAAGCACTCGGCCGCCGCCGAGGACGCCGTCGGGCTGATGCGGGAGCTGGTCGAGCAGGCCGAGCGCGTCGCCGTGGACCCCGAGAGCCTGATCGAGGTGCTGCGGTCCCAGATGTCGCCGCCCGACCAGCGGTTCATGCAGAGCGTCATGTACCGCCGGCTGTTCAGCGCCAGCTACCGCGAGGCCCTGCGCAGCGGCCCGTACGGCTGGATCGACGACGTCCTGGCCTTCCGCGGCGACTGGGGCTTCGCGCTCGACGACATCCCCGGCGTGGTCCACCTGTGGCACGGCGCCCAGGACACGTTCTCCCCGGTGGGGCACAGCCTGTGGATCGCGTCGCAGCTGCGGCGGGCCGAGGTACAGGTCGAGGACGACGGCGCGCACTTCACGGCGGTCGAGGTGCTCCCGCGCGTGCTCACCTGGCTCACGGCGGCGTGACCGCCGCCCCCGGCGAGGCGTAGTGCTCCAGCTGCGCGCACAGCGTCACGAGGTCGTCGAAGCTCCTGATGTACCCCACCGCGGCGTTGCGCAGCTCGCTGATCCGGCCGCGGTCGAACGAGGCCAGCGCCGGCCGGTGCCCGAACAGTCCCTGGCCCTGGTCGATGCGCCGGTGGTGGCTCTCGACCGCCGACTCCCACGCGATCGTCATGCGCTCCAGCTCGCCGATCTCCTCGTCGGGCTCGCCGTCGCCCATCCGCTCGACCAGCGCGCTGTACAGCTGGGTCGCGCAGTCGCGAACCGGGCGGATGAACCGCTGGAACAGCACCCGCTCGTTGATGCTCATGACCGCGTACGTCGCCCACGCCGCCTCGTTCACCAGGACGAGGTCGATCCCGGCGCCGTCCGGCTCGTCGCCCGAGTCGCCGTGGATGGCCCGGATGAAGTCGTTCGCCGACGCGGTCGCCTCGCGCTCGGTCGTGTTGAGGTGCTCCTGCAGCGCCTGGACCGCGCGCGCCAGCCGGCCGCGCAGCGTGCGGATCCGGGCCTCCAGCCGCTGCCGCGTCGCCTCCTCGACCTGGTACGCGGCGAGCCGGCTGACCACGAGCAGCGCGATCGGCAGCGCGATCATCGCGCTGACCGCCTCCGAGATCAGGTTCGTGGCGAACGGCAGGCCTTCCCACCCGCCCGCGACGTCGATGGCCAGCGCGACGACGGCCATGGTGACGGCCACGCCCCAGATCCAGAGGGAGAGCTTCCGCAGTACCGCGGGCGCGTCCCGCCACGACGACACCACCAGGGCCCGGACGGTGACCCGCGCCGGCAGCTGAGCAACATTGTGCAACCCCACGTCGCCGTACCCCTCAGAACTGGTGCGGGTCGATGATCCGGTAGAGGTAGCGGCGCCGCTGCAGCGCGGAGACCGCCGGATGCCGCTCGCCGACCCGGTCGACGAGCCGCTCCCGCAGCGCGGCCAGCCGCACCTCGGCGTTCTCGTCGCCGAGGTGCCGGGCCATCAGCGCGATGTTCACCTCGCAGCGGATCGCGTTCGGGTGGTCCGGGCCGAAGACGTGCTTCAGGACGTCGGCGATCTCTTCGAGCAGCACGCGGCCGCCCTCGGTGTCACCGGTGTCGGCCAGGCAGATCGCCAGGTTCATCTGCGCCGACAGCGTGTACGGGTGCTCCGGCCCGAGGCGCTCCTCCAGCCCGGCGGCCGCCCGGCGGACCCAGTCGAGCCCGGCCTCGAAGTTCTCCCGGCTGCGCTCGGCCACGGCGAGGTCGTTCATGCACACCAGCGTGTACGGGTGGGTGGCGCCGACCTTGGCCTCGTAGATGCCCTTGAGCTGGAGCAGTTCGGCCGCCGCTTCGTCGTTGCGCCGCTTCGCCTGCAGGCTCAGCGCCCGGCTCAGCCGGCAGCTCAGCGTCTCCGGGTTGTCCGGACCGAGCAGCTCGTTGAGCTTGGTGTACGCGTCCTCGTGCAGCTCCAGGGCCTTGTCGAGGGCGCCGGCGCTGCGCAGCGACACGGCGTAGTTCGACTGGGTGGTGAGGGTGGCGCGGGTGTCGGGCCCGCGGGTCGCGACGTACTCGGCCAGCGTCTTCTCCAGCTGCCCGACGGACTTGGCGTAGTCGCCGGCGTCGCGCACGTCGCGGGCCAGGCAGGCGGCCGAGGCCAGCGTGTAGAGGTTCGTCTCGCCGAGCACGTCGCGGCGCTGGTTGAGCACCTGCTCGTCCAGGTCGTACGCCTTGCGGAACTGCCCGAGCAGCCGGTGGTCGACGGCCAGGTTGTTCAGCGCCGCCAGCGTGCGCGGGGTCGCCTCGCCGTAGAAGCTGTGCCAGGCGTGGTGCGTCCTGGTGTCGAGGTCCAGCGCCTCGGCGTACCGGCCGAGGCTGCGCAGGTCGGCCGCGAGGCCGCCGGCCGTCATCAGCGTGTGCGGATGGGTCTCGCCCAGCAGGACCGTCTGCTCCGCGAGCACCCGCCGGTCGACCTCGCCGGCCTGCTCGAACTCGCCGAGGTCGCGCAGCAGGTTGGCCAGGTTGAACTGGAGGTGCAGTAGCTGCTCCCGCAGCGACCGTTCCCGCGCCGGGTCGCCGGTCGTGGGCAGCTGCTCGGTCCAGGCGGCGATGGTCCGCTCCGCCCGGTCCCGGCCCGCGTCGAGCTCGCCCTGGAGCCACTGGTACCGCACCCGGTCGATGAGCAGCTGGCGGACCGCGGCGTTGTCGCTGTGGACCGCGTCGGACACGTCGAGATGCGGCCAGAGGATGCGGTACCGCGGCCAGTCCTTCTGCTCGTCGACCTCGCCCTCCGGCCGGGCCGCGGCCATCACCTCATGGACCTGCCGGCGCGCCTCGGCGAGGTCCCCGCCGCTCATCCGGTCCCGCACCACCGTCTGCACGAGCCGGTGGATGAGGACCTGGCCGCCCCGCGTGCCCTCGCGGCGCTGGTCGATCCGCAGCAGTGCGAGGCGGTTGATCTGCTGGACCAGCGAGCCGCGGTAGGTGCGGTCCGAGACGGCCGCGTTGTACGGGCGCAGGAACTCCGCCATCTTGTCGCTGTAGATCAGCTCGAGCGCGATCTCGGGCGCGAGCACGCTGCACAGCTGGAACAGCCGGTACGCGGCCTCGTTCTGCTCCTTGAGCCGGTTCAGCGACAGGTCCCAGGTCCGCGCGATGGCGGCGTCCGGCCCGGAGATGGCGCTCGGCCCGCCGGCCTGGAGCTGCTCCAGGTACCCCTCGACGCTCGTGCCGGTCTCGTCCAGCCACGCGGCCGCCGCGGCGATGGCGATCGGCAGGTCCGCGAGCTGCTCGGCGACCCGCCCCGCCTCCTCCTTCGTGATGGTCGCGACCCGCTGCAGCAGGTGGTCGGTGCTCTCCTGGCGCTTGAACACGTCGACGAGCAGCGGCTGGGCCTGCTCACCCCACGACGTGCTGCGCGAGGTGATGAGGACGTGCCCCGGCCCGTGCGGCAGGTAGTTCTGCAGCAGCCGCGGCTCCTCGGCGTTGTCGTAGATCAGCAGCCAGCGCCGCCGGTCGCGACTGAGCTCCTGCAGTACCGCACGCGTCGAGTCCCGGCCCGAGAGCTCCAGGTTCAGCAGGTTGCCGAGGTCGCGCAGGGACGTGTCGAGGTTCTCGGTGCTGTCGGCGCTCAGCCAGAACACCACGTCGTAGGCGGGCCCGTACCGGTAGGCGTACTCCAGGGCCAGCTGCGTCTTGCCCACGCCGCCCATGCCCTGCAGCGCCACCGACTGGGCCCCGAACAGCACCACCGCCGTGCCCGAGCGCAGCTGCGTGCGCAGCTCGCTCAGCGCCTCGCTGCGGCCGGTGAACCGCGCGTTGCGGGCCGGCAGGCTCATGATGTCCGGGTCCCGGCCGGGGTAGCGGGGCGCGCCCGCGAGCAGCGCGTCGAGGTCGGTGATGGGCCGGCCCGTCAGGTCGAGGATCCGGGTCGCCGCGGCGGTCGCGTTGAGGCCGGTGATGAACGCGGAGTTCGCCGCGGGAATCCGGCGCAGCGGGGCGACGTCGGCAATGTAGAGCGCCAGCGGGTTGCGGGCGCTGAGCGCGGCGTCCTGTTCACGCTCCACATTGGACTTCGAGACCAGGATGAGCAGCTGCGCGTCGGCCGGGACCGCCCGCGGCCGGTGGGCGGGCTCGGCGCCGGAGCTGTCCGGGCGCAGCACCGCCTGGAGGCCGCCCGCGGTCAGCACCTGCTCGACCCACTCGGCCCAGACCTGGTCGACCTCGGCGTAGCTCACCACGACCACGTTGTCCTCGGTGAGCGGCCGGCGCTCGAACCGCGCGGTGATCTGCGTGCGGATCGAGCCGTCCAGGTGCGGCATCGAGCGGACCGTGCCGTTGGTGACGTACCGCGTGATCGTCTCGTAGGCGTTGAGCAGGCTGCCGCTGAGCCCGGGCGCGTCGGCGAACGTGGCCAGGGTCTCCTCGTAGGCGTAGAACGCCTGATACGGGACCTGGACACCGTTCCAGTAGGCCTGCCGCTCCGACTCGGACATGCCCAGCGGCAGGCCGTCGAAGCGGCGCATCGACTCCGAGCGGCCAGCGTCGGCCTTGCGCTTCTCCGCCGGGTCGACGCGCATCGGTACCGGCAGGATCCGGATCGGCCGCTTCGAGCGCAGCTTGCGGGTCATCTGCACGGCGCCGTCGATGCCCTGCTCGCTGAAGGTGAAGCAGTCGACCAGGACGTCCGGCAGATGGCTGGTGCAGATGGCGGCGACGTCGCTGTGCCCGGTCCGGCTGTCGATCAGGGTGTAGTCGTAGTGGCGCTTCATGTCCGCGCGCAGCGCGTCGAAGTACTGCCCGCCGCGCTGGTGCTGGTAGAAGTCGTCCCAGTTGACCTCGGCGAGCGTCCCGGCGTAGTCGGAGTTCTGCTGGCCGGCCGAGAGGTAGTCGAGGGTGCCACCGTCGGGGAACGCCCAGTCGAGCGAGAACGCGTGGCGCCGCACGCTCGCGTGGCGCTCCAGGATCTCGGCCGAGTCGTCCTTGGTCGTGGCCCACTCGTACTCGCGGATCATGTCGATGACGCCGCGCGTGCTGGTCAGCACGCCGGGGTCGATGAACGGGTTGAAGAACCGGAAGAGCCCGGGCGACTCCAGGTCCCAGTCGACGGCGAGCACCCGCTTGCCGTTCGAGGCCAGGATCCAGGCCACGTTCGCGAGCGCCATGGTGCGGCCCGTTCCGCCCTTGTAGGAGTAGAACGTGACCACCTGCCCGTCAGGGTTCCTGGTCATCAGCCATCTCCTCTGCCAGGCCGGTGCCGCGGGTTGATCGGTTGGCGGCGCAGGTAGCTGCGCCGGGTCCGCTGGACCACCTCGGGGATCTCCGCCTCGAACCCGTACTGGTCGCTGACCGGCGTCAGAGGGTGGCCGACGAGCTGCTCGGCCGTGGCGATGATCGCCTTACGCCGCTCGTCGTGCTCGGCGTCGCGGTGGACGGCCACGGCGAGCACCGACGCCCACCGCGGCGGCTCGCGCAGCGCCCGCTGGACCCGGCCGCGCAGCTGCTCGGACTCGAGCGCCCACAGGTCGACGAGGAGCACGCCCGGCGACTCCTGGATCCAGTCCTCCGCCTCGTCGTACTCGACGACCTCCGGCGGCAGCACGAGCGCCCGCGCCAGCCGGGCGATGCTGTCCACCAGCGGCCCGGCGGCGTCGTCGCCGAAAGGGTTCCAGGTGCGCCACCCGTCGGCGAGGACCGAGACGACGAAGAGGGTCTCGGTGCCGGCGAAGCCCGGCTCGGTCGCCGCGTCGGCCGCGCCCCAGGCCGGCAGCCGCGCGGGGTGCTCGGCGGCCTCGACGATCCGGTCGGCCAACCGGCCGATGATGATTCGGTACTCGCGGACGAACCCGTTCAGGCGGCACATCGCGGCCAGGCCGCACTCCTCGTACTCGGGAAGGTCCTCGCCGAGCGAACGGGCCTGGCGGAAGCCGGGGACGTCGCGGCCGCCCGGGTTCGCGTCCCAGAACACAGGGTGGATGCGGGGCCGGGCGCCGCCGCCTAATCGGTTGTTGCAGAAGTCGTCGTACTCCGGCGGGGCCTCGTGCAGGAACTCCCTGGTGTACAGGGGCACGAGCACACGGGCGCCGAGCGGCGTGCCCGGCCGGCGCTGCTGGCGGGCCGCGGCGGTGGTCTCGTAGTACAGGCCCTCGATCTGCAGCCCGCGCGGCGGGCTGGCCCGCTCACCGATCGCCAGCTCGAGCGCGTGGTTGAACTGGCCGACCCAGCGGTCGGGCACCGAGCCCCGCACATGGCTCAGCAGGTAGTAGGCGTCGTGCCGGGGCGCGGGAGCCGTCATCGTGCACCGTCGGCAGCGGTCTCCTCCACACGCACGCCAGGCTCCGATCGCTCGACACCGACAGCAGGACACCTAGCGTAATGTGCCGATGTCGATCTGTCAGCGTCAGCTTACGGACCGTTGTCGATTCATCCAGGCCGTGGCGAAATCGACGGATCTGCGTATCGGCAGCAGGATCGCGGGCGCGCCGCCGACCGTCCCGGTGACCGCCCAGCGCTCCCGGCACAGGTCGGCGCCCAGCAGGCCGAAGTCACCGTCGTCGAGGTCCGGCGCGTCGAACTCGTAGCGGACCGGGCCGTGGTCGTGCCGCAGGAAGCAGGTGTAGGTCTTCGTGCGGGGCGGCCGTTCGAGGCCGTACTCGGCCAGGTGCAGCGCGGTGCACCGTTCGACGCCGACCCCCACCAGCAGGACCATCGCGTCGGCGTCGTAGAGCGCCTTCAACGGCGAGTGGGGGCCCAGGTGGCTGGTCAGGTCGTGGACGCGCATGAGGTCGTCGGCGTGCCGGCCGAGCGCGGTGAACGAGGTCTGCGGGTGGTGGCTGCGCACCGCGGCCCGGTGCCGGCGCACGTGCTCGGCGAAGGCCCCCATCCGGTACGACGGGGAGTGCACCGGGTCGAAGCCGGGCAGGGTCGCCTCGTACACCTCCCGCTGGCGCTGGTCCATCGCCACGGTGGCTTCGCGGTAGTAGTGGCTCGTGGTCGAGTTGTCCGCGGTCTGGGTCGGCACCACCACCGACGCCGGCCCGACGACGTCGCGCAGCGCGTGCAGGAGCGTCCCCGGCCCGCCGACCACGTAACCCATCCGGCTCATCGCCGTGTGCACCAGCAGGTGGCGGCCGTGCGGCACGCCGAGCCGGCGCAGGTCGTCGAGCAGCCGGCGGTACGTGACCGGCGCGATCGTCGCGGTCACCGGGCCGACCGTTCCGCGACGGTGTCGCCGAGCCGGTCCACGAACCGGCGGCCGAGCGGGGTCAGCGCATCGGTGTCGCGCAGCGCTTCCAGGGCGGCGACGGTCCAGCCGTGGTACCGCTGGAACGTCTCCCGCGCCACGGGATCGTCAGCGCGCCGGGCCCGGACGCCCCACACGTCGGCGACGGCGGCATGGGCGTAGACGCCCTGCAGGACGCCCTCGATCGGCCGCGGGTCGGGCCGCCAGCCGACCCGCAGGCGCACCGGCGACTCGGTGTCGAAGAGGTCGACAAGATCAAGCAGGGCGCCGAGCTTGCCGTGCTGGAACTCGTGGGTGAGCACTACGGCCAGCTCGGCGGGGTCGGTGAGCACGGAGGCGACCGAGCCGAACGCGTTGCGCGCCGTTGAGGCCCGCACCGCGCCCGCCGGGTCGGCCTCCAGCGGCACCACCGTGTGCAGCCCGTGCCGCAGGCCCGGGACGTAGCCGGGCACCTCGTCGGCGATGATCCGCCACGCCTCGGCCAGCCCGGCGCGCCATGCGCGATCGTCGTCGTCCCCGAGCCGGCCGGCGACCGGCCACTGGTGGCAGTCGCGCAGCGGGTCGCCGTCCTCGATCCGCAGCCGCCAGCCGTCGAGCTCGACCCAGCGGGCGGGTTGCCAGTGCGGCTGCGCCGGCCGGTCGAGCCGGATCTCCAGCGTCCGGTCCGGGCCCCGGACGGTGAACCCTTCGGGCCCGCTCACCAGCCGCGCCGTCGTGTCGACCGGCGCTGGCCAGTACACCGTGCCCACCGTCGGCAGGTGCAGCACGCCCCGCTGGACCGGCACCTCGATCTCGGCCCCGAGGCCCGCGCGGACCGCGGCCGCCGCGGCCAGCACCGCGAGGTGGCCCGGGTCGCCCGCCGGCTCCTCGCCGAGCTGGTCGACGGCCCAGACCCGCACATACGGGTGGCGCAGGATCCGGTGCACCTCGTCGGGCCGGTCGGCTTCGACCCTGTTGAGCACGTCCCAGGCATCGGTGCGGCCGTGCAGGCCGACGACGCTGAACAGCAGCGACCGGGTGATGGTCAGCTCGGCCCGGGCCAGCCAGGCCATCGTAGCCTCGTCGCCGTGCCCCGTGGCGACCTGGTCGAACAGCCCGGGTGGCAGCGCCGGGTCGTCGGGCTTGGCGTCGGCGGCGCCGGGTGCGGTCACAGCATTCACCAACGAGACCAGCGCGCTGAGGTCGTCGCAGTACACCGAGGGATTGTCAAAACCGTGACCCGGGCGGTACCGATGGGCGTAGAGCCCGCCGCCGCACTGCGCCACGACCGGGCAGGCCCGGCACGTCTCGCTGAGCCGGCCGGCGCCCTCCTGCCGCATGGCGATCGCGGGGTAGGCCGACACCTGGTCCACCGAGTGGGTGAGCACGTTCATCCCGGTGCCGGGTGCGCCGTCGAAGGACGTCTTCACCGCGTCCGACTGCTCCCAGTCGCCATTGGTGTCGATCACCGCGAGGTCGGCGGGGTCGGTGCCGAGCTGTTCGGAGCCGCTGCGACCGCCGCCGGCGGTGGAGTGCAGCGAGTCGAACATGCGGATGTGCATCGGTTTGCCGTCGGCGAGCCAGCGGCCGTGGATGACGGCGAGCCAGGTCGCGTAAGGGGTGGGATCCCCGTCGGGCCGATACGGCGGCGCGCCCCAGTGGGCGTGGGGCAGCAGGAAGTCGATGCCGGGTGGTTCCTCGGCGGCGATCGCCCGGTACACGGCCTCGGGATCGTTGCGGATGTCGACCGTGCAGAGGATGCCGGCGTACAGCTCGCGGTACTTCGGCGTGCGCAGCAGTGCGAGCGCGGTCCGCACCTTGTCGAAACTGCTGTTGCCGTTCGCGAAGCGACGATGGCGGTCGTTGGCGAGGCGATCTCCGTCGAGCGAGACGCCGACCCGGACGCCGTACTCCTTGAGCACGTCGCACATGGCCGGATCGAGGCGGACCGCGTTGGTCTGCATGACCAGCGAGAGGCGGGTCAGCGGTGCGGCGGCGGTGATCGTCGAGCTGAGCTCGGCGAGCACCGCGCGCATCCGTTCGAGGCCGAGGAGCAGCGGCTCACCCCCGTGGATCACCACGTGGACGGCCGGCAGTCCCCAGGCAGCCGCATGGGCGCCGATGCGGGCGGCGGCGGCGTGAACGACGTCGACGGACATCGCCACGGGCTTGACCCGCCAGCTCTGATCGGCGTTCTCGTAGACGTAGCAATGGTCGCAGGACAGGTCGCAGCGCCCGTGAACCTTGAGGACGAACTGGCTCAGCGGATATGCGGTTGCGCTCAGCTGTCCCGTCATCTCGTCAGGGTGCTGAGTTGAACGCCGTAATGGTGAGTCGGGGCGACAACGACGCGTTGCCGACGATTCGGCGCATGACTTTGGCCGCCTGGGCCGGCGGGATGTTGTCCAGCGGTGCTCGCTCGATGGTGGCCAGAGAGCCCACGAGGGTCTCCGCCGTTGTACGTGAGGTCTTCACGCTGTCTCCAGTTGTCAGTGACCGGCTGGCCGGCTGATTCAACAGACGGCGGGCCGTCTAGGGCGCGAGGGGTCATGCCGCGGAGTGAACTCGCAAGCCGCTGTGCCGCTTCAGTTTGGCATAGCTGAGAAAGAAAGCGGCACGGAGGGATGCTACCCATCAAATCCGGCCCAACACGCAGACATCGGCGGGTTGAGCAGGCGTTTCTTCGAGACCTCCCCATCGCTGGACAGCCCGTCCGGGTGCTCGTCGAGTGAACTTCCGCTTGGCGCGAAAGAGATCTTCCATCGTTGGCCGAGCGACCGGAAGCCGTCCAAATGGTCAGGTCGGCCATACCCAAAAGGGCGGACAAAGTGTGCGCGCGCCGGGCGGAGGCGCTTCAACCCCGAACTATACGCTCCGTAGCGGCGGTCAACCGTCGACGACGACTTTCCTGACCCACGGCGGGGTCACCCGGTCGCCGGCCACCAGGACCACGACGTATGTCGCGCCGGGGTTCTGCCGGGGTGGTTCCGGGTCCCACGGGGTGTCGCCGTCCGTCAGCAGCACCACCAGGTCCGCCCTGGGCCGCGACTCCGCCACCGTTCGCAGGCCCACCCGCAGGTCGGTGCCGCCGCCACCCGTCAGGATCACCTCGGCCGCCGAGCGGACCGGCCGGATCGCGCCCGTGGCGGCGTCGCAGGAGACGACCCGCAGCGACGGGCGGCCGCGGCCGGAGCGGCGGGTGATGCCGTCGATCTCGGCCAGGCAGCGGGACAGCATCGCCGACGACATCGATCCTGACGTGTCCACGATCGCGTAGACGTTCGGCGGGCGGGGCTGGCGCATGGACGGCAGGACCACGTCCGGGACCGCGCGGCGCGACGGGCGGGCGTAGCTGTAGTCGCGGCGGCCGGCCACCTCGGCCGCCCGGCGGCGCACCACGCTGTTGAGCTCCGCGCGCCAGTCCACGCGCGGCTCCAGGATCTCCTCGGCCCAGCGGCGCAGGCCGGTCGGCAGGTGGCCGGACGAGCGGGCGTGCGCGCGGACGTCGGCGGCGACCCGGCGGCGGACCTGGTCGGCGTGGTCCGGGTCCAGACCCAGCCGGGCCTCGGTGGCGCCGTCGTCGCCCAGCTCCCAGGGGCGCCGGCCCGGCGTGGCGCCCGAACCGCAGTCGGCCTGCGCCGTCGGGGACTGCTGGAGCAGCAGGCGGTACAACTGCTCGGTCGTCATCTCCCGCTGAGCGCCGGGGATGTCGGTCACCCGTACCGTCCCGGAGGGCAGCGACACCTGACCGTCCAGGTCCGCGTTGATCGCGGCGTCGCCGGCCACGTTGAAGACGGGCGCCCGGTCGACCGGCTCGAGCAGCTCGCTGAAGCGGGCCGCGTGGTCGCGCAGCACGTGCCCCACCTCGTGCAGCCAGAGGCCGGCGAGCTCGATCACCGGCAGGTCGCGGCACCAGCCGGGGTTCCAGTACAGCCGCCAGCGGTCGTCGATCGCGGCCGTCGGCACCAGCGGTGTGGGGATCGGGGTGCAGGCGTAGAGGGCGGTCGCGAGGTACGGCATGAGCTCCGCAGCCCGCGCCCGGGCGGCCGCCATCCGCAGCGCGTCGTCGCTCACAGGCCCGGAGCCAGGTCGGCGAACCGGCCGAGCTCGCGCAGGATCGGCTCCAGTGACCGTAGGGACGAGACGTCGGGCAGTGCGTTCGCCGGGCGGGCCTTCACCCAGCGGCGGGCCGTGGTGTAGGCGATGTCCGCGTGCCCGCCGTCGGCGATCCGGGCGAGCACCCGGCCGCAGGCGACCCACCGCTCCGACGTGAGCCGCGCGTCGGTCGCCGCCCAGACCGACGCCGCGACGGCGTAGACGACGTCGCCCCGGCGGCCGGCGATCGACAGCCCATCGGGGTCGGCGAGCAGCTCCTCCGGGTCCGGCAGGTCGAGCGAGGCGACGTAGGTGAGGAACTCGCCCGCCGCGGGTGCCCCGACGCAGCCGCTCAGCAGCAGCGTCCGGACCGCGCCCGGGACCCCGGCGCGGGTCGCCGTCGCGTACACCTTCGCCGCCATCTCCCACGACCGCGGGGTCGGGAACGCGAACCCGGCCTCGCTCGCGCTGTCGGGGACCCGGGTCACGAGCTCGGGCCGGCTGCCGAGGAACACACCGACCAGCCGCTTGGCGTCGGCGAAGGATTCCAGGTCGTGTACCGCGGGCACAGGCACGCTCGGCCAGCCGAACGCGAACCCGTCGCGCAGCGTCGCCGCGGGCAGCGCCCACTCCAGATGGCAGAAGCGGTTAGCGAGCGGGGGCGTGAGGTCCCAGCCGTCGGCGGCGACGCCCGGCGGGTTGGCCGCCGCGACCACCCGCGTGGCGACGGGCAGCGGCAGGTCGCCGACGACCCGGTCGACGGCGACGCGCAGCATCGCGGCCTGCACCGCCGGCGGCGCGGTCGACATCTCGTCGAAGAACACGACGCCGCGCTCCGCGCTCGCGAGCGCCCGCGCCCACCGGGGCGGGGCGAGCGCCACGCTGCCGGACGCGTGGTCGACGACCGGCAGGCCGGCGAAGTCGCTCGGCTCCCGGATCGATGCGATGACGGTCTCCAGGTGCAGGTCGAGATCCGCGGCGAGCTGCTGGATCACGCTGGTCTTGCCCTGGCCCGGCGGACCCCACAGCACGACGGGGACGTTCGCGGCCAGGCAGACACCGAGGGCGGCACAGCTCTGTTCGTACCGATCCATGCGCATCACAGTAGGTCTCCGGGTCACCCGGCAGGGTCACGGCGCAGCGCGGCCAGGGTGGTGAGCACCTCGCGGTCGGGCAGCTCGCCCCGCTGGTGCAGCGCCCAAGCCTCCTCGATCGTGATCCCGGCCGCCTCCAGCAGCGCGGGGTGCGGGTCGCCGGACCAGTTGGCGGCGACCGCCCAGGACCGCCACCGGTGGAGGACCACGTCGGCGTTGTGACCCGCCGCGACGAGGGCGGCGCCGTCGTGCTCGACCCAGCCGACCAGCAGCGGCCAGGCCGTGGTGGTCCGGTAGTGGTTCCAGTACTCGCGGGCGATGGAGTTGAGGTGGCTGATCACCCACTCCGCGTCAGCACCCGCCGAGCGCAGCGCCTGCCGCAGCGCCAGGAACTCGTCGACCGGCGCCTTGACGCCGGCGTACACGACCGCGAACCCGACGTCGTCGACGCGCGGATCGCGCAGGTATCGCAGCACGGCGGTGGTGTCGCCGCGGGCGAGGCCCACCAGGTTGTGCCACCCGGCCCGGGCGAGCTCCCCGGGCCGGCGGGAGCTGGCGTGGACGGTCCGGATGAACACCTCGGCGTCCCAGTCGAACCGGTGGATCCGGTGCGAGCCGAACGCCTCCCGCAGGGTCTCGGCGGGCCAGCCCAGGCGGACGGCCTGGTCGGGGGTGAACAGCAACGCGATCTGCCGGGCGATCGTGGCGTCGGTGATCCCGAGCGGCCGGTACCTGCGCAGCAGCAGGCGTCCCCGGAGGCGGTACCAGGTCACGCCGATCAGTGTGACGTATCCCGTTGTGGGAGGGTGGAAGCGTGACGTACACAGCCTCGCCCGACCGCTACGGGTCCATGGAGTACCGCCGCACCGGCCGCAGCGGCCTGCGCCTGCCGGCCGTGTCGCTCGGCCTGTGGCACAACTTCGGCCACGACCGCCCGCTCGACAACCACCGCACCGTCGTGCGCCGCGCGTTCGACCTCGGCATCACCCACTTCGACCTGGCCAACAACTACGGCCCGCCCTACGGCTCGGCCGAGGAGAACTTCGGCCGGATCCTGGCCACGGACTTCCGGCCGTACCGGGACGAGCTGGTGGTGTCGACCAAAGCTGGTTACGACATGTGGCCAGGCCCATATGGCGAGTGGGGTTCGCGGAAGTACCTCACGGCGTCGCTCGACCAGTCGCTGCGGCGCATGGGCCTGGAGTACGTCGACATCTTCTACTCGCACCGCTTCGACCCGGAGACGCCGCTGGAGGAGACGATGGGCGCCCTCGACGCCGCGGTCCGCCAGGGCAAGGCGCTCTACGTCGGCATCTCGTCGTACTCCCCGGCGAAGACCCGCGAGGCGGCCGCCATCCTGCGGTCGCTCGGCACCCCGCTGCTCATCCACCAGCCGTCGTACTCGATGCTGAACCGCTGGATCGAGGACGGACTGCTGGACGTGCTCGACGAGGTCGGCGCCGGCACGATCACGTTCTCCCCGCTGGCCCAGGGCATGCTGACCGACCGCTACCTGAACGGCGTCCCGTCCGACTCCCGCGCCGCCGAGAACAGCTCCCTGTCCTCGGACTGGCTGACGTCGGAGAACCTGGTGAAGATCCGCGCCCTGAACGACATCGCGTCCCGCCGCGGCCAGACGCTGGCCCAGATGGCCCTCGCCTGGACCCTGCGCGACCCGCGGGTGACGTCGACGCTGATCGGTGTGAGCAGCGTCCGCCAGCTGGAGGACAACGTGGCGGCGTTGTCCAACACGACCTTTACGGCGGACGAGCTGGCCGAGATCGACAGCCACGCCACGGAGTCCGGCATCAATCTCTGGGCCCGCTCCAGCGCGGTCTAGTCATCGATGTAGCTGCTTCCTTCAATGTAACCGGGTCGGTAGTCTCACTGTGACTACCGACCTGTCGACCCCTTGAAGGGCGGAAACCGCATCGTGACCGAAACCCCGTTGTGGCTGCAGGGCCGCACCGCCGTTGTGGAGGCCACCGACCCGGCGCAGTGGCGTGACGGTGTTCCCGACTACCACCTGTCGCACACCGTCATGCCCGGCCAGCGCACCCACCAGTTCGCCCCCGACTCGCTCGAGGCGATCGTCGAGCAGATCGTCCAGGTCTTCGAGATGGAGGTCTCGCACAAGAAGGACCCGCAGACCTGGGTGTCGATGGTGACGGAGCACTTCCGGACCAACGTCAACGGCGGCCCGTGGGCGAGCGCGCAGGACATCGCCGAGACCGGCAGCTACAACATCCTCATCGGCAACAGCGCTTTCTACCGCAGCGGCCAGGAGTCGTTCGAGTCTTCGCACCACATCTTCCACAAGGCGTTCCCGGGCGGCTTCTACTGGGAGGTCCTGGAGGTCCTCAGCCCGCCGCCGGTCGTCACCTTCAAGTGGCGCCACTGGGGCGCCTTCGAGGGCGAGTACCACGGCTTCCAGCCCGACGGCCGCACGATCGAGATGTTCGGCGTGAGCGTCGCGAAGGTCACCGACGACCTGAAGCTGCTGCAGGTCGAGCACTTCTACGACCCGAACGAGTTCCTGGGCCGCCTCACCGGCGGTTGCCCGGTCGCGCACTGACCCGCTTCGGCTGCGGCCGCACCGCTGCCGTGACGAAGCTCGGGCCGCCCGGCGTGATCGCCGGGCGGCGCCGGTTACGTCAGGTCAGGGAGTTGAAGAACGCACGGACGTCCGCGACCAGCAGGTCGGGGGCCTCCAGCGCGGGGAAATGACCGCCCCGGTAGTACTCCGACCAGTGCGTGATGTTGTGGGCCTTCTCGGCGAACCGGCGGATCGCGAAGTCGGTGTTGGCGAAGACGGCGACCCCGGTCGGCACGGTCGCCGGCGGCTTCGGCGCCCACATGCTCGCGTCGTGGAACCGCTCGTAGTAGGAGTTGGCCACGCTGCGCGCCGTGTCGGTGAACCAGTAGATGCTGATGTTGGTCAGCATCCGGTCGAGGTCCACGGCGTCCTCGGGGAGCTCCTTCGACGCGTCCGTCCACTCCTTGAACTTCTCGACGATCCAGGCGAGCTGTCCCGCCGGCGAGTCGGCCAGCGCGTGGGCCAGGGTCTGCGGGCGGGTGCCCTGCAGCTGCATGTACGCCGACATGTCGTCCTGGAAGTGCTGCATGGCCTTGAGCCGGACCTGCTCCGCCTCGGTGAGCGCGGCCATGTCGGCCGGGTCGCCGGTGGGGAAGGTGACCAGGGCGTTGGCGTGCACGCCGACGACGTGCTCGGCGTCGACGCGGCCGATCGCCGGCCCGATGAAGGCGCCGATGTCGCCGCCCTGCACGCCGTAGCGGTCGTACCCCAGGCGCGCCATCAGCTCGGCCAGCGCCGCGGCGATGCGGGTGTCGGTCCAGCCCGCCTCCGTGATCGGGCCGGAGAACCCGAACCCGGGCACCGACGGGATGACCAGGTGGAACGCCGGCTCGTCGGCGGCCGGGGCGGTGAGCGGCCCGATCAGGTCCAGGAACTCGACGACCGAGCCCGGCCAGCCGTGGATCAGCAGCAGCGGTGTGGCGTCGGCCCGCTCGGAGCGGACGTGCACGAAGTGGACGTTCTGCCCGTCGATCTGGGTGATTCCCTGGTCGTACTGGTTGAGCAGCGCTTCCTGGGCCCGCCAGTCGAACTTGTCGGCCCAGTAGGCGGCGAGCTCGCGCAGGTAGGCGGCCGGCACACCGCGCTCCCAGCCGACCCCGGGCAGATCGTCGGTCCAGCGGGTGCGCCGTAGGCGGCTGCGCAGGTCGTCGAGGTCGGCCTGGGAGATTTCGATCCGGAAGGGCTTGATGTTCGTCATGCTTCGAGCCTTCCGGTAAAGAGGCTGGTCGCGAATCATGAGATCTCGTTATCTTGGGCCAGTGATCGTCCGCGGGGGTGGAACGTTCGTGGGCCGCGGCGCCGAGCTGACGGCGATGCTGGCCGCCTACGAGGATGAGCGGGTCAGCACGGTACTGCTGTCCGGCGAGGCCGGCATCGGCAAGTCCCGTCTGCTGCACGAGTTCGCCACCCGCATCGGCCCGGAGCCGCTGGTCCTGCCGGGCCGGTGCGTGGAGTTCGGCAACGACGGCATCCCGTTCGCGCCGTTCGTCGCGCCGCTGCGCGCCCTGGTGCGCGAGGCCGAGGGCACCGAGCCGGCGACCACGGTGTCCGCCTGGCTGTCGGGCAGTGGGCCGGTGGAGCAGATCGGGCTGCTCGGTGCGGTACTGACGCTGCTGGAGGGGACAGCGGAGACCCGGCCGCTGGTGCTCGTGCTCGAAGACCTGCACTGGGCCGATGGGTCGAGCCTGCAACTACTGTCATTCCTCGTGGCCAACCTGGCGCACCCCGGCGTGTTCCTCGCCGGCAGTCACCGGCCGCCGACCGGCGCGCTGCGGCAGCTGGTGGCGGAGCTGGCTCGGGTGCCTGCGGTACGGCGGATCGAGCCGGCCCCGTTGAGCCGGCACGAGGTCGGACGGCAGCTGGCCGGGCTGCTCGGCCGCGAGCCGGAGCCGGCCCTCGCCGCCCGGGTCGCCGAGCGCAGCCACGGCAACCCGCTCTTCGTGCAGGCTCTCGCCGAATCGCCCCAGGACTCCCCGGCCGAGCTGCTCGACCTGCTGTACGCCGGGCTGCCCGACCTCGACGACGACGCACGCCAGGTGCTCGCGGTGGCGTCGGTGGCCGGGACCGTCGCGGAGCACGCGCTCGTCGAGGCGGTGGCCGACCTGCCCGAGGCCCGCCTGGACGAGGCGCTGCGCCGGCTCGTCGACGAGAACGTGCTGTCCGCCACCGGGGCGGCGTACGCGTTCCGGCACGGGCTGATCCGGCAGGCGGTGTACGAGCGCCTGCTGCCCGTCCGCCGAGCCCGGCTGCATCAGCGGCTGGCCGGTCTCGAACGGGAGCCCGCCCGGGTGGCGGCGCACGCCGAGGCGGCCGGGGACCTCCCGCGGGCGCTGGACGCCGCCTGGCGGGCGGCCGCCCAGGCCGGGCGGGCCGGCGCCGAGCCGGAACGGCTGCACCTGCTGCGGCAGGTCCTCGACCTGTGGGACCGGGTGCCCGGCGCCGCGACCGCCGTCGGCGCCGACCGGCTCGCCGTGCTCGACCAGGCGGTGGCGGCCGCCCACGCCACCGGCTCGGTCGCGCTGGGGCTGGAGTGGTCGGCGCAGGCCATCGCCGCCGCCCCGGACGCCGCGCGCTACTACCGGCAGGCCCGGCTGAAGAACCTCAACCGGGCCGGCGGCCGCGACGACCTCCTCGCGGCGCTGGCCCTGGACCCGCCGCGCGAGCTGCGCGCCGCGATCCTGGTGGACCTGGCGTCCATCCAGGTCTTCGCCGGCGACATGGCGAGCGCCGAGGCCCACGCCCGGGAGGCGATCGGCCTGGCCACGGCCCGCCCGCTGCTCGCCTCCGCCCACGCGTACCTCGCCCTGGCCACCGCCGCCGACCCGGACGCCGCCGGCGGCCACTTCGCCCAGGCCCGGGCGCTGGCCGACGCCCCCACGCTGACGACCGTCGCGACCTGGGAGGCGGCGGCGCGCATCGCCGTGGGCGGGTACGCGGCCGCGATCGAGGCGATCCGCGCTGGCATCGGCGCCGCGCACGAGACGTACGAGTACGCGAGGCACGGCCCGATCCTGGTCGTGAAGTGGGTCCAGGCGCTGACGGCGCTCGGCCGCTGGCAGGAGGCGCTGGATCTGGTCGACGAGGCCCTGGGCGAGCCGTACCTGCCGCCCCTGAGCCACGCCGCGCTGCTGATCAGCCGCGGCGAGATCGAGCTGGCCCGCACCGACGAGGCCGCCGCGTCGGCGTCGGCGGCGGCCGCCCGGGACCTGGTCGGCGACGAGCCGTGGGCCCGGCCGTACCGCATCCGGCTGGGCACCCTGGAGGCCCGGCTCGCACCGGATCGCTCGGCAGAGATCTACGCGGCGACGGCGGCGGCCGCCGACCTCGCCGCCCACCCGCACGAGGCGTGGGCTCTGCTGGCCGAGGCCCGCCCGGCTGACCGCCCGGACCTCCCGGTCGTGGGCCCGGTCGACGCGGCGTACCGCGCGATGGCCGAGGCCCGCTGGGAAGACGCGGCGGAGGCGTGGCGCGCGCTGGGCCAGCCGTACGAGCTGTCGCGTTGCCTGTTCCAGACCCCGCCACCGCTTGTGCGCCGCCCACCGACCCCGCCGGCCATGGGCCTGACCGCCCGGGAGCACGACGTCCTGCGCCTGGTGGCCGAGGGCAAGACCAACCGCCAGATCGCCGCGGCCCTGTTCATCAGCGCCAACACCGCGGGCGTGCACGTGTCCCGGATCCTCACCAAGCTGGGCGCGGCCACCCGCACCGAGGCCGCCCGCCGGTACCTCGACGCCGGCCCCGCATGACGCGGGCCCGCAGCCCGTGGGGGACGGGAAGCGATGTCAACAGACCGGCAGGCTCCGGTAGTCAGTAGGGCGTGACGTTCGAGGAGTACGTGCTGGCGCGGGGGCCGGGGCTGCTGCGGCTCGCGCGGTTGCTCGTTGACGATGTCCATCGGGCCGACGATCTTGTGCAGGACACGCTTGTGCGGGTCTATCCGCGGTGGGCGCGGATTCTGCGGACCGACCAGCCCGATCTCTACGTGCGGCGCACGCTCATCAACGTCAACGCTTCCTGGTGGCGGCGGCGGTCCAGCCGGGAGATGCCCGCCGAGATCGACGGCGACGCGTTTCCCGGCGCGCACGACCACGGGCCGCCGACCGCCGAGCGGCTCGCCCTCTGGTCGCGGGTCCGGGCGCTGCCGAAGCGGCAGCGGGCCGTGATCGCGCTGCGCTACTACGAGGACCTCGACGACGAACGGATCGCCCAGATCCTCGGCTGCTCGCGGGCCACCGTGCGCACCCATGCCATGCGCGCGCTCGCCGCGATGCGCGTCGAGCTGCACGATCTCAAGGAGCTGCACCGATGAGCACGGACCTCAACGCCCTGCACGGCGTGCTGCGGGCCCGCGCCGAGGGCGACACCGACGCCGCGGCGCTGCTGGCGCGGATCGGTCCGGCGTACCGCCGGCGCCGCACCCGCCGGGTCGCCGGCACCGCGACCGCGGTCGTGGCGGTGGCTGCGCTGGTCGCGATGCTCCTGCCGCGCCTGCTGCTCGGCTCGTACGCCCTGCCCGCGCCGCCGGCCGTGCCGATCCCGAGCCCAGCCGCGGGCGCGATCGGCAGCGACCCGGAGATGATCCACTTCGACGTCGGCCAGTTCCCGTACCGGGCGAACGCCGAGTGGGCGGTGCGGGACGGCGTCGAGCGGCTGTCGATGCAGGGCAGCACCGTCGACGATTCGAACGCGCCGGCCAAGAGCTTCTTCGTCGAGCTGACGCTCGCGCCCGCCGCCGCGTCGCCACCCACCCCGGATCCCACGGGCCCGCCGATGTCACCGGAGCAGCTGCACTCCTCGCCGGCGACCGTCGGCGGGCAGTCGGCGCTCGTCGAGACCGGCGACCGCACGACCCGCGTCACCTGGCAGCCGATCGCCGGCGTCCGGGCCGAGCTGTCCGTGCGCGGCCCCGTTCCGGCGGACAAGACCATCGCGTTCGCCGACACGCTGAGCCTGGAGCGCGGCCACCCGTGCGCGCCGCACGTGCGCCCCACCGTCCTGCCCACTGATGCCCGCATCGCCGGCTGCTCGATCCAGCCCGCCACGGGCCTCGGCGGGTGGCTCATCCGCGGCCCCGGCGGCACGATCAGCGTCGTGGTGGCTCCCGGGGTCTACGAGAACGGCATCAGCCCGGGCCGGTACCCGGGGGCCGCGCCGACCCTGGCCAACGGCTGGCGCTACGAGGAGCTCGGCGTGGAGAGCAGCACCCAGCACTACACCGCGGACATCCGTATCCCCGACCCGTACGTGTTCATCAGGTCGCAGGGCGCGTACGGCCTGGCCGACGTGGTCCTGGTCGGCGGCGGCCTCGACGTCTCCTGAGGCTTACTCGACCGCCTCTGACGGTGACGGCGCCACCGGAGCGGGTGCTCCGATGGCGCCGTCGAGATCGTGCTGGCGCGCGCTGTGCTTAGTTGCGGTGCACCGTTCCGGTCGCCTGCTGTCCACCGACCGCCGAAGCGGCCTGGGCGGAAGACGCCGCGACGGGCAGTTCGAAGGTGCCGGTCACGTCCAGCGCCATGTGGACCGTGTTCGCCGGGTTGAAGACGCTGTACTTGAAGCTGTTGTCGACGCCCACGTAGGCGGCGTTCGCACGCACCTCGTGCGGGAGAAGGTTGAGGTTGCTGACCACGGGCCGGGTGCCCTCGCCCGACCACAGGGTCAGGTAGGTCGAGTTCGACGGGTCGATACCCGTCACGTTGGTGACGAGCGAGTAGGTGTTCTCGGTGGTCACCGCCGTGGCCGGGAAGGCCGTGGTGCTCGCCGGGCCGAGCGCGTGCTGACCGGCGTCGCGCGTGTCGGTGATCCGCTTCGGCGTGATCGGGTTGAACCGGAGGCCGCCGAGCGTGCTGTCGTCGTAGTAGCCGACGATGTCCACGATGATGTCGGTGTTGCCGCCGGAGCCGTTGTAGATGCCGATCATCGAGCCGATGCAGCCGGTCCAGTCACACGGTGCGGTGGGCACGACGGCGAAGTTCGGCACGGCCACGTTCCGGCCGAAGTTGAGCGTGGATGCGGTCGGCTGGGTGCCGACTCCGTTCCATGCCGTGAGGTAGCCACCGAGGGTGCCGTTGACGGCGGTGATGTTGACGGCGAAGGCACGCACGTGACTGTCGTTGCTGCCGTCGCCGATGGTGACGGAGACCCAGACCGGATCGAACGGGCCGACCGGACCGTCGCCGTCGTCACGGGTGTCGAGCACCCGTCCCGGGATGAGCTCCCGGTAGTTGCCACCCTTCGTGGGGGCGGTCGCGGTCGCGTAGTAGCCGACGACATCGGCGATGACGCTGATGTTCCCGGCCGGGTTGTAGATGTCGATCTTGCCGCCGGTGCCGAGCGGGACCGTCACCGCGTTGGCGCCGGTCCAGCCGGCGGTGAAGTTGAGGTTGGACACGGTCGGCCGTGCCACACCGGTCGGAAAGACGGTGAGGTAGCCCGACGAAGTGGGGCCGGTCGCCGTCAGGTTGAGCACGACGGCCGAGACGTTGGCGGCCGGCACGCCACCCCGGCCACCGACCTGCAGGTGCAGGGTCTGTCCGGCGCCCAGCGGTGCTTTGGGTGCCCCGTTGCCCTCGCGGGTGTCGAGGATGCGGGTGGGGTTGAGCGGGAAGTAGGTGCCCTGAGGCGTGGACGGGTCGATGGCGGCGGCCGCCGTGACCGGCGCGGCCGGAGCCGCGTTCGCCTGAGCCGGCAGCACGGCTGCGGTGAGCGCTACGGCTCCGAGCACGCTGCCTACTGTTCGCATGAGACGCATGTGTCTCCCCGTTTGTTGTAGCAATGATCCGAAGAACCGTTGCACGGTAACCACTCAGTTATGCATCCACAAGCGACTGTTCGTATCGACTGGTGACCGAGAGCCCGTTTCGTACCGACATTCACTGTGTGTTCATCTGCAAATATCGTCTGCTTCTGACGTCGGGCGACGATCCCGGCACGCCTCGTCATTTCGCGCCGATCAGCAATGCGGCTATTTCGGACGATCTTGCCGCGGCGTGCACGACTCGGCACTCCACGCCGGGTCTGAAGGGTCCACAGTGGACGACATGGCCGGGTCAACCGATTGTAGACATGTGTGAAAGTCGCTAGAGTGCGGCCTTGTCGCATACGCGACACGACGATGACGGGGAGTCAGATGCGCACATTGCGCAAGCTGGGCGTCGTCCTCGGAGCGGTCTCTCTTACCCTTGCTGGACTGCCTGGCGTCGCCAGTGCCGCAGCACCGACCGCTCCATATGACGCCTTCACCATGAACGGGAGTTGGAGCAACAGCTTCACTCCCGACAATGCCACTCTCATGCTCACCATGCAGGGCACAGAGGGCTTCTACATCACCGCGCAGGCCGCTGGCGGCAACAGCTACAGCTACCGCGTGGGGGCGCCGACCGGCCAGCAACTCTCGGTCGGCACCTTCCCGACCAACCGTATGGGCGACGCCACCCACTACGCGCTGGATGTCAGCGGGCAGGGCTTCGGCTGCAACGAAACCGCCGGCTCGGTGACGATCCACGAGATCACGCGGGATCCGAGCACGCACGAAGTCACCACCTTCGCCGCCACCTACCACCAGCAGTCCTGTCTGGAGCTCTTCGGCGAGGTCCGTTGGCACTCCAGCCGGGGCTATGCCGAGACCACCCAGTCGCCGACCTATGCGGGCTTCGGCACGGTGGGCCTCGGTCACAGCGTCACCAAGACGGTGACGCTCACCTCCACCGGCAGTAAGCCGATCACGCTGCAGGCACCCAAGATCGAGGGTGCTGGTGCGGCGGCGTTCAAGATCACCGGCGGCACCTGCGCCGGCGCGACCCGGTCGTACGGCCAGACCTGCACGGTGACCGTGCAGGGCACTCCGACGAAGATCGGCGATGATTTCGCGACGCTGACCATGGCCGACAACAGCGACTATGGCAAGCGCAGCTTCTCCCTCGCCATCACCGGGCGGCTCGGCGCGGAAGGCACCTTCCAGCCGGTGACCCCGTCCCGGATTCTCGACACACGAGAGGGCAACGGCGCGCCGAAGGCCCCGCTCGGTGCCAACCAGACCCTGCACCTGCAGGTGCTCGGTCGCGGTGGGGTGCCCCAGGGTGCCATCTCCGCGGTCGTCCTCAACGTCACGGTGGTCTCGCCGACCTCGGCCGGCTATCTCACCGTCTTCCCGACCGGCGTCGCACGGCCGCTCGCTTCCAACCTCAACTACCAGGCAGGCTGGATCGGCGCCAACGCGGTGACGGTGCCGATCGGGACCGGTGGCAAGGTCGACATCTTCAACCCCGGTGGCAATGTCAACGTGGTCGCCGACGTCCTCGGCTACTACTACGGCTACGACCAGAGCCAGAACGACTACGCCGCCGGTCAGTACTGGCGGACCGTCCCGGAGCGCATCCTGGACAGTCGCGATCCGGGCTTCGGCGGGGCGTTCGGTGGCTTCGAGGGGATCCGGCTGCCGGTCAGCTACGGCGCCCAGTACGACTCGCACATCCGCGCGCTCGCGATCAACATCACGGCGGTCGACCCGAGCCAGGGTGGTTACATCACCACCTGGAACGGTTACGGCGACCTGCCGACCGCTTCCACGCTCAACTTCACACCGCACTCGATCGTGCCGAACTTCGCGATCGTGCCGACCGCGATGTGCTTCTACGAGTGCAGCGGCAACAGCAACATCGGATATCCATCCATCGGCATCGCCAACATGTCCAGTGGGAAGACGCATATCGTCGTGGACATCTTCGGGTTCTACGACGACGGACAGATTCCCGGGGGCCTGCGGTTCCACCCGCTGACCCCGACCCGGATCGTCGACACCCGCTCGGGCCTCGGTGCCAAGACCTTCACCGGTGCCGGCACCCAGACGGTCAACGCGCCGTCGACCGTCGCCGGCGACTACACCGTCGCCCTGGTCTCCAACGTGACCGGCGTCAATCCGTCGAACTCGACCTACCTGAGCCTGTGGGGCAACGGTACGGCCCAGCCGACGGTGAGCAACCTCAACCTGGCGCGGAACGACCTCAGGTCGAACGCGGCGGTCATCGGCGTCGGCGGGAACAACGACTTCAACATCTTCAACGCCGCTTGGAGAGTCGATGTCGTGATCGACGTGTCCGGGACGTTCGAATACATTCCCGGCTCGGGAGGGTCCTCGGTCCAGGCCAACGGACTGCCACAGGGGCCCGCGCCACTGACCGGGACGTCCGTGGGCACACCACAGAAGTACAAGATTCAATAACGTTCGGTGAGGACCAGGCGGCGCCATCGGGTCGAAAAGCCCCGATGGCGCCGCTTCGTCGGTTCCGCGATGACGATCGATTGAATGGCAAAGCGTCGCTCTGGCCGAACGTCCACTTGCGACACGTTGCGCGTGATCGTACGGTTCCCCCGGACGTCGCCGCCCTCCGAGCGGCGAAATCGGGGGAATCATCGTACGCCTGCAGCGCCTCGGCACCATTACCGGACCATCCGGACATTGTGGATGGTCCGGTCGTCCGGCTGCCTCCTTATCGCTGGGCCGTTTCCGTGCGACTTGATGAGCCCGTGTGGCTGGTTTACGAGAGGGAGGACGGGAGATGAAACTCCCAAGCACAACGGGGCGGTGGTACCGCACCGCGGCCGTGGCGGTTACGACATTGATGGCGGTCACGGTGACCAACATCGGCGTGGCCGCCTCCGCCGCCCCGCCACCGGTCGGGGACATTCTGCCCTCAGGCACCGCCGAAGTGGTCGCCGACAGTTACGTGGTGGTACTCAAGGACTCCGTATCGCTCCAGCAGCGCGGCGTCGATGACAGCGCGAAGGTGCTGTCGGGCAGGTATGGCGGCAAGGTCGGACACGTCTACCGCAGCGCGCTGCACGGCTTCGAGGTCTCGCTGAGCGAGGCCGCAGCCAAGCGGCTCGCCGCGGACAGTGCCGTCCAGTACGTGCAGCGCAACGGAGTGTTCAAGACCTCGGGGATCCAGACGAACCCGCCGTCATGGGGACTGGACCGAGTCGACCAGAGCAGTCTGCCGCTGGACGGCTCGTACACCTACCCGAACACCGCGTCGACCGTGCACGCGTACATCATCGACACGGGCATCCGCCTGACCCACTCGGATTTCGGCACGCGGGCAACCACCGGCTTCGACGCGGTCACCGCGGGCGGCACGGCTGCCGACTGCAACGGCCACGGCACGCATGTCGCGGGCACGGTCGGCGGCTCCTCCTACGGCGTCGCGAAGGGCGTCCAGCTGGTCGCCGTGCGTGTCCTCAACTGCAGCGGTAGCGGCACCACGGCGCAGGTCGTGGCGGGCGTCGACTGGGTGAAAGCCAACGCGGTCAAGCCGGCGGTGGCGAACATGAGCCTCGGCGGCGGCGCCGATCCCACGATCGACAACGCCGTGCAGAGCGCGATCAACTCCGGCATCACGTTCACCGTGTCGGCCGGCAACGGCGACGAGGTGGGCAACCCGCTCAACGCCTGCAACTTCTCCCCGGCCCGGGTCGCGGCGGCGATCACGGTCGGCGCCACGGACAGTTCCGACAACCGGGCCTCGTTCTCGAACTACGGCAGCTGCCTCGACATCTTCGCCCCCGGCGTCAGCATCACGTCGGCATGGAACAGCGGCAACACGGCGAAGAACACCATCGACGGCACCTCGATGGCGGCACCGCACGTGACCGGTGCTGCCGCGCTCGCAGCATCGGCCAACCCGAGCTGGACGCCGCAGCAGATCCGGGACTACCTGGTCAACGGCGCCGTCAACGGTGCCGTCGTCAACCCGGGCAGCGGCTCGCCCAACAAGCTGCTCCGCGTCGCCAACTCCGCGCCGGCCAACGACTTCTCGCTGTCGCTGACCTCCCAGAGCGGTTCGGTGACCGCGGGCGGTTCGGCCGCCACGACGGCGCTCACCGGGATGGTGGCGGGTAGCACGCAGAACATCACGTTCTCGGCAACCGGCCTGCCCACCGGCGTCACCGTGTCCTTCAACCCGACGTCGGTCACCACCGGTGGCTCGTCGACGGTCTCGATCAAGACGAGTGCTTCCACGCCCTCGGGCGTCTACGGCATCACCATCGTCGCCACCGGTACATCGGTGACGCACACGGCGCGGTTCCAGCTCGCGGTGACCGTGTCACCGACCAGCGGGGGCAAGTACGTCCCGGTGGATGCCGCTCGGATTCTTGACACGCGCGTGGGTAACGGGGCTCCCGTCGGGAAGATCGGTCCCGCTGGGACGCTGCATCTGCAGGTGACCGGCCGGGGCGGAATCCCGGCGTCCGGGGTGACGGCGGTGGTGCTCAACGTCACCGCCACGAACCCGACCACCGCGGGGTATCTGACGGTGTACCCGACCGGGGTGACGCGTCCGACAGCGTCGAACCTGAACTTCCCGGCGGGTTGGACCGGCGCGAACGCGGTGACGGTGCCGGTCGGGACCGGCGGAAAGGTCGACATCTTCAACGCCGGCGGCAGTGTGGATGTCATCGCCGACACGCTCGGTTACTACACCGCTTCCGGTGCTGCCGCCGGCGGTCTGTATCACCGGTTCTACCCGGAGCGGTTGATCGACACCCGGGACTACGGCAAGGTCGGCGGCAGGCAGACCCTGCAGCTGGGGTTGTCGGTCAACGGCCTCCCGGACTCGGGCAAGCAGATCAAGGCCCTCGCGCTGAACATCACCGCGGTCAACCCGGATGCGGGCGGTTACCTGACCGCCTACAACGGGCTCGGCACGGTGCCCAACGCCTCGACCCTGAACTTCAACCGGGGTCAGATCGTGCCGAACTTCGCCATCGTGCAGACCTCGGCGTGCCCCAACTCCCCCGGCTGGGAATGGTGCGCGGGCGCGGCGATCTTCGGTGTCTTCAACGGGTCGGGCAACCCCACCGACATCATCGTGGACCTTGTCGGTTTCTACGACGACGGCTCGCTCGGTGACGGGTTGCAGTTCCACCCGGTCACCCCGACCCGGATCGCCGATTCCCGGGACGGACTGGGCGCACCGCGCAGCCTGGGCCCGAACAGCACCACCACCATCACCGCGCCGGCCGCCCTGCAGGGCCCGAACACGTACGCCCTGGTCAGCAACCTCACCGGCATCCTGCCCACCACGGCCACGTACCTGACCGTGTGGGCCGCCGGCGACCCCAAGCCCGCGGTGAGCAACCTCAACCTTGTCGCCAACGAGGTACGGCCGAACGCGGCCGTGATCAACCTCAACGACGCCTGGGCCTACACCGTCTACAACGGCGGAGGCACCGTCAATGTCGCCATTGACGTCTCCGGCACCTTCGACTACGTCGTCTTCACGGGCTCAGGCGTCAACGCCACGAGCTCGGGCGTGGTCAAGGACTACACACCAACCGTGAAACGGCCGAACTGACAGCCGCGAACCATCGGACGGCGCCATCGGGTCACCCGATGGCGCCGTCGCCGTTTCGGGCCGGGCCGCGTGCTCGACGATCGGTGGTTTCGCGGGAGGCCGACGGCTCGCTAGATTGTCCCGATCACCCCGTCCGGTAAGGAGCCAGCATTGGCGTCGATGACACATGACGAGTTCCGTGCGCTCCGGCGGTTTCCGGCGCTCGACGGGCTACGCGCCATCGCGGCACTGATGGTGGTGATGTTCCACTTCGGGGGTTCCGACTGGCGCTGGCTGTCCGGCCACAGCGGAGTGCACATCTTCTTCGTGCTCTCCGGCTTCCTGATCACCACGCTCGCCCTGCGCGAGGAGGAGCGGTCCGGCCGGATCTCCTTCCTCGACTTCTATGTGCGCCGGCTGTTCCGGATCGTGCCGGTGTACCTGGTGGTGCTGCTCGCCATGGCGCTCTACTACGCACCACCCGGAGCGTTGTTCAGCGACCTGAACGGCGGCATGCCCTACTACCTGACGTTCATGAACGAGTTCAGTGCGTTCGGAACCTTCACCATCTCCTGGACCCTGGGGATCGAGCAGAAGTTCTACCTGGTGTGGCCGCTGGTCGCCTTCGCCGCCGGGGCCATCCCGCTCGGTCGGCGGATCGGGGTGACGGTCGGGCTCATCGCCGCCGCCGTGGTGGCCGCAGTGCTCAGTCGTGACCTGTACATCCACTACGTCCCGATCCTCATCGGCTGCCTGCTGGCGATCCTGGCGCACCATCCGCGGGGCTTCGCGGTCATTCGACCGCTGACGCATCCGGTCGTCGGCACCGCGCTCGTGATCGGGTTCGTCGGGGTCCAGCTCGCCCTCGGCCCGGCCTACCACGCCTTCGGCGAGGTCAAGGTCATCCCCTGGTATGCGCTGTGCGTCGCCCTGATGCTGCCCGGCCTGCTCGCCCGCTCACCCGGCACCCGGCTGTTGTCGACGCGGGTGCTGGGCTTCATCGGCGAGCGGTCCTACTCGCTGTACCTGCTGCAGGTGCTGGCCGGCGTGGCGGTGCTGTGGCTGGTCAAGGTCGGCAACCAGGTGCTCGGCACCGGGTTCGTGCTGAACTACGGCAACACCAAGGCACTCCTCGTCGCGATCGTCTCGCTGGTGATGGCCGATGTGCTCTACCGTCTGGTCGAGCAGCCGTTCATCAGGCTCGGCCGGCGGATCGTCACCTGGCGGCGGGGGCGTCTGGAGCCCAGCGCCGGGCACCGCCCCTCGTCGGCGGCCGACCAGGCCGACCGCGGCATCGAGGAGCCGCCCCGGGATCCGGCCGAAGCGCCGACCGCTGGACCCGTGAAGGTCGTCGGCTGAATACCTGCGGCGGTATAGGACCAATGTCTGTAAGCGTCAGCGCTCCGCAGGCGCGCCGGTGAAGATGTCGAGCAGGACCTGTCCGTCCGGGTCCTCGCTGCCCACGGCTGGGCGCTCCCGCCCCATGTGCCGCAAGGCGTTGAGGTACGCCGACGGGGGCGCGCCGTGCTGCAGGCCGAGTGTGATCGCTGTGGCCAGCGCCTCCGCGACCCCGGCCAGGACCGATCCGTGCACCCCCGCGCGGAGATCCACCCGGCACAACGCGCCGTCAGGCGTGTACCCGGTGGTCATCACCGCCGGCTCACCGCCGATCGCGACCTCCACGGTGTATCCGGCCGCCCGCCGTTGACGCGGACCCGGCACCACTCCCGACATCACCCACCCCCGATCCGTACGCCCGGCCGCCGCCCGGCCGACGCCACCGCACGGTAGGCCGCAGCGCTCGACTACGACAGCACCGACACGACCCAATATCGAACACATGATCGACACGCCGGACGATCCGGGCGACACGCCGAGCGCGCCGACGTCGATTGCCGGGCCGGATATCTTCCGCATTTCGGGGGCGTGCTCGGTTCATCCACACGTCTTGCCTGCGTTGGTGCGAATCATTATCTTGACGGAACGCCGGGGTCTTGCCCGGCGTTCAGTCCGATCGACGGGGAAGAAATGCGCACCATTCGTGGCGTAGTGATCGGCGCCCTCGCACTCGTCCTATCAACCACCGGATTAGCCGGCGTTGCCCATGCCGCAGCCGCGCCGCCCGAATCCCCCTACACGGCCTTCACGACGCACTTCGAGGGCTGGGGCTACATCGACGGGAGCTTCTCCTACGAGGCGTCCCGCAACACGCTCGAGGTCTACCAGCAGAACGCCAACGGCTACGCGCTGATGATGCGCGGCTTCAGCGGCAGCCACTGGCACATCTTCAACGTGACGCCGCCGACCGGGACCCGGTTTGTCGCCGGGCAGACGTACCAGACCACGACCAACTTCAGTCCGCTGCCCTCGACGACCGTCCTCAATGTCAGCGGTGACGGGCAGGGCTGCGAATATCGAGCGCCCGGCACGCTGGCCGTCAGTCAGGCGGACTACGACGACGCGACCGGGAAGTTCACCGCGTTCGCGGCAAGCTACTCGGTCCCCTGTTCGGGCAATGGGGTGGCCGAAGCCAAGGGTGAGATCCGCTTCCAGTCCAGCATCGGCTACAAGGCCACCGACAGCTGGGAGTACCGGCTGCAGATGGGCGAGCAGCCGGTGGGCACGGCGGGCACACCGCAGGACGTCGTCGTCGAGGTGAACGGAACGCAGCCGACCACCTTCGGCGCGGCCGCGCTCTCCGGTGCGAACCCGGGGGCGTTCCAGATCTCGGCGAACACCTGCTCGGGCAAGACCCTCTCCTACGGCGAGACCTGCAAGCTGAGCATCACGCCGAAGGCGACGGCGCTCGGCGAGCAGACAGCACTGCTGACCCTGGCCGAGAACTCATTCGCGGGCAAGGTCGTCCGGCTGCTGTCGCTGACCGGTTTCGATCCGCGCGACGCCACGGCCTCGCCGCCGTATTTCGACTTCGGCCAGGTTCCGGCATACGAAACGTCGGCGCCCAAAACGGTGACCCTGACCGGGGCGGGCATCGCGCCGATTACCTTCGGCAAGGCGTCGATCACCGGCCCGGAGGCAGCCTGGTTCAAAATCACAAACGACGGCTGCTCCCTCAAGACGCTGGCCAAGGGGCAGACCTGCTCGATCACCGCGCTCGCGCGGCCGGGCGCAGCCAACCCGGGCGGAGCGTTGATCTCCCTGCCCGATGACAGCTTCGCCGGTTCGACGGGGATCAGCCTGGGCGTCAACGGATTCAACAGTGGCCGTGGCAACTACCAGCCGATGTCGCCCTACCGCATCATGGACACCCGCTCCGGCAAGGGAGCGCCGAAGGGCGTCGTCGGCAACGGTGGCGTGGTGAGCCTGCAGGTCACCGGTGCGGGCGGTGTGCCCACGGATGCCTCGACCGTCGTGCTGAACGTGACTGTCACCGAGGCCGCCGGCCCGGGGTATGTCACGGTCTACCCGTCGGGTGTGGCGCGACCGACGGCGTCGTCACTCAACTACGTCAAGGGCTGGACCGGGGCCAACTCGGTCACCGTGAAGGTCGGCGCCAACGGCAAGGTGGACCTCTACGACGCCGGCGGTCCGGCACACCTCATCGCTGACGTCTACGGCTACTACACGCAGGGCCATGACTGCTGCTCGAGCTACGACGGCGGGCAATACCACCCGCTGGCTCAGCCGGTCCGCCTGGCCGACACCCGTGATTGGGGGAAGGGCCGGGTCCCGGCCGGCTACTACATCAACGCCGGCGCCTCGTGGAACAGCAGCATCGACCCCTGGGTCCGGGCGTTCGCGGTCAACATCACGGCCACGGCTCCGACCGGAGGCGGTTACCTGACCGCCTGGAACGGCTACGCAGGCAGCCTGCCCAACACGTCGACGCTGAACTACACGGCGAACGCCACCGTGCCGAACTTCGCTGTCGTCCCGACGACGGGCGGCGCCAACGGGGCGCCGTCGATCGGCGTCTACACCAGCACCAACGCGCACATCATCGTCGACATCGTCGGCTTCTACGACAACGGTTCGCTGCCCGGCGGGCTGCGATTCGAGCCGGTCGTGCCGACCCGGATCGCGGACACCCGCAGCGGGCAGGGCTGGCCGTCACGGCTCGGCCCCGCAGCCACCGCCTCGATCACGACGCCGGGCTCGGTCGCGAACGTCGACACCCGGGCGCTGGCGACCAACGTGACCGCCGTCCTCCCGACCACGGCCACGTACCTCACGGTCTGGCCGAGCGGCAGCGGCAGGCCGGGCACGTCCAACCTCAACCCGACCGCCGGGTCGGTCGTACCCAACGCGGTACAGACCATGATCGGCCAGGACAAGAAGTTCAACATCTACAACGCCGGCGGCAACTGCGACATCGTCGTCGACGTCGTCGGCACCTTCTACCAGTACCCACCCTCGACACCGTCCGGGTGGAGCACCTCCACGACAGACCCGGCACTGGTGACACCGACAGCACAGTCACCGACACAGATCAACCGGCTCTAGTAACGACGAGGTCTCCGGCAACCAACTGCCGGAGACCTCGTCATGCCGCGTTCGGCCGGACCTCGCGGGGCGCCAGGTTCAGGTTGCTGGCCGTCGGCCGTGTGTCGCCGTTGGCCCATGCGGTCAGGCACGTTCACGCGTTGCCGTTGTTGACCCCGGTTACATTGGCGACCAGCACGCCGGTTTCGTCCGCCGCGGCCGACGCCGGCGCGGTGAACGTAGCTGTGCGGCTCGGACCCAGGGCCCCAGTGCCGCGGCCACAGACTTCAGGTCCACAGTGGATGAAAGCGAAAGGCGGTTGATCTGCGTTTCCGCAGTTCAACCGCCTGTCGATCTTGCGCGCCCGAAGGGACTCGAACCCCTAACCTTCTGATCCGTAGTCAGATGCTCTATCCGTTGAGCTACGGGCGCTCGGTGCTCGGCCCAGTGTACACACCGGGTTTTGCGCGGAGGCTCCGGGATTCGAACCCGGGATGGGCTTTAAGACCCAAACCGCATTAGCAGTGCGGCGCCATAGACCGAACTAGGCGAAGCCTCCAGCAGTCCCCGTCTCCGGTGACCGCCGTACGAGGATACAGGCCCGCCCGATCTCCCGGCAAAGCGGGTACGCCTTCCGCGTGGCCGGCGGCCTGACCAGGGGTCGGGCTCTGGTGTGGCGACCGACACCGTCGACACGAGTATGGCGTCGGTCACACCCGGCGCGCGCGGCTGTTGGCCATTACTCTCTTGCAGATGGGAGAGGACGCCAGCCCGCCGCCGCGAAAAGCACACAAACCGCCAAAAGCGGATACGCCGCCGGCGGCTGCCCGGCGCCGGGACCCAGTGCTTGGCGACACCTCGCTGCGATTCGAGCCGCCGCCACAGGACGTTGCCGCGCCCGAGGACGCCCAGCCACCCGCGCCGCCGCGTCCGCGGACGCCGTCCGCCACGCCGTTCGCTCCGCCGGCCGCGCAGAGTCCGTTCCGCTCCTCCGCGCCTCCACCGGTGGACCCGGACCCTCCGTCCCGGCCGCGGACCGTGCCGGCGGCCTTCGGGGTGGCGGTGCCGAAGGAGCCTCCCGCCGCGGATCAGCCTGAGGCTGCGAAGACGCCGATCAAGAAGGTCGCGGTCAACAAGGCGGCGCCGGAGCAAGCGGTGGCGAAGCAAGCAGCGCCGGAGCAAGCGGTGGCGAAGCAAGCAGCGCCGGAGCAAGCGGTGGCGAAGCAAGCAGCGCCGGAGCAAGCGGTGGCGAAGCAAGCAGCGCCGGAGCAAGCGGTGGCGAAGCAAGCAGCGCCGGAGCAAGCGGTGGCGAAGCAAGCAGCGCCGGAGCAAGCGGTGGCGAAGCAAGCAGCGGCGAAGCAGGCAGTGGCGAAGCAGGCAGTGGCGAAGCGGGCCGCGCCCAGGAAGGTCGACGAGGTGGTCACGGCTGAGGCCGATCGGGTGAACGTCACCCGGACGGAGGAGCCCGCGCCGGTCCCGGTTCCCGCGAAGAAGGCCCCCGCCAAGAAGGCGCCGATGCAAGCGGCCAAGAAGGCGGCGGGCAAGGCGGCTCCGGAGACCGAGCAACTCGATCTCCTCGGCGACGCGCCCGCGCCGGTCAAGAAGACAGCCAAGAAGGCCGCGGCGAAGAAGAGGCCGGCAAAGAAGTCCGCCGTGGCCGCGGAAACGCCGATCAAGGACGCGTTGATCGAGTCGAGCCAGGAGCTGCCAGAACCGCCCGCCGCCGTGGAGACCGCCCCGGAGGCGCTCACAGTCGTGGAGGGCGCTCCCGAAGGGGCCGCCAGCCAGCAGACCGCCTCTGAGCCGGCCGCGGTTGTGGAGGCAGCGCCGGAGTCGGAGTCGGCCGTCGTTGCGGAGCCCGCCTCCGAACCGACCGCGGTCGTCGAGGCAGCCCCGGAGCCGGCCACCGCCTCGGAGGCCGCTGCCGAGCGGGCCACTTCGGAGCGGGCCACTTCGGAGCCGGCGACCCCGGAGGCGGTCGTCGTGGAGCCCGCCGTCCAAACGGTCGCCCCCGAGCCGGTCGCCGTCGTGGAGCCCGCCGTCCAAACGGCCGTCCCCGAGCCGGTCGTGGAGCACGCTGCCCAAACGGCCGTCCCCGAAGTAGCCCGGCCCCAATCCGGCGCAGCGGTGGCGGGGGCCCGGGAGGCGGGTGGTCTCGGGGTCAATCCGGCCTACCTTCCCGAGCTGCTGGCGCTTGCCGCCGTCCGGCGGCTCGGTGGCGAGGCTCGGCGGAGGGTCGGCTGGTACAGGGCCACCTACCCCGCCGCCACCAACGACGCCGTCGCGCGGGCCGTCACCCGCGAGTTCGTGCGGCGGGCCCGGCGGCAAGGGGCGGCCGTCGGTGCTGCCGGAGCGGTCGGGCTTGTGGTCGAAGGAGCGGCGCTCTCGTGGTTGCAGGCGCGGCTTGTGCTGCACCTTGCCGCCGCGTACGAGCATGACCCGCTCGACTCCGAGCGGGCCGCCGAGCTGCTCGTGATCCAGCGGGTCCACGGCAGCGTCGAGACCGCCGAGGCCGCCATCCGGGCCGCGCAGCATGTGCGGGCCACGCGGCGGGCCAGTCCGAGCGTCGGGCCCACGCGGCTCGGGGCGCCGCTCGTGCGGGTCGTCGGGCAGGGGATCGTGCGGGCCGCGGCCGTGCGCCTGGCGAAGCGGGTCGTGCCCGGCGCCGGGCTCGTCGTCGGGGCGCTCAGCGCCGCCCGGGCCACGGAGCTGCTCGCCGCGCGCGCCATCCGGTACTACCGCCGCTGAGAAAGGCGCCGAAACTAAGGGCGCGAAAAAACGCGGTGCAGGGCGTCGGAGCCCGGCAGTACCGTGGCGTATGGCAGACATCGAGCAGCTCCTGCACGCCAGACTTGCGCGTGCGTTCGCGGCCGTGGCCGGTGGGCCCGTCGATCCTGCCGTGCAGCGATCCCAGCGGGCCGACTATCAGTCCGGCGCCGCGCTCGGGCTGGCCCGGTCGCTGAAGACCGATCCCCGCGCGCTCGCCGCGAAGGTGCTCGACCATGCCGACCTCGACGATCTGTGCGGTGAGATCGAGGTGTCCGGGCCCGGGTTCATCAACCTCACGCTCGCTGACGAGGTGCTCGGACGAAACATCAACGAACTGGACGACCGGCTTGGCGTGTCCACAGTGGACGAGCCGGAGACCGTCGTCGTGGACTACTCGGGGCCGAACGCCGCCAAGGAGATGCACGTCGGTCATCTGCGGTCGACCGTCATCGGCGACGCTGTGGTACGACTGCTGGAGTTTCTCGGCCATCGGGTCATCCGGCAGAATCACCTCGGCGACTGGGGCACGCCGTTCGGGATGCTCATCGAGCAGCTCGCCGGCGACGAGCGCGCCGGCATCAGCGAGCTCGGCGAGCTCTACGTGCAGGCGCGGCGGCGGTTCGACGCCGAGCCTGAGTTCCGCCGGAAGAGCCGTGAGCGGGTCGTGCTCCTCCAGGCCGGTGACGCGGACACGCTGCGGCTGTGGCGGGCCGTCATGGAGACGTCCCGGCGGCACTTCCTGGCCATGTACGGGCGGCTCGGCGTCCGGTTGCAGGATGCGGACTTCGCGGGGGAGAGCAGCTACAACGCCGAGCTGGACGGCATCGTCAGCGACCTCGACACCAGCGACAGCGACGGCGCCGCCTGCGTGTTCCCGCAGGGGTTCACCAACCGCGACGGCGGCCCGCTGCCGCTGATCGTGCGCAAGAGCGACGGCGGCTACGGCTACGCCGCCACCGACCTCGCGGCCCTGCGGCACCGGATCGAGGACCTGAAGGCGACCCGGATCCTGTACCTCATCGGCGAGCCCCAGCACCTCCACCTGCAACTGGTCTTCGCGACCGCCCGGGAGGCCGGCTGGCTGGTGCCCCCGGTGCGGGCGGAGCACATCGGCTTCGGCTCGGTGCTGGGCGCCGACGGCAAGCTGCTGCGCAGCCGCGAGGGCGGCACGGTGAAACTGGCCGACCTGCTGGACGAGGCGGTCGGGCGGGCCGCCGTCCACAACGCCGACCCGGAGATCAGCGAGGCCGTCGGCATCGGGGCGGTGAAGTACGCGGACCTGTCCAACGACCGGGCCAAGGACTACGTGCTCGACTTCGACCGGATGCTGTCGCTGAAGGGCAACACGTCCGTCTACCTGCAATACGCGCACGCCCGGGTCCGGTCGATCGGCGAGCGAGCAACCACCGGCAGGGAGGAGCCGACCATCGCGCATCCGGCCGAGCGCAGGCTGGCGCTGGAGCTGCTGCGCTTCCCGGCCGTCATCCGCACGACGAGTCAGACGCTCGAGTTCCATCACCTGACCGGCTACCTCTTCGGCCTGGCGACCGCCTTCTCCGCCTTCTACGAGCACTGCCGTGTGCTGGGAAACGGCGGCCGGCTCACGCTGAGCGACCGCACCGCCCAAACCCTCCGCACGGGGTTGGGGCTGCTCGGGATCGCCGCCCCGGAGCGCATGTAGCCTGAGGCTCATGACCGAGCTGTCCGCCGTTCACCAGCAACTCGTCGAGACGGTGCCGGCCGGGGCCGGCGCCCGCATCGAGGACCGCGTCGTGCCGTATGAGCACGACGGCCAGCCCTTGGAGGGGTACGCGGCCCACGACACCGCGATCGTCGAGCCGAAGCCGGCCGTGCTGGTGATCCACGACTGGACGGGCCTGCGGGAGTACCCGAAGGCGCGCGCCCAGATGCTCGCCCGCCTGGGCTACTTCGCGTTCGCGGCCGACCTCTACGGCACCGGCCGCCGCTTCGACCGGCACGAGGAGTCGGCGGCCGAGGCCGGGAAGTACTACGGCAACCTCGACCTCATGCGGGCGCGGGTGCGGGCGGCGTATGACGTGGTCGCCAAGGACCCCGCGGTGGACCCGGCCCGGATCTCGGTCATCGGCTACTGCTTCGGCGGCTCGGCGGCGCTGGAGTTCGCCCGGACGGGCGCGCCGCTCGCCGGCACCGTGTCGTTCCACGGCCGCCTGCTCACGCACGAGCCCGCCGACGTGGCGGCGATCAGCGGGTCACTGCTGATCGCCACCGGCGCGGCGGACCCGGTCGTCCCGGACGACGCGGTGGAAGCGTTCCAGGACGAGCTGCGCACCCGCCCGGAGCTCGACTGGCAGGTGACGAACTACTCCGGCGCGCAGCACGGCTTCACGCTACCGGGCACGCCTGCCTACCACCCGGTCGCCGACCGGAGGAGCTGGCGCGAGATGGTCGCCTTCCTGGAAGAGGTCAACATCGGGTAGAGCGGGCCCGGCGCCCCTGATGGCCGGACCCGCTCCCTTACCCCTCCCAGAACCAGGTCAGACGGCGCTCCACAGCGCCGGGACGTTCGGGGGCTCCCAGCCCACCTGCGAGGTGTGTCCCTGCAGGCAGCGGTAGGTGGTGCCGCCGTAGGTGACGGTCGCGCCGGTCGCGTAGTTCGTGTACGGCGCCCAGGTGCCGCCCTGCGGCGGGCTGGACGTCGAGGTCGCCGTGGGCGTCGGGGTGCCGCCGCCGGAGGTGACCAGGGTCAGGCCGTAGGCCTGGAGGATCTCGTTGACCGGCTGGTAGTACATCGTGCCGCCGCTCGTGCAGTTGCCCGAGCCGCCGGACGTGACGCCCTGCGCCTGGCTGCCCGACATCCAGGAGCCGCCGGAGTCGCCCGGTTCGGCGCAGGCGTTGGAGCGGACCAGGCCGGTGACCGTGCCTTGTGAGTACGTCACCGAGGCGTTCTTCTGCTGGATCGTGCCGCACCGCCAGCCCGTGGTGGAGCCGGAGCGGCACACCGACGCGCCGACCGCGGCCTCGGTCGAGCCGGCCACCGCGACGCTGCCGCCGCTGTAGTTGTTGACCAGGCCGCGCGGGGTGTTGCCGGCGTCGACCTGCACCCAGGCGTAGTCGTTGCCGGGGAAGCTGGAGCCGCGGAACGTTCCGCCCGGCTGGGTCGTGCGGGCGCCGGTCGTGCCGCAGTGGCCGGCGGTCACGAACCCGCCGTTGACCGAGAAGCCCACCGAGCAGCGGGTGCCGCTGCCGATGTAGTAGGCGTTGCCGCCGATGACGTCGATGTACGGGCGAGGGTCCTCGCTCGTCTTCTCGACCCGGACGGCCGCCCGGTCGACCCCGCTGGCGGCGAGGAAGCCGCCGGCGTCGCCGGTCGAGCTCAGCACGACGACGGAGTTGGTGGCGAGGTCCGCGTACCAACCCTTGACCGTGCGCGGCGCCGCGGCGGAGTGCCGGTCGAGGGTCGCCACGGCGGCGTCGAGCTGCGCCTCGCTGCGGGCCACCACGAACGGGACCGCGCCGAGCGCCCGGACGAACCGTTCCTGTGCGTTGTCGGTGATGGCGACGGTGACGGTACCGGCATCAGGCGAGAGCCAGGTGCCGCCGTACGTGCCGCCGAGGGTCTTGCGCAGGACCTGCTGGGTGCGGGCCGCGCGGTCTTCGTTGGCCAGGCGGGTGCGCGCCTGGGTGGGGGTGAGGTGCAGGTCGCGCTGCATAGCGCTGAACACGGCCGGGGCGATGCCCGGTGGGGCCGCCTCGGTGGCCGGTGCGTTGCCGGCGGCGTTGGCGTACGCCAGGGCGCCGGCGGTCGTGGCCAGGGCGGTGGCCACGACCGCGCACAGGACCAGTGACGTCTTGCGCATCGCGGATCCTTCCTTCGGACGGGGGTGGAGACCGGCACCGGGACGGGGAGGCTCAACCCGGCATCCCGGCGCCGGTGGCGCGCGCAACAAGCGAGATAACTGTAGTTACTATCGCTGTTGCGTGAACGGTAAGACGCGCATCGGGGACTGTCAACATGGCAAGGTGAGTCGATGACGGAAGACGAGACGCTGGGCGCCCGCGTGCGGCGGCTGCGGCTCGACCGCGGCCTGACCCAGAAGGACCTGGCCGAGCCGCGGTACACCCGCGCCTACCTGGCTGCCGTCGAGGCCGGGGTCCGCGCGCCGACCGACGAGGCCCTCGCGCACATCGCGGCCGGGCTCGACGTCGACGCGGACGATCTGCGGCACGGCCGCCCGCCCGGCGCCGCCGAGGCGCTGGCCCGGACGCTCGCCGAGGCCCGGGTCCGCCTGTCCCGTGGTGAGACCGACGCCGTCCAGGAGATCGCGCAGGCAGCCGAGCGCGAGGCCGAGCGGTACGGGCTGCCCGAGCTGCGGTGCCGGGCCGTCCAGCTGACCGGAGAGATCGAGCTGCATCGCGGCCGGGTCGCGGAGGCCGCCGCTGCCTATGATCGAGCAGCCTCGATGCTGCCGCCAGGGCGGCCGGCCCTGCGCGCGGCCGTGAGCGCCCGCCAGGCCTACTGCCTGCAGATCGACGGCGCGACCGGCGCCGCCGTGGCGCTGCTGGAGGCCGAGCTGCGCACCGTGCGTGCCGCCGCCGAGCCGGACCCAGACGCCCAGGTCCGGCTGACCACCGCGCTCGTCTACACGTTCCTGGAGCAGGACTGGCGCGAGCGGGCCCGCCGGCTGGAGCGCGAGGCCCTGCCGCTGCTGCCACACGTGGTGAACCGCGAGTGGGTGGCCCAGTTCATCGCCACCGTCGCCCAGCTGCGCCGCGAGCATGACCTGGCCGAGACCGAGCGGCTGCTCGGCGAGGCCCTGGCCATCTACACCGACCTCGGGCTGACCCGCGAGATCGGCATCTGCGAGTGGGCCCGCGGGTACGTGCTGCGCCGCGTCGGCCGGGCCGGCGAGGCCGCCGACTGCTTCGAGCGGGCCCGCACGGTCCTCGGCGACGTCGGCGCGGTGCAGGACCACGCGGGCGCGACGCTGGAGCTGGCCGAGGTACGCCGGCTGGAGGGGGCTCTCGACGAGGCCGAGCGGCTGGCCCGGGCCGCCGCCGACATCTGCCGCCAGACCCATCACGTCGAGTGCATGGCCGAGGCCGACCGGCTGCTCGGCCGGATCGCCGCGGCGCGGGGCGCCCCCGACGCCGAGCGCCTGCTGCGCAGCGCGGCCGACCGCTACGCCGCCGCCGGCCTGGCCGCCGAGCTGGTCACCACCAGCCGGCTGCTCGGCGAGCAGCAGCGCGCCACCGGCGACCTCGCGGGCGCGGCCGAGAGTTTCCGGCGCGGCCTGCAGGCCGCCACGAGACTCGCATGACGACCGGCATCGGCGCGCGCATCCTCGCGCTGCGCACCAGCCGCGGCCTCACGCAGCGCGACCTGGCCGAGCCCAACTACACGGCCGCGTACGTCTCCTCGGTCGAGAACGGCCACCGCGTCCCGTCGAGCGACGCGCTGGCCCACTTCGCCGCCCGGCTGTCCGTCGACGTCGCCGAGCTGACCACCGGCCGCCGCCCCGGCGAGGCGCTCGAGCTCGACATCGAGCTGCTCACGATGAGCCATTCGCAGCAGTGGTACTCCGGGATCGCCGCGTCCTCCACCGAGCCCGGCGAGCGGCGGGCGGAGGCGTCGATCGTCCTCGGTCGGCTCGAGTCCGCAGTGGACACCGCCGCCGCCCACTTCGAACGCGCCCACCGCCTCCTCGCCGACGCCCCGCCCCACCACCGCGCCGCCGCGGTCGCCGGTCGCGCCTGGTGCGCCCGCCGCCAGGGCGACCCGGGCTACGCGGCCTACCTGCTCGGCGCGCTGCGCGACGAGCTGGTCCGCGCCGGGCTTCCGGCGCCGGGCGCCCTGCTGGCGGTACAGACGCTGCTTGGTCTTTGTCAGAACGACCTCGGCGAGGACGCCGGCCCCGCCGTCGCGGCGGCCCTGGAGCTCGCGCCCGCCGGCGATCCGGCCCGCGCCGCCGAGCTGCACCTGACCGTGGCCCGCACGCTGGCCGCGACCGGCGACCCGACCGGCGCCGCGGCGGCCCTGGACGCGGCCCGCCAGGCGCGCCTGGCGGACTGGCTGGCTGGACCGATCGCCGAGATGCGCCGCCTCCGCGGCCGGTCCAGGCTGGCCGCCGGCGACCTGGGGGGCGCGCTGGCCGACCTCACCGCGGCGCTGGCCGGCCTGCCGGGCGACCCCGATCTTGCCGCGGACCTCGCCGTCACGTACCGCGCCCTGGGCAGCCCGGCAACCGCGGCCGCGCTGCTGGCGGACGTCCCGTTCGACACGGCGGCGGTCCACCGCGCGCGGGCCCTTCTCGACGCCGGGTCGGCCGAGGGCCACCTGCGCGCGGCGATCGCCCTGCTCAAGCCGGCGGGCCCGCGCCGCGACCTGGCCGACGCGGTGCTCGCCCTGGCCGACCACCTCACCACGACCGGCCGCGCCGAGGAGGCCCTGGACACCCTGGCCGGCGGCCTGGCCGCGGTCGACGCACTGGGCCGGCCGTCATGACGGGCGCGGCCGGATCTCCCCGCAGTCAAGGCGCGGCGCCGGGTTCACGTCCAGGCACATCTGCTTCTGGAACTCCCCGCGGGTCTCCCTGATCTCGGCGCGCTTACCCTTGTACTCGGCGAACTTGCCGTCGGCGACCTGGATCGCGCCCTGCTGCGCCCAGAGGATGAGCTCGTTGGTGAGCCGGAGCCCCGCGGTGGTGCCGTAGACCACGACGCCGTCGGCGGCCCGCTCCAGCCCGATCGAGACCTCCAGCTGGTGCAGCTTCGCGGTTTCGCAGTCGGCGGTGGCCGAATCGCACGCGCGGATCGCGGCCTGCTGGGCGTCAATGGTGGCGTCAAAGCCGGTGAGGAACGCGCGGTACGCCTCGATGCGCAGCTTCGTGAGCTCGTCCTGCCGCGCCTGGACCACCGACTCGCGCTGCGCGTCCGCCGCCGCGCGGTTGCCCGCCTGCGCTGCGGCATAGGTCGTCCATCCGCCGACGAGCGCACCGGCGAGGCTGGCCACGAGCGCCACGAGCGCGGGAAACATCGTCTCGAAGCGCTTCGCGGGCGTGAGGGCGGCGCTCTCCGGTTCGTCCATGGCCGCGATTGTGCAGCGCCCCCGCAATGACATCCGTCATGCGTGCGCGGGTGATGGCGGGCCGGGGTACGGGGCCGCCCGCGCCCGGCGGCCGTGACCGGGCCGGTCCTGAGCGCGTGGGCGACCTCCTCGGCCGAGCGCGGCCGCACCACCGCGGCGGGCGTCCGCCGCACGAGGTGACCGAAGTCGTCGGTCATGGCTCTCACCTCCTGTTACGACCGTCGCAGGCCGAGGGGTGAGATGACCATCCCAGAATCCTGGGGTCTACAGTGGGAACCGATATGCGATACGTGGCGATCGGGGACAGCTTCACCGAGGGAGTCGGCGACGAGCTGCCGGACGGGACGACCCGCGGCTGGGCCGACCTGGTGGCGGCGGGGCTCGCCGAGGCGTCGAGCGAGACCGTGCAGTATGCCAACCTGGCGATCCGCGGCCGCCTGCTCGAGCCGATCGTGACCGAGCAGCTCGACGTGGCCCTGGCGATGTCGCCGGCGCCGACGATGATCACGCTCAATGGCGGCGGCAACGACATGATGCGCCCCGGCACCGACCTGGCCCGGCTGGTCGCGCTCACCGAGCAGGCGATCGTGCGCTGTGCCGAGGCCGGCGTGCGGCTCGTCGTGCTCAGCGGCGCCGACCCGTCGGCCCGGCTGCCGTTCGGGCGGGTGATGCACCGGCGGGGCGAGGCGCTCACCGCGGCCGTCGCCGAGCTGACCGCGCGGCACGGCCTGCTGTTCGTCAACTGCTTCGGCGACGAGGAGGTCCGCCGCGGGCCGTACTGGTCGCCCGACCGCCTCCACCTCAACGCCGCCGGCCACCAGCGGGTCGCCGGGCTGGTGCTCAACGCGCTCGGCCACCCGGGTGAGGCGCACCGCATCGACCCGGGGCCGGTGGCGGCCAAGGGGCTGCTCACCGAGGCCCGCTACTACCGCGAGCACGTGCTGCCCTGGGTCCGCCGGCGGGTCGGCGGGCGGTCCTCCGGTGACGGCCGCGCGGCGAAGTACGCGACGTGGCGGCCGATCCCCGGGAGCGGTTAAATCACCGGGTGACCTCCGACGCACCCGGCTGGGACGCCATCGACGCCGCCCTTGAGCGGCTCTATCCCGGCGTCGAGCCGAAGCACTTCGCCACCCTGATCAAGTGGCGGCTCGGCGGGCCCGACCCGCTCGACGGCATCAGCTACTACCCGCGGCTGGATCCGGTGCCGCACTGGCACATCGTCAGCTACGGCATGACCGAGCTCTACGAGAAGGTGTCGGAGACCGCCGAGGAGTCCGGGTGGGGCTTCGAGTTCACATTCCGGCTGCGCCGCGACCCGGCCGACGAGGACCCGCCGATCTGGGCCGCCAACTTCCTGCAGAACCTCGCGCGGTACGTGTTCGAGACCGGCAACTGGTTCGAGGTCAACCACCACATGGACCTCAACGGGCCGATCGCGCTCGACCGGGAGACGCTCATCCGGGCGATCGCGTTCACCGAGGATCCGGAGCTCGGCACGATCGAGACCCCGCACGGCGTCGTGCAGTTCCTCCAGATCGTCGGCCTCACCCCCGACGAGTATGCGGCGACCCAGGCCTGGAGCGTCCGGGACCTGCTCGACCTGCTCGCCGAGCGGCTGCCGCTGCTGGTCACCGACCTCGACCGCGGCTCGGCCACCGACGACCCGGACATCGCCGAGGCGGTCGAGGAGGGCCGCCGCCGCGACGGCTCGGCCACCGGCACCCTGGCCGTCGCCGAGTTCGCCTGGCGCCCCGACGGCGACCTGATCAGGCTGGTCGTCGGCGCGCACATCGCCGAGCGGGTGGCCCTGACGCTGCTCGGCCGCCTGCCGTTCGGCCGGCCGCTGACCGTCAACGGCCCCGAGTCCACCGCGGTGTTCACGTCCGGGAGCTACCTCGTCGGCGCCGAGGAGGAGTCGAGCACGCTGGAGGTCGTGCTCACCGTGGAGGCGCTCGACGGGCTGGTCTCGGTGCTGATCCCCGAGGCCGGCGTGCGGGCGGTGCCGGCCGCCGAGTCGCTAATCGTCGAGATCACCCGGTCCGGCCTGCGCGACAGCGACGGCAACGTGGTGGAGACGGTCGGCTGACGCACTATCGTGTGCGGATGTGCGGACGGTGACGCTGGTGCTCGTCGACGGTTCGGGATCCGTGCTGGGCTCGTTACCCGCCTTCGACGTTGATCTTCCGTGGTGGGCCGAGGTGGCCGACGTCGTCGCCGGTGCGCGTGACCGGTTCGGCGCCGAGGTCACCGTGCTGCGGCTGCTGCACGCCGAACGGCCGCAGCAGCCGGGCGGCGCGGTCACCTACCTGGCCTCGGTGCATGGACCGGTGCCGGGGCTGGCCCCGGCCGACGTGGACCTGCACCCGCATCCGCGGCGCGCGCCGTACGCGGAGGTCGGCGGGCCGGAGGCGAGCCTGCGGTGGGCCGCCGCCGAGCTGCGCTACCTGGGCCTCGGCGCGCCGGTGCGCACCGTCCAGCGCAAGACCTGGAACCTGTCCGCGTTGTGGCAGCTCGACGGGGTTTCCCGGCGGTACTGGCTGAAGCACCTTCCGCCCTTCCTGAAGGCCGAGAGCGAGGTGCTGGCCTGGCTCGGGGTGGTCGCCCCGGGGGCCGCACCCCGCCTGCTCGCCGCCGACGGCACCGGGCGCCAGCTGCTCGGCGACCTCCCCGGCGAGGACCGGTTCGGCGCGCCGGCGGCCGAGCGCTTCGCGATGGCCGATCTGCTGCACGGGGTGCAGCGCTGGGCCCTCGACGAGCCGCCGCGGGGAGTTCTCGATCGGCGCGGAACGCTCCTGTACCGCCAGATCATGGTCGCGGCGGAGCCGTGGCTCTCGGAGATCTTCGGGCTCGACGAGCTGCTGAGCGGCCTGCCTGAGCGGTTGGCGGCGGTCGCCGACTGCGGGGTGCCGGACACGCTCGTGCACGGCGACTTCCATCCCGGCAATGTGCGGGCGGCTCCGGGTGTACCGCTGGCGGTGCTGGACTGGGGCGACGCGTTCCTCGGCCACCCGGGTTTCGACATCCTGCGCCTGACGCAGGGTCTTCCGCCCTCGGACGAGGCCGCATTGATCGAGCACTGGGCCGCGCAATGGCGGCGGGTGGCGCCCGGCAGCGACCCGATCCGGGTGGCCGCGCTGCTGCGGCCGGTCGCCGCGCTGCTGGGGGCGGTGGTGTACGCCAACTTCATCCACAACATCGAACCAAGTGAATGGCCGTACCACGCGCTCGACGTCCCCGACTGCCTTCGGACGGCGGTTACGCAGGCCTGATCCGGTTTTGTCGTACCGGTGCTGTACAACTACCCGCGTGGATCTGGACTTGGATTTCGCGCAGCGGTCGGCGGCGCCGGTGATCGCGCCGGTGCAACCCCGGAAGCTGGCCAAGGTTCCGTTCGTCGAGCTCGCTGACGGCCGCCTCCAGGGCGTTGTGTCGAGCGGCTCGGACATCGAGCGGGTCTATGTCTCCTCGATCGGTGCGGGCTCGCACGGGCTGAGCTGCAGCACCAACAACAACCGGCCGTGCGGCGGGTTACGCGGCTCCTCGCCGTGCAAGCACCTCCAGGCGCTGCTCGACGAGGCCGTCCTGCAGTACGGGGCCGATCGCGTCGCCCGCTACCTGCGCATCGAGGTCGAGGAGGGCAAGAGCCTGCTCCAGGGCCTGCGCTCCCACCACGAGCCGTCGCCCGCCGCCACCGTCTTCAGCAGCTTCCTGCGCCACCTGGCCTATCTGGAGCTGCCCGTCACCACCGACCCCATCCCGGAGCTGCACTGGTTCCCGGGGACAGGAGCTCGCTGATGCTTGCCCTGCTCGACAACACCGAGGACGAGGGCCTTCCCGAGGCGCTCGACCTGCTCGCCGCGGTGGACGAGGGACTCGTCGCCGGGTTCGCCCGCGTCGACGAGGACCGCGCCGCCGCCCTGACCGACCTGGCCGGCGCCTTCGCCGGCAGCCCGCTGGCCGACCGGGTCACCGAGGCCGTGGAGAAGATCGCGGCCGGCTCGATCGCCGACGAGCACCTGTTCGCCCTGGCCGCGGCCCGCGTCGCGATCCTCGGCGCCGCCCACGACGCGCTGCTCGTCCGGGCCGACGCCGCCCTGAGCCGCACCCGCGCGGCCTGGTCGGGCGAGCCCGGCCCCGCCGCGACGGCGGCCAACCTGCTCGCCGGCAGCCGCTCCTGGCTGCGCGAGCTGGCGATCACCGGCTGGCGCGGCGTCGACCACGACCTCGTCTCGGCCGCCGGCCAGGTGATCGAGGCGACGCTCGCCGACCCGGAGCTGCGCCGCCTGGCGGTGCTGCTCGACGGGCTCGCCGCCGAGTTGCGCGCGTCCAGCCCGATCGCCACCCTGGAGCGGGTGCCGGTGCGCCGCTGGGCCGACCTGTGGAGCCGTGCGCTGCTGCTGGCGCAGGACGGCGGGCGCGCCCAGCGGGCCGAAGGCGCCGAGCCGGTGACCGGCCGCCTGCTGGTGCTCGGCGCCGACGTCCACGAGCACGGCACCGCCGTGCAGATCCAGGTCCACGGCGTGCTGGAGGCCGGCGGCGCCGAGCCGCGGCTGGTGCGCGCGAGCGTCGCCGCCGCGAAGGTCGACACGATCGTCGGCCCGGCGATCTGGGGGCTGTTCCAGGGCCAGCCGATGCTCATGACAGCGCTCGCCGAGCGCCGCAGCCTCGACCTCACCGACATGCCCCTGCTCGCGAGCGGCGACCTGGTCTGGCACGACGACCGGGCCAAGCCGGGCGCCCCGGCCGAGCCGTTCGCGACCGCCCGGGTGCTGCTCACCGGCGCGCTGGCCCCGGCTGTCCCGCCGCTCGACCGGCACCCGGCCCGCATCGCCGAGCCGGTGTTCGTCGAGGGCCAGAGCCCGATCCCGGTCGACACCACGCGGCTGCCCGGCTGCGGGCCGCTCACCCCCGAGATGGTGACCGCCGCGTCCGCCGTCATCGGCCTGCTGCGCTGGGACGCCGGGCGGTGGACGGTCCAGCCGATCGCGGTCGAGACGACGGTGAAGAAGAAGACCGCCGCCGTCCACACCACCGACTGGGCGCTCGGCCCGACCGACAGCAAGGCCGCGAAGGCGGCCGGCGAGGCGGTGCAGGTGCTGAGCGAGCGCGCGGGAAGGCTGCTGAGGAAGTGAACGCCGCCGACGAGAACCGCCGCCAGGTGCTCTACTGGCGGATGCTGGGCCGGCTGTTCGAGGCCGACGAGCAGTTGTCGCTGGAGTCCGCCAGCGTCGCGATCGTCAACGACATCGGCCTCCCGCCCGCCCTGCTCGACCCGGGCGTCTCGGTCGACAACCTGGTGCAGCGCCACCCGGAGCTGGCCGGCGAGTTCGAGGGCCTGATGAAGCCCGAGGGCGAGGGCGCGGGCGAGATGGGGGACACGGGGGACGAGGTCCGCCGCGCCGCGCTCGTGTCGAAGCTGCTCGTCAACGTCTTCGCCACCGGCACCGGCAACGTGAGCGCCACCCAGCTGGCGACCTGGCAGTCCGACGCCGGCTGGTTCGAGCGCGCCCTCGGCATGGACCCGGGCGAGCTGCGTGGCCGGCCCAACGCGGGCGGCCTCGGCTCGGTCCTGGCCGGCCTCGAAGGCGACCTGGTCCGCCGCATGCACCTGCGCGAGGTCCTGGCCGACCCGGCGCTGGCCCGGCAGCTCACCCCGAGCATGTCGCTCATCGAGCAGCTCCTGCGCGACAAGGACAACCTCTCCGGCGTCGCGCTCGCCAACGCCAAGGCGCTCATCCGGCGGTTCGTCGACGAGGTCGCCGAGGTGCTGCGCACGCAGGTCCAGCAGACCAGCGTGGGGGAGATCGACCGGTCGGTGCCGCCGAAGCGCGTGTTCCGCAACCTCGACCTCGAGCGCACCATCTGGAAGAACCTGACCAACTGGAGCCCCGAGGACGAGCGGCTCTACGTCGACCGGCTCTTCTACAAGCAGACCGCCAAGCGCACCACGCCGGCCCGGCTGATCGTCGTGGTCGACCAGTCCGGCTCGATGGTCAACGCGATGGTCAACTGCACGATCCTCGCCTCGATCTTCGCGGGGCTGCCCAAGGTCGACGTCCACCTGATCGCCTACGACACGCGGGCGCTCGACCTGACGCCGTGGGTGCACGACCCGTTCGAGGTGCTGCTGCGCACCCGGCTCGGCGGTGGCACCGACGGCACGGTCGCCATGGCGCTCGCCCAGCCCAAGGTCGCCGACCCGCGCAACACCGTCGTGGTCTGGATCTCCGACTTCTACGAGTGGCACCAGCAGCCGCTGTTCGACTCGATGCAGGCCATGCACCGCTCCGGGGTCAAGTTCATCCCGGTCGGCTCGGTCAGCAGCGGCGGCCAGCAGAGCGTCAACCCGTGGTTCCGCCAGCGCTTCAAGGACATGGGCGCGCCGGTGCTGTCCGGGCACATCAAAAAGCTTGTCACCGAACTCAAGAGCTTCCTCGCTTAGGAGAAACCCCTCATGACCGACATGCTCCGCGCCCCCGCCGAGGTGAAGTACGCCGAGGAGCTCGACTGGCTGGAGTCGATCGACGACGGCCCCAAGCCGTTCTCGTGGCGGCTGAGCCCCAAGATGGTGCGCCTGTTCGTCCTCGGCTCCGAGCGGGCCGACGGGCTCGACCGCGAGATCTCCCAGAAGTGGTTCGGCGACCGCAGCTTCGTCGAGCGCAGCATCGTCACGCTCGCCTCCGACCGCGGCCTGCTGCTCATCGGCGACCCCGGCACCGGCAAGAGCTGGCTGGCCGAGCTGCTCGCCGCGGCGATCTCGCGCAACTCGACGCTCGTCGTGCAGGGCACCGCGGGCACGACCGAGGACCACATCAAGTATTCGTGGAACGTCTCGATGGTCATCGCCAAGGGCCAGTCCCGGGCCTCGATGATCCCCTCGCCGATCATGACGTCGATGGAGCGGGGCGTCATCGGCCGCTTCGAGGAGCTCACCCGGTCGACCAGCGACGTGCAGGACGCGCTGATCTCGATCCTCTCCGAGAAGTACATCTCGATCCCCGAGCTCGACGAGGACAACATCGTCTTCGCCCAGCCCGGCTTCTCGATCATCGCCACCGCCAACAGCCGCGACCGCGGGGTCAACGACCTCTCCTCGGCGCTCAAGCGGCGGTTCAACTTCGTGCGCATCCCGGTGGTGACCAACAAGAAGAGCGAGGCGGAGATCGTCCGCTTCCGCACCAGCGAGCTGCTGCGCCGCCACCAGATCGAGCTCGACGTCCCGCCGAACCTGCTCGACATCCTGCTGCAGAGCTTCGCCGACCTGCGGGCCGCGGCGGCGTCGGCGACCAGCGACGACGAGAAGCTGGAGTCGGCGCTGTCCACGGCCGAGCAGATCGGCGTGCTCGAGGACGCGATCCTGCACAGCACGTTCTTCGGCGACCGCACGCTGCGGGCCGAGACGCTCGCGGGCTCGCTGGTCGGCTCGCTCGCCCGGCGCAGCCCGGAGGACCTGGCGATCCTGAACAAGTACTGGCACGGCGTCGTCGAGCCGCGCAGCAAGGAGGACGGCGGGGACTGGCCCCAGTTCCTGGAGGGCGGCCGCCAGGCGATCGCCACCCTGTCATGACTGAGCCCTTCAACGCGCTGAGGACCCAGCTGGTGGAGGCGGCCACCGCCTTCGCCGCTGGGCCCAGCGCCGTGCCGGAGATCCTGGCCGGCATCGTCGACGACGTCGACCGGGCGCTGCGCGAGGAGCTGGAGATCTTCCCGGTCTGCCACCACTCGCCGGCGTCCGGCCTGGCCATGGTCCGCCGCCTGCGGGAGAAGCAGCCCAAGGTCATCTACCTCGAGCTGTGCGAGGACCTCCAGCCCCTGCTCACCGAGCTGCGTAACTGCAAGCTGCCGGTGGCGCTCCAGGCGTTCGCGTCGGAGCTCGACGGGTTCCCGAAGGAGTGGGGCCCGCTGAGCGTCGTCGCGCCGATCACCGAGGCCTCCGCCGAGTATCAGGCGATCGCCTACGCGCTCGACACGCCCGGCGTCGAGCTGGTGCTGGTCGACCGGTCAACCGACCACGTCTTCCAGTGGCAGCCGCAGGAGAAGCCGGCCACGGCCGGCTCCGAGGACGCCGAGGTCGACCTGCACGGCGACGCCGTCGGCATCGAGATCGGCGACCTGCGGCCGCGCTTCGCCGAGCTGGAGGAGCACCTGCTCCACCACGGCAAGGTGCGCCACTGGTCGGAGTGGTGGGACCAGTATGTCGAGCAGCCGCTCGCCGGCGCCGACTACGCCACCTACCGGCAGGTCATGGTCCTCATCGGCAGCCTGTTCCGGCGGCTCTCCCCGCCCGACGCGCGGCGGGTTCGCGTCGACGAGGACCGCGAGCGGTACATGTGGACCCGCATGCGCCAGCACCTGGCCGCGTCCGGCGTCGACCGGGCGGACTGCCTCTACGTCTGCGGCGCGTTCCACGCGGCCAGCCGGGTCGCCGAGTTCGGCACCGCCGACGGCGTGACCGACTTCGACATCTCGCCGCGCTCGGCGACGAAGTGGCTCTACGGGCTGATCCCGTCGAGCCACTCGGCGATCGAGGCGCAGTTCGGCCTGGCCTCGGGCTCGGTGTCGATCGCCGCCGCCACCTGGGCGAAGGCGGTCACCCGCTCGCGGCTCACGCCGTTCCAGCTCACCGGCCAGCAGGGCACCCGCAAGCGGGCGGCCAAGGCGCTGCCGGCCGTGGCGTCCGCCGAGGCCGCCGAGCCCGTCGCCGACCGGCTGTCGGGGTTCCTGGCCAGCCCGCCCACGCTCGACGGGCTGGACGAGGAGGAGCTGCTCGGCTGGTGCGTCGACATCGTCCGGCTGGCCCGCCGCAACGGCTACCTGGCCAGCACCGCCGACGCCATCGCGGTCTTCGAGACGTCGATCCTGCTGGCGGGCATGCGCAACCGGGCCCGCCCGACGCCGTATGACTTCCAGGACGCGGCCGTCACCTGCATCGAGAAGGAGTCCGTCCCCGGCCGCCGCGACGTGCGGCGGCTCTGCGAGATCCTGCTCGGCGGCGACCGCATCGGCCAGGTCGGCTACGACGCGCTGCCGCCCCTGGCCCGCGACGTCTACGACCGGCTCGCCCCGATCGGCCTCGACCTGCAGCGCAACACCGTCCAGCGGGCCCTGCTCGACCTCAACGCCCAGCCCGAGCTGGTGCCGTGCTCGCAGCTGCTGTGGATGCTGCGCTACCTGCTGCCCGACGGCGCGGTCCGCCCGATCATGGGCACCCGCCGGCTCGGCGAGCGCTCCATCCAGGAGAGCTGGGACCTGGCCATCGGCAAGCACCAGCGGGTGGTCATCGAGCTCGGCTACGAGGGCGTGACCGTCGAGCAGGTCGTCGAGCAGCGGCTGCGCCGCTCGGTCTGGGCCCAGGACGCGACCGCGGCCGTGGCCCTGCGAGCCGTCGAGGACTCGATCCTGTTCCTCGGCAGCCGCCGCTTCACCGACGAGCTGGGGGCCCGCGCGGTCGAGCTGCTGGCCGCCGAGCGCACGGTCGACGACGCCCCGGAGGTCCTGCGCCGCATCCGCCGCCTCCTGGCCCACTACCGGGCGACCGAGCCCACCCTGCCGGCCTGGTGCGAGTCCTTCGTGAAGGCCGGCTACGCCCACTACTGCACGCTGCTCCCGACGGCGTTCGTCGACGACGAGACGGGCGTCCGCCAGGTCGCGGCCATGCTGGGCTTCCTGTTCACGATGGAGGGCCTGGCCCTCTCCCTGGGCTGCGACCGGGCCCAGCTGGAGATCGCCGTCCGCCAGTCCCACCCCGAGTCCCCGGCGAAGGTCGCCCTGCTCTGGTCGGCCCACCACCAGCTGGGCCTGCTCCCGCTGCCGGAGCTGCGCGCCCGCTGCGCCGCCCTGCTGGCCAACCCGCTGGTGGTGCCGTCGTTCCCGCAGTATCTGAGCGGCTTCGTCCAGGCCCTGGAGCCCGCCCCCAAGCTGGCCCCGTTCGTGGTGGAGCTGATCTCGAACGCCTTCGCCAAGCTCCCCGACCCGGTCCTGCTCCCGTGGCTCCCCACGCTCATCACCACGCTGCGCGACCAGGCCGGCGAACTCGTGCCGGTCCTCATCCGCGAGGCCGGCCGCACGTTCCCGGCCACCCTCCCGGCCGTCGACGCCTTCGTCCCACCGTGGATGTCGGCCAAGGCTTCCGCACCGAAGGGGCCGGCCGTCGCGACGTCCGGCCCGGTCCCCGCCTTCCTGTCGTCGCATCCGGCCACGACGGACGCCCTGGCCGAGCTGATCGGCGTGGACCCGACGTGGCAGCCGCTGACCACCGCCCCGTCATCCCCGGCGCCGCTGGCGCTGCTGACCGCCCACCCGGCGACGGCCGAGGCCTTGGCCGCCCTGCTGACGGTCTGACCGACCGACGACCCGCGCCCGGCCGAACCCCCTCGGCCGGGCGCGGCAGTTGGTGGCCGCCTCGTGTCACACATGGTCCAGACGGACGACAACCACGTTCGCGCAACGCGCGCTACGCCGGTCGCCGCTTTGCTCAATAGGCGGGCCGGCCCGGAGGGCTCCGGGCCGGCCCGAGTCGGGGCTGTTACGGGGCCCAGGCGGCGTCCACGGACCAGGTGGTGTCGGCCAGGAACGACGACGGGTTGTCGTACGTGCTCGGGCCTCCCGGGGTCGCGAGCCACAGTTCGGCGTTGTAGTGGCGGAGGTACTGGCCGGGGAAGCCCCAGGCCGTCAGGCGCACACCGCCGGTGGCCGACTGGGCGCACCACGTGGCGTCGGCGCGGAAGAGGGCCGAGTTGTCGTTCGTGTCCATCCTGACTCTGAACGCCTGGTGGCGCAGGTAGCGGCCGGGGTAGTTGCGGGACTCGAAGGAGTAGCAGGACGAGTCGGCCAGGCCGGGGACGATGCGCCACGTCGCGTCCTGCTTCAGCAGCGTCGTGCTGCTCGCGGTCACCACCTCCGTGTAGCCCAGGCTGTTCTGGTGGCGGATGTAACGGGTCGTGCAGCAGGCCGTCGTGGCGCGGAATGAGCGGTACACATTGGACGGCAGGGAGACGAACGAGCCCGGGTTCGACGAGGCGGCGATCAGCGCCTGGTTGCTCGCCCGCAGGCGGGCGGCGTCGACCTTGACGATCTGGCGGTCGTAGGTGACCAGGCCGTTCACCTCGTTCTCCACGTCGGTGATCTCGGTGTAGACGGAGGCGGACAGGCCCGACGGGAGGCCGCCGGTGCGCAGCTGCTCGTAGAGGCCGTTGAGGCGGTCGTTGAGGCGGGTCGCGTTGCCCTGGTCCTCGTAGCTGAAGCCGTTGCCGGGGGACCACTCGTGGCCGGAGACACGCAGGCCGAGGCCGCCGAACTCGCCCAGCACCGCGGCGCGGGTGGACGACGGGCGGGTCGCGCCGGGGCCGACGTAGACGTGGTTGTCGACCACGTCGCCGTTGCCGCCGTCGATCGAGCCGCAGCAGTTGACCCCGCTCATGTTGTTCACCAGGCGCGACGGGTCGTAGGCCTTGACCTCGTTGGCGATGCGGGCCTGGTCGTACTGCCCCCAGCCCTCGTTCTGGTTGACCCACATGACGACCGAGGGCGAGCTGCGGTGCTGGTCGATGATCCGGTCGTACTCCAGCTCCCACTGCGTGCGGGCGGCCGCCGACGGCACGACGCCGGTCGGCATGGCCGGCATGTCCTGCCACACGAGCAAGCCGAGCTGGTCGGCGGCGTAGAACCAGCGCTGCGGCTCCACCTTGATGTGCTTGCGCACCATGTTGAAGCCCAGGTCCTTGTGTGCCTGGAGGTCGTAGCGCAGCGCGGCGTCCGTCGGCGCCGTGTAGATCCCGTCCGGCCAGTACCCCTGGTCGAGCGTGCCGGTCTGGAACACGAACTGGCCGTTGAGCAGGATGCGCCGCTGCCCGTTGACGACACCGGTGGAGATCGAGCGCATGCCCGCGTAGCTGCCGACGCTGTCCACGACGGTCGAGCCACTGCGAAGCTCGACGCGGACGTTGTACAGGAAGGGATCGCTGGGCGACCACCGGCGCGCGTTCGGCACCGACACCGAGAAGGCGGCGCCCGTCGAGCCGCTCGCGGTGCCGACGACCGTGGTCCCGTCCAGCACCGACACAAAGGCCGTGTGACCGCTCAGGCCGGCGCCGAACACCGTCACCGCGAGCGTGTTGTTCGACAGGTTCGGCACCAGGTCGACCCGCGTGATGAGGGCCGACGGCGTCGGCTCCAGCCACACGGTCTGCCAGATGCCCGACGAGCCGGTGTAGAAGATCCCGCCGCCGGGGTGCGGCAGCACGTCGTTGCGGCGCTGCTTGCCGACGGCCTGGCTGCCCGCGTCGGTCGGGTCCCAGACGCCGACCACGATCGTGTTGGTGCCGCCGTTCAGCAGGGAGGTGATGTCGTACGAGAAGGCGTCGTATCCGCCGCTGTGGATCGCACCGGCCTGCGTACCGTTGACCCAGACGGTCGTCTGCCAGTCGACGGCGCCGAAGTTCAGCTGCACCCGGCGGCCGCTCCAGCCGGCGGGGATCGTGAACGTCCGGCGGTACCACAGCTTGTCGCCCTCGGTGACCCGGCGCTGGATGCCGGAGAGTGCCGACTCGACCGGGAACGGCACCCGGATCTGCTCGCCGAACGTCGCCGGCGGGCTGCTCTGCCCGCTGCCGGTGACCGCGAAGTCCCAGATGCCGTTGAGGTTCTGCCAGTCCGGCCGGGTGAGCTGCGGCCGCGGATACTCAGGCAGCGGGTTGGTGGTGGAGACCGAGTTGGTCCAGGGGGTGGTCATCGGCGGGGTCTTGGGGGTCCAGGCGCTCGCCGGCTGGCCCGACACCGCGAGCAGTCCGGTGGTCGCGAGCAGCGGGACCAGCGCGAGCGCGACCCGTCTGCCGAGGGAGAGCTTCATCGAGGGGCTCCTTGAGGTATGCGTCAACCCCGGTGGCGGCCGAGGCCGGGCCGTGGGGACGGCGCGGCGACCGTCCCCACGGACCAACACATACACTCACGATCCAACGGAGAGTGTCAAGCGTTACGCATCAATGTGCTCACGCTCCGACAAGATCGAACTTCTCCCACGGTCCGATCGCCGTCCGGTTCGCGATCAGCGAGCCGGCGCCGTTGTTCTCCGCCACCACGTACATCCCGTTGACCTGCGCCTGCAGGCTCTCGCTGCCGTCAGCGTTGCGGATGAGGATGAACGTCTCCCACGCCCCGGCCGCAGCCCGGTTGGCGACGAGTGGGTTGGCGCCCGCGTTCTCGGCGCATACGAACATGTTGTTCGCCTTCGATCGCAGCGCCACCTTGCCCCCGCCGAGGTCGACGAGGTCGAACTGCTGCGCCAGGCCGACCGTCGACGAGTTGGCGATGAGCGCCGTCGTCGCGTTCGGTGCCGACACGTACAGGTTGTTCGTCAGGGACTTCAGGTTGACCACCGGCGTGCCGGGGTTGGTGCCGCCGGTCGCGAACGTGAACGCGTCGACGTCGAAGAGGTTGCCGGCGCCGCCCTTGAACACGAGGTACAGCGTGGTGGCGGACGACGGCGCCCCGGAGATGTTCGCCGACACGTTGGTGTACGTCTCCCAGCTGCCCGTGTTGGGCACGGTCGCCGTGCCGAGCAGCGTGCCCGTCGGCGAGCCGGCGCGCACCTCGATCGTGCCGCCGGCCCCGGCGGACGCGACCCGGGCGGTGAACTGGGTGGCGTTGTTCAGCAGGTACGGCGAGTAGGAGATCCAGTCGCCGTTCTCGATGAACCCGGCGGTGGCCCCGCCTTCGGCCGCGGTGTGGTTGGCGATCTGGATGCCCGACTGGCCGCCGAAGTGCTCACCCTGCCGGTGCTTGGGCTGCAGGGTGGTGATGCTGTGCGTCGTCAGGCCGCCGTTGTCGGTGTAGGCCGCGTCGAACAGGCCGTAGATGTTGGCCGCGGCGTCGTGCTCACCGTCGACCGGGATCGTGATGCTGCCGGAGCAGCCGGTCTTGCCGGTGATCTGGTGCGAGTGGCTGTCGTGGCCGAGGAAGTACGTCACGCTCACGCGGGAGCAGTTGATCGTGCCGTCCTCCGGGTCGGTGACTGTCACCTGGAACGGGATCGTGTCGCCGAAGTTGAACAGCTGGCCGCTGGCCGGCAGGGTCAGCCGGACCGTCGGCGCCGTGTTCCCGACCGTGATCACCGTGCTGGCCGAGCCGGTCAGCCCCTGCGGGTCCCGCACGGTCAGCGTCGGGGTCTTGGTGCCGTTCGTGGTGTACGTGAACGACGGATTGGCGGCCGTCGAGTCCGTAGTACCGTTGCCGTCGAAATCCCAGGCGTAGGTCAGGGCCCCGCCCTCGGGGTCCGCGCTGCCCGCGGACGAGAACGACACGGTCAGCGGGTTCGGCCCCGACGTGACCGACGGCGTGATCTTGGCCGTCGGCGCGCGGTTGCCGCCGCCGACGTACTCGATCCGGTAGAGCGCCTGGTTGTTGCTGCCGGTGCCGTAGTCGAGCACGTAGAGCGCGCCGTCCGGGCCGAAGGCCATGTCCATGACCTGCGTGCCGGCCCAGGGGAACGTCGAGATCTCGCCCGGCGAGCCGTCGGCGTTGATCTTCACCGGCTTGATCCACCGGCGGCCGTACTCACCGGCGAAGAAGTTGCCGTCCAGGGACTGCGGGAACTTCACGGCCGAGTTGAGGCTCGCGTTGTAGCGGTACACCGGACCGCCCATCGGCGACTCCGAGCCGGTGCCGAACTCGGGCGGGGTGCCGGCATCGCCGGCGTAGCGGATCCACGCCGACTTGGCCGCCGGCAGGGTGGTCAGGCCCGTGTTCCGGAAGGAGTTGTTCGTCGGGCCGCCGGTGCAGTTGTACTTCGCGGCGCCGGTGTTGGCGGCGAAGTCCCACTCGTTGTAGGTCTCCGTGGTCGTGTTCGTGCCGGTGCAGTACGGCCACCCGTAGTTGCCCGGGCCGGTGATCCGGTTGAACTCGACCTGCCCGGACGGGCCGCGGGTGCTGCTGGTGGTGCCCGCGTCGGGACCGTAGTCGCCGAGGTAGACCACGCCGGTGGGCTTGTCGACGCTCATCCGGAACGGGTTGCGGAAGCCCATCGCGTAGATCTCCGGACGGGTCTTCGCGGTGCCGGGAGCGAAGAGGTTGCCGGACGGGATGGCGTACGTGCCGTCCGCGTTCGGCTTGATCCGCAGCAGCTTGCCCCGCAGGTCGTTGGTGTTCCCCGAACTCCGCTGGGCGTCGTACTGCGGGTTGCGGTTGGTCCGCTCGTCCAGCGGCGAGTAGCCGGCCGACTCGAACGGGTTGGTGTCGTCGCCCGTCGTCAGGTACAGGTTGCCCTGCGCGTCGAAGTCGATGTCACCGCCGACGTGGCAGCACTGACCACGGTCGTTGTCGACAGTGAGCACGACCTTCTCGCTGGCCAGGTCGAGCGTGTTGTCGGCCTTGAGCGTGAAGCGGGACAGGTTCAGGTGTCCCTTCCAGGTGTTCCAGTTCGCGTCGGTACCGGTGGCCGGCGAATCGCCCGCGGGCGTGGACAGCGTCGGCGAGTAGTACAGCCAGACCCAGCGGTTGGTGGCGAAGCCCGGGTCGGCCGCGACGCCCTGGAGGCCCTCCTCGTCGTGCGTGTACACGGAGAGCTTGCCGGCCACCTTCGTGTTGCCGGCGGCGTCGGTGTAGCGGACTGTGCCGTCCCGGGCGGTGTGCAGCACCGACCGGTCGGGCAGGACGGCCAGGGACATCGGCTCACCGAGCTCGGCGCTGCCGAGGGCGAGCTGGACGTGCTGGTAGTCGGTGGCCGGGAGGGGGATCGCCGTGGCGGCCGGCGCGTTCGCGAACGCGGCCACGACGCTGCTGCCGGCGGCGACGGTGGCTGCGGTGAGCAGCCGTCGCCATCGGCGCGGGGATGGTGCCATTGCGGGTGTCCTTCCTGAGCTGTGGGGGTTCAGCCAGGCAAAGACGCGCGCCGATCGCGCTTCTCCTGAGCGCTCTGGCGGTGGGGCGCCGACCCTGCCGCCGCGCTTGTTTCCTTGCTTGCTTCTACCGGCGAGATGGATGGCGGCCATCTCCGTTAGTTATTGGAGCTAACTAACCATCGCTGCGCAATGCTGAGTTTTTGTCGTCGGCTGTATATGCGGCTTTTGTAACTAAAACGAACATCGTCGATGGCGAAAAAGAACCCCAGAGGTTTGTCGTTATGGAACCGTGATGTTTGCCAAGATCGCTTACGTGTGGTGACCGTCACAGTGCCGTCTTGTCCCGAATTTGGGGAGTTTGAGGGAGGGGTGCGATCAGCTGTGGGCCTGATCACTGGTCACGTTCCGTGAAATTTTCGCTGATCTGCGGTTACCGGCCAGTAACGACCGGCCTTGAACCCGCTTGGGGGAGGGGGCAACATCGTCCGCACGCCCCGCCCCGGCCTCCCGCAACGAAACCGCCCGGCAGCGAAACAGGAGGTCGGCCGCAGGAGCGAGTTGCGTGCGCCCGCACCGCAGGAGCGCCGCACACCAGCACCCCGCGACCAAGAGGAGCCCTACGTGTCCGTAGCTCAGGGCAGCGCGGTGAAGGGCCGCACGAGATGGAAGCGTTTCGCGACCGTCGTCGTGCCGGCCACCTTCATCGCCGGCGCCATCGTCTTCGGCCAGGCGACGGGCGCGATCGCCGCGTCGTTCGCCGTCTCCGGCCAGCAGTTCAAGGTCTCCGCCGACAAGCTGGAAGGCACCGGGTTCGTCCAGTACGGCGGCCTGGCCACGGAAAAGGGTGGCAACCCGCAGAACCCGGCCGACCCGAAGAACCACTTCGTCGCGGTCTCCGGCATCAAGCAGGCCAAGCTCTACAACCTGTGCCAGTCGGTGAAGGTGCCCGGCCTGCCCGTCAGCATGGTCATCCACGCCGGCCAGGGCGGCACTCCCGCCGAGGCGACCGACCTGCTCATCGACCTGTCGTCGCTCAAGGGTGACGCCACGTTCAGCAACATCCAGATCGGCATCGACGCCTCCGACCTGACCAAGGGCGGCCCGAACGCTCGCGGTCTCCAGGGCAGCTTCGCCCAGCAGGCCGACTCCGTCGTGATCACCAACCTCAAGCAGGTCGCGTGGTCGACCACCGCCGGCACGTTCAAGCTCACCGGCCTCGACCTGAGCGTCTCGACGGGTGCCAACCCGGAGGAGTGCTTCTAGTTCCGCCGAAAGGGCCCGCGGGTACCGCCCGCGGGCCCGCGCTTTGCTTCGTGAGTTCTTCTGGAGGACGTCCGTGACCACCTCTCACGCCGCTTCGTTCCGTGCGGGCTTCGGCCGGTGGCGCGCCCAACGGCCGTTCTGGGGTGGCCTGTTCCTGCTGCTCTCGGGCCTGGAACTGTTCCTGAGCGCCAACCTGGAGCTCGCCCTGGAGGTCCACTTCGGACCGACCGGGTTCCTGTCGTACGTGCTGCCCGCGATGATGCTGTTGTGCGGGTTGCTGACCTGGCTCTCACCGGGGCAGCGGCTGTTCTACGGCATCCTGGGCACGCTGACGGCGCTGTACTCGCTGATCGGCTTGAATCTCGGGGGTTTCTTCCTCGGCACGGTGCTCGGCGTTTTGGGCGGCGGACTGGCCGCGGCCTGGTCGCCGGGTGCGGATCCGGCTCCCGCCCCGGCTCTTGAAGAGGGGCCTCCGGACGAGGACGTTCCGCTCGATGAGATGTTCGACGAGCGTCCGACCCTGGGCGTGCCTCGTCAGTCGTCGGGCGTGCTCACCGATGAGCTGCCGACCGCCGAGTACAGCCCGTTGCACGGCGCCGGAAGCGCCGACGACGAGGTCCCCCCGTTCGGCAACGACAACCTGCCGAAGCGCCGGGCTCTCGGCCCGCTCCTGCTGGCCATCGTCCTGGCGGCGGCGATCGCCGGGGCGACCCACCACGGGGGCACGGCCTACGCCGCCCCGTGCGGCAGCCCCACCGCACAGCCCACCGCTCGCCCGTCGGGCTCGGCCACCGTGCCGGGCCCGGGGGCGAGCCCCTCGGCCGCCCCGTCCCCGTCGGCGTCCCCGTCGCCGACGAAGTCCGAGGACCCCACGCTGCTGGACTGGTTCC
>NZ_JAHYSG010000017.1 GCF_022095675.1 Dactylosporangium sp. AC04546 | reverse complement strand
GTCGAAGGCGGGTGCGCCGGAGGACGGGCGGGCCGCGCGGGCGCGGAGGCGGTCGCGGAGGGTGCCCGGGGCCTCGGGCTCCTTGCCCAGGGCCGCGGCGAACGCCGCGTCGGCCACCGCGACAAGCGGCTGCTGGCCCGTGGAGCCGTCGCGGCCGAACGTGCGGGCCAGCGGGGACGGCTCGGGGAGCTGGTTGCCGGCGGCCAGGACCAGGAGGCGCTCCATGACCGGGATGTCCACCCGGTACGGCTCGGCGGAGAGCCAGCGGCCCGCCGCCTCGACCAGCTCGCCGGCGTGGACCAGCTGGAGGTGCTCGCCGGGGGCTACCGAGATGAGCAGCTTCTCGCTCGCCTCGCCGCGGGAGGCGGCCACGACCAGGTAGCCGCGGACGACGGCGCCCACCTTGCCCAGTTGGCGGCGCCAGGTGTGCAGCTCGGCGGCCAGGCCGTCGATGTCCTCGGAGCCCGGCACGAAGAGGCGGCCGCCGCGCAGGACCTGGCCGGAGGCGTCCATCGAGAACTCGCCGTTGGGCCAGACGGTGGGCAGGAACAGGGCGACGCGGCGGCCCGCGACGACCAGGTGGGTGCAGCCGCCTTCGCCGAGCGCGAAGAAGCGGGCGGACGGCAGCGCCTCCAGCTCCTTGAGGCGGGGCAGGTGGTCGTCGGTCTCGCCCCACCAGCGGCGGCCGCTGACGGCCTCGTCGATGGCGGCGCGGGCGAGCCGGCGGGCGTCGAGCATGAGCGCCGACAGGAACGCGCCGCCGAGCGGGACGACGAAGGCGAGGTTGATGCCGATGAACTGGAGCACGCCGACCACGTCGAACCAGCTGTCGGGCAGCCAGGCGCGGGTGGTGATCCCCCACAGGACGGCGCCGGCGGCGACGGTCAGGATCGCGAACAGCGGGAAGCCGCGCAGGGTCAGCACCACGACGCCGGCGAGCGCCACGACGGCGAGACCGCCCCAGAGGATGCTGAACTCCTTGACGCCCCAGCCGGCGACGGCGAGCGACACCAGTGTCGCCAGGACGAGCAGCGCGCCGGCCAGCAGGCCGGTCGGGCGCACCCCGACGCGGCGGCTGCTCTTGACTCCGGCGGCCCATGAATCGGTCGTCAAAGTCCTAGCCTCCCGCCACCGACGGCAGCACCTGGATCTCGGCGCCGGCCGGCACCGGCGTGGTCAGGCCGCTCAGCCGCCGGCAGTCCTCGCCGTCGACATAAATGTTGACGTATCGCCGCAGGTCGCCCCGCTCGTCGCGCAGTCGTCGCTCCAGGCGCGGCCAGCGGGTGGCGATCTCGTCCAACACGGCACCGAGCGTAACCCCGCCCGGCGTGTCGAGCGAGAGCCGCCCGGCCCCGCCGGTCTCGCCGCGCAGCGCGCCCGGCACGAGCACCTGGATCACGGGATGGTCACCGCGCGGACGCTCAGCACGTCGGGGAGGTGCGCCGCCACCGGCCGCCAGGAATCGCCCTCGTTGGCGCTCGCATAGACCTCACCGGACCGCGTGCCGAAATACACACCTGCGGGGTCGGCGTCGTCGGTGCACATGGCATCGCGGAGCACCGCCGGATAGAAGGGGCCGTCGGGCAGCCCCTCGGTGAGGGGCTCCCACGTCGCTCCGGCGTCGCCGCTGCGATACACCCGGCAGCGCTCCCCCGCCGGGAACCGCATCCCGTCGGCCGTCAGCGGGAACGTGTAGACGACGCCGGGCCGGTGCGGGTGCACGACGATCGGGAAGCCGAAGTCGGCGGGCAGGCCCTCGGCGATCGACGTCCACTGGGCGCCGCCGTCGTCGGATCGATACACACCGTGATGGTTCTGCGCGAACAGCTGGTCGGGCCGGTCGGGGTGCCTGGCGACCTTGTGCACGCACTGCCCGAACTCCGGCCACGGGTCGGGGAAGAAGTAGGCCTTGATGCCCCGGTTGGCCGGCGTCCAGCTCGCCCCGCCGTCCTCGGTGCGGTAGACCCCGCCCGTCGACATCGCCACCAGGACCCGCTGCGGGTCGGTCGGGTGCGGCAGGATCGTGTGGATCGCCTGGCCGCCGAAGCCGGCGCCCCACTCCGGCCGGTGCGGGTGGTCCCACAAGCCACGGACCAGGCTGAACGTCGATCCACCGTCGTCGGAGACGAAGAGCGCGGAGGGCTGCACACCGGCCCACAGCCGCGGGCCCGGGACGAGCTGCCAGACCCGCTCCAGCGCCACGTCGGTGTCCTCGGGGAAGGCGATGGGCGCGTGGTCCGGCTCCTGCCAGGTCGCGCCGAGGTCGTCGCTGGTGACCACGCTGGGTCCGAAGTGCGAGCTCGTCACGCTCGCATACAGCCGGTCGCGTGTGGCCGCGACGGCGTAGACCGCATTCATGGCGTGGTGCGGCCCGGACAGCTGCCAGCTCTTGCGGTCGTCATCGCTGCGGGCCAGGAACAGACCCTTCTCTGTGCCGATCATCACAAGTGTGCTCACGGCGCCAGTATGCCTCCACCCACCGACAAAAAGCTGTTCCACGAAAGGTGGGAGGATGGCCGGGTGAGCACCAAGGGCACCCAGGCCAAGGTCAAGTTCCGCCGCAACGCCGCCATCGCCGTCGCGGCCGGCATCACCGTGATCGGCGCCGTGCCGCTGCTCGCCGAGAGTGTCTGGTTCCTCCCGATCCTGTTCTTGCCGCTGGCCGTGACCGTCTGGGCCTGGCGGGCCGGCACCGACGTCGACGAGGACGGCTTCACCGTGCGCGCACTGCTCGCCAGCCGCCGCTTCCCGTGGGCCGTCGTCGACGGGTTGATCGCGCAGGGCGACACCGTCCAGGCGCGGCTGGCCAACGGCCACCTGGTCACGCTCGACGCCGTCCGAGCCGCCGACCTCCCCCGGTTGGTCAAGGCGAGCGGCCGGGAGCTGGAGACGGCTCAGTAGCCGTCGCTGACGACGTTGTCGAGCGCCTCCCGGCGGGCGAGGCGCCGCAGCTGCTCGCCGGCCAGCCCGTAGGCCCGCCGGTGCAGGCCCGGCACCGAGCCGGCGACGTGTGGCGTGATCAGCACGTTCGGCAGCCGCCACAGGGCGTGGTCGGCCGGCAGCGGCTCGGGATCGGTGACGTCGGCGGCGAAGCCGATCCGCCCGGTCACCGCCTCCTCCGTGACGGCCGCGGTGTCCACGACCGGCCCTCGCGCGGCGTTGACCAGCAGCGCGCCGTCCCCGAGGTACTGCAGAAACCCCTTGTCGACGAGTCCGGTCGTCTCGGCGGTGAGAGGGACCAGCAGCACGACGACGTCAGCCGACGGCAGCAGGGCCGGCAGCTCGTCGACCCCGTGCACCCCGGGCCGCGCCCGCCGCGCCACCCGCGTGACCGACACCTCGAACGGCAGCAACCGCGCCTCCAGCGCCCGGCCGATCGAGCCGGAGCCGACGATGAGGACGCGCTTGCCGGCGAGTTCGGGGGTTTGGCGGTACCCCCAGTGCCCGCGCTCCTGGGCCCGGACAAACTCCGGGAAACACCGCAGATAGGACAGGATCGCGGCGACGACCCACTCCGCGGTCGGCGAGTCGTGGACGCCCCGCGCGTCGCACAGCGTCACCCGCTGCGGCAGCCGGCCGACCCAGGCATCGGCGCCGGCCGTCATGAGCTGCACGACCCGCAGCGCCGGCATCCGCTCGACCAGCGCCACCACATCGGGCTTGGCCAGGAACGGCGGGACCCAGAAGACCACGTCGGCGGGGTCCGACGGCAGCTCGCCCGGCGCCGGCATGACCTCGACGACGGAGCCTTCGGGCAGCGGGCCGAGCAGGTCGCGCCCGGCCTCGTGGGCAATCCACACCTTCATGGGTTGATGATGAGGACTGGAACGCGTGGTACGCCAGGCGGCTCGTCACGTTGTGACTGAAGCTAGTCTTGGCCGGGTGAGCGCCCGGACCCACCGACACCTTGGCCGTAGCCTGCTGGCCGCCTGCACGCTGCCGGCGGTCCTGGCCCTCGCTGCCTGCTCGTTCGGCCCTCCCCCGCCCGATGAGCTGGGCTCGCCGCCCAAGCTCTCGCCGTACCCCTCCGTCTCCGCCTCGAACGGTGACGACGACGGCGGCCAGGCCGAGGTCGCCACGACCGTCCTGGCGAAGGGGCTGTCGGTGCCGTGGGGCATCGCGTTCCTGCCGGACGGTTCCGCACTCGTCACCGAGCGTGACACCAAGCGGCTCCTCAAGGTCGGCAAGGAGCAGACCTCCGACGGGCTCCAGGTCGCCGAGCTCCAGAAGATCGACGAGGTCGTGCCGGGCGGCGAGGGCGGGCTCATGGGCATCGCCGTCTCGCCCAACTACGAGACCGACAAGACGGTGTTCGTCTACTACACGGCCAAGGACGACAACCGGGTCGCCAGGCTCGTGCTCGGCCAGCCGCCGCAGCCGATCCTGACCGGCATCCCGAAGTCCGGGATCCACAACGGCGGCCAGATCCACTTCGGCCCCGACGGGTTCCTCTACGTGGCCACCGGCGACGCCGCCAAGCCGGAGAACGCGCAGGACCTCACCAGCCTCGGCGGCAAGATCCTGCGCATCCAGGCCGACGGCAAGCCGGCCCCCGGTAACCCGTTCGGAACCGCGGTGTACAGCTACGGACATCGCAACGTGCAAGGCTTCACCTGGGACGACAACCAGCGGCTGTACGCGGTGGAGTTCGGCGCCGGCGAATGGGACGAGCTCAACGTGGTCGAACCGGGCAAGAACTACGGCTGGCCGGCCGTCGAGGGCAAGGGCACGGATCCGAAGTACACCAATCCGATCCAGGTCTGGAAGACCTCCGAGGCGTCGTGCTCGGGCCTGGCCTTCACGCACGGCTACCTGGTGACCTCATGTCTGAAGGGCGAGCGGTTGTACGTCATGCAGGTCACGCAGGCGGGCGGACTTTTCGGCGCGCCGGTGGCGCTGCTGAAGGGCACGCACGGCCGGCTGCGCGCGGCTGCTCTCTCGCCCGACGGCAGCGTCTGGGTCTCGACGTCCAACAAGGACGGTCGCGGCAACCCGAAGCCCGACGACGACAAGATCCTGCGCATCGTGATCAGCAACGTCGGTGAGGCCGGAAAGAGTTGACGTCACCGTTCCGCCGACGGGCCGCTGTGGCGGCCACCCGGGTCCGCCGCCGGGCGATCGTCATGGCCGCCGGGCGGCGCCACCATCCGCCGCTGCCCCGGTTCGCCCGGACCAAACGGATCCTGCACGGCGTGCTGGTCGTGGCCGTGGCCGTGATCGGCATGTTCATCGGCGTCACGCTGGGCGGCACCACCACCCAGGACATCGGCCCGTTCCGGGCGCAGTTGTCGCTGGTCCCGTCGTGGTACGGCGACACGTCCGTCGAGATCCCGCCGCTCGGCTCGCTGGAGCTCGACAGCCACGACGGCCCGGCCCACCTGCGCATCCGGCTGGAGTCGCTCGACGAGGCGCGCACCCGGGCGGTCGTCGCCGGGGGCGGCAACCTGGAGCAGGTCAGCCACGACGCGGTCGACCAGCTCAACCTGGGCGTGCGCCGCCTCGCCCTGCAGACCGCCGGCTCCGGGATCCTCGGCGCGATGCTGCTGGTCGGCCTGGTGTTCCGGGCCCGCCGCGAGACGGCCATCGCCGGCTTCGTGGTGATCGCGGTGCTCGCCTCGACCGGCGCCGCGACCGCGTACACCTTCAAGCCGGCCGCGATCCAGGAGCCGACCTACCGCGGCCTGCTCGTCAACGCGCCCGCCATCATCGGTGACGCGCGGCGGATCACCGACCGCTACGAGGAGTACCGCGCGCAGCTGCAGAAGCTCGTGCTCAACGTCAGCAAGCTCTACGGCACGATCTCCGCCCTGCCGGTCTACGAGCCGAACACCAGCACGACGAAGGTCCTGCACATCTCCGACCTGCACCTCAACCCGGCGGCGTGGGGCGTGATCCGGTCGGTGGCCGACCAGTTCGCCGTCGACATCATCGTCGACACCGGCGACATCAACGACTGGGGCAGCGAGCCCGAGGCGTCCTACGTCAACGAGATCAGCCGCCTCAAGATCCCGTACATCTACGTCCGCGGCAACCACGACTCGACGGTCACCGCGGCCGCCGTAGGCCGCCAGCCCAACGCGATCGTCCTCGACGACTCGATCAAGACGGTCGACGGCCTGACCTTCGCCGGCATCGGCGATCCGCGGTTCACCCCCGACAAGTCCACCGACGCGACGAACGACGAGCAGCACCAGCAGGTCGTCAGCTCGGGCCAACTGCTGGCCGAGAAGATCCGCTCCAGCGGCAAACCCGTCGACGTGGCGCTCGTCCACGACCCGGTGGCCGCCCAGCCCCTGGCCGGCACGGTGCCGCTGGTCCTGGCCGGGCACCGGCACCAGCGCTCGATCACGCGCCTGGACCCGTACGGCCCGGTCGCCGCCCCCATCGTCCTCCCCTCGGAGTCGCCATCCGCGTCGCCGTCCGGATCACCGTCCGGATCACCGTCCGCGTCGCCGTCAGTCTCGCCGCAGCCTCCTCTGCGGGACCGCACGCTGCTGATGGTCGAGGGTTCGACGGGCGGCGCGGGCCTGCGCGGGCTGGAGAGCGAGAAGCCTTTGCCGCTGGCGCTTTCCATCCTGTACTTCGACAAGGACCGCAAGCTGACCGCGTACGACGACATTCAGGTCGGCGGCACAGGACTGACCGAGGTGGCGCTCCAGCGGCGAATCGTGCCCGAGGACACCAAGGCGGGCGCGACTCCGTCGCCGTCACTGTCCTCACCGTCGCCTTCGTTGACGGCGTCGCCGTCGCCGTCCCGCTCCTGAGGCTCGGCCGCTGTCCATGATCAAGGGAAACATCTGGCTGTCATAGCGACCAGAAGTTTCCCTTGATCATGGAGGATGCGGGGAAGCCGCTCCGGGGAGCGCGGATCGCTTTGTTGCTCTCGCCCTGTGTCGCCTGTGCTCGGGCCCACCGCGTCGGTCAGTCGACCGACCAAACTTACGGAGGGAGTTCGGTCGGTCGACCGACCGAACTGGGCGTCCAGGGGGCGTTTCGGTCAGTCGACCGACCAACGCCGCGCAGGCAGGCTCAGTCGATCGACCGACCAACGCCACGCACGAAGCACAGAAGGATTCGGTCAGTCGACCGACCAACCCCACGCAAGACACTCGGTCGAGCGACCGACCGACACCACACACGAAGCACAGAAGGATTCGGTCAGTCGACCGACCAACGATGCGCAAAGAGGCTCGGTCGAGCGACCGACCGACACCGCGCACGAAGCGCAGGAGGATCACGAAGCGCAGGAGGATTCGGTCAGTCGACCGACCGACACCGCGCAAGACACTCGGTCGAGCGACCGACCGACACCGCGCAAGACACTCGGTCGAGCGACCGACCGACACCGCGCAAGACACTCGGTCGAGCGACCGACCGACACCGCGCAAGACACTCGGTCGAGCGACCGACCGACACCGCGCAAGACACTCGGTCGAGCGACCGACCGACACCGCGCAAGACACTCGGTCGAGCGACCGACCGACACCGCGCAAGGAGATTCGGTCGGTCGACCGATCAACACCGCGCACACAGATTTGGTCGAGCGACCGACCGACGCTGCGAACAGAAGTCGGTCGGTCGACCGACAGAAGTCAAGCTGAGCGGCGAGAACGGCGAGCCGCGATAGCGAAAGGGGCGGCGCCCCCGTTCGGGCGCCGCCCCCTCAACGAGGCAACCAGCGGGTCAGGACGTCAAGCGGGCGATGATCAGCTCGCGAACGGTCTTCGCGTCGGCCTTGCCGCCGGTGGACTTCATCACCGCGCCCACCAGGGCGCCGGCCGCGGCCAGCTTGCCGTCGCGGACCTTCGCGGCGATGTCCGGGTTCGCGGCGATCGCCTCGTCGACGGCTGCGGTCAGGGCGCCCTCGTCCGACACGACCTCCAGGCCACGGGCCGCGACGATCTCCGTCGGGGTGCCCTCGCCGGCGATGACGGCTTCAAGGACCTGGCGGGCCAGCTTGTCGTTGATCTTGCCCGAGTCGACAAGGCCCTGAAGCTCGGCGACGGCCGCCGGGGTCACGCCCAACGACTCCAGCTCGGTCTCCGTCTCGTTGGCCTTGCGGGCCAGCTCGCCCAGCCACCACTTGCGGGCCGCGGCGGCGGAGGCGCCGGCCGCGACCGTGGCAGAGATGAGCTCGACGGCGCCCGCGTTGACCACCGACTGCATGTCCAGGTCGGAGAAGCCCCACTCGGCCTGCTGCCGGGCCCGCCGGACCCGGGGCAGCTCGGGCAGCCCCAGACGAAGCGACTCGACCCAATCAGCGGCCGGGGCGAGGGGGACCAGGTCGGGCTCCGGGAAGTACCGGTAGTCGGTCGCGGTCTCCTTGCTGCGGCCCGAGGTCGTCTCGCCGGTGTCCTCGTGGAAGTGCCGGGTCTCCTGGGTGATCGTGCCGCCGGACTCCAGGACGCCGGACTGGCGGATGATCTCGGAGCGGACGGCGCGCTCGACGCTGCGCAGCGAGTTGACGTTCTTGGTCTCGGTGCGGGTGCCCCAGTCGGCGCCGGGGCGGTTCAGGGACGTGTTCACGTCGCAGCGCAGGGAGCCCTGCTCCATGCGGACGTCGGAGACGCCGAGGGAGCGGATGACGTCGCGCAGCTCGGTGACGTAGGCGCGGGCGATCTCGGGGGCGCGGGCGCCCGTGCCGGGGACCGGCTTGGTGACGATCTCGACGAGCGGAATGCCGGCGCGGTTGTAGTCGACGAGGGACTCGGTGGCGCCGTGGATGCGGCCGGTCGCGCCGCCGACGTGGAGGGTCTTGCCGGTGTCCTCCTCCAGGTGCACCCGCTCGATGCCGATCCGCACCAGTGAACCGTCCATGTCGACGTCGAGGTACCCGTCGACGCACAGAGGCTCGTCGTACTGGCTGATCTGGAAGTTCTTCGGCATGTCCGGGTAGAAGTAGTTCTTCCGCGCGAACCGGCCCCACGGCGCGATCGAGCAGTTGAGCGCGAGGCCGATGCGGATCGTCGCCTCGATCGCGGCGCGGTTGGCGACCGGCAGCGCGCCGGGCAGGCCGAGGCAGACCGGGCAGACCTGCGTGTTGGGCTCGGCGCCGAACGCGGTCGGGCAGCCGCAGAACATCTTGGTGTTGGTGCCCAGCTCGACGTGGGTCTCCAGGCCGATGACCGGCTCGAACCGGGCCACCGCCTCCTCGTACGACAGCTGCGTTACGGTGCTCATTGTCTTCGCCTGCTTTCAGCCTTGGTGTATCCACGCACGGCATTGGGTATCACTTGGCAACCTGGAGAGGAGCGACAAATGCCTGTGCAGTTTCGGAAGAGCAAGAAGTTCGGCCCGTTCATTTTCCACTTCACGCAGGACGGGTTCTCCTCGTGGAGCTTCAAGCTGGGCCCCTGGTCGTGGAACTCGCGGAGCAAGAAGAACCGCGTCGATCTGCCCGGCCCGTTCTCCTGGCGGCAGGGCAGCCGCGGCTGAGCGACGATGGGCGGCCGTGCAGCAACGGCCGCCCATGTCCGCTACAGCGCGGGCGGGGTCAACGGCGGAATCGTCGACTCCAGCGCGGCGGCGACGCGGTACATCCGGTCGTCGGCCATCGTCGGGGCCATGATCTGCAGGCCTACCGGCAGCCCCTCCGACAGCCCGGCCGGCACCGAGATCGCCGGTCCGCCGTACAGGTTCGACGGAATCGTGAAGAGGTCCGCCAGGTACATCTGGTACGGATCGGACGTCCGCGACCCCAGCGGGAACGCCACGAAGGGCGTGGTCGGCGCCAGCAGTACATCTGCCGCCTCGAAGGCCGCCTGGAAGTCCCGCGTGATCAGCGTGCGCACCTTCTGGGCCTGGCCGTAGTAGGCGTCGTAGTAGCCCGCGGACAGCGCGTAGGTGCCGAGGATGATGCGCCGCTTGACCTCGGGGCCGAAGCCCGCGTCGCGGGTCAGCGACATGACCTCCTCCAGCGAGTGCTGGCCGTCGTCGCCGGTCCGCAGCCCGTACCGCACGCCGTCGAAGCGGGCGAGGTTGGACGAGCACTCGCTCGGCGCGATCAGGTAGTACGCCGGCAGCGCGAACTTGAAGCTCGGGCACGACACCTCGACGACCTCGGCGCCCAGCTTGACCAGCGCGTCGACCGACTCGCGGAACGCGGCGGCGACGCCCGGCTCGGCGCCCTCGCCGGAGAACTCCTGCACCAGGCCGAGCCGCACGCCGCTGAGGTCGCCGGTCGCGCCCAGCCGCGCCGCGCCGACCACGTCGGGCATCGGCTGCGGGATCGACGTCGAGTCGCGCGGGTCGTGACCGCCGATGACGGCGTGCAGCAGGGCCGCGTCCTCGACGGTCCGGGCGCAGGGCCCCGGGGTGTCGAGCGAGGAGGAGAAGGCGATGAGTCCGTACCGCGAGGTGCCGCCGTAGGTCGGCTTCGCGCCCACGGTGCCGGTCACGGCGGCGGGCTGGCGGATCGAGCCACCGGTGTCCGTGCCGATCGCGAGCGGAGCCTCGTACGCGGCGACGGCCGCGGCCGAGCCACCGCCGGAGCCGCCGGGGATGCGGGTGGTGTCCCACGGGTTGTACGTCGGCCCGTACGCGGAGTACTCGGTCGACGAGCCCATCGCGAACTCGTCCATGTTGGTCTTGCCGAGCATGACCAGGCCGGCCTGGCGCAGCCGGGTGGTGATCGTCGCGTCGTATGGCGGGCGCCAGCCCTCGAGGATCTTCGACCCGGCCGTGGTCGGCACGCCCTTGGTGGTGATCACGTCCTTGACGCCGATCGGCACGCCGGCCAGCGGCCCGAGCTCGGCGCCCTTGGCCCGCTGGTCGTCGACGGCCTTCGCGGCGGCCAGCGCGCCGTCGCGGTCGACGTGCAGGAACGCGTGGACCTTGCCCTCGACGGCGGCGATCCGGTCGAGGTGGGCGGTGGCGACCTCGACGGCCGACACCTCCTTCGCGGCGAGCTTGCGGCCCAGCTCCGCGGCGGTCAGCTTGGTGACGTCACTCATCGGACTAGGCCTCCTCGTCCAGGATCCGCGGGACGCGGAAGCGGTCCTCGGCGGTGTCGGGCGCCATGGCCAGCGCGTCCTCGCGCGACAGGCTCGGCTCGACGACGTCGTCACGGAACACGTTGGTCAGCGGGACCGAGTGGGACGTCGGCGGCACGTCGACCGCCGCGATCTCGCCCACCTGGGCGACGGCCTGCAGGATCACGTCGAGCTGCCCGGCAAAGGTGTCGAGCTCGTCTTCGGTGACGGCAAGCCGCGCGAGGCGCGCGAGATGCGCCACCTCTTCGCGGGAAATCGTGGCCATCGGCGCGGTACTCCTTAGGTCGTCGGCTTGACGCAGCGTGACATGCGGTCGTCAACCCGACGAGTCTATTTCGTGGCGGTTATGTGTTGTGCACGGCCACGGATTGATTCCGCCGCGTGAGCCAGTCGATCAACTGCGCGGGTGGCATCGGGCGGGCGAAGTACCACCCCTGGGCGAGGTCACAGCCCGATTCGACGAGCATCCGCCAGGTCGGCTCGTCCTCGACGCCCTCCGCCACGACCCGCAGCCCGAGGGCCCGGGCAAGATCGATCATCGACCGCACGATCGCCGCGTCGTCCGGGTCGGTCGCCACTCCCAGCACGAAGGAGCGGTCGATCTTGACCTCGGCGAGCGGGAGCCTCCGCAGATGCAGCATCGAGGAGTAGCCGGTACCGAAGTCGTCCAACGCGATCGCCACACCCAGGCGCTCCAGGCGGGCCAGCGTGGCCAGCACCCGGCGCGGGTCGGCCATCAGCGCACTCTCGGTGATCTCCAACTCCAGCCGCGAGGGGTCCACGGCGAACTCCCGCAGGCGCGTCTCGATGCGCTCGGCGATCTCACCCGTGTGCAGGTCACGCACGCTGACGTTGATCGCCACGCGCACGTCGCCGGCCGCCGCGCCCCAGGCGGCGAGCTGCCCGACGGCCTCGTCGACGATCCGCAGGGTGAGCAGCCGCATGACGGCGCTGTGCTCGGCGACCTTGATGAGCTCCTCGGGGTCAACCGGCCCGCGCTCCGGATGCTGCCAGCGCAGCAGCGCCTCCAGCCCGACGACGGCGCCGGTCGCCAGCTCGACCTGCGGCTGGTAGTACAGCGCGATCCCGGAGTTCTCCGGCGACTCCAGCGCCCACCGCAGGTCGGCGAGCAGGCTCAGCCGCTCCGGCGAGTTGTGGTCCGACTCGGGCGCGTACACCGCGAGGTTGTCCCCGCGCGCCTTCGCGTCGTACATCGCCACGTCGGCGTGCTGCATCAGCTCCTCGAAGCTCCCGCCGTGCTCCGGGTAGACGGCCACCCCCACCGAGCCGCCGACGTCGATCGGCAGACCGTCGAGGAGCACCGGCTCGGCCAGCGCGGCCATGATCTCGGCCGCTCGCGCCCGTGCCTCCGCGGTGTCCCGAAGATGTGGTACCACGATGGCGAACTCGTCGCCGCCGAGCCGCCCGACGAGGTTGTCCCCGGCCGCCGTGGTGAGCCGCCGCGCCACCTCCACCAGCAGCCGGTCCCCGACCCGGTGCCCGAGCGAGTCGTTGACCTGCTTGAACCCATCCAGGTCGAGCAGGAGCAGGGCGAGGCGCCGGTCGGCCGCGCCGCCCTCGGCCCGCTCGGCGTGCTCCTGCAGCCAGGCCCCCACCGCCCGCTCGAGGGCCTCCCGGTTCGCGAGCCCGGTGAGCGGATCCCGCCGGGCGGCCAGCGCCCGCTGCATGGCGAGCCGAGCCATCCGTCGTACCGCGAACAGCGGCACAAGCGCGAGCGGCACGAGCAGGATGCTGACGTGCGCGGCGGCGACCAGCCCGGGCGCCGACAACAGCAGCGCGCCCGTGGACAACGCGTCGGCGACGAGCGCCCGCCGGAACCCGGCCCGCCAGCCGCCCCCGAACCGCAGCCAGATCGCGGTGGACACGAGCAGGTTGTTGAGCAGGAACCAGGCGACCGCCGCGACCACGATCCACGGCACCGCGGAGTGCAGGGCGAACAGCGCGTGCACCTCGAGGCCCACCTCGGGCATCAGGGTCGCGTGCAGCACGGCGGTGGCGGCGGCGAACGACAGCAGGTACTGCGCGGCGTTGAACGCGGCCCGCCACATGGTGTGCCGCAGCCAGACCGCGGCGACGACCACGGCCCCGAGCTGTACGAGCACCGCTGGCGTGAACCCGAACTGGAGCAGGATCGCGAACGTGAAGCAGATCGACGGAAACGCGAGGAAGGAGTCCTCCCGCGCCCCCTGCGCGAACCAGGGCGTGTCGGCCGCGAGCGCGAGCACGGCGAACAGCCAGAACGCGGTGGGCAGCCGCTCCGGCACCCCGCCGGCGAACAGGCTGACCACGAGAATCCCGAGCGCGGCGACCACGACACAGGCGACGTACGCGAAGAACCGCCGTGCGTGCCGCGGAGGCGCGGTGTTCCGCAGCGCGCTCTGCTCCATTTGTCGCGTTCCCCCCATCTGCCCCGACCGGCTTTCTGGCACGCTCTGCGAGCCTGCACCCACTGACGGACGATGCGCGGGAAGGATGCGGAATCGATGCACAAGCCGTCCACGAATCAGCCGACCGGGCGATGCCACAGTGGACAGATCGGCTTGAATATCCTTACGCAGTAACCATTTCCGAACACAGCGTCACGGCCTCAAATCGACTAAGGTCTTTGTTTTGGAACGATTCCATGATCGCGGAAACGTCTGACCAAGGGGCGCTGCAAACCCGCCGCGACTCATGATCGATGGCGCAATCTGGCTGCCATGACAGCCAAAAGTCTCCATTGATCATGGAAACCCCGCCGACAGCCACGCAATGGCGGCGGTTCGAACCGGCATCATAGGGATAATCGGAACATTTCGACGCAGCGGCAAGGGGACTCAGCCGCCCAGAGGACGGTCCACGAGAGACAGGCCGCGCGAGAAGACAAGCCCGGCAGGAATGGGCCCCGCGGAAGACAAGCCGCACGGGACACGAGCCGCACGGGACACGTGCCCGCGGGACTCGAGCCGGCAAACATGACCCGGCCGCTCACCGTGCGCGCGGCCGACTCGGCCCGCGGGAGACGGGCCGACGGGGGACTACAACACGGGGCAGGACCGCGCGGGGAGGGCACCGTGTGGGAGGCGGCTGACCGGGCAAGCCTTGTCAGGCTCTCGGCGGACCAGACAAGGCAGCGTATGACGCGTGGGCCCGACAGGCGGCAGAAGCTCGCCCGGGATTGACGCGGGCCGCCAACGCCCCGTGCGCAAACCGCCGTGCTCGTCGCGGCGCGGCGGCAGTGGGCCGCCGCCGTGGCCCTGGGCGAGTCCAGCCCGGCCGCCCCACCCAGCCAGCCGCCCCAGCCCAGCCGTGACCACGGTCACGGCCAGGGCCTTGCGGGGGCTACTCGTCCGGGGTTGCCTCGGCGGCGGCCCTTGCGGCGTCCGGGCCCTCGTGCAGGAGCAGGTCGAATGCCGCCTCGTCGAGGATCGGGACCTTCAGCGTTGCGGCCTTGTCGGCCTTCGAGCCCGGGGACTCGCCCACCACCACGAAGTGGGTCTTCTTCGAGACCGAGCCGGTCACCTTGCCGCCGCGGGAGGTGATGGCCTCCGTGGCCTGGTCGCGCGAATACTTCTCCAGGGAGCCCGTCACGACCACCGTGATGCCGTCCAGCAGGCGGGGGCCCGCCTCGGTGCGCTCCTCCACCATGCGGACGCCGGCGGCGGTCCAGCGGTCGACCCACTCGCGGTGCCAGTCGACCGTGAACCAGTCGTGGACGGCCTTGGCGATCGTCGGGCCTACGCCCTCGACCGAGACCAGTTCCTCCGTGGTGGCGTTGGCGATGGCCTCCATGGAGCCCAGGGAGTTGGCGAGGGCCACCGCCGCCGTCGGGCCGACGTGGCGGATCGACAGGGCGATCAGGACGCGGGCCAGCGGGCGCTGCTTGACCTCCTCCAGGTTGAGCAGGAGCTGCTGGGCGTTGCTGCTCAGGGAGCCGTCCTGGTTGACGAAGAACGGGGACTCGCGCAGGCGGTCGGCGGTGACGTCGAACAGCTCGCTCTCGTTGACGATCACGCCGTCGAGGAGGGCGGCGGCGGACTTCCAGCCGAGGGCCTCGATGTCGAGCGCGTTGCGGTGGGCCAGGCCGAACAGGCGCTCGCGCAGCTGGCTCGGGCAGTAGCGCGCGTTGGGGCAGCGGATGTCGACGTCGCTCTCCTTCTCCGGGGCGAGCAGCGTCTTGCAGGACGGGCAGTGGGTGGGCATCACGAACGCGCGCTCGGTGCCGTCGCGGCGGTCGGCGACCGGGCCGAGCACCTCCGGGATCACCTCGCCGGCGCGGCGGATGACGACCGTGTCGCCGATGAGGACGCCCTTGCGCACGACCTCCTGCGCGTTGTGCAGGGTCGCCTGGGCCACGGTCACGCCGCCGACGAACACCGGCTCCATGACGGCGAACGGGGTCACGCGGCCGGTGCGGCCGACGTTGACCTCGACGTCGAGGAGCTTCGTCATGGCCTCCTCGGGCGGATACTTGAACGCGATCGCCCAGCGCGGCGCCTTGCTGGTGGAGCCGAGGCGACGCTGGATCGACATCTGGTCGATCTTCACGACCACGCCGTCGATCTCGTGCTCGATCTTGTGGCGCTTCTCGCCATACTCCGCGATGTAGGACCGGACGCCCTTGAGGTCGTCGAACACCTGCCAGCGCTCCGAGGTCGGCAGGCCCCAGGCGTGCATCAGCTCATAGGCCTCGGACTGGGCCGCCGGGTTGAACCCCTCCCGGGCGCCGAACCCGTGCACCAGCATGCGCATCGGCCGGGACGCGGTGATGCGCGGGTCCTTCTGGCGGAGGCTGCCGCTGGCCGCGTTGCGCGGGTTGGCGAACGGCCGCTCCCCCGCCGCGACCTGGGCCGCGTTGACCTCCTCGAAGCCGGCGAGCGTGAAGAACACCTCGCCGCGGACCTCCAGCAGCGCGGGCACGTCGTCGCCCATGAGCCGCTCCGGGATGTCGCGGATCGTGCGCGCGTTGAGCGTGATGTCCTCGCCGGTGCGCCCGTCGCCGCGGGTCGCGGCCCGGACCAGCCGGCCGTCGCGATAGGTGAGGTTGACCGCCAGCCCGTCGATCTTCAGCTCGCACAGATACTTCGGCTGGGAGCCGGCGTCGCGCTCGACCCGGTCGACCCAGGCGTTGAGCTCGTCGTCGTCGAGCGCGTTGTCGAGGCTGAGCATCCGCTCGGCGTGCGTGACGGCGGCGAAGTCGGTCGAGAACGTGCCCCCGACGCGCTGGCTCGGCGAGTCGGGGGTGAGCAGCGCCGGGAACTCGGCCTCGATCGCCTCCAGCTCACGCATGAGCCGGTCATAGAGCGAGTCGTCGACGCTCGGCGACTGGAGGATGTAGTAGCGATACTGATGCTCGTCCAGCTCCCGGGCCAGCTCCGCGTGCCGCTGACGCGCTTCGGGGGTCGGCTCGGCCTCGAGTTCGCTCATGCCAGCAACTTACCGCCCGGGTACGACAAAAACTCACTCCTCCGACAGCCGGCGACCGGCGTCACGCAGCGCCTTCAGGACCGGGGGACGGACCATCCCGCACGGCGGCGTGATCACCACCTGGGAGGCCAGCGACCCGGCCGGGAAGCCCAGCTTGCGCCAGAGATCCCGCGCGGAGGAGGCCATGGCCGCCGACGAGCCGGTCACACCGGCGAACAGGCCCAATCCGAGATCCAGGAACTCGCCCAGCGCATCCAGATCGGAGACCAGCGAGAGGTCCAGCGCCACACCGGCGACGCCGGCCGAGGAGAGCAGCGGAAGCGGTACCGAAGGCGCACAACAATGCACCACCACCGGCGCACCCGCCGCGGACACAAGATCGGACAGCACCGACCGGGCCAGGGAAACGTCCACCGAGCGCAGCGTGCCGAACCCGCTCTCGGTCGGCACGCGGCCGGCCAGCACCGCCGGCAGCGACGGCTCGTCGACCTGCAACAGCACGGAGGCGTGCGGCAGCCGCGCCCGCACGGACGCGACGTGCTGGCGCACCCCCTCGGCCAGCGACGCCGCCAGGTCGCGGGTGGCGCCGGGATCGCGCAGGACCGCGCCCCCGATCGGCAGGCTGATCGACGCGGCGAGCGTCCACGGGCCGGGGACCTGGACCTTGAACGGGCCGGTGTACTCCCCCGCGAGCTCCGTCATCGTGTCCAGGTCGCGATCGAGGTAGTCGAGAGCGACCCGCAGGTCGTGGCCGGGCCGGGCCGCCAGGCGCCAGCGGGCCGCGTACAGCTCGATGGGCAGCTCGACCAGGAAGGCCCCACCGCGCCCGATCATGTCGGCGCCTGGGCCGCGCTCGGGCAGCTCCGGCAGGTGGGGCAGGTCGGGCAGTTCCCCGAGGACGATCCGCTGCGCCTCCGCGATGTCGGTGCCGGGCATGGACCCGATGCCGGTGGCGGACCCGGCCGGCCAGGGAAAGCTCACGAGGTCTCCGCGATCGTCGCCGAACCGAGCACGATGTCGCCGTCGGGCGACGGCTCGTAGCACACGATCGCCTGCCCGGTGGCGATCCCGCGGGCCGGTCGCGCCAGCGTGGCGACCAGCCGGTCGTCCTGCACCCGCACCGTGGCCGGGATCGTCTCGCCGTGCGCCCGCATCTGCACCTCGCACGACACGGTGGTCGACGGCACCATCCACACCGGACGCTCACCGACCACTGTGGACACGTCCAGCATGGCGGCCGGCCCGACCGTGACGGTGTTCGTCAGCGGGGTGATGGACAGGACGTACCTCGGGTTCCGGTCCGGCGCCGACACCCGCAGGTCCAGCCCCCGGCGCTGCCCGACGGTGTAGGCGTAGGCACCGGAGTGCTGCCCGATGACGTCACCGCTCACGGCGTCGACGATGTCACCCGGCGAGGACCCCAGTCGATCGGACAGGAACCGCCGGGTGTCGCCGTCAGAAATAAAGCAAATGTCATGACTGTCCGGTTTGTCGGCAACGGCCAGCCCACGCGAAGCGGCCTCGCCGCGGACAGCGGCCTTCGTGGACGTGCCGAGGGGGAACACCGCCCGCGAGAGCTGCGCAGCGGTGAGCACGGCCAGCACGTACGACTGGTCCTTGCCCAGATCCACGCTCCGCCGCAGCAGCCCGTCAGCGCCGAGCCGGGCATGATGCCCGGTCACGACGGCGTCGAAACCGAGCGCCACCGCCCGATCCAGCACGGCCGCGAACTTGATCTTCTCGTTGCACCGCAGGCACGGGTTCGGCGTGCGACCGGCCGCGTACTCGGCCACGAAGTCGTCCACGACGTCCTCGTGGAACTGCTCCGCCATGTCCCAGACGTAGAACGGGATCCCGATCACGTCCGCGGCCCGGCGCGCGTCCCGGGCGTCCTCCAGCGTGCAGCAGCCGCGGGCGCCCGTACGGTACGTCTGAGGATTGCGGGCCAGCGCCAGGTGCACGCCGGTCACGTCGTGCCCGGCCGCCGCCGCCCGGGCCGCCGCGACCGCCGAGTCGACCCCGCCGGACATCGCCGCTAGCACTTTCACATCACAAGCCTACTCAGGCTCCGATCTCGTACGCGTCGCCGTAGACCTTCCAGCGCAGGGGCGGGTCGAGGTCGAAGTTGCGCTCGCGGAGGAACACCCGCTGGGCGTCCTCGATCCGGCTGACGTCCTCGTGCGCCTCCTCCGCCTCCATGAGCGCGAGGCGGGCGGTGAGGAACGCCTCCAGGTAGGCCGCCTCGTCGCCGCCCCGGGCCGGCGGCGGCGCCGTCTCGGCGGCCGTGCGACGCAGCTTCACCAGGGCGTTCGCGCCGTGCATCACGATCGCGTCGAAGTAGACGAACTGGCCGAGCATGCGCAGGCCGTCCTGCTTGGCCTGCGACAGGGCCGGCCCGAAGTACATCCGGTCCCGCTCGGCGTCCTGCGCGGCCCGGAATGCCGGATCGGCCGCGGCCGCCCGCCACTCCCCGGCGAAGCCCGGGTCCAGGCCGGCGTGGGAGTCGCTGCCGTTGACCCGGCGGAGTGCGGGCAGGTAGGCGGCGAGCCGGCTGCGCGGTACGGCTGCCGAATAGCGTTCGACGACGGCCTTCATGTCTCCGGTACCGCTGCAGAAGCCCACGATCCCGCCGGTGTAGCCCCGCCCGTCGCCGATGTCCTCGATGTATGCGTACTGCGTGGTCCACTCCAGCGTCGAGTTCTCCGCGCTGGACACGAGCCGCATGGCGATGTCCTTCTTCTGCGGGTCGGAGAGGTCGCCGCGGATCCGCGGCCCGGCGGGCACCCGCACCGACTGCCGCGGCGCGGCGGGCAAAGCCACGGCGGACGGAGACGCGGCGGGCGGAGACGCGGCGGGCGTCTCGCCGCGGGCCTGGGCGGACCTGACCGACGGCGACGGCGCGTCAGGCTGGTTCGCCGCCAGGCCGGCCATGGCCAGCGACACCACGGCGAAGATCGAGAGCCCGAGCGCGCGGCGCCTGGTCATCATTCGCGCCCCACCTTCGCCACGCCCCTGGGCACGGCAGGCGGCGGCGCCAGGTTCGCCGACGCGCCGGCCGAGCCGGCCCGGTGCAGCTTGTGCCAGCGCAGCCGGGCGCCGGTGAGTGCCGTGCCGAGCGACTGGATGAGGACGAGGTACATCAACTGGCGGTACACGAACTGCTGCAACGGCAGCACCCACAGCGGCCGCAGCTGCTCCCTGTCCAGCCGGAACGCGACGACAGCGGTCAGCAACTGCATCGCGAGCATCGCCAGCCACAGGCCGGTCGTGATCATCCAGCCGGAGAAGAACAGCCCGTAAACGAGCATGATGTCGATGAGTGGCGCGAGCAGCGGCAGCGCGATGCCGAAGAAGGCGATGAACGGCAGCCCGACCCGGCCGAAGCGCCCCGACGGTCCCCCGTCGACCAGGGACCGCCGGTGCTTCCACATCGCCTGCATGGTGCCGTAGCTCCAGCGGTACCGCTGAAGCCACAGCTGCCGCAGGGTGCTCGGCGCCTCGGTCCACGCGCGGGCCCGCTCCTCGTAGACGACCCGCCAGCCGGAGCGGCACAGCGCCATCGTGGCATCGGTGTCCTCGGCCAGCGTCTCGTGGCTGATCCCGCCGATGTCCCGCAGCGCCTCCCGGCGGAACGCGCCGATCGCCCCCGGGATCGTCGGCATGCAGCGCAGGATGTCGTAGAGCCGGCGATCGAGGTTGAAGCCGATGACGTACTCGATGTGCTGCCACCGGGCCACGATCGAGTCACGGTTGCCGACCTTGACGTTGCCGGCCACGGCGCCGACGGACGGGTCGGCGAACGGCTGCACCAGGTGCCGCACCGCGTCGGGCTCGAAGACCGTGTCGCCGTCGACCATCACGATGATGTCGTGCCTGGCCAGCGCGACGCCGACGTTGAGGGCATTGGGCTTGCCGCCGTTGGGGATGCGCACGACCCGCACGTTCGGCAGCCGCAGCCCCTCGGCGAGCGCGGCCGTGTTGTCGGTCGAGCCGTCGTCGACGACCACGACCTCGATGCCCCCGGGGTGGTCGCCGCTTGCCAGCGAGCGCACCGCCGCCTCGATGCCCTCCTTCTCGTTGTAGGCCGGCACGACCACCGAGACGGGCAGGTCGACCGGCGGTCCCCAGGCCCAGTCCTTCGACCGGCGCCGCCGCGCGTGCCGGCCGGCCAGCAGGAACAGGGTGACCGTGCGGGCGATCGTCAGCAGGCCGACGACCAGGAAGAGCAGGCCGAGCGTGTCCATCACCCAGTCCGCCACCCGGACCGCCGCGACCAGCGCGAACGCGCGCCGGCGGTCGTCGGGCGCCGCCTGTGCCTCGGCGCTGACGGGCTGGCCGTCGAGGGCCTTGACCAGGCCTTCCGAGATGGTGCTGAAGGTGTACCCCCGGGAGCGCATCAGCGGGATGAACCTGTCCAGCGCGGCCACGGTCTGGGCCCGGTCACCGCCGGCGTCGTGCATGAGGACGATCGACCCGGCGTCGCCCTCCGGCGTCGCGCCGCGCACGATCGCGTCGACGCCGGGCCGGCTCCAGTCGCGGCTGTCGGCGTCGGTCATGATCGACAGGTAGCCGAGCCGGCCGGCCTCGCTGATCAGCGGCCAGTTCGCGTCGTCGATGGCGTCGGCGCTCGACGAGTACGGCAGCCGCAGCAGCGCCGACTTCTTGCCCGTGGCGCGCACGACGGCGAGCTGGGTCTGGGAGTACTCCAGGTCGCGCTGCCACGCCGGCAGCTCCTCGAGCCGGGGGTGGGTGAAGCTGTGGATGCCGATCTCGTCGCCGGCCAGGGACAGCTCGGCGACGATGCCTGTGTGGCGGGTGACCTGCGTGCCGACCACGAAGAAGGTGGCGTTGACCTGGTGCTTGCGCAGCACGGCGGCGATCCGCGGGGTCCACGTCGGGTCGGGGCCGTCGTCGAAAGTGAGCGCGATGGTCCTGGCGGGCATGCGGTACGTGTGGACCGCGCCACCCCGCGTGTCGATGATGGCGCCACCCTCGGCGATCTCCCGGGGCACCAGCTTGCGCTGACCGCCGCCGCCGGTGTGGTCCGGGTGGAACTCGGCATTGACGTACGCCTCCACGAGCAGCACGCCGACGAGCATGCTGAGCAGGACCGCTCCGACGACGAACCGGGTGATCCGCGGCCTGCCCCGGGTCTTCTTACCGGCACTGCGGATCACGCCGGACTCACGTCTCCGCTCGCCGACGGGCTGCCGCCGACCGGGACGATCGCCGACGGCGACGCGCCCTGCGTCTCGGCCGGCAGCGCGGTGCCCTCGGTCTGGGTCGGGCTCGGCTGCGGCGGCGGCCCGGTCGTGGGCTCGGGGCTCGGCCGGGGCGGCTGCGTCGTGGTCGGGACGGGCGCGGGCGGCGCGGACGTGGTCGCCTCGGCGACGGGCGGGTTGGCGGTCGTCGGGACGGTGCTCGGCACGCCGGGCTGTGGCAGTACGGCGGGCGGCGCGGTCGTGCCGGCGGCTCCGGGCTTCGCGGCGCCGGGCAGGCGCTTGGCGGCGGTGCCGGGGTGGTTGGCCGGCGGCGTGGTGTTCGTGCCCGGCTCGGCCGGCTCCGGGGTCGGCACGAGGACCGGAATGTTGTTCACGAGCTCCGGGAACGGGAGCAGTTGCTGCGGTTTCAGCGGGCCGCCGGCGAGACTTGCGGCAACCAGACCGCCATAGACCAGAGTCCCTGCACCGGCAATTCCGAACGCCATTCGTATCCACCGTCCACGGCGGCCGGTGGCATCCACGAAAACGGGTGACACGCGGTCGCCAGCTGGGATGACCTCGGTGACTTCGTCAGCGGCGGGGATTTCGAGAGACACCGCGCAAACATAGAAGCGACACCGCCGCGGGGCGGCCGGAAATCACCACCAGCATCGCCGTAACCAAATTGCACCGGCACGTCACCTGGCGATATTCACCGGCGTCGGTCGGAATTTCACCCGGAGGGATTCGGTCCGACGGCGGACGGCGTGTCGTGTCGAGCGGTCAGCGCGACCTGGCCGTTGCGCGGCGGGCCCGCTCGACCGCCCCGGGCAGCGCGGCGATCAGGGCGTCGATGTCCCCGACCGTCGAGGTGTGCCCGAGCGTGAACCGCAGCGACGAGCGGGCCCGGGCGTCGTCGGCCCCCATCGCCAGCAGCACGTGTGAGGGCTGCGCGACCCCGGCCGAGCACGCCGAGCCGGTCGAGCAGGCGATCTCCTGGGCGTCGAGCAGCAGCAGGAGGGCGTCGCCCTCGGCGCCCGGGAACGAGAAGTGGGCGTTGGCGGGGAGCCGGTTGTCGCTGTCGTCGCCGTTGAGGATCGCGTCCGGCACGGCCTCGCGCACCCGCTCGACGAGCGTGTCGCGCAGCCGCCCGATGCGCTCGGCCGTCTCGCGCTGCGTCTTCACCGCGAGCTCCACGGCGACCGCGAACGCGACGATGCCCGGCACGTCGAGCGTGCCGGAGCGCACGTCGCGCTCCTGGCCGCCGCCGTGCGCCAGCGGCGTGCACTCGACCTCACGGCCGAGCAGCAGCGCGCCGACCCCGATCGGGCCGCCCAGCTTGTGGCCGCTCACTGTCAGCGCGGCCGCGCCACTCGCCGCGAAGTCGACCGGCACCTGCCCCACCGCCTGCACGGCGTCGGTGTGGAAGGGGACGCCGGCGGCGAGCGCGAGCGCGGCGAGCGCGGCCACCGGCTGGACGGTGCCGACCTCGTTGTTGGCCCACATGACGGTGGCGACCGCGACGTCGTCGCCGGCCAGCGCCTCGGCCAGCGACTCGGGCCGCACCCGGCCGACCGCGTCGACCGGCAGCCAGGTGACGTCGGCGTGCTCGTGCCGCTCCAGCCAGGCGACGGCGTCGAGCACGGCGTGGTGCTCGACGGCGCTGGCGACTACCTTCGTGCGGGTGGCATCGGCGCCGCGGCGCGCCCAGTAGATGCCCTTTACTGCGAGATTGTCGCTTTCGGTGCCACCCCCGGTGAAGATCACCTCGGACGGCCGGGCCGCGAGGGCGGCGGCGATGCGCTCCCGGGACTCCTCCACGTGACGGCGGGCGTGGCGGCCGGGGGCGTGCAGCGACGAGGCGTTGCCGACTTCGCGCGCCGTGGCGACGTAGGCGTCGAGCGCCTCCGGGAGCATCGGCGTGGTGGCGGCATGGTCGAGGTACGACATCGGCCCCAGCCTAACGGCCGGGCACTCCTTACCACCTCACCGGTGCACGCAGTATGAAAACCTCCGAGGGTGCATCCGCGGGGGTGCCCGGCGCCGAATACCCGGTGACGACACCCGCTACCGTCAGGGACGTGCCCGTGCGATGGCTGCTGTGACCTCGGCCGACGACCGGTTCGCCGCGTTGTTCCAGGCCGGGGACGAGCACGCCCTCCGGCTGGCGTACGAGCGCTTCGGGCCCGCCGTGCACCACCTCGCGGCCCGCACCCTCTCCAGCGCGGCCGACGCCGAGGACGTGACGCAGGCGACGTTCGTGGCGGCCTGGCTGGGCCGGGCGGGCTTCGACCCGGCCCGCGGCTCGCTGCTCGGCTGGCTGCTCGGGATCGCCCGGCGCAAGATCGTCGATCACCTCCGCGCGGCGGCGCGCGACGACCGGATCGCCGAGTCGGCCCGTAGCCTCGCGTTCTTCGTGCCGGCCGCCGCCCCGCCGGAGGCGGTCGTGGACCGGCTGGTGGTGGCCGACGAGCTGGCCCAGCTGCCGGGCGACCAGCGGCGGGTGCTGGAGCTCGCGTTCTACGACGACCTGACGCACCAGCAGATCGCCGCCGTGACCGGCCTGCCGCTCGGCACGGTGAAGAGTCACCTGCGGCGCGGTATGGCGCGGCTGCGCGACCGATGGGAGGTGGACGGTGTCACACCTGGAGCCCGAGCGGCTGGTCCTTCTCGCGCTCGGTGAGGAGACGCTGGACCAGCACGAGACCGGCCACCTGGACTCGTGCGAGCGCTGCCGCGCCGACATGGCCTCGCTGCGCGGCGTGGCCGGCCTGGGCCGCCGCACGCAGCCGCTGCGCGACCTCCCGCCCGCGCCGGAGCACGTGTGGCACCGCATCCGAGCGGAGCTGGCGACCTCGGACCGCGCCTTCCCGCCGCCTGCCGTGAGCCTGCATTCAGACCCTCCTCCGCGCCGCCTGCCACCGTTGCCGCCTCCCGTGAAGGTCGTCGACACACCGGCCAGACCAGGGCGGCGGGGGCCCGGCTGGGTGGCCACCGTCGTCATCGCGGCCGGGGCGGCCGTCGCGGGGGCCGGGGTGACGGCCGGGGTGCTGTACGACCGCGGGGGTGCCGCCCGGCCCGCGCCCGCCGCGTGCCGGGCCGGCGATCCTCGGGTCGAGCTCGAAGCGGTGCCGGGGGCGCCGTCCGGGCTGACCGGGTACGCGTGCCTGGTGAGCGCCGGCGGCGACCGCAAGCTGCTCGTCCACGCCGAGGGCATGCCGGCGCGGGCCGACGGGGACTACGAGGCCTGGCTGCTCGACCCGGCGGGCCTCGGCGTGCAGCCGCTCGGGGTGCTGGGCAGCGGCGCCGACCAGGAGCTCACCGTGCCGGGCACGCTCGACCTGGCGCGGTTCAACGTGGTGGACATCTCGGCGGAGCCGCACGACGGCAACGCGGGGCACTCGGGGCACAGCCTGCTGCGCGGCCGGCTGCCGTGAACGCGAAAGAGCGCCCCGAGGGGCGCTCTTCCTGGCGGTACCAGATGATCACTTGCGCTTGCGAATTTCCTCCGCGGCCTGCGGGACCACCTTGAACAGGTCGCCCACCACGCCGAAGTCGGCGAGCTCGAAGATCGGGGCCTCCGCGTCCTTGTTGACCGCGACGATCGTCTTCGAGGTCTGCATGCCGGCCCGGTGCTGGATCGCGCCGGAGATGCCCAGCGCGACGTACAGCTGCGGCGACACGGTCTTGCCGGTCTGGCCGACCTGGAACTGGTGCGGGTAGAAGCCGGAGTCGACGGCCGCGCGGGACGCGCCGACGGCGCCGCCGAGCAGGTCGGCCAGCTCCTCGACCAGCTTGAAGTTGTCGGCGCTGCCGACGCCGCGGCCGCCGGAGACGACGATCGAGGCCTCGGCCAGCTCCGGGCGGGCGCCCTTGGCCTCGACCTTGCGCTCGACGACCCTGGCCAGCTTGTCCCGGTCCTCGACCGCGACCGCGACCGCCTCGACGGCCGGGGTGACCGGCGACGGGGCCGGGGTCAGCGAGTTCGGGCGCACGGTCACGATGGGCAGACCCTTGGTGACCTTCGACTTGACGATCGTCGATCCGGCGAAGACGACCTGCGTGGCGGTACCGTCGGATTCCACCGCGACAACGTCCGTGAGCAGGCCGTTGTCGAGCTTGACGGCGACGCGGCCGGCGATCTCCTTGCCCTCCTGCGACGACGGCAGGAGCACGGCGGCTGGCGACACCTGCTTGATCAGGTTCGCGAGCACGGTGGCCTTGGGCGCCACCAGGTAGTCGGCCAGGTCGGCACTCTCCGCGGCGTACACCTTCGCGGCGCCGTACTCGCCCAGCTTGTCCACGACGCCCGCCGCGGCGCCCTCGCCACCGAGGACGACGGCGGCCACGTCGCCGAGCCCGAGCGAGCGGGCCAGCGTGAGCATCTCGAGGGTGACCTTCTTGACCCCGTTCGGGGAGGCCTCGACGACGACCAGTACTTCAGCCATGGTTGCGACTCCCCTTACACGAACTTCTCGGAGGCGAGGTACTCGACGAGCTTCACGCCGCCGTCGTCACCCGCGTCGACCTTGTTGCCGGCCTGGCGGGGCGGGCGCTTGCTGTGCTCGACGACCGTGCTGGTCGCGCCGTCGAAGCCGACCTCAGCAGCCGGGACGCCCAGGTCGCTCAGCGAGAGAGTCTGCAGCGGCTTCTTCTTGGCGGCCATGATGCCCTTGAACGAGGGGTACCGCGGGTCATTGATCGTGTCCCACACGCTCACCAGCGCCGGCGTGGCGGCCGAGACGACCTCGTAGCCCTCGTCGGTCTGCCGCTCGATGGTCAGGATGGAGCCGCCCTTGCCGTCCTCGACGGTCAGCTTGCGGGCGCCGGTCAGCGCCGCGATGCCCAGCCGCTCGGCGATCATGTGCGGCAGCACCTGCACCCGGCCGTCGGTCGACTCGGCACCGCAGATGACCAGGTCGGCGTTCTGCTGGGCGATGGCGGCGGCCAGCACCTTCGACGTGGCGACGGCGCACGAGCCGTGCAGTGCGTCGTCGACGACGTGAACGGCCGCGTCGGGCCCCATCGAGAGCGCCTTGCGGATCGACTCCGTGGCGCGGTCAGGGCCGACGGTCAGGACGACGACCTCCCCGCCGTGCGCCTCCTGGAGGCGCAGCGCCTCCTCGATGGCGTACTCGTCCATCTCGTTGATCACATTGTTCGCCGACGCGCGGTCGACGGTGTTGTCGTCACTGCGCAGGTTGCGATCCGCGCCGGAGTCCGGCACCTGCTTGACGAGTACGACGATCTTCATCGTGGTCCGAGGTCCTCCTGCTTCACAGTCACTCGCGCCTTCGCGGGCGACTTGCGCCCCACGTTACGGCTCAGCCCGCGCGGGAACAGGGCCGCCACCCGTATGCTACTCATGAGTAGGTTCAGAATGGCGGTGAAAAGCGTCACCCACCGTGCTCAGCCTTGCGCGGGAGGTGGGGGAAATGTCACAAAAAGCCCTGGCAGCGGGGTCGGCTTGGCCACTGTCCGCAGCGGTCGCCGGACACGCTGCGGAAAAGGTCACACACGCCGCCGCCGGGCGACCACCTCTCCACGTGCGGACATCCGCGCAAGTCCCGCGTGGCCGGTTACGGCCGCGAGCCATGACCCCTCACCCAGACCCACCGCTCCCCGGGGCGGCACATTTCGGGTGATTTGTCCGACCGGGTGAACTCGGGCAACAGCAGCGTCGGACCGCCCACCGGCGACCAGCCATAGTGCCACCGAGCCGGCAACCACCCGCGCGCACCCGCCCACCCCAAACGCCGATCACACAGTCGGCGGGCGGGTGCACACCGTGCGCGCATCGCCCAAACGCCGATCAACGCGGCCGGCGAGCCCACACACCGTGCGCGCAACCGCCCCAAACGCCGATCAACACCAAGCGCCCCCTCACGTCGGCCAGCAACACACCACGCGCCTGCCCAAACGCCGATCACGCGGCCGGCCGGTCACGCACCGTACGCGCGCCCGCCCAAACGCCGATCAACGCGGCCGGCGAGCCCACACACCGTGCGCACAACCGCCCAAAATGCCGATCAACGCCAAGCACCCCGCCTCACGTCGGCCAGCAACACACCACGCACCCGCCCCAAACGCCCCGATCACGCGGTCGGCCCGCCGCGCATCGTGCGTGCACCCGCCCAAATGCCGATCACGCGATCGGCCGGCCCACACGCCGTGCGCACACCGTCCCCAAACGCCGATCAACGCCGAGCGCCCCACGTCTGCCGGCCAACGCACCGCGCGCCTGCCCGAAACGCCGATCACGGTCGGCCGCTCCATGATCGAGGGAAACATCTGGTCGCTATGACAGCCAAATCGCTCCCTCGATCATGGAGCGGCCCCATGCGGATGCGCCATTCACTCACGGTGACATAACCGAAATGTCGGATATGTCAGGCGCGAAGCGTCGGACATATCCGGGAGCCAGCCGTGGTCAGTCGGCCGCCATCACGGCGGCCACCTCGGTCTTTGCCGCTCGGCGGGCCGGCAGCAGCGCCGCGATGGCGCCGGCCACGGCGGCCAGGGCTACGTAGAGGAGGAGTTGGCCGTACGGGAGGACTGGGCTGCCGTGGCCGTACTGGCGGATGAGGCCCACCGACGCCGACACACCGACGAGCACCCCGAAGCCGACGCCCACCACCGCGCCCACCACGGCCATCAGCATGGCCTCCAGGACCAGCATGCCCCGGAGCTGGCCGCGGGACAGGCCGAGCGCCCGGAGCAGGGCCGACTCGCGGGTGCGCTCCAGGACCGAGAGGGCCAGGGTGTTGGCGATGCCGGTCAGGCCGATGACGATCGACATGCCGAGCAGGGCGGAGAAGACGCCGAGCTGCTCGTCCAGGGTGCCGGTCACGCGGGCGCGCCACTCGGCCTGGCTGGAGACCTGGGTCAGCGGGGCCGACGCCAGGGACGCGTCCACGGCGGCCCGGGAGGCCTCCGGGCTCACGCCCTCCGCGGCCTTCACCAGGACCTGGTCGGGGTCGCCGGTGCCGAAGATGGCGGCGTAGTCGCTCCAGTCGACCAGGGCCTGGCCGTCGGTGGGGGCGTCGTCGTACAGGGCGGCGACGCGCAGCGTGCGGGAGCGCACCTCGACCGAGGAGCCGACGCGGGCGCCGATGGCGTCGGCGAAGAAGCGGTTGAGGGCGACCGTGCCGGGCTGGAGGGCGGCGGCGGAGCCGGCGGTGATCTCCGGGCGCAGGACGGTGTCCAGGGCGCCGGGCTCCATCGACCAGACCTCGGCGCGGTGGCCGTCCACGTCGGCGTCGCGGCTGCGGGCGGCGGCGACCGCGGCGAGCTCGCTGTGTGAGCGCAGGACCTCGGTCACCGCGAGTGGCACGCGGCGGGCCTGGCCGCCCGGGGTGTAGACGCCGCTGATGATGTAGTCGACGGCGAAGTTCTCGTCGAGCTCCTGCTCGGCCTGCTGGCGGGCGGTGGCCAGCAGCACGCTGAAGACGCTCATGAGGGCCAGGCCGATCATGAGGGCGCTGGTGGTGGCGGCGACGCGCTTCGGGTTGCGCAGGGCGTTGGTGACCGCCAGGCGGGCCGGGGCGCCCAGCAGTCGGGCGGGTAGCCAGCCGGCCCAGGCGGTCAGCCGCGACACGATGAGCGGCGAGGCGATGACGATGCCGGTGAAGACCCCGATCGCGCCGGTGAACACGATCGGCACGCCGTTGAAGCCCGGGACCCGAGTGCCCGCGAGCATGAGCAGGCCACCCCCGGCGGCCAGAACAAGAGCGATCGTCGTGCGCAGCGGGCGGCGGCCGGGGACGGCGGCCTCCAGGGTCGTGGCGCGCAGCGCGGCCAGCGGCGGGATGCGGGACGCCGTGACGGCGGGCAGAAGCGAGGCGACGACCGTGAAGAACGTGCCGGCGCAGACGCCGACCAGGATGGTCGTCGGGGTGACGATCAGCCGGTCGACGCGCACGCCGCTGCCCACGGCGTTGCGGCCGATGAGCAGGCCCTCGCCGACGACGGTGCTCACGAGCAGGCCGCCGAGGGACGCGACGACGCCGACGACGACCGCCTCAAGCACGACGGAGCCGAAGATCTGCGGCCGCGAGGCGCCGACGCAGCGCAGCAGGGCCAGCTCGCGGACCCGCTGGGCGACCAGGATGGCGAACGTGTTGTAGATGACGAACACGGAGACCGCGAGCGCGATGAGCCCGAAACCGAAGATCACGACGAGGAAGCCGTCGACGTACTTCGCCGCGGCGACCGCATAGTCGGCGCGCACCTCCTCGCCGGTCAGCACCCGCGCCCGGCCGCCGAGCTTCTCCTGGAGCCGGTCGGCGAGCTCCCGCTGGGTGACGCCGGGCGAGGCGGAGACGACCACCTCGGCGTAGCCGTCGGCGCCGGTCAGCGTGCGCATGTCGGCCGGGGTGAGCGCGGCGACGGTCAGGCCCGCGAACCGCTTGTTGGCCCCGAGGTCCATGATCCCGACCAGGTCGAGGGCGACCGGCTGCTGGTCGGGCCCGACGACGGAGACCCGCTGCCCGACCGCGAAGCCGTAGATCTCGGCCGTCGTGTCGTCGATCGCGACCTCGCCGGGGCGGGCCGGCAGCCGGCCGGAGCCGACGTCGTACATCGACAGGTGCCCGTCACCGGGGGTCGACAGCGCCCAGCCGATGCGGCCGAGGTTGGAGATGAGCCGGCCCTTGGGGTCGAGCATGGGCAGCCGCTCGGCCATCCGGCCGTCGGCGTGCGCGACGCCGGGCACGGAGCGCACGTCGTCGAGGATGCTCTCGTCGAGGCGCCGCGAGGTCTCGGCGAAGCTGACCGCGTTGGAGGTGCCGACCGAGGCGTCGACGTTCTTGGCGGCCCGGGCCAGGTCGTCGAAGAACGCCGCCTTGGCGGTGTCGCCATAGACCAGCGTGCCGGCCAGGAAGCCGACACCGATCATGATGGCCGTGGCGGTCAGCAGCAGCCGCAGCTTGTGCGCGCGGAGTCCGGCGAAAGTTGTTCGCAGCATCGCGCGAGACTGTACCGAGGGAGTCTGACAATCATGTCCGTGTGGGTAATGATCCGACGTTGGTTCGACCCCACCGAGGTCCGCTCGGAGGGGACGACGCCGGACTACCGTTTCTCGCTGGCCAACGAGCGCACCTTCCTCGCGTGGCTGCGCACGGCGCTGGCCCTGGTCGGCGGCGGGCTGGCGGTTGCCCAGTTCCTGCCGGGGCACCGGCTGCGGCTGGTGATCGCGGTGTCGCTGTTCGCGCTGGGCGGGCTGGTCGCGCTGCGCGCGGTGGACCACTGGTCCCGCAGCGAACGGGCGATGCGGCTGGGTGAGGCGCTCCCCCCGTCGCGGTTCCCCGCCATTCTCGCCCTGGTGATCACCCTCGGCGCCGCCGCCCTCCTGATCGCGACGCTGGCATGAACCAGCCGGGAGCCGCTCACGAGCGCACGGTCCTCGCCTGGCGGCGGACCCTGGTCAGCGTCACCGTCGTCGCCCTGCTCCTCGGCCGCCTCGCGGCGATCGAACTGCCCATGGACGAGGCGGCCGTAGTGCTCGCCGCGACCGCGGTCGTCTGGTCGGCCTTCGTGCTCCTCACCGGACGCCGGTCGGCCCGGGTGGCTACCCCTATTGGGAGGACCTTGCCGGTGATGGTCGCGCTCGTCCTGCTGTACTGCGCGATGGGCACCCTGTTGCTGGTGTCATGAGCCCCTTCGCTGAGTCATCATGGCGGCATGGGACGCGCACTGCCCTTCCTGATCGTGCTGGTCGCGACGTTGGTCGCGCTCATCGACTGCCTGTCCTCGGAGCGCGCGGAAATCCGCGGGCTCCCCCGGCCCGTCTGGATTCTCGCCATCCTCCTGCTGCCGATCGTCGGTCCGGTCGCGTGGTTCTTCGCCGGGCGGCCCGTCTCGCTGGAACGCGCCGGAGTGGCGTCCGGCCGGGCTCCCAAGCGCCCGACGGCGCCGGACGACGACCCTGATTTCCTGCGCGGAATTGACACTACGCAGTCACGCAATGACGCCGAGCTGTTGCGCCGCTGGGAGGAAGACCTCAAGCGTCGCGACGACGAGAAATAGGCACACAGAGCAGCAGCGCGCCCGGCTCGACCCGGGCGACCAACCGGCGCGCGGCGGCGACGACGTCGCCGTCCAGTTCGCGTGGCTCCTCCCGATTGGTGAGGACCTCGACCTTCCGGGCCCGGAAGGTCTCCAGCCGCGGTGGCCGGTCGCGGCGCAGCAGGACGCCCCACCCGAGCCGGATCCAGTCGGTGATCCGGCGGGGCGTGAGCACGGCGACGTCGAGCCAGCCGTCGTCGATGACCGCCGCGGGCAACAGCGGGATGCCGCCCTGCAGCCGCCCGACGTTGGCGACCAGCACCGTGGTGGCCCGGCGATGCAGCCAGGGGCCGCCGTCGAGACGGATCCGCAGCGGCATCCGGCGCCGGCGTAGGTTGCGCAGGCCGGCGACCACGTAGGCGACCCAGCCCAGGCGGGCCTTGCGGTCATCCGGCGTCTCACCCACCATCGCCGCGTCGAACCCAATCCCCGCCATCACCGTGAACATGCCCGCGCCGTCGACAACGCCGACGTCGATGCGCCGCCGCTCCCCGCCGGTCGCCACCGCCAGTGCCGCGGTCACGTCCCGCGTCACCCCGACGTTGGTGGCGAGCAGGTTGCCGGTGCCGGAGGGAATGAGGGCGAGGGCGACCTCGGTACCGGCGAGCACCGAGGCGACCGCCATGACCGTGCCGTCGCCGCCGCAGACCAGCACCACCTCCACCCCCGTGGCGACCGCTTCCTCGGCCACGCCGCAGCCCGGGTCGTCCGGGGTGGTCTCCAGCCAGAGCGGCTCGTCCCATCCGGCCGCGGCGAGCGCCGCACAGATCTCCTCGCGGCGCGCGTCCATGTCGGCGACCTTGGACGGGTTGACGATCACCGCGGACGTCGTCACGAGCCCACCTTGCGGTACCGGGCCTGGAAGAGGCAGTAGACCGCGAACGCGGCCAGGCCCAGCGCGATCGCCAGCAGCAGGAACCGGCCGTAGGGCTGGCCGGCGACCGTGTGCAGCGCCGCGTCGAGCCCGCGCGACTTGGCCGGGTCGTTCTTCACGGCGGCCTCGATGAGCAGGTATCCCACGATGCCGAACGCCACGCCCTTGGCGGCGTAGCCGACCTGCCCGGCCCGGATCGCCGCGCTGCGCGACCGCCCGCCCCCGAACTCGAGCTTTCGCAGGAACCTGCGCTTCAGCCCGTACCACAGCATCCCGATCCCGAACGCGAGCACCGCGACGCCGATCAGCCCCACCAGCCACTCCCCCGCCGGCTTGGCCATCAGCCCCGCGGTGGCCTGTTGCTGTTGCTCGGCGCTGGACTGCGGCGCGCCGGCGACCACCTTGCCGGCCGTGAACGCCAGGGCCAGGTAGATCACGACCCGCGCGGCCGAGAACACACGCTCCGCGAGGCGCTCCTTGCCCTGCGTATCGCGGTGGCCCCAGACCGCCAGCACGGCCTGCCAGATCGCCAGCGCCACCAGGCAGACGATGACGAACCACAGCAGCACCTCGCCGAACGGCTGTCCGGCGAGCGTCCGGAAGGCACCCGACTGGTCGCCCTCCTGGCCGGAGCGCCCAAGGGCGATCTGCGCCGCCACCCAGGCCAGCGCCAGGTGCAGCAGCCCGTATCCGACGAAGCCCACGCGGCTGAGGTACCGCAGCGCAGGAGAACTGGTATTTACGGCGGTCATGTTGGCTGATTCCCCAAAGTGGGCATGGATGCAAACGTGACGAACGACCGGACCGCGCTGCAACGCATGGCCGGGTTCGGCGCCGCGGCACTGCTGTTCAGCCTGCTGGTGATCGCGGTCCGGGTCCGGTGGGTACCCCTGGAGTCCGTCGACCGCGGCATCGCCGAGTCGCTCAACGCCGTGGTGGCACCGAGCGACCTCCTCGTCCAGCTCATGGGCGGCATCTCGCGCCTGGGCAGCTTCGGCGTGCTGTTCTGGCTGATCGCCATCGGCACCACGCTGCTCGCCGTCCGCCGGCAGTGGCGGCTGGCCGGGTTCCTGGTCGTGACGGCGGTCGGCGGCCTGGTCCTCGACCCGACGCTCAAGCTGGCCGTCGGGCGGCTCCGCCCGGTCGTCGAGCAGCCGATTGCGCACGGCGGCGGCAACAGCTTCCCGAGCGGCCACTCGCTCAACTCGCTCATCTGCTACGCCGCCCTGCTGCTCGTGTTCCTGCCGGCGCTCCGCCCGCGGTTCAGACGACCCGTCGTCCTGGCGGTTGGCGCGCTCGTCGTGCTGGTGGCGTTCAGCCGCCTGGCCCTCGGCGTGCACTTCCTGTCCGACGTCGTCGGGGCCTGGTCGCTGGGCATCGCCTGGCTGGGGCTCTGCGTCACCGCATTCGAGCTGCTGCGGTACCACGAAGGCGAACGCGTCACCGAACCGCTCGACGAGGGCCTGGAACCCGAGGCCGCCGACGACCTGCGCCCCGTCGAGCCCCACGACCGCTCGCGCAGCCACGCCGTCCGCAGCGCCGCCGGCGCGCTCGTCGCCTGGGTGTTCGTGTTCGGTGCCCTGGTGGCGCTCGGCCTGCCGCTGGCCCGCCACCGGGACGGCAACGGCGACGTCCTGTGGGACAGCACGATCCCGCACTGGTTCGCGGACCACCGCCAGGGCTGGCTCGGCGAGGTCTCACTGGTCGGCAGCGAGGTCGGCAACACGCACGCGATCCTGGCGATCGGCCTCGCGCTCGGCGCCGTGGCGCTGGCCGCGATCCGCCGCTGGCGGCCCGTCGTGTTCCTGCTCGCGGTGATGTTCGGCGAGCTCACGCTGTTCCTCGCGTCCGCCGCGATCGTCGGGCGCGCGCGGCCGGACGTCGAGAACCTGGACGGCCCGATGCCCACCTCCAGCTTTCCCTCCGGCCACGTCGCGGCCACGATCTGCATCTGGGTGGCGGCAGCGGTACTGCTGGCGCCGCGCACGAGCACCCACTGGCGCTGGCTGTTCGTCGCCGCCGCCGTCGTGATGCCCCTGTGGGTCGCGGTTTCCCGGATGTACCGCGGCATGCACCACCCGACCGACATCCTCGGCAGCTGCCTGCTGGCCGGCCTGTGGGTGGCGGCGATGGCGTGGCTGATCCGGCCGAACCAGGACCTGGCCGAGGCGGCCGCCGACCGGGAACACGAGCGGGTCGGCGCGCGGTGATCGCCGACTGGTTCCTGACCGATGAGGAGCGCGGCAACCCGCACCGTGCGTGGCCGGCGCCTTGGTCACGTAGCGTCGCAGGTGCGGGGCCCGATCCAGATGCCGGTACGCCGCCCGTTCCAGCCCGGACCGGGTCAGCCCGGGTCGGTCCCGCACGGCCAGCATCGTGCGGGCCTCCCGCTGTACCGCGCGACGCACCGTGAACGCGGGCGCGAAGACCCGCTCCACATGCCGCCGCACCGACGGATCATGCACGTCCAAGGGCAGGCGCAGCACCGAAACCGGGCCGTCCCAGCGCCACGACGGCGCCCGGCTCGACTCCCCCGCGACAGTCACGGCGCTTACTACAAGGCCATATGGCCACCGACACTCGCCACATCGCTTCTAGGCGTTTTGTGCCGTTCACCGATTCGCCGCTTAAGCGTGCTCCCATTGCGCGATGACAGCGTGGCAACTCGCCTGCATCGACATGGCAGGCACGACGGTGCGTGACGACGGCCTGGTGGAACAGGCCTTCACGGTGGCCTTTGCCGGCGAGGGTGTGGCGCCGGGGACACCGCAGCACGAACGGATGCTCGCTGTCGTCCGCAAGACCATGGGTCAGAGCCGCATCGAGGTGTTCCGGCTGCTCCTCGACGGCGACGAGCAGCGGGCCCAGGCCGCCAACGAGACGTTCGAGGAGGCCTACGGGCTGCTCGTCGACGAGGGCGCGGTACTGCCGATCCCGGGCGCCATCGAGGCGATCAAGACGCTGCGCGCCAACGGGATCAAGGTGGCGCTGACGACCGGGTTCGCGCGGGCCACGCAGGAGGCCATCATCGACGCCCTCGGCTGGTGGGGGCAGGTCGATCTGGTGCTGTCCCCGGCCGACGCCGGCCGTGGGCGGCCGTTCCCCGACTTCATGCTCGTCTCGGCGCTGAAGCTGGGCGTCGAGGACGTGCGCCGGATGGTCGTCGTCGGCGACACCCCGCTTGACCTGATCGCCGGCCAGCGGGCCGGGGCGGGCCTGCTGGTGGGCGTGCTGACCGGCGCGGGCGACCGCCAGGCGCTGATGGCGGCGGGCGCCCACGAGGTCATCGGCTCGATCGGGTCGCTGCCCCGGCTGCTCGGGATCGAGTAGCTTTCACGCCAGGTTCGACGAGCGCGGGTAGGCGTCCTCCGGATCGGTGAGGACGTTCACCAGGTAGGGCACGCCCGCGTCGAACGCCCGGGTCAGCGCGCCGGCCAGGTCGCCCGGCTTCTCGACCGTCTCGCCGGCGCCGCCCAGGGCCTTGACCACGTCGTCGTAGCGCAGGCCCGGCTGGAGGTCGGCGGCCACGTCGTAGCCGTACATGTTGCGCATCGGGTGCTTCTCCAGGCCCCAGATGCCGTTGTTGCCGACGACGATGACGACCGGCAGCTGCTGGCGGGCGAGCGACTCGACGTCCATGAGCGAGAAGCCGGCGGCGCCGTCGCCCATGAGCACGCAGATCTGCCGGGACGGGTACGTGACCCGGGCCCCCATCGCGTAACCCATGCCGGTGCCGAGGCAGCCGTACGGGCCCGGGTCGAGCCAGGTGCCGGGGCGGGCCGGTTCGAGGTACTTGCCGGCGTAGGAGACGAAGTCGCCGCCGTCGCCGATGGTGACCGCGTCCTCGGCGAGGACCTTGCGCAGCTCGCCGTAGACCCGGCTGGGCTTGATCGGGTCGGAGTCCGCCTCCAGCGCGGCCGTCTCCTTCGCCTTCGCCAGGTTCTCCGCGTCGCGCAGGGTGGCGATCCACGGCTCGTGGTCGGCGACGAGCCCGGAGTACGAAGCGAAGGCCGAGAGGATCAGCCGCAGGTCGCCCGCGGGGGCGGCGGCCGGGCTGACGTGCGTGGCCTGCTGCGACGGGGCGTCGGTGACGTGCACGACCTGGGCGCTGCCGAAGTCGCCGAAGTTGAGCCGGAAGTCGAGCGGGGTGCCGATCACCGCGATGACGTCGGCCCCGCCGAACGCGGCCTTGCGGGCCCGGGCGAACGCGAGCGGGTGGTCGGGCGGGAGCGTGCCCCGGCCCATGCCGTTGGCGAACACGGGGATGTGCAGCGCCTCCGCGGCCTCCCGGAGCGCGGCGGTGGCGTCTCCGGCCCAGACGTCCGATCCCGCGATGATCACGGGCCGCTCCGCTGCCCCGAGGAGCTGCACGGCCTTCTGGACCTCGTCGGGATTCGCCTCATTCGACGGTACCGCTGGAGCATCGGTCGCCTCGACCCCGTCCGCGGTGGAGAAGACCACCTCGAGCGGCAGGTCGACGAAGACCGGCCCGCGGTGCGGGGTCAGCGCGGCGAGGGCGGCCGCCTGGAGGCGGGCGTACACCTCGCCGGTGGCGAAGATCGTCTCGGCGTGCTTGGTCACCGGGCGCACGATCGGGAGGTGGTCCATCTCCTGGAGGCTGCCCGAGCCCCAGCGGAACTGCGGGGCACGTCCGCCGAGCACGACGACCGGTGCGCCGTTGAACATCGCGCTGGTGAGCCCGGAGACGCCGTTGGTGACGCCCGGCCCGGCGGTGAGGACGGCGAGGCCGGGGCGGCGCTGCAGCTTGGCGACGGCCTCGGCGGCGAACACGGCCGACTGCTCGTGCCGCACATCGACGATGCGCACGCCGGCCTTCTTGGCCGCGTCGTACAGCGGGAAGACGTGCCCACCGGAGAGCGTGAACATCTCGGTGACCCCGAAGCTGCGCAGCGCCGCCAGCGCCAGGTCTCCGCCGTGCCCGTCGATCAGCGTCATGCGCGAATGCTACTCATATTTACCTGCCCGTGGTGTCGATCCACCCGTCGACGGGCGGAGGCCACTCGTCGGTAGTGAGGTAGTAGGCCACGTATCCGGCGGTGAGCGGCGTGACCACCAGCAGCACGATGACGAACAGGGTCAGCATGAAGCGCGCGAAGGGGCCGCGCTTGTGGCGCCGCTCGCGCTGGTACGTCTCCCGCGGCGCCGGCTGGGCGACGCGGGTCGGGGCCGGCTCCGGCGCCTGGCGCAGCGGGACGCCATCGGCGTCGTACCGGGTGGCGGGCTCGGCCGGAACGGCCGGCGACACGGGCCGGCCGGAGGCGACGCCGGACTGGTACACGGGGCCCGCCTTCGGCGCGTGCTGCTGCCCGGACCGATAGGTGTGCCCGCGCGGCGGCTGCGCGGTGTTGACGGGCGGCGCGCTCGTGGGCGGCTGGCCGTAGTTCACGGGCGGGGCGCTCGTGGGCGGCTGGCCGTAGTTGACCGGCGGGGCACTTGTGGGCGGCTGGCCGTAGTTCACGGGCGGGGCACTGGCCGGCGGCTGGCCGTAGTTGACCGGCGGGGCCGAGACCGGGCCGCCCTGGGCGTACGCGCCGGGTGGGGCCGAGACCGGCGGGGTGGCGAAGTTGCCGGCCGGCGGGGTCGAGTAGCCGCCGTCGGGCGGCGGGGCCGACACGGGATGCGCCGGCGACGGACCGCTCGACACCGGGGTTCCGGAGACCGGCGTGATCTCGGGGGCGGTCGGCCACAGCGGCTCGGCAACCGGCGAGCCGCTCGACGGCGGCGCGGACACCGGGCCGGCGGGCGCGGCGACGGGACTCACCGGCTGGCTCAACGGCTGGGCCGCCGGTCGGCCGGCCGGCGCCTGGACCTCGAAGCCGGGAACCCGCGGGAAGACGCCCGTGAGCGGGCCCGGGACCGGCGGGGCGGCGTTCGCCGGGGTGGCGGTGAAGCCAGCGAGCGTGCCGCCCTCGGCAACGACGAGCTCGGGCTGCTCGATCACCTCCGGGGCGTATCCGAGCTCGCGGTGCAGCAGCGTCGCCACCAGCGGCATGCGGCTGGAGCCGCCGACCAGGAACACGCCGGCGATGCGGTCCCGGGCGAGCTGCGACCAGCGGATGACGCCCTGAGTCACGCGGACCGTCTGCACGATCAGCGGCTGGGCGAGCCGCTCCAGCTCCTCGCGGGTCAGGTGGACGTCGCGGTTGAGCAGCGGGATGTTCAGGTCGGCGGCCGGCTGGCGGGACAGCCGCTCCTTGGCGACGCGGGCGTCGTCCCAGAGCATGCGCCGGTGGCGGCGGTCCTCGACGGTCGCCGGCTGCATCAAGCGCTGCCACGCCTCGGGGGCCTCGGGGGCGCAGACGGTGCCGAAGTGGGCGACGATCGCGTTGTCGACGTCGATGCCGCCGATGTCGTCGCGGCCGTCGACGGCGAGCACCTCGAAGCCCTCGGCGGTGCGGGCGACGACGCTGGCGTCGAACGTGCCCGCGCCGAAGTCGTGCACGACCACGACCGAGCCGACCGGCACGTCGTGGCCGAGGACCTGGGTGAAGTACGCGGCGGCGGCGACCGGCTCGGGCACCATCCGCACGTTGCCGAGCCCGGCGGCGGCCGCCGCGTCGGAGATCACGAGCCGGCGGGTCGCGCCCCACGACGCCGGGCAGGTCACGGTGACGTCCGGCGGGGCGCCGCCGACCGTGCGGGTCCACTCGTCGCACACCCGCCGCAGCACGGCCGCGACCAGCTCACCGACCGCCAGCTCGCGGTCGCCGAGCAGCACGGTGCCCTCGTCGATGCGCCGCTTCGGGTTGGGCTCGAACCGCGCCGGCTCCCGCCGCGCGCTGTGCACCGCGTCGCGCCCGACGATGATCGATCCGTCCGGCTCGGCATACACGGCCGAGGGCAGCAGCGGCGAGCCGTCGAACAGCAGCGGACGCGAGCGCCCGTCCGGCCACCGCACCACCGCGACGGTGTTGGAGGTGCCGAAGTCGACACCGAGCCGGATCCCTGGCGTAGGCATGCCCTGGAGTCTAGGCCGCGGGCACTACCCGGTCGCTCCCTCGGCGGCCTCACCCGGCGGCGGCTCGGGCGGGTTGTTCGGCGGCTTCGGCGGCTTCGGGGCCTTGGGCGGCGGCCGGACCCAGGCCCGCGCGCTCGGCAGCAGCAGCAACAGCGACGAGGTCAGGAACGCGACCGCCATGAGCTGAACGGCGATCTGGTCGTACGAGTTGAACACCGCCACCACGGCGAACAGCACGCACAACCCGAGCGGGTACCACAGATGGCCGTTCTTGCCCCGCCGCAGCCGCCGGGCGCCGTGGATCAGCAGCGAGCCGAGGATCACGCAGAGGACAGCGGTGGTCAGTGCGTCCTGCTGCATGGCGTCCCACTCGGCCGGTGTCCCCGGGTCGGTGGCCGGTCTGGGAATGAACGCGAGGATGGCCGCGAACGGCAGGACGATGAACAGCAGCACGGCGTAGAGGGTCATGAACCCGGCCGGCCACCGGATCGTCCCCGGCGGCGGCCGCCACGGGATCGGCGGCACCACCGGCACCATCGGCATCACGGGCACGTACACCGGCTGCTGCACGTAGACGACCTGCGGCGGCGGGTACACCGGCTGGGGATAGACCGGCGGCGGGTACATCGGCATCGGCGGCACCGGCCGCGGGGGCATCTGCCCGGGCGACACCGGCCGCCCCTGCATCGGCGGCGGCGAGACCGGGCGACGCTGGGCGGGCGGGCTCACCGGACTGATCGGGCCGCTCGGGCTGATCGGGATGGGCAGCGAGGGGCTGGTCGGCGGGGCCGGACTGGCCGGGACGGGCGGCACGGGGCTGCCGGTGGCGTACGGCGCGTGGCCGGGAAGACCAGGCGCCGTGTGGCCCGGCTGGACCTGCGGCACGTGTCCGGAGTGGGTCGGCGGCGCGTGACCGGCCTGGGCCTTCAAGACGTGGCCGGAGTGGGGCTGGGGTGAGCGGGCGGCCGGGACGACCGCACTGCCCTTGCGGTGGGGGTGGACGGCCGGTCCGACGAGGACGCTGCCCTCGGCGACGACCAGCTCCGGCTGCTCGATCATCACCGGCGCGCGGCCGAAGGCGCGGTGCAGCTCGGTGGCGACCAGCGGGATCTGGCTCGCGCCGCCGACCAGGAAGATGCCCGCCAGCTGGTCCGACGTGACCTTCGACAGCCGGACCGTCTCGGTGAGGACCCGCACCGAGCGCTCCACGAGCGGGCGGGCCGCGGCCTCGAACTCCTCGCGGGTGAGCGGCACGTCGAGGTCGAGGAGCGGAACCAGTACCGTCACCGCTGACGTTCGGGACAGACGCTCCTTCGCCTCGCGGGCCTCGTCGCGCAGGAGCCGGGCGGCCCGTGCCTCCTCGATCGTCGCGGGCGCGGTCAGCCGCCGCCAGTCGCCGGCCGGCACCGACCGCCCGATCAGGGTGAGCACGGCCTCGTCGAAGTCGAGCCCGCCGAGGTCGTCGCGGCCGCCGACGGAGCGGACCTCGAAGCCCTCGGCGGTGCGGGCGACGACGCTGCCGTCGAAGGTGCCGGCGCCCAGGTCGTAGACGACGACGGCGGAGCCGACCGGCACCATGTGCTTGAGGACCTTGACGAAGTACGTCGCGGCGGCGACGGGCTCGGGGACCAGGGCGGCGTCGGGGAGGCCGGCCGCCAGTACCGCATCCGCCAGCGCCTTGCGCCGGGTCGCGGCCCAGCCGGCCGGGTGGGTCACGGTGACCGCGGACGGCGGCCCGCCGGCGGTGCGGGTGAACTCGGTGACGACCCGCTCGAAGACGGCGACCAGCAGGTCCTGCACGGCGACGGTCCGCTCGCCGAGCAGCACGGTGCCGTCGTCGATGCGGCGCTTCGGGTTGGGCTCGAACTGCGACGGCTCCCGGCGCGCGCTGTGGACTGCGTCACGCCCGACGACGAGGGCCGTCTCGTCGGACGGGCCGAACACGGCGGAGGGCAGCAGCGGCGAGCCGTCGAACAGCAGCGGCCGGACCCGCCCGTCCGGCCATCGAGCGACCGCCACGGTGTGCGACGTGCCGAAGTCGACACCCAAGGCCACCATGCCGGCAGTCTAGAACTATGCGGCTTGTTCGACCGCCCGCTGCAAGGCCCGGTAGATCTGGCCGAACTTCGGGGCGTCGGTGGTCGAGTAGATCATGAACTCGCCACCGGCCATGCGGACCCAGATCTCGTGGACGCCCTTGCCGTGGTCGTGGGCGCGGTCCAGCAGGTCGAGCAGGCCCTCGACGCTGAACGCGACGACGCCGCCGATGACGATCACGCCCAGGATGCCGCCGGCGATGTACATCGTGCGCTGCTCACCCGTGAAGTCGATCCGGCGGGCCAGCAGGCCGGCGCCGACGAGCAGGCCGATGACGACGACCACCGCCCCGCCGCGGGTGAAGAGCATGTAGAGGCCGTGCCGCAGCCGGCCGGTCCGCCGGTGCCAGACGTAGTCGAGGCTGCCCAGCGGATACCAGGCAGTGTCGACTTGCACACCGCCCGAGCTGACGTGCACCACGTTGTCGCGGTAGTAAGTGGTAGCCATCGCACCGTTGACGGTACGCCGGAATACGCTGCGGGCAACGACAACGACGTTGAGGAGACACTGGATGACCGAGAAGCAGGCGCCGCCCGTTCAATTGGAGATCACCGATGGCATCGGCACGATCCGGTTGGACCGGCCGCCGATGAACGCGCTGAACAAGCAGGTCCAGGAGGAGTTGCGGGACGCCGCGCGGCAGTTCTCCGACGATCCGGCGGTCCGGGCGGTGGTCATCTACGGGGGCCCGAAGTTGTTCGCGGCCGGCGCCGACATCAAGGAGATGGCCCTCATGGGCTACTCCGCGATGGCCGCTCGGGCCCAGTCGCTCAGCAGCGCCTTCGACGCCGTGGCCCGGATCCCCAAGCCCGTCGTGGCGGCGATCAACGGGTACGCCCTGGGCGGCGGCTGCGAGCTCGCACTCACCGCCGACTGGCGGGTGGCGGCCGAGGACGCGACCCTGGGCCAGCCCGAGATCACGCTCGGCATCATCCCCGGCGCGGGTGGCACCCAGCGCCTGTCCCGCCTGATCGGCCCGGCCCGCGCCAAGGACCTGGTGATGTCCGGCCGGTTCGTGAAGGCCGACGAGGCGCTCGCGATCGGCCTGGTCGACAAGGTGGTGCCGGCCGCGGACGTGTACGACACGGCGGTCGAGATGGTCCGCCGGTACGTCGACGGCCCCGCACTGGCCCTGCGCGCCGCGAAGCTGGCCGTGGACGGCGGGCTGGACCTGGACCTGGCCTCGGCGCTGCGCTGGGAGAGCGAGCTGTTCGCGGCCCTGTTCGCCACGGAGGACAAGGCCGAGGGCATGAACGCCTTCGTAGAGAAGCGCAAGCCGAAGTTCACCGGCCGCTAGCCAGACCCGCCCAGATCCGCGTCGATCTTGGACTTGTGGTCCCCGCTTTATCGGCCGATGCCGGAAATATCCGGGACCACAACTCCAAGATCGCGGACTTGAGGGGCGTTCGCCGTGCGGGCGGGCGAGCGGGGTCAGGCGGCCTGGGCGTGGTAGCGGCCGTCGATGTTCGACAGGCGCAGCGGTAGCCCGAAGGCCTTCGACAGGTTCTCGGCCGTGACCGTGTCGCGCAGCAGGCCGTGCGCGACCACCCCGCCGTCGCGCATGAGCAGGGCGTGGGTGAAGCCCGGCGGGATCTCCTCCACGTGGTGCGTGACCAGGACGAGCGCCGGGGAGTCCGGGTCGGCGGCCAGGGCGGCCAGGCGGCGCACCAGGTCCTCACGGGCGCCCAGGTCGAGGCCGGCGGTCGGCTCGTCGAGCAGGAGCAGCTCCGGGTCGGTCATGAGCGACCGGGCGATCTGTACCCGCTTGCGCTCGCCCTCGGACAGCGTGCCGTACGTGCGGTCGGCCAGCCCGGCCACGCCGAACTGGTCGAGCAGCGCCTCGGCGCGGGCGATGTCGACCCGGTCGTAGTGCTCGCGGAAGCGGCCGACCACGGCCCACGACGCCGTGAGCACGATGTCACGAACGGTCTCGTCGGGCGGGAGGGCAAGGCCGGCCGAGGAGAAGCCCAGGCGGGTCTTGAGCTCGTTGATGTTCGTGCGGCCGAGCTTCTCGCCGAGCACGGTGACCGTGCCGCGCGACGGGTACAGCCGGGCACCGGCCAGGTTGAGCAGCGTGGTCTTGCCGGCGCCGTTCGGGCCGAGGATCACCCAACGCTCGTCCAGCTCCACCTGCCAGCTCACCGACCGGATCAGGTCGGTGCGGTTGCGGGTGACCGTCGCTTGCTCCACCGCGATGACAAGGTCATCTGACACGTGCCAATCCAACCACGCGACAGGCGTAGATGGCTGGCGGGGCACCACAAGCGACGAAGAACACGTACAGTGCCCGCTGATGACTGCCGCACTGGAAATCTCCGGTCTCGTGAAGACCTACCAGAGCCTGTTCGGCAAGCCGCGGGTGGCGCTCGACAAACTCGACATGGTGGTCGAGCGGGGAGAGATCCACGGCTTCCTGGGCCCGAACGGCTCCGGCAAGAGCACGGCGCTCAAGACGCTGCTCGGGCTGCTGCGGCCCGACGCCGGGCACATGCGCATTCTCGGCGAGCCCGTGCCGCGGGCGTTACCGAGAGTAGTGCCCCGGGTCGGCGCGATCGTGGAGGCACCGGCGTTCTTCGGCAACTTCACGGGGCACAAGACCCTCTCGATCCTGGCGAAGGCCGGCCGCGTGCCGAAGGACCGGATCGGCATCGTGCTCGACCAGGTCGGGCTGGCCGGCCGGGCCGAGGACGAGGTCAAGACGTACTCGCTGGGCATGCGCCAGCGGCTCGCCGTCGCCTCGGCCCTGCTCAAGGACCCCGAGCTGCTGATCCTCGACGAGCCGAACAACGGCCTCGACCCGGCCGGCATCCGCGAGATGCGCGACCTGCTGCGCGAGCAGGCCGACCGGGGCATGACGATCGTGATCTCCAGCCACATCCTGGCCGAGATCCAGCAGATCTGCGACTCGGTCACGATCATCTCCCGCGGGCGCCGGGTCGGCGCCGGGCCGGTCGCGCAGGTGCTCGCCGCCAACGACCAGGGCACGTACCGCGTGCGCGTCGACAACCACCGCGAGGCCGCCCGCCTGCTCAGCGAGGCCGGCGCGCAGGTCACGCTCGGCGCGGACCACATCATCGTGCACGACCTGGCCGACCCGGCGTGGATCTCCCGCGCGCTGGGCGTCAACGACTTCTGGGTGCGCGAGCTGTCGCCGGTGGCGCAGCTGGAGGACGCGTTCCTCAACCTGACCGGCGGCGGTCCGCGACGCGGCCAGCTGCGCCCGGTCGACAACTCCGAGTGGCCGGCCGACCCGCCGCCGGTGCCGCAGGGCGACGTCATCGAACAGGGGCACGCATCATGACCGGTCCGGAGCGAAGCGGAGGGGCCGGTCACATGGGCTCAGTGTCGACGACATGCGGCCGGAGCGGAGCGGAGGACGCATGACCTCGCTGTTGTCCGCGGAGTGGACGCGCCTGTTCAGCCGGCGGGTCACGATCGTGGCGCTCGTGCTCATCGGGCTGCTGCTCGCCGTGCTCACCTTCGGGTTCACGCTGACCCGCAGTACCCCCACACCCGATGAGATCCGCCTGGCGGATGAACGCGCGGCGAGCGCCGCCGAGATCTACGACCGCAACGTCGAGCAGTGCGAACGGGTGCAGAGCGGCCTCGACAACCCGCAGTCCGGCCAGACCTTCCCGCGCGGCTGCGACTACGGTCCGCGGCCGACCCGCGACTCGATGCTCGACTACGGCTTCTCGTTCCACCGCCAGTGGCCCGAGCTGTACTACACCGCCGCGATCGTCCTGGCCGTGGCCGGATTCGTGCTCGGCGCGTCGTTCGTGGGCGTGGAGTGGAGCTCGGGCGGCATGCTCAATTTGCTGCTCTGGGCGCCGCGCCGGGCCACTGTGCTGGGCGCCAAGCTGGTCGCGGTCTGCACCGGGGTCACGCTGATCTCCATCGCGTCCCTGATGGTCTGGACGCTGGCGTTCCTGGCCGTCGCCGCCGGCAACGGCTCGGTGAGCTCGCTCGGCGGCGGTGACGTGGTGTCGATGCTGCTCACGGGCGCCCGGGTGATCCTGCTGGCGGTGGCGGGCACGGCGCTGGGCTTCGCCATCGCCTCGATGGGCCGGCACACGTCGGCCGCCCTGGGCGTGGGCATCGCCTACCTCGTCGTGTACGAGCTGGGCACGCTGATCCTGTTCGGCCTGATCGGGACGGACTACTCGGAGAAGTACCGGCTGTCGAGCTACGTCTCCGCCTGGCTGACCAAGAGCTACACGTTCGAGGCCGACGTGGCGGCGTGCGCCGGCCGCGGCTGCGTGCCGGCGGCCGGCTTCTCGGGCAGCTGGCAGCAGGGCGGCCTGGTCATCGCGGTCGTCGTGGCCGTGGTGCTGGCCGGCGCGTTCGCCACGATGCACCGCCGGGACGCACCGCGCTGAGGCTTCAGCGGTGCCGCCTCGGCGGCACCGCTGCTCAGGCCGTGCTGCCGAAGACCTCTTCGCGGACGGCGTCGAGGCCGGTCAGGATGGCGCCGTTGAGCACCGGCTCGGAGGCGACCTCGGTCGCCACCACGCGCGGGGAGACCACGGCGATCGCCGCGACCTCGTGCTGCACGCGCTGGGCCAGGTCGGCGCCGCCGGCCTGACCGACGTCGCCCGCCAGCACCACCAGTTCCGGATCCAGCACCAGACCCACCGAGGCCACACCCAGCGAGATCCGCCGGGCCAGCTCGTCGAGGAACGGGCTCCCGGCGGTGCCGGCGGCGATGGCCGCGCGGACCGCGTCGGCGGCGCCCGTGGCCTTGAAGCCGTGCTCCTTGGCGATCACCTTGACCGCCGCGGCGTCGGCGAGGGCGCGGAAGCCGCTCTTCGACCTGCGGGAGGCGTCGCGGCTGACCGTGGTGCCGGTGACGGGCAGGTAGCCGATCTCGCCCGCGGCGCCGACGCTGCCCCGGTGGAGGCGGCCGCCGAGGACCACGGCGGTGCCGACGCCCCGGTCGAGCCAGACGAGCACGAAGTCCTGCACGCCGACGGCGGCGCCGCTGTGCTGCTCGGCGATCGCGGCCAGGTTCACGTCGTTCTCGAACATGACCGGGCGGCCGAGGTCCTCGCGCAGGGCGGTCAGCAGGCCGCGGTGCCAGCGCGGGAGGTCCCACGCGAACGTGATCTCGCCGCTCTTGGGGTCGACCAGACCGGGGGTGCCGAGCACGATCCGGCGGATCCGATCGATCGGGGCGCCGGCGGCCGACGCGGCCTCGACGACCGCCGCGTGGACGACCTTGACCGGGTCGTCGCCGTCGCCGATCGAGACGTCGGTCCGGCCGACGATTTTGCCCGTGATGTCCGCCACGCCGGCGACCACGTGCTGCGGGCCGGCCTCGACGCCGACGACGTAGGCGGTCGCGGGCACCACGGCGTACATCTGGGCGTTGGGGCCGCGGCCGCCGGCCTGCTCGCCGACGCGGGCCACCAGCCCGCGCTCCTCCAGGCGCTCGACCAGCTGCGATGCGGTGACCTTGGAGAGGCCGGTCAGCTCGCCGAGCTGCGCGCGGGTCAGCGGACCCCGGCTCAGGAGCAGCTCGAGGGCGGCACGGTCGTTGAGAGCGCGCAGTAACCGGGGCGTGCCGGGCAGTCGGGCGGAACTCATCGTGACGTAGACCCCTAGTATTTAGGAAACTTTCCTATTAGCGTGCCACAAGCAACCTATTGGGAAAGCGTACGGTCGTCCAACCGCTCGGCCTACGCACAACCGGTCAAGAAGCTCTTACGATCGTGGATAGCGCATCGGACGAGTGTGCAGCATTCGTCCGCGCTGAGGGGGGACTACTCGTGTCGACCGATCCCGGACTCCGCAGGCTGGCCCTGGGCACGCTGCTCAGCGCCTTCCGGGGGGAGCAGGCTCCGTCGTGGGCCGTGGATCTCCTCGCGGAGGGGCTGGCCGGGCACGTCCTGTTCGGGTTCAACATCGTCGAGCGCGAGCAGCTCGCCGCGCTGAGCGCCAGCCTGCACGCCGCCCGCGAGGGCGTGCTCATCGGCATCGACGAGGAGGGCGGCGACGTCACGCGCCTGGCCCACCGCCTGGGCAGCCCGTATCCGGGCAACGCCGCGCTCGGCGCGCTGGGCGACCCGGCGATCACCCGGCGCGTGTACCGCACGATCGGCGCCGAGCTGGACGAGCTCGGCCTGAACCTCAACCTGGCGCCCACGGTCGACGTGAACACGGCCGACGACAACCCGATCATCGGCACCCGCAGCTTCGGCGCCGACCCGCAGGCCGTGGCCGCCCACGCCGCCGCCGCGGTGCTGGGGCTGCAGAGCGCCGGGGTGGCCGCCTGCGCGAAGCACTTCCCCGGCCACGGAGCGACGCTCGCGGACTCCCACCTGGAGCTGCCGACGGTGGACATCGATCCGGCGGTACTGCGGGCGCGTGAGCTGCCGCCATTCGTCGCCGCCATCGAGGCGGGCACCAAGTCGATCATGACGGCCCACATTCGCGTCCCGGCCCTGACCGGCGACGCCCCCGCCACCTTCAGCCGCGCCGTCCTCGTCGACCTGCTGCGCGACGAGCTCGGCTTCGGCGGCGTGGTCGTCACCGACGCCCTGGAGATGCTCGGCGCCGCCCGCTACGCGGGTGGCGTCCCCGCGGGCGCCGTCCTGGCCCTGGCGGCCGGCGCGGACCTGCTCTGCATCGGCGCCGACGTCGACGAGGCGCTCACCCTGGCCTGCGCCGACGAGATCGTGGCCGCGGTGCGCGACGGCCGCCTGCCCGCGGCCCGGCTGGAGGAGGCCGCCGCCCGCGTGCAGGCGCTGGCGGCCTGGACCCGCTCGGGCGCCCGCACCGACCGGGAGGAGCCCGGCCTGGGCTACCCGGCGGCCCTGGGCGCGATCCGCATCGAGGGCTCGGTCGACCGTGTGGCGGCGCCACTGATCGTCCAGCTGGAGTCGGAGTCGTCGATCGCCGCCGGCCGGGTGCCGTGGGGCCTGGGCCCGCACATCAACGGCACGGAGCAGGTCCGCGTGGTGGCCGACCGGGCCGACATCGCCGCGCTGCGCACGCAGGCGGGCTCCCGCCCGATCGTGGTCGTGGGCCGCAACGTGCACCGCCTGCCCGGCGCGCGAGCCCTGGTGGAGGCGCTCACGGAGACCCACCCGGTGACGGTGGTCGAGATGGGCTGGCCGTCGTCCTGGCGCCCGACGGGCGCGAAGGCCTTCATCACCACGTGGGGCGCCAGCCACGCGAACGGCCGCGCGGCGGCCGAAACCCTGGGCCTGGCGGCCTAGCCCGGGCGCCTCGAAAAAGTTGACCGTGGAAGCCGCTTGCAGCCAGGGCTGCATGAAACTTCCACGGTCAACTCGCGTCGGGAGGCGTCAGCCGATCGTCTGGAAGAACTTGCCGGCGATCGGGACCGCCGCCGCCGTGCTGGCGCCGCCGTTCTCCACGAAGACGCAGAAGGCGATGTCGCCGCGGTAGCCCATGAACCACGAGTGGGTGTGGGCCGGGTCGTTGTCGTACTCGGCCGTGCCCGTCTTGCCGCGCAGGTCGCCCGGCAGGTTCTTCAGCTGGTCGGCCGTGCCCCCCGTCACCACCTCCCGCATCATCTGCCGCAGCGCCTCCAGCGACGCCGGGTTGAGCTGCGGGCCGTCCGCCGCCGGGCTCTTCGGGGCCGGGTCGAGCACCAGCTGCGGCTGCTTCCACTGGCCGCGGGCCACGGCCGCCGCGGCGCCGGCCAGGATGACCGGCGAGGCCAGCGTCGTGCCCTGGCCGAAGGCGGCCGCGGCCTGCTCCGACTTCGAGCCGTTCGCCGACACCTTGCCGGTGAAGACGTCGACGCCGAGGTCCCACGGGATGCCGATGCCGACCGACTGGGCGGTCTTGGCCAGGCCGTCGGGGCCGAGCTGGGGCGCCAGCGACGCGAACGCCGTGTTGCACGACTTGGCGAAGTCGGTGTGCAACGGAACGTTGCCGAGCTCCATGTCGTGGGAGTTCCTGAACGTACGGCCGTCGACCGTGAGCGTCTTCGGGCAGGCCACGATCGAGTCGCCCGTCAGCCCCTTGTCCAGCGCGCCCAGCGCCGTGATCGTCTTGAACGTCGAGCCGGGCGGGGTCTGGCCGACCAGCGCGAAGTTGTTGCCGGCCGCGCCCGGGCCGTTGGCGACGGCGACGATCGAGTTGTCGCTGATGCGGATCGCGACCAGGGCCGAGCGGCGGGTGTCGAGCGCCAGGGCCGCCTCCGCCGCGTTCTGGATGTTGACGTCGAGCGTCAGCTTGATCTTGGCGCCCTCGGAGGGTTCCGCCGAGAAGAGCTTGACGTCAGGGGTACCGGTGGGCTTGGGAATGACCACCGAGACGCCCGGCTTGCCCTGAAGGATCTCGTCGTACTTCTGCTGGAGCCCCGACAGGCCGACCACGTCGCCGACCTTGTACTTGCCGGGGTTCTTGTCCATGATCTCCTTCGTCACCTGGCCGGAGGTGCCGAGGAGCGCCCGGGCGAACTGGGCCGACGGTGCCAGCGACTGCGTCGAGTTGCGGGTGACCACGCCCGGCGTCGAGTTCAGCTTGTTCGCGACCGGGTCGAAGACCTCCTTACGGAGGGTGATGATCTCGACGAACGCGTCGGGCTTGGCCGACTTCACCTTGTTGGGCAGCGTGGACAGGTCGACGGAGACCTTGGCCGCGGCGAACGCGTCACCGAGGTTCTTGACGACCAGGTTGATGTCGGTGACCTGGCGCGGCTCGACGCCGATGGTGACCACCGGCTTGCTGCTCACGATCGGCTGGCCGGCGCCGTCGAGGATGCTGCCCCGCGTGCCGGAGGTCTTCTTGACGGCCAGCTTGTCGGTGTTCTCCAGGTCGGGGTGGATGGTCTTCGCGCTGAAGATCACCGTCCACTGCTTGTCGACCCGCCTGGCCTTGATCGTCGTGTCGTACTCCCAGGTGGAGCCGGAGACCGGCCACTGGACCGTCACGATGGCGGTGGACTCGTCGCCCTTCACGGCGGCGGCGCCGTTCAGTGACAGCTTCGGCTGCTGGGCCGCCAGATCGCCCTCGACGGTGGTCAGGAGTTTCTGTGCCGCGTCGCCACTGAGCGCTTTGCCATCCGGACTCAAGAACTTCAGCCCGGCGATGTTGCCCTGTTCCCAGGCACCGAGAAAAGTCTTCAACGAGTCGTCCGGCGGCTTGCTCGAACACGCGGGAAGCGTGCCGAGCAACGCCAGTGCGGCGAGGAGCGCGGTGGCGCGGCGGAGTGAAACGGCCATGGGGGCGATTCTGCGTCATGAAAGCCAGGTTCCGCACGCCCCAAGATCGCATAAGTTGGACAATTGATATCGGGATGGGCAGGTCGATCGGGTAGCCGACGTTGCCGGACCATGTGGCCGAAGGAATTGTCAGGGGTACGTCTTAGGCTGTCCGAGGACAACCCACAGCGTCGTGGGTGAGGGGAGAACAACCGATGAACCGGCCTACGGCCACCCCGGCGAGCGTCAGGACGACGAAGCCGACGACCGAGCCCACGGTCGAGGACGACGAGTTAGGCGAGCAAGTGACCAACGCGGAGCATCTGGTCGCGGAGGCGGTCGTGCTGGCCACGGCCCAGGACGCGCAGCCCCAGCTGGTCGCGCACTACTGGCGCCTCGTCCCCGATGAGGAGCTGGCCGCCTGCGATGTGGCGAAGATGGTCGCCGCCACCCTGTCGCACCTGGAGCTGGCCCAGCAGCGCGTGCCCGGCGAGCTGAAGCTGCGGCTCGGCCTGAGCGTCACCGGCGGCACCTCGGTGGAGATCGTCACCGACGACATGCCGTTCCTGGTCGACTCCGTCACGAGCGCCCTTTCGTCGCGCGACATCGACATCAACCTGCTGGTGCACCCGCTCGTCGTGGTCCGGCGGGCGCCGCTGGGCGCGCTGCAGGAGGTCCGCGTCGGCCTGGAGCCCGAGGACGCGGAGCCCGGCGACATCGTCGAGAGCTGGATCCGCATCGAGGTCGACCGGATCCGCGACGAGGAGGACCTGGAGGCGCTGCGCTCCGACCTGGCGCGGGTGCTCAACGACGTGCGCGAGGCGGTCGAGGACTGGCCGAAGATGCGCACGCAGGCGCTGGCCCTCGCCGACGAGCTGGGCAGCGCGCAGCTGCCGGTGCCGGACAAGGACATCACCGACTCCGTCGAGCTGCTGCGCTGGCTGGTCGACGACCACTTCACGTTCCTCGGTTTCCGGGAGTATCGGCTGATCGAGTCCGACTCGGGTGAGCTGCTCCTCCAGTCAGTGCTCGGCACCGGCCTGGGCATCCTGCGAGCCGACCAGCCGACGCCGCGGGTGCTCTCGTCGATGACGGCCGAGGCCTACGCGAAGGTGCTGGAGAAGCGCCTGCTGATCATCACCAAGGCCAACTCGCGCGCCACCGTGCACCGCGCGGCATATCTCGACTACATCGGGTTCAAGACGTTCGACGCCGACGGCAACGTGACCGGCGAGAAGCGCTTCCTCGGGCTGTTCTCCTCCGCGGCCTACCGCACCAGCGTGCGCGACCTGCCCGTGGTCAAGCGCAAGGTCGCCGAGGTGGTCGAGCGCTCCGGCCTGTCGCCGCGCAGCCACTCCGGCAAGGACCTGATGGACACGCTGGAGACCTATCCGCGCGACGAGCTGTTCCAGATCACCACCGACCAGCTGTTCCGCGCGGTGATGAGCGTCCTGCGCCTGGCCGGGCGCCGCCAGCTGCGGCTCTTCCTGCGCAGCGACGCCTACGGCCGGTTCATCTCCTGCCTGGTCTACCTCCCCCGCGATCGGTTCACCACCGCCAACCGGCTGCGCATCCAGCAGATCCTGCTGACCGAGCTCAACGGGATCGGCGTCGACTACACCACCCGGGTCGGCGAGTCGAAGTTCGCCCGCGTGCACTTCATCGTGCGCACCGAGCCCGGCAACCCGCCGGGCGAGGTCAACGTCGACCGGCTCACCGAGCGCCTCTCCGAGGCCACCCGCCTGTGGGACGACGACTTCCACATGGTGCTGGAGCGCAAGCTCGACGACGAGCACCAGGCCAAGCAGCTCCACCAGCGCTATGTGGGAGCGCTTCAGGAGACCTACAAGGACGAGCACACGCCGAACGAAGCGGTGAAGGACGTCGCCAAGCTGGAGCTGCTCGACGAGCCGGGGCAGCTGGTCATGCACGTCTACCGGCGCCGCCAGGCCGAGTCCGACATCCGGTTCAAGGTGTTCCGATACGGCGAGCCGATGATCCTCTCCGCCGTCCTGCCGGTGCTGCACTCCCTCGGCGTGCGGGTCACCGACGAGCGGCCCTACGAGATCGTCCGCTCCGACGGCACGATCTACCTCTACGACTTCGGCCTGCAGCTGCCGCCCGACGCACGGGCGATCGTCGAGGTGCGGCCCCACCTGGAGAACGCGTTCTCGGCGACGTGGCACGGCGAGGCGGAGGTCGACGGGTTCAACGCGCTGGTGCTCACGGCGGGCCTCACCTGGCGCGAGGTTGTCGTCCTGCGGGCCTACGCGAAGTACCTGCGCCAGGCGGGCACGGTGTTCTCCCAGGACTACATGGAGACCACGCTGCTGGCCTACCCGTCGATCGCCGCGAAACTCGTGGACCTGTTCACGGCACGCTTCGATCCGCGACTGCAGTTGTCCGAGACGGCGCGGTCGGAGTGGTCGAAGGAGATGGTCGCGGCGGTCAACGCCGAGCTCGACGCGGTGACCAGCCTCGACCAGGACCGGATCCTGCGCTCGTTCCTGCACCTCATCCAGGCGACCCTGCGCACCTCGTTCTACCAGCGCGGCTCGGCCGGCCGCCCGAAGTCGTACACGGCGTTCAAGCTCGACCCGCAGTCCATCCCCGACCTGCCGGCGCCGCGGCCGCGGTTCGAGATCTTCGTGTACTCGCCGCGGTTCGAGGGCGTGCACCTGCGGTTCGGCTCGGTCGCCCGCGGCGGCCTGCGCTGGTCCGACCGGCGCGAGGACTTCCGCACCGAGATCCTGGGCCTGGTCAAGGCGCAGATGGTGAAGAACGCGGTGATCGTCCCCACGGGCGCCAAGGGCGGCTTCGTCCTCAAGCAGAACCCGGGCGACCGCGACGAGGCCGTGGCCTGCTACCGGCTGTTCATCTCGGCCCTGCTCGACGTCACCGACAACCTCGACGGTGGCAAGGTCGTCGCGCCGCCCGACGTCGTTCGCCACGACCCCGACGACCCCTACCTGGTGGTCGCGGCCGACAAGGGCACGGCGACGTTCTCCGACATCGCCAACGAGATCTCCCTGCAGTATGGGTTCTGGCTCGGCGACGCGTTCGCCTCCGGCGGCTCGGCCGGCTATGACCACAAGCGGATGGGCATCACCGCCAAGGGCGCCTGGGAGTCGGTCAAGCGGCACTTCCGCGAGATGGACGTCGACACGCAGACGACCGAGTTCACCGTGGTCGGCGTCGGCGACATGTCCGGCGACGTCTTCGGCAACGGCATGCTGCTCTCGCGGCACATCCGGCTGGTCGCCGCGTTCGACCACCGGCACATCTTCATCGACCCCAACCCCGACGCGGCCACCTCGTATGCCGAGCGCGAGCGGCTGTTCGCGCTCCCCCGCTCGTCGTGGGACGACTACGACAGATCGCTGATCTCGGCGGGCGGCGGCGTCTACCCGCGCACGGCCAAGTCGATCCCGATCACCGACGAGGCCCGCGCGGCGCTGGGCATCGCGGGCGCGATCAACGCGCTCACGCCCAACGAGCTCATGCACGCCATCCTGTCCGCCCCGGTCGACCTGTTCTGGAACGGCGGCATCGGCACCTACGTCAAGGCGACGAGCGAGTCGCACGCCGACGTCGGCGACAAGGCCAACGACTACATCCGGGTCAACGGCCGCGAGCTGCGGGCCAAGGTCGTCGGCGAGGGCGGCAACCTGGGCCTGACCCAGCGCGGCCGGATTGAGTACGCGCTGAGCGGCGGCCGCATCGCCACCGACTTCATCGACAACTCGGCCGGCGTCGACTGCTCCGACCACGAGGTCAACATCAAGATCCTGCTCGACCGCGCGGTCGCGGCCGGCGAGCTCGACGCCACCGAGCGCAACCCGCTGCTCGCCGAGATGACCGACGAGGTCGGCGAGCTGGTGCTGCGGGACAACTACGACCAGGCGACCGCGCTCGGCAACGCCCGCGCGCAGTCCCGGTCGCTGCTGCCGGTCCACAAGCGCCTGATCGCCGAGCTGGAGCGCCGCGGCCAGCTCGACCGGACGCTCGAGGGCCTGCCCACCGACGAGGAGATCGACGCCCGGGCCGAGGCCGGCGTCGGGCTGACGTCACCCGAGTTCGCGGTCCTGCTGTCCTACGTCAAGATCGTCCTCGAGCACGAGATCCTCGACTCCGGGCTGCCCGACGAGGACTGGACCAACGAGGTGCTCGTCGCCTACTTCCCCACCCCGCTGCGCGAGCGGTTCGTGGAGGCGATGGCCGAGCACCCGCTGCGGCGCGAGATCGTCACCACGGCGGTGGTCAACGAGGCCGTCAACCGCGGCGGCACGTCGTTCTTCCACCGCGCGTCGGAGGAGACCGGCGCCGGTGCCGCGGACGTCCTGCGGGCATCCGTGGTGATCCGGGAGGTGTACGGGCTGGGTGAGCTCCGCCGCGCCGCGGAGTCGCTCGACAACCAGGTCCACACGGCGGCGCAGACCGCGGTGTACCTGGAGTCGCGCCGCCTGCTCGACCGCGCCGTCCGCTGGCTGCTGTCCAACCGTCGGCTGCCGATCGACGCGCCGGGCGAGATCGCCCGCCTGCGCCCCGGCATCGCCCGCCTGTTGCCGCAGCTCGACACGCTGTTCCGCGGCCGCGAGCGCGAGGCGCTGCACGCCAATATCGTCAAGCTGCAGGAGCTGGGCCTGCCGCCGGAGATGGCCGACACGACGACCCGGATCATGTACGGCTTCGGCCTCCTCGACATCGTCGAGGTCGCCGCCCAGACCGGGCGCGACGTCAACGAGGTGGCCACGGTCTACTACGTCCTCTCGGAGCGCTTCCGGGTCGACGACCTGCTGTCGCGCATCTCCGACCTGCCGCGTGAGGACCGCTGGCAGACCCTGGCCCGCATGGCGCTGCGCTACGACCTGTATGCGGCGCTGGCCGCCCTCACCGGCGAGGTCCTCAACGCGACCTCACCCGACGGCGACGCCGAGTCCCGCGTCCACGAGTGGGAGCAGAGCAACGCCACGTCGATCGCCCGGACCCGCAACTCGATCGGCGAGTTCGGCGAGTCCCCGGGCGACCTGGCCGCACTGTCGGTCCTGCTGCGCCAGATCCGCACGCTGGTCCGCGCCAGCGCCGCCTGACCGCTGTTCCGAACCGCCGCCCCCGAGCCCACCCGGGCCCGGGGGCGGCGTGGTTTGGGGGCAAGCCCGGCCGACGCGGCTGGGAAAGCCCGGCGGAGAGGTTCGGGAGGCCTGGGCGGTGCGGTTGGGGAAAGACCAGGCGGAGCGGGTGTGGGGCCGCAACCCCTGACGGCGTGGTGAAGGCGAAGCCCCGGCTGCGTGCGGGTGGAAGCGAAGCCCGGGCTGCGTGCGGCTGGAGCGAAGCTCGATCGGCGTGGGTGGGCAAAGCTCAAGCGGCGCGCGGGTTGAGCGAAGCCCGGGCGGCGTGGGTGGAGTGAAGCCCGGGCGGCGTGGATGGAGCGAAGCCCGGGCGGTGCGGGTCGGGTGACGCCCTGGTGGTGCGGGTCGGGTGACGCTCTGGTGGCGGTGTGGGTCGTCTGGTGGGTCAGGCGGTGGGCCTGGGTTCCTCGTCGTCGACGGGGGTGCGGGCGGCCGGTACGACGTCGGCCACCGGAGAGTCCGGGGCGTCGTCGGACAGCTCGCGCGGCGCGGGCTGGGCCGGCACGAACGGTGACAGCAGCGGGCTTGGGCGGCGCTTCCCCCGGCCGCGCGTGCTCTCGGGCGTGCCGTCAGCGGCGTCCGGCGTGGCGGCGGCTGCGCCTCGGAGGCCGGCCGGGAGGGCCAGGTCCAGGCCGGCGAGGGCGTTCGTGCGCTCCTCGGTGCCGTACACGCGGCCGCGGGTCCGGGCCACCACGCTCAGCTCCTCCGGCTCCTGGCGAATCTCCGGCTCGTCCTCGGCCTCGTCCTCGGCCTGAGGCTCAAGCTGCGACTCGGGCTCGATGTACAGGTCCGGCTCGGCGTATGCGTCCGGCTCGTCCGATATGCCCGGTTCATCCGCATCTCGCGGATCGGGGTCAGCGGGCGGGGCTTCATCCCGGTCCGCGAACGGATCCGCCGGTGGGCGAGGGGTCACCGTCGGTGGGGCCGGGACGCGCAGCGGTGGAGCCGAGACCGGCGGCGCCGAGACCGGGAAGCCCGGCACCGGCCCGCCCGACACCGGGAACATCGTGTCCGACGCCACCAGCGCCGTCGACGTCACCAACGGCTCCAGGCCGGCGACCAGCACGTCGGTCACCTCGGCGGCGTAGCGGCCGTCCGGGTCGTAGTCGGGGTCGAAGACCGTCACCTGGACGCCCACGCAGCGCGGGTCGGCGACCAGGTTGCTGAGGAGGATTTCCAGCTCGCGGTACGCGATGCCGCCCACGTCAGGGGCGTCGACGGCCGGCATGACCGCCGGGTCCAGGACGTCGACGTCGACGTGGACCCAGTAGCCGGCGCAGTCGCGGAGCTGGTCGCGCGCCCACTGGGCCGAGCGGGCGGCGCCGTGCGAGCGCAGCTCCGGGACGGCGCGGGCGACGATGCCGGCGGCCTGGAGGTCGAGGCGGTACTCGTCGTGGGTGCGGATGCCCAGCAGGACCACGTCGACGTCGCGGAAGTACGGGCGGCGCTGCTCGATGGAGGCCAGGTTGACCTGGCCGCGGCCGGTCGCCAGGGCCAGGGCCTCGCCCGCGGCGGCGCCGACGTAGGAGGCGTTGCCCTCGTGGCGGAAGTCGGAGTGGCCGTCGACGTAGACCAGGCCGACGCGGCCGTCGAGGGTAGCCGCGTGGCGGCGCATGGCCAGGCCGGCGCCGAGCAGGATCGAGCAGTCGCCGCCCAGGACGACCGGGAAGTCGCCCTGGGCGAGGATCGAGCCGATGCGGTCGGCCAGGCGGCGGACGAAGACCGCGATCTCCGCCGCCTGGGCGACGCCGTCGCCGGGCTGCCAGCCCGCCGGGTCGTAGCGGGGCGGGGTGACGCACCCCGCATCGCGGGCGCCCAGGCGGGTGAGCAGGCCGTGGTCGCGCAGGGCGCCGGGCGCCTTCGCGCAGCCGGGAACGGAGGTGGCGGTCGGTGGCCGCAACCCCAGGTTGCTCGGTGCGTCGACGACGGCGATCCGGCGCATGTGCGCCCGGCTCAGAAGAGCGCGCTCGCCAGCGCCCGGCGAGCCTTGGCGACCGCGGGGTCGTCAGGGCCGGCGACGGTGAACAGCGAGACGAGGTGCTGGCGCACCGTCTCGCGGTCGTCGCCCGCCGTGCGGCGGATGAGGTTGACGAGGCGCTGGTACGCCTGCTCGGCCTCGCCGGAGACCACCTCGATGTCGGCCGCGAGCAGCTGGGCGGGGACGTCGTCGGGCTGGGCCTGGGCGGCGGCCATCGCGGCCGGCACGTCGACGCCGGTGATCCGGCGCATGAGGCCGACCTGGGCCAGGCCGGCCTCGGCGATCGGGTCGCCGGGCGTGTCGGCGAGGATCTTGCGGTAGGCCGCCTCGGCGCCGTCGAGGTCGCCCTCGATCAGCGCGTCGTCGGCGGCGAGCAGGCGCGGGTCGTCCGGGTGCTCGACCTCGACGCCGGCGGCCTTGAGCACCGCGTCGATCCACTGGCGCAGGTGCTGCTCGGGGAGCATCTGGTTGAACGCGTCGACGGGCTGGCCGCCCACGATCGCCACCACGAACGGGATGCCCTGGATGCGGAACATCTGGGCGAGCCGCGGGCTCTGCTCGATGTCTACCCGGGCGAGGAGCCACGTGCCCTGCCCCTCGGCGGCCAGCTTCTGCAGCAGCGGGGAGAACTGCTGGTCGGGCTGGCTGCCGGCGACGTAGAAGTCGACCACCACCGGCGTGGTCAGCGACCGCTGCAACACGTCGTTCTGGAACGTGGCCTCGTTGACCTCGACGACGTTGGCGCCGCTCGCGGCCGGGGCCTGGGCCGGCTGGGCGGCGCGCTGGGCGGCGGCCGCGTTACTGCGGGCCAGGGCGCCGAGGTCCACCGCCCCGCGGGTGAAGATCGACTGACTCTGCCGTGGGTCGCTCATGGCCCTAGTTTTGCACGTGCCCCAGGTGATCCGCCGCAAGTGACCGGTCGGATCCACCCGCGACCAGTGTGACCTGTCCGTCGATGTGCTCGACGGTGAAGAGCGTGCCGGGCGGGAAGTCGCCGAGAACCTCGGGTGGCAGTTGCACGGTGCCGTCGCCGGCGACCACGGCGAAGTCCTGGCCGTCGCGCCCCTCGGCGCCGACCCGGCCGTCACGGATGGTCACCGCGCGGCCCAGGCGGGTGCCCACCTCACCGTCGTGGGTGACGACCACGATGGTCGTGTTGCGCTCCTGGTTGACCGTCTCCAGCGCCTCCAGCACCTCGTCGCGGCCGTGCGTGTCGAGCTGGCTGGTCGGCTCGTCGACGAGCAGCAGGCCGGGGCCGGCGGCGATGCCGACGGCGAGCGCGGCGCGCTGGCGGGCGCCGGGGGCGAGGTCGTCGATCCGGGAGCGGCCGAGGCCGGGCAGGCCGACGAGGTCGAGGATGCGGTCGGGGTCGTCGAGCTTGATGCCCTCGGTGCGGGCGGCGCGGCGCTGGGCGAGCCAGATGTTGCGGTGCAGCGTCGCGTACGGCAGGAGGTTGCGCGCCGCTCCCTGGAGCACCACGCCGATCTCCGTGCCCCGCAGCCGGGCGATCTCACTGTCGGAGAGCTTGCCCATGTCGTAGGTGCCGATGTTGACCCGGCCGGCCGACGGGCGCATGAGCCCGGCGAGCAGCGCGATCAGCGTCGACTTGCCCGAGCCGGACGGCCCGACGAGCGCGAGCGTCTCGCCCGGCCCGATCGACAGGTCGACGCCCGCCAGCGCGACCACGTCACCGGCCTCGGCCCGGTAGATGTGCACCACCCGCCGGCAGGCGACCGCCAGTCCGTTCATCGCTTCCCCCTCGTTGCGGCACGGAGCCGGGCGCCGGCGACGACGGCGGCACCCGCGAGCAGTACGCCGGCCGCCAGCCAGGTGACGGCGACCGGGATCGGCGACGGCCAGTACGACACCTCGAAGGTGCCGGGGTCGTCGGTGAACACCGGGAGATATTCCCTTACGAGCAGCCAGCTGACCAGAGCCGCGAACGGCCCGATGAGCACGGCCGTGCCGACCAGGGCCAGGTAACCGCTGGTCGCCGCGTCGCGCCGGGCCACGCCCTGGGCCCGCAGCGCCCGCAGCTCCCCGGAGCGGCGCTGGCGGTCGAGGCTGGCGACCATCCAGAGCGCACCGACCGCCAGCAGTACCGCCAAACCGCCGGCCAGCTGGTGGAACCGGAGCGCGACGGCGGGACCCTGCTCGTCGAGGGCGGCCCGCAGCGGCTCGATCGAACGGTCGGAGGCGACGGTGAGGCCCTGGTCGCGCACGCGGTCGAGGATGTCGGGCGGGGCGGCCGGGCCGAGCCAGATCTGCGGCTGCCGCGCGTCGCCGGCGTCGGTCGACATCCGCTCGGCGTAGTCGAGGTCGACCAGCGCGCCCCGGTCGGCCACGCGCGGCAGGATGCCCACCTCGCCGGCGATGGTGGTCGACAGCTGCCCGCCGTCGAAGGCGGTCATGTGATCGCCCATGGCGGTCCGGCCGGCGATGACCACCGGCAGCGGCGAGGGCACGTCGGTCGGCATGATCTTGACCGCGACGTCGGCGCCCCGGTAGTTGGCGACCTCGGCGCGCAGGCCGTCCTGGGTCGAGGTGAGCTTCGGCACGAGCAGCTTCGAGCCCGGCGTCTCCGGCACCCGCCACTGGGACGTGTCGGCGAAGCCGGCCGCGTCAGCGATGACCTTCCCGGCCTGGCTCAGGCCGTGCAGCGTCATCGTGACGTCGAAGCCCCGGCCCTCCGGCTGGTCCATCTGGAGGGAGACGAGGCGGCAGCCCTCCACGCACATGGGGAGGTTGCGGGTGTACGTGTGCCGGCCGAGCTGCACCAGGCCGAGGTCGACCTGGCCGGCGGTCGAGCCGTCCAGCGGTACCACCACGGCGGTCCAGCGCACCCGGAACGCGTCCACCGTCTTGTCGATGGTGACGTCGAGCGACAGGTCCTTGTTGGTCACGATGATCGGGTCGCGCGGCCCCGCCGGGTGCAGCAGGCCGGCAGCCTCGGCGGCGCTGAGGTGGGCGTCGTCCCACAGCGCCGTCGCGGCCAGCGCCCGGCTGTCGACGGCCAGCATCGGCGGTACACCCGTGTCCTCCGAGACCGGCACCTCGGCGGCCGCCATCGCGAACTTCCCGTCGGGGTCGATCGCGCGCACCTTGGCCAGCAGCGCCGCGCGGCTGACCGTCTCGACAGTGAGCACCCGCGGCGCGCCGAGCTCGACGCGGACCCGCTCGTCGCGGGTGTCGCTGGAGGCGCTGGCCGCGGTCGCCGCGAAGCACATCAGCGCGACGGCCACCACGAGCAGCGCGAGCACCCGCTGGCTGCCCGGGCGGCGGGACATCGCGTAGGCGGCCAGCGTGCGGCCGATGCGGCCCTCGCGCATGGCGCGCCGGCCGACGCGTTCGGCGATCGGCAGGACGCCCCGCGCCGCGACCAGGGCCAGCGCGATGACGATGAGCGACGGCGCGAACACGGCGAACCCGGTCAGCCCGCCGCCGCCCTGCCGCAGCTGCACGACGGCGACCACGGCCAGCGCGATCACGGCGACCTCGAACACCGGGGCGCCCCAGCGCGACAGCCGGCTCGGCACGTTGCGGAGCAGGTCGACGGTGCGCTTGGCGAGCTCGGCGCGCTGCGCCAGCAGCGCCGCGAACAGGGCGCCGACGAGGGCCGTCAGGGCCCACCAGTTCGCGCCGGACGACAGCGGCACGCTCGCCGAGCTCGACAGCAGCAGCCAGGCCGCGAGCCGGACCAGGTAGTGGCCGAGGAAGAAGCCGGCGCCCGCGCCGGCCAGGATCGGCAGGATGCTCTCGCCGGCGGCGAGCCACCAGCGGCGCGGGGCGCTGAGCCCGCGCAGGGCGAGCAGGCCGAGCTCCAGGCGCCGTTCCTGGGTCGCCGACGCGACGGCGATGAACAGCACGAACCAGCAGAGCAGCACCAGCGGTACCGCGGCCACCGGCACGACCTCGCCGACCAGCGACCGGTTCTTGTCGATCCGCTCGATCAGGGCGGGCAGCTCGGTCCTGACCGTCGGCCCGCCGGGCAGGCCGATGAGCTTGTCGCGGCCCTGCTTCACGGCGTCGTTGATCGTCTGGAGAGTCTCGCCGGTGATCGCGTCGTCGTCGATCACCACGTCGAGCGCCTGCGACTCCCGCACGTGCTCGATCGCCTCGAGGGTGCGGCGGCTGGCGAGGACCGGCTCGATCACCTTCCGGTCGGTCGGCCGCGGGTCGAAGTAGTCGAGGTCGGACCAGTACTGCTCCGACGTGTCGAGCACCTCGTACGCGCCCACGACGGTCAGGGTGAGGATCGGACCGTTGCGGATCCACTCCTGACCCTCGCTGTCGTAGGTCGCGTAGCTCGCCTCCACGGTGCCGCCGACGGTCAGCTTGAGCTTGTCGAACGTCGCCCTGCCGACGACGACCTCGGTCTCGCTGATGAAGCACCGGCCGGCGACCAGGCGCAGGTGGGCGCAGGCGTTGTCGCGGTACACCAGCCGGGGTGCGACGTCGTCGACGCCCGGCGCGCCGGTCGCCATGTAGGTGTTGACCTCGGTGCTGAAGACGCTCGTGAAGCCCGGCACGCGGAAGATGTCGGGCACCAGGTCCTCGAAGCCGCGGTCGTGGGCCTCGGACTGGCGGCGGGCCTGCACGACCCGCTCCTCGACCGGCGCCGATGCGACCTCGCTGGCCACCACGGCACGGTCGGCGGTCGTGGTGTAGACCGGCGCGCTCACCGCCGCCGCCAGCGCGAACATGGCGAGCAGGAAGGCCGTGACCGCCTGGCCCGGACGGGCCCGGATCATCGACAGGACCAGCCCGATCACGGCGCGCTCCATCCGTCGGCGAAGTAGGGCATGACGTCTCCGACGTAGGCGTGGATCAGCGCGGCCAGCAGCAGGCCCAGCAGCACCGAGACGCCGACCAGGACGAGGTACCCCTCGATGCTCACCCGTTTGACCAGGCGGGCCGAGGCGCCCTGGTGGCGCAGCGCGGCCAGCTCGCGGGCGCGCGGCCGGCGCTCGACGGCGGCGACGATGATCGTCGCCCCGGCCGCGAGCGCGACCCCGATGATCGCCGACAGCAGCATGAACTGCAGGGTCAGCGGCGGACCGAAGGAGGCGTACCGCTCGGCGACGCTGTCGATCGACTCCTCGCCGAGGACGATCAGGCCCTCTTTGCGCAGCTTGTCGGGCAGGTCGGGCGGTGCGTCGCGGGCCAGCCAGACCTGCAGCGACTCGCCGGCGCCGAAGTCGGCGGCGAGCCGGTCGGCGTACTCCAGGTCGACCAGCACACCCTGCTCGCCCAGCCGTGGCAGCCGGGCCGCGGTGGCACCGATCGTCTCGGTCAGCGCGGTGGTGCCGTAGCTGACCCGCTGGTCGCCGATGAGCCGCGGCTTGAGCGGCCGGGCTCGCACGCTCATGATCGGGGCCGGCGCGTCGAGCGGGTAGACGCCCGGGTCGGTCGCGCCGCCCGTGCGGATCGGCGCGACCTTGAGCAGCAAGCCGTCGGTGGCCGGGACCACGATCAGGTTGGGCGGCACCCCGTTGACGTCGAGCCGCCAGCGGGACCGGTCGGCAAGCGTCTCCCGGCCGACCACCGTCTGGTCCGGGCCGCTCTGGGTGATGCCGTGGACGGTCACCTCGATGCCGGGCCGCGACGCGAAGAAGATCTTCTGCTCCAGCGTGCTCTGCATGATGTTCAGCGAGCTCAGCCGGCAGCCGGGCGCCTTGGTGCAGGCGGGCACCGGCGCGGTGAGCCGCTGCTGGCCCTCGGTGAGCGGGCCGAGCCGCACGACGGTGCGGGTGCCCGCCGGGTCGGCCATCACGACGTCGAGCACGACCACCCGCTGGCGGTCGGGCACGGTGTAGTGGTTGGTGACGTCGAGCGTGAGCTGGCCGCCGGTGACGTAGACCGGGTCGGGGGCCTTCGGGTGCAGCAGCGCCGCGGTCTGCGCGGCGCTCAGGCCGTACTCCGGGCGCCAGGCCGCCACCGCCGCCAGCCGCGGGCTGTCGACCAGCAGCACCCGATCGTTGCCGCTGGACAGCGACTGCACGGCGGCCATCGCCGACTTGCCGCCGGGGTCGGCGCGGCGCACCGCCTCCAGCAGGGCCAGCCGGTTCTCGGCCCGCACCGTCAGCACCCGGTCGGCGCCGACCTCCAGCTCGGCCCGGTGCCGGCCGGCCTCCTGCCCGGCGTTCCAGGTCAGGAACGACGTGCACAGCAGGGCCACGGTGACGATGATCAGCGCGGCGAGCCGGTGGACGCCCGGGCGCCGGGCGAGATAGATCGCGCTGAGGGCCCGAGCCGGACGGCCGTGGCGGAGCGCGCCCTCGACCAGACGGCCCGCGCCGTAGGTGATGAGCCGCGCGGCGACCAGGGCGAACGCCAGCGCCGCCAGGCCGGGGGCGAGCAGCGCCAGGCCGGCCACGTCGCCCTCGGCGCGGTTGCGCAGCTGCCAGAGCGCGGCGACCGCGATGATGACCAGCACCAGGTCGAGCAGGTCGCGCCAGGCTCCAGCCCGGGCCGGGCTCTGCCGCAGCAACTCGGCGACGCTCGCCCCGAGCGACCGGCGCTCGGCGAGCAGGGCGGCCAGCAGCGCGCCGACGACCGCCAGCGCGACGGCGCCGAGCGAGAGCTGGAACGCCTGATCTCGCACGGCCGGGTCGCGGATGGCGCCGTTGACCGCGGTGGCGACGAGATAGCCGAGCGGGAGGCCGAGCACCGCCCCGCCGAGCATCGGCAGCCCGCTCTGCCCGCCGACCAGGCTCCAGGTGCGCCCGCGGGTCGCGCCGCGCAGCTTCACCAGCCCGATGTCCGGCCGGCGCTCCTCGCCGGTGTACTTCACCGCGAGGTACAGCGCGAACCAGCACAGGATCAGCAGCTGGAAGGCGCCGACCGGCACGCCCAGCGAGACCAGCTGCCGGTCCCGCTCGATGTCCTTGATGACCTCGTAGATCGAGGTGGTGAGGGTGAGCCGGTTGTTGGCGGCGTCCACCGTCGCGGCGTCGAGGTAGGCCCGCACGACGTCGGGCTGGTGGTCGACGAGCAGTGCCGGCTGCGCGATCAGGTCGGTGATCGTGCGGACGTTCTTCGGCTTGATCGCGTCGAGGGTGGCCGCACCGACGAGCACGGCGTCGTCCACCGGCTCGGTGATCTCGGGGGGCGGGCTGGTCGGCAGGGACTGCGCGACGAGCTGGGAGTTGCTGCTCCAGAACGGGTCGGCCGGGTCGTCGGGGCGGTAGACGCCCACGACCGTCAGCTGGGCCGGTTCGTTGAGGTTGGTCGACGTGAAGACGATCGGGTCGCCGGCCTTCAGCCGCAGGAAGCGGGCGGTGCGGTAGCTGAGCATCGCCTCGCCCGCCGCGGTCGCGCAGCGGCCCTCGATGACGGCGTGCTCGCACGCGTCGGTCCGCATCACCAGCGGCGAGCCGGTGGAGCGCGGCTCGCTCGCCGAGCTGGCCGGCACCGTTGACGACTGGCCGGTGACGTGGGCCTGCGTGTAGACGGTGAACCCGTCCAGCCCGACGACCTGCTGCGTCAGCTCGGCCTGCGCCGCGACGATGTCGGTGATCGAGCCGCCCTCGATCTTCGTCTCACCGATCGTCTCCAGCGACCGCTCCTGGATCGGCGCGGTCTCCATGTGCCGGGTGGCGACCCGTTCGGTGGAGGCCAGCACATACCAGGGGGCCGCCGCGGCGGCGGCCGCGGCGAGCGTGCTCAGGACGAGCAGTGTCAGCGCCTGCGCGCGCCTCGCTCGCAACGCCGCGAGCACGAGTGCCAGCAAGGCCCCTCCCCCGTGTGGTCAAGGTCGTTCGTAGGTAGACCTGCCGGAAGAGGGGCCGGTTGCATTGCGAATAGGTAACGTTAAGATCAAAAACGGGCCGGCTCGCGGTACACGCCCCAGATGTCCTTCAATGCCCCGCAGATCTCGCCGAGGGTCGCCTCGGCCCGGCACGCGTCGAGCATGGCCGGGATGAGGTTCTCGTCGGTGCGCGCGGCGGCCACCATCTGCTCCAGGCGCTCCTTCACGAGCGCGTTGTCACGGCCGGCCCGGCGGGCGCCGAGCAGGCGGTTCTGCTCGATCTCGACCTCGTGCGAGACGCGGAGGATGTCGAGGTCGCGGGTGACCGAGCCGGTGTGCACGTTGACCCCGACGACCCGCTTGTCGCCCTTCTCGACGGCCTGCTGGTAGACGAACGCGCTGTCGGCGATCTCCGACATGAACCAGCCGTCCTCGATCCCCCGCAGGATGCCGCTGGTGATCGTGCCGTCGCTGCCCATGTCGCGGATCCGCTGGAAGATCGCCTCGGCCTCGGCCTCGATCCGGTCGGTGAGCGCCTCGACGAACCACGAGCCGCCGAGCGGGTCGGCGACGTTGGTCACGCCGGTCTCCTCCATCAGCACCTGCTGGGTGCGCAGCGCGATCTCGGCCGCCTCGTCGGTCGGCAGCGCGAGCGTCTCGTCGAGCGCGTTGGTGTGCAGGGACTGGGTGCCGCCGAGCACGGCGCTGAGCGCCTCGACCGCGGTGCGGACCACGTTGTTGTACGGCTGCTGGGCGGTCAGCGACACGCCGGCCGTCTGCGTGTGGAACTTCAGCCAGAGCGCCTTCTCGCTGGTCGCGCCGTAGACGTCGCGCATCCAGCGGGCCCAGATCCGCCGCGCGGCCCGGAACTTGGCGATCTCCTCGAAGAAGTCGATGTGGGCGTCGAAGAAGAAGCTCAGCCCGGGCGCGAACTGGTTGACGTCCAGGTTTCGCGAAAGCCCGAGCTCGACGTAGCCGAACCCGTCGGCCAGCGTGAACGCCAGCTCCTGCGCGGCGGTCGAGCCGGCCTCGCGGATGTGGTAGCCGGAGACCGAGAGGGGCTTGTACTTCGGGATGTGGCGGTTGCAGTACTCCATCAGGTCGCCGATGAGGCGCAGGTGCGGCTCAGGCGGGAACAGCCACTCCTTCTGCGCGATGTACTCCTTGAAGATGTCGGTCTGCAGGGTGCCGTCGAGCCGGCCGAGGTCGGCGCCCTGGCGTTCGGCGGCGACGAGGTACATGCAGAACACCGGGACCGCCGGGCCCGAGATGGTCATGCTCGTGGTCACGTCCACCAGCGGGATGCCGTCGAACAGCACGTCCATGTCGGCTGCGGAGTCGATGGCCACACCGCAGTGGCCCACCTCGCCGAGCGACTGGGGCTCGTCCGAGTCGCGGCCCATGAGGGTGGGCATGTCGAACGCCACGGAGAGGCCGCCGCCACCCGCGCCGAGCAGCATCTTGTACCGCGCGTTCGTCTGCTGCGCGTTGCCGAACCCGGAGAACTGGCGGATCGTCCAGGTGCGCCCGCGGTAACCGGTGGCATGCAGCCCGCGGGTGTACGGAAACTCGCCCGGCCAGCCGATACGCTCGAAACCGGGCAGGTCGGCGCCCTCGGGCGGCCCGTAGACCGGCTCGACCCGGCTCCCCGACAGGGTGGTGAAGTCGGCGTCGCGCTTGCGCGCCTCGTCATAGCGGCGCTGCCAGCGGTCGCGGCCTTCGGCAATCTCGTGGGCGTCCATGGGTTGTCGGCGCTCCTCGGCTCGGCGGGTTCTCCGTCCTTCCGATGCTATCGACAACCTGAACGATCGCTAAGGCGCGGCGCCCCAAACCACGCGATCTTGGAGTCGTGGTCCCCACTTTGTCCCACTTTTCCGGATATTTCCGGGACCACAACTCCAAGATCGGCGCGGAGATCGGCGCGGAGATCGGCGGACGCGGTCAGCCGGCGTAGTCGGCGGCCCGCGCCTCGTCGTTGCCTACGCGTGCCGTGTCCTTCTCGTCGACGTGCACGTCGTCCACCACGATGTCCACCGCGGTGACCTCCAGGCCCAGCAGGTTCTCGACCGAGCTGATGACCTTGGTCCGCACCTTCTCGGCGACGGAGTAGACGACGAACCCGTACTCGATCACGAGCGTCACCCGCACCGTGGCCGTGCGCCCCTCGAGCCGCACCTGGACGCCGCGGTTCGACGACTCGCCCTCGTCACCCCCGAGGCCGATCCGGTCACGCACGGCGGCGAACACCCGGGCGACGTCGCCGCCCAGGTCGTACACGCCCGGCACCTCGCGGGCGGCGATCCCGGCGACCTTCTCGACGACCTCGTCGGCGATCGTGGTGGTGCCGCGCTCGGCGGCCAGCTCGGCGTTGTTGCGCAGCCGGTCGACCACCTGCGAGGCGATCCGCCCGGAGGCGGCCGCGGTGTTGGAGGCGAACTCGCCGACCTTCTCGGCCGTCTCGGTGGCGAACGTGGTGACCCGCTCGGCGGCGTCGTCGGCCGCGGCCCGCAGCCGCGACTGCTCGGCCGCCGGCGCGGCCCCCTGCGCGGGCACGACCGCCGCGGGCGCCGCCGGCTCGACCGCGGCGAGCGCGTCGCCGGTCATGTCAGGATCGTCAACATCGGTGCGCGCGGGGAAGCCCGCGGTCGCCTCGGTCATGGCAGTTCTCTCCCCTGTCCCGGTTCGTAGGCGGGGCCGAGCGTACTCGCGCCCCGCCAGCCGAGGGACCCCCCAACCGTCCGCTCTGCGCGGGCCGTCCGCCACTTCCAAGACGTTGGTCGATCTACCCTCACGGCCACGGCCGCAAGCGAGGGGTAGATCGACCAATGTCGAATCGGGAGCAGCGTCAGCGGACCAGCTGGGCGGCGCCGTCCGAGAGGTGGAGCTCGCGGTCGCAGGCGGCCGCCGCCTCCGGGTCATGGGTGGCGAAGACGACCGCGGCGCCGCGGCGGGCCTCCTCCTGGAGGATCTCCATGACCCGCTGGCGGTTCGTGGCGTCGAGCTCGCTCGTCACCTCGTCGGCCAGGACCACGTCGCCGTGCAGGGCCAGGCCGCGGGCGATCGCCGTGCGCTGCTGCTGGCCGCCGGAGAGCTCCTCCACCAGCTGGTCCGCCTGGCCGGCCAGGCCCAGGCGCTCCAGGGACGAGACCGTGGCCCGCCGGGCGTCCGCCGGGGGCGCGCCGCCGGCGATCATCGCCACCTGGATGTTCTCCTGCGCGGTCAGGATCGCGGCCAGGCCGTTGTCCTGGGGAATGAGGACCACGCGCTCGGCGACCGCGTGGTCGCGGTCGCGCAGCGTGGTGTTGTCGACCGCCACCGTGCCGGCGGCCGGGCGCAGCAGGCCCGCCATGGCCCACAGCAGCGTCGTCTTGCCGGCGCCCGACGGGCCGGTCACGGCGAGGATCTGGCCCGGCGACACGACGACCGACACGTCGCGCAGCACCGGGTGGTCGCGCTCGTACGCGACCGTCACGCCGTCAACCGTCAGCGTCTTCACTGCACACCCTCCACAGAGACCGGACTAGGTACCAGCAGGACGGTGCCGTCGGGCTGGGGCTCGACGCCCACCAGCGTGCCCGGCGGCAGCATGCGCAGGACTTCCTGCGGCAGGTGCACCGTACCGTCGCGACCCACCACCGCGTAGTCCTCTCCGCGCCGGCCCTCGGCGCCGACCCGGCCGTCGCGGATGGTGACCGTGCGTCCCATGCGCAGGCCGACCTCCGGGTCGTGGGTCACGACCACGACGGTCGTGCCCGCCCGGCGGACCGCGTCGAGCGCCATGAGCACCTCGTCGCGCGCCCGGGTGTCGAGCTGGCTGGTCGGCTCGTCCGCGAGCAGCAGGCCCGGCCGAGCGGCCAGCCCCACGGCGAGCGCCAACCGCTGACGCTCACCAGGAGAGAGTCGCTGCGGCCGCTGGCGGTTGCGTCCCCGCGCCGAGAGGCCGACCATCGCGAGCACCTCGCGCGGGTCCGGCAGCTCGCGGCCCCGCACGCCGCGCTGGGCGAAGCGGATGTTCTGCTCGGCCGTCAGGTACGGCAGCAGGTTGCGCGACGCCCCCTGGAGGACGACGCCGACATCGGTCGCGCGCAGCGCCTGCAGCTCGGCCGACGTGGCCCGCACCAGGTCGTGGGTGCCGACGGTGAGCCGGCCCGCCGACGGCGGGAGCAGCCCGGCGAGCAGGGACAAGAGCGTCGACTTGCCCGAGCCGGAGGGCCCGACCAGCGCGACCGACTCGCCCGGGGAGATGTCCAGGTCGACGCCGGACAGCGCGACCACGTCGTAGCCTTCGAGCCGGTAGATGTACACCAGCCCGCGGCACGTGACAGCGAGACTCATTGCGCACCGTCCTTGAGCCGCAGCGGGGTCGCTCGCCCGAGCAGGCGCAGCACGAGCAGGACGGTGAGCAGCAGGCCGAGCAGGGTCACGCCGACCGCGACCGGTAGCGCGCCCATGCCGAGGCGCAGGTCGAACGACCCGGCGGGCTCTCCGACCGTCACCAGCGGAATGCCGGGAAGCATCACGAACGCCCCCACCACACCCGCCGCCAGGCCGACCAGGAAGGGAAGCCCGAGCAGGGCTCGATACTCCTGGAAAACGGACCGGCGCAACTGCCTCGCCCGCACACCGGCGACCCGGAGCGCGGCCAGCTCGTAGAGGCGGGCACGGACCCCGACGTACGCGGTCAGCAGCACCACACCGAGCGCGAGCAGGATCGCCGCCGCGCCGGCCAGCAGGTACAGCCACAGCCCGAGGGCGGGGGCGCGCCGGGCCAGCTGAGCCAGGCTGCCGTCGATCGTCTCGGTTCCCAGCACCTGGATCCCGGCCGTGGCGAGCCGCTGCTCGAGGTCGGCCGGCGCGCCCGCGCCCACCCAGACCTCGTAGCGGAGGCTGCCGTTGTCGGCCAGGCTCGCCGAGCGCTCGGCCATCCGGGTCGCGTAGTCGAGGTCGAACAGCACCCCGTGCTTCCCGGCGCGGGGCAGGCTGTCGGCCCGGGCCGCGACGGTGAACGGCTGCGGCTGCTCCGAGAAGCCCGGCAGCGCGAACGCCGCCGCCTCCGCGTCGTCGGTGGGCGCACCGCCGGCGAGCACCGCCGGCAGCGCGTCGGGCGTGTCGACGTGCTCGACGACGGCGTCCGCCGGGTCGCTGCCCGAGACGTCGATGCCGAGCGCGGCGCCCGCCCGCACCGTGACCTGCGCCCCGCCGGCGGAGTGCCGGGCCTGCCAGCGGCCGGCCAGGTCGAAGCCCGGCGCGAGCGGCCCGCCGTCGGTGCTGAGCGCGCGCACCGCGACGGTGACCGCGAACGGTTCGCTGCCGCCCGCGGCGCGGCCGACGGCGAGCCCGATGAGCCGGCACTCGGCGGTGCAGCCGGTGAGCGCCGCGTGGTAGCTGCGGGTGCCCTTGGCCAGCGCGCCGAGCGTCACCGTCCGCGGCGGCTGCCCCGGGTTGGCGACGATCGCGGCGAGCCGCAGCGCCGGCTTGGACGGCAGCGTGTCGACCGACACCTCGGCGGTGAGTTCCTTGCCGAGCCGCAGCGGGTCGGCGGCCCGCGGGTGCAGGCGCCCGGCGAGGTCGGCGACCTGCGCGCGGGAGTGCCCGCTCCACACGGCCACGTCGGCGAGCCGGTCGGCCTGGACGCCGATCAGCTCGACGGGGTTGTTGTCGAAGCGCTGGCTCGCCCGGACCGCGGCCATCGAGTGCCCATCGGGATCGGCCCGGCCGACCGCCTCGGCCAGCGCGGTCGGATGGGCGGCGTTGACGGTCAGCACCCGCTGCGCCCCGACGGTCTCCTCCGCGGTCGCGCGCCGCGCCGTGGCGGCGACGTCCCAGGCGGTCGCGGCGAACGACAGCAGCGCCACGGCGACCGTGACGACGACCACGAGCCGCTGGCCGCCGGGGCGGCGGGCCAGCTGGGCCGCGGCGAGCAGCGACACGATCCGGCCGCGGCGGCGGGCGATGCGCAGCCGGGCCGCCGACCAGAGGCTCAGCACGCGGGCCGCGCCGACGCCCACGACCACCGCGAGCAGCGGCGGGGCGAGCAGCGCGAGCGGCGAGCCGCGGTCGCTGACGGCGGCGATGAGGCTGGCCGCGGCGAGCGCCACGGCGATGCCCTCGGCCACGCCGGCCCGCCAGCCGCCGCGCTCGGGCACCCGCCGCAGCAGGCCGAGCACCGGCCGGGCGAGCGTCTGGCGGGCGGCGAGGACGGCGGCGACCAGTCCGGCGGCGAACGCGATGCCGGCCGCGGCGAACACCGGCCAGCGCACCTCGACGCCGACGCCCGGTGCGAGCAGCGCGCCCGCGGCGACCTGGACGAGCGCCAGGCCGGCCGCCAGACCGACCGGCAGTGCGGCCGCGGTCAGCAGCACGACCTCGCCGAGGCCGAAGCGGGCCGCCCGCCCGGCCGGATAGCCGCGCAGCTTGGCCAGCGCGATCTCCGGCCCGCGCTCTTCGGTGAGCGACGCCACCAGGAGGAAAAGAACAAACCAACACAACAGCAGCAGCGGTACCGCGATGACGGGCGCCGTGCGGGCGATCGCGCGCTGGTCGGCGTCGATGTCGCGCAGCACGGCCGGCAGGGAGGTGGTCACCTCCAGCTCCCGGCCGCGCAGCTGGTCGCCGAGGATCTGCATGCCCTCGCGCAGCCCGGCGACGTCGTCGAGGTGCACGCGGGAGGCGAGCAGCGGGTACTCCAGCCGGGTCGACACCGTCGCCGACGGGTCCGCGCGGACGTCCTCCTCGGACATCGTGAACAGCGCGTCGCCGGTCTCGGCGGAGCCGCTGAAATAGGCGGTGCGGCCCCAGTAGGGCGCGTTGGCGTCATTGGGCGTGTACAGCCCGGTGATCGTGAACGTCTTGTCACGGCCGCCGGTGCGCGGGCCGAGGTGCAGGGTCAGCGGGTCGCCGGTCTTCAGGCCGTGTGCGGCGGCGGTGCGCCGGCTGACCACCACCTCGCCGGGGTTGTCGGCGCAGGCCCCCTCGATCGCGAGCCGGGTGCAGGCGTTGTCGCGGTATGCGAGCTTCGCCCCGGTCTCGCCGAAGCTGACCTCCGTGTCGATCGCCGCCACCGGCCGGTCGAGCCGGTCGGCGAGCAGCGTGTCCTTGTCGAGTACCGCGTTCATGGCGAGCCGGATCTCGGCGAGGTCCATGAAGGCGGCGCTGTCGCCGGTGCCTTTGGCGCCGACGGTCAGCCCGGTCGCGTCGGTGGACGCGGCGGACAGCCCGTCGGTGAGCACCGACTGCTGCGCGGCCCGGCTGTACGCGGGCGCGAGGACGGCCGCCGTGGTCGCCGTGACGGCGAGGATGAAGACCACGAACGACCGGCCGGCCCGGTACCTGATGCCGCGCAACATGACGGTCCAGGCCGTCAAGTGAGCCCCCTGTGCTGGTCTAGCTGAAGGTTGACCCGCAGACCTTAGCCAGCCGGATCAGGCGAGGTCGAGTTGCGCCAGCAGGGCGGCCGCCGCCGCGTAGGGGTCCAGCCGGCCCTGCGCCACCTGGGCGGCCAGCGCGGCGAGCTCGGTGCCGCTGCGGAGGTCCTTCATGCGGGCCCGCAGCGCGCCGAGGGCGATCGCCTCGACCTCGGCGGCGGCCCGCTGCTCCCGGCGGCGGCGCAGCTCACCGGAGCGCTCCAGCCACTCGCGGTGCTCGTCGATCGCGGTGACCACGTCGTCGATGCCCTCGGCGCGGGCGGCGACACAGCGCACGACGCGGGGCCGCCACTGGCCGGGTGCCCGTTCACCGAGGCCGACCATGCCCTGGATGTCGCGGTACGTGGCGTCGGCGCCGTCACGGTCGGCCTTGTTGACCACGAAGATGTCGGCGATCTCCAGCACGCCCGCCTTGGCGGCCTGGATGGCGTCGCCCATGCCCGGCGCGAGCAGCACCAGCGTGGTGTCGGCCAGCCCGGCGATCTCGACCTCGGCCTGCCCGACGCCCACGGTCTCGACCACGACCGGGTCGCAGCCGGCGCCCTCCAGCACCCGCGCGGCCTGCGGGGTGGCGGCGGAGAGCCCGCCGAGGTGGCCGCGGCTGGACATGGAGCGGATGTACACGCCGGGGTCGGTGGCGTGATCCTGCATCCGGACCCGGTCGCCGAGGATCGCCCCGCCGGTGAACGGGCTGGACGGGTCGACGGCGAGGACGCCGACCCGCCGCCCGGCCTTGCGGAAAGCCCTGACCAGCTCGTTCGTCGTTGTGGACTTGCCCACACCGGGCGAGCCGGTGAGCCCGATGACCTGTGCGGTGCCGGTGCGCGGCGCGAGGGCCGCCGCCAGCTGCGGCAGCACCTCGTCGCCGTCTTCGACCAGGGTGATCAGGCGCGCCACGGCCCGCGGGTCACCCGCGCGGGCCGCTTCGACCAGCGCGGGGACGTCGCGGGAGCGGCGAACCGTCACTGCTTGGGGACGCGGAGCAGGAGCGCGTCGCCCTGGCCGCCGCCGCCGCACAGCGCGGCCGCGCCGAGCCCGCCGCCGCGGCGGCGCAGCTCCAGGGCAAGGGTGAGGGCCAGGCGGGCGCCGCTCATGCCGATCGGGTGGCCGAGCGCGATCGCGCCGCCGTTGACGTTGACGATGGCCGGGTCGACGCCCAGGTCGGCGGTCGACTGCACGCCGACCGCGGCGAACGCCTCGTTGATCTCGACCAGGTCGAGGTCGGTGGTGCTCAGCCCGGCCTTGCCCAGGGCGTGCTTGATCGCGTTGGACGGCTGGCTGGTGAGCGAGTTGTCCGGGCCGGCCACGTTGCCGTGGGCGCCGATCTCGGCGAGCCAGGTCAGGCCCAGCTCCTCGGCCTTGGCGCGGCTCATCACGACCACGGCGCAGGCGCCGTCGGAGATCGGCGAGGAGGTGGCCGCGGTGATCGTGCCGTCCTTGGTGAACGCCGGGCGCAGCTTGGCCAGCGACTCGGCGGTCGTCTCGGGGCGGATCTGCTCGTCGTCGGTGACCAGCAGCGGGTCGCCCTTCCGCTGCGGGATCTCGACCGGGACGATCTCCTCGGCGAAGTGGCCGTTCTTCTGCGCGGCGGCGGCCCGCTGGTGGCTCGCGGCGCCGAATGCGTCCTGCACCTCGCGGCTGATGCCGAGGCGGGCCACGTGCCGCTCGGTCGACTCGCCCATCGAGACCTGGTCGTACGCGTCGGTGAGGCCGTCGAGGGCCATGTGGTCCTTGATCACGACGTCGCCGTACTTGTACCCCTGGCGCTGCCCGAGCATCAGGTGCGGCGCGTTGGTCATCGACTCCATGCCGCCGGCGACCACGATCTCGAACTCACCCGCCCGGATGAGCTGGTCGGCGAGCGCGATGGCGTCGAGGCCGGACAGGCAGACCTTGTTGATGGTGAGCGCGGGCACGCTCATCGGGATGCCCGCACCGACCGCCGCCTGGCGGGCCGGCATCTGGCCGGCGCCGGCCTGCAGCACCTGGCCCATGATCACGTACTGCACCTGCTCGGGCGCGACGCCGGAGCGCTCGAGCGCCGCCTTGATCGCGATCTCGCCCAGCTTGGTCGCCGGGAAGTCCTTGAGCGCGCCGAGCAGGCGCCCCATCGGCGTGCGGGCGCCGTTGACGATCACCGACTGAGTCATCGGGAGGCCTCCGAGAGAAGGTTCACATCGCGTCGTCGCGACCTGAACGATTGTTCGGTTCAGACTATCGCTATGGAGACCGCCACTCAGAAGTTGGATATATCACCCATCGGCATCCTGAGGATCGACCACGTCGGCATCGCGGTGGCCGACCTCGACGCGGCGATCGAGTTCTACGGCCGGGTGTTCGGCATGCGCTGTGTGCACGAAGAGGTCAACGAGGAGCAGGGGGTGCGTGAGGCGATGCTGTCGGTCGGGCCGACGCCTGAGGGCGGCTGCCTGCAGTTGCTCGCGCCGCTCTCGCCGGCGTCCACGATCGCCAAGTTCCTCGACCGCAGCGGCCCCGGCATGCAGCAGCTCGCCTACACGGTGGAGGACGTCGACGCGGCCTGTGCCGAGCTGCGCGCCCGCGGTGTGCGGCTGCTCTACGACGCGCCGCGGCGCGGTACCGCCGACTCGCGGATCAACTTCGTGCACCCGAAGGACGCGGGCGGCGTGCTGGTCGAGCTGGTGGAGCCCCATCGACCGAGCTAGTGCAACTTTTCACAAGCCGGTTCCCGATCAAGCTACCGTTCAGTAACGTCCGCGTTGGCGCACGTGAATGTGTCGCCGGTCCCCATAGTCGTCCCCTCTTCTTGCGGCGACGCTCCCAGTGGAAATCGTGGACGTAAGGAGCCGTAGCGGTGCAGCACATCCTCGACGCGATCATGCAGGCGGAAGGGGCGGCCGACCCCGCGGCCGAGCTCCGGGCCGTGGCCGGCCTGCCAGTGCCCGACAGCTACCGGGGCGTGGTGGTGCGGGCCGACGAGACCGGCATGTTCGACGGCCTCACCACCCGCGACAAGGACCCACGCAAGTCCCTGCACGTGCAGGAGGTGCCCACCCCGTCCGTCGGGCCGGGCGAGGCGCTCATCGCGGTGATGGGCAGCGCGGTCAACTACAACACCGTCTGGACCTCGATCTTCGAGCCGGTGTCGACGTTCGGGTTCCTCCAGCGGTACGGGCGGCTCAACGACCTCAGCAAGCGTCATGACCTGCCGTACCACGTGGTCGGCTCGGACGCGGCCGGCGTCGTGCTGAAGGTCGGCCCCGGCGTGAGCAAGTGGAAGCCGGGCGACGAGGTCGTCGCGCACTGCCTGAGCGTCGAGCTGGAGGACGCGGCCGGCCACGACGACACGATGCTCGACCCGCAGCAGCGCATCTGGGGCTTCGAGACGAACTTCGGCGGCCTGGCCGAGCTCGCCCTCGTCAAGGCCAACCAGCTCATGCCGAAGCCCGCTCACCTCTCCTGGGAGGAGGCGGCCTGCCCCGGGCTGGTGAACTCCACGGCGTACCGGCAGCTCGTCTCCCACCACGGCGCGCAGATGAAGCAGGGCGACACCGTGCTCGTCTGGGGCGCGTCGGGCGGGCTGGGCTCCTACGCGACGCAGTTCGCCCTCAACGGCGGCGCGACTCCGGTGTGCGTGGTGTCCAGCCCGGAGAAGGCGGCCATCTGCCGCAGCATGGGCGCGGAGCTGGTGATCGACCGCTCGGGGTACAGGTTCTGGAAGGACGAGGACACCCAGGACGTCGCCGAGTGGCGCCGCTTCGGCGCGGAGATCCGGGAGCTGACCGGGGGCGACGACCCCGACATCGTCTTCGAGCACCCGGGCCGCGAGACGTTCGGCGTGAGCGTCTACGTGGCTCGCCGCGGCGGCACGATCGTCACCTGTGCGTCGACGTCCGGCTTCATGCACCAGTACGACAACAGATATCTGTGGATGAACCTCAAACGCATTGTCGGAAGTCACTTCGCCAACTACCGCGAGGCGTGGGAGGCCAACCGGCTCATCGAGCGCGGCCGAATTCATCCGACGTTGTCCCGCACGTATCCGCTCGCGCAGACCGGGCAGGCCGCGTACGACGTCCACCGCAACCTGCACCAGGGCAAGGTCGGCGTGCTCTGCCTCGCCCCGTCCGCGGGCCTGGGCGTGCGCGACCCGGAGTTCCGCGCCCGGCATGAGCAGGCGATCAACCGGTTCCGCGACCGCTAGTGCCCCGCTGCGGGGCGGCCACGATGAGGTGGCCTCCCCGCAGCGGTTTCCATGCCAGCCCATCGGCGGTCAGACGGTGCCCGAACGTACAGGCGACACGCCCGCAAAGCGGGACAAAAACGTGGCGTGTCCTGGGTCGGTGAAGTTGACCATGCCGGGCCTGAGGAAGTTACCCCTTGCACCCTTGCGAAGTCCCCCGGGTGGTCTGCAAGTATGTGCCAATGCCCCAGCCTCAGTCCTCGGTCGACTTCTTCCAAAACGGCTCGGATCACGAAGAGCTGAGCGTGGTCCTGCGCGGTTACGACCGCCAGCAGGTCGACGCCAAGCTGCAGCGCATCAACGCGCAGCTCCAGCAGGCCAGCCAGGCCCGCGAAGAGGCCGAGGGCCGACTCGCCGAGGCCCAGCGTCGCGTCCGTCAGGCCGAGCAGCGCCTCGGCACGATGGAGCAGAAGCTCAGCGACACCAACAAACAGTTGGAAGAGAACAACCGGCCGACGCTGTCGGGCCTGGGCACGCGGGTCGAGCAGATCCTGCGCCTGGCCGAGGAGCAGGCCAACGACCACCGGGGCGAGGCCAAGCGGGAGTCCGAGGGCATCATCTCCGCTGCGCGCCTCGAGGCTCGCGAGATCACCGACAAGGCGCGGGCCGAGTCCGCCGCCATGAAGGCGACCGCCGAGCGCGAGGCCGGCAACCTCCGCACCGCCGCCGAGCGGGAGGCCGCCGAGGTTCGGGTGCAGGCCCGGCGCGAGGCCGACACGCTGCGGGCCGACGCCGAGCGCGAGACCAAGCAGCTGCGCACCGCCACCGCCCACGAGGTCGCCGAGCTCAAGGCGACCGTCGAGCGCGAGGTCGCGACGCTGCGGGCCACCGCCGAGCGGGAGATCACCCAGCTGCGCGCCAAGGCCGCCCGCGAGGCGGAGGAGAAGCGCGCCGAGGCGACCAAGCTGCTGACCGACGCCCGCGACAAGCGCGACAAGGACCTCCAGTCCCTCGCGCTGGAGATCGCCGAGCGGCAGGAGAAGGCCGAGCGCGACGAGTCCGCCCGCCACGCCTCCGCCGTCGCCGCGACCCAGAAGCTGGTCACCGAGGCCGAGGGCCGCGCCCGGGCCGCCGAGGACCGCGCCAAGGAGATCGAGCAGCGCGCCGAGACCCGCCGTGTCGAGTCGGAGCGCAGCGCCGCCGACACGATCGACAAGTCGAAGGCCCTCGCCGACAAGACCGTCAACGAGGCTCGCGCCGAGGCGCACCGGGTGCTCAGCGAGGCCCGCGCCGAGGCGGAGGAGACCACGCAGCGTGCGCGGCGCGAGGTCGAGGACCTCACGCGCCAGAAGGACGCCGTCACCTCCCAGCTCGGCCAGATGCTCTCCGGCCTCGCCGGCATCATGCCGACGGTGGGGCAGCAGCAGGGCGGCGGCGACGCCAAGAAGGGCAAGGCCGGGGACGGGGACAAGGTCTCCGCCTGACGTTCGGCGGGTCGCGGCGATCGTGCCGCTTCCTAGAATCATTCACGGGGAGTTCGATCGCACGTCCCGTCACGCGCAGTGTGTAATTGCGTGTGGCGGGACGTTGCGTGTGAGGATGGGACTATGGCTGACGGCGGCGATCTCTTCGGGACCGGTTCGGGGGTCTCTTCGGAGCCCGACTTCGAGACGGCGATCCGCGGGTATCGCAGAGACCAGGTCGACAAGTACTGGACCCAGACCGAGAACGAGATCCAGGCCCTCAAGCTGGAGAACGAGGAGGTCTGGGGTCAGGTCCAGGCCCTCGCCTCCCAGGTCCAGGACCTCCAGATGGAGCTCGCCGAGCTGCGCCGCCACGCCGGGCACCGCGGCGAGGTCTCGTTCCGGCACCTCGGGCCGCGCGTCGAGCAGATCCTCGGCCTCGCCGAGGACCAGGCCGCCGACATCCGCGCCGCCGCCGTGCAGGAGATCTCCGGCCTGCGCGGGGAGGCGGAGCGGCTCCTCGCCGAGGCCCGCGGCCGCGCCGCCAAGGCCAACGAGGACTTCGAGCTCGCCCTGGCCTCCCGCCGCGCCGAGGAGGAGCGGCATGTCGGCGAGCGCCGCCGGGCGATCGACGCCGAGGCCCGCGCCGTCGACGAGCGGGCCACCCAGGCCCGCGGCGAGGCCGAGCAGATCGTCGCCACCGCGCACGCCGAGGCCCAGCGGATCACCCAGGCCACCACCGCCCAGCTCGACCAGGCCCGCCAGCAGGCCGAGCAGCACGCGCACGCCGTCCGCACGCAGGCCGAGCAGCACGCCGCGGCCCACCGTGCCGAGGCCGAGCAGCACTCGACGCAGGTGCGGGCCCAGGCCGACCAGCACGTCGCCGCCTCCCAGCAGCAGGCCGCCACGGTCGTCGCCCAGGCCCAGCAGCAGGCCGAGGCGCTCAACACCCAGGCGCAGAACTCCGCCGCGGTCGTCGCGGCCAAGGCCCAGGAGGCCGCGAACGCGGTCGCCGCCCAGGCCCAGGAGGCGGCCAACGCCCTGGCCGCCCAGGCCCAGCAGTCCGCCGCCGCGCGCGCCGAGCAGTCCCGGCAGCAGGCGATCCAGGCCAAGCAGCAGCTCGAGCAGGAGACCGGCCAGGCCCGCGCCGCGGCCGACGAGCGGGCCGCCGCCCAGCGCACGCTCGTCGAGCAGGACCTGCGCGACCTGCGCACGATCCACGATGCCCAGCTCGCCGAGCTGCGCGCCGCCGCCGAGCGGGAGGTTGCCGAGGCCCGCGCCGCGGTCACGACCGAGGCCGACGAGCTGCGAGCGACCGCCAAGGCTGAGGCCGACTCGCTCACCGCCGCGGCCCGCACCGAGGTCGCCGCGGCCGCCGAGGCCACCTCGAAGGCGGCCGACGCCGAGTCGCGCGTTGCCCAGGCCAAGGCCGAGGAGGCCACGCTCCGCGAGCAGCTCAAGGACGCCGCCGCCACCGAGGCCCGGCTCGCCGGGCTCAAGCAGCAGGTCACCGACCTGGAGGCCAAGGAGTCCGCCGCCCGGGAGCTGCTGGACAAGGCGGCCGCGGCCGAGGCCCGCATCGCCGAGCTGGAGGCCGCCGAGGCCCGCGCCGCGGAGCTGCGCGAGTCGGAGTCCGCGCTCACCGCCCAGCTCACCGAGCTGCGCGAGCAGGAGACCGAGCTCACCAGCCAGGTGACCGCGGCCGAGATGCGCCTGGCCGAGCTCCAGCAGCAGGCGGCCAGCGCCGAGGCCCTGGCGGCGAAGGCGACCGCCGCCGAGGAGCGCCTCCGCGAGGCGGAAGAAAAGGTGAAAAAGCTCGACGAGCCCGCCGCGGCGACCACGTCGAACGGCAAGGTGACCGTGGAGGCGAACAGCAGCCCGCGCTGAGGCCCGGGCCTAGGGGGGAGGCGGCGTGAGCGGTTCGGAGCGCAGCGGAGAGGCCGCTCACCGGAAGCTCAGCGCAGTGAGCGCCGCTGGAGCGAAGCGGAGGCGGCGTGAGCACTGAGCAGGTCGAACGGCGGAGACCCGGACGCCATGCCTCAGGGCAATCCACCAACAAGCGACGCCGCTGGCTGCTGCCGACGGCCATCGCGGGGGGACTAGCGATCATCGGCGGCGCGATCGTCGTCGTGCTCAACCTGACCGGCGACGACAGCGACAGCGACCGCGACATCGGCGGCGGCGAGCAGGCCACGGTCATCAGCACCGACGGCGCCACGGTCGACGGTCAGAAGCTGACGACCGCGCTGTACATCAAGGCGAACAACGTCAGGGTGACCAACACGACCGTCCGGAACTCCGGCGCGTTCGGGATCAGGGTCTTCCCCGGCGTCAAGGGCACGGTCATCGAGAACACCGAGGTGTTCTGCGGTCGCGCCGAGATGACCGGCGTGGGCAACGGCAACTACACCGCCACCAAGGTCAAGGTCCACGGCTGCACGAAGGGCTTCACGCACTACGCGGCCGCGCCGGCGCTCGTCACGGACTCGTCGGTCGACGACCAGCCCTACAAGGCGCGGTACAACTTCGAGGAGCCGGGCAAGGCGCACCCGACCGCGGGCGCGGGCCTGACCCCCGGCCCGGTGCGGGCGTCATCGTCGGGGAAGCCCTGGCCGGGCCCGGAGAACACGGGCGTGCCGGCGGGGACGGAGCTCACCCCGTACACCGGCCCCTACGCCATCACCCTGCCCAACACGGTCATCGACGGCAAGATCCTCACCGACTGCCTGGACATCAGGGCGAAGAACGTCACGATCAAGCGCTCGAAGATCACCTGCAAGAACAAGGGCGGCATGATCATCCGGGTGTTCGACGATGTCGTCCCCGACGCGAGCCTCCTCGTCGAGGACACCGAGATCCAGGGCCAGAGCGAGGGCCTGGGGCTGGGCTTCGGCAACTACACGATGCGCCGGGTCAACATGCACACCCTGAACGAGGGCCCGCGCGTCTCCGACAACGCCCTCATCGAGGACAGCTGGATCCACGACCTGATCTTCACCGACGAGAAGGACCACCAGGACATCCTCCAGACCACGGGCGGCACCGGCATGGTGGTGCGCCACAACACCCTGGAGGCCTTCAACCCGGCCACGAACGACCCGTTCAACGCGGGCTTCCAGCTGGGCTCGGAGACCGCGCCGATCCTGAGCGACCTGCTGGTCGAGGACAACCTGTTCACCGGCGGCAACTACACGGTGAACCTCCGCCCGGACACGAAGGCCGAGAAGGTCGTCTTCCGCAACAACGTGTTCGTGCACAACTCCCGCTACGGCCCGGCCTCGAACGAGGACCTGCCGGGCGTGACGTGGGAAGCGTCAAACATCTACGCCGACTCAGGCAAGCCGGTAACCCACGGCTGACCCAACTCGCCCCGCGATCTTGGAGTTGTGGTCCCGGATTTGTCGGAAATAGCGCGACAAGTCCGGGACCACGAGTCCAAGATCGCCGGGGTTCAGAAGGTGAGGACGGCCTTGTCGACCGTGTACGCCTCGGCGTAGTGCGAGCGCGACTCCATGCCGCGAACTCTCGCCAGGCCCAGGAAGACCTCGTCGTCCCACCAGTCGCGGGCCTTCTGCGACGGGAAGTGCTCGTGCAGCAGCGCCACCTTGCGGCGGCCCTGCTCGACCGTCAGCGGCACGTAGACGTTGCGGCGGGACAGGTCGCCGTCCCACTTCGGGATCTCGTAGTGCAGCACCAGCGAGTCCCGGAACGCGGTCGACGCGAGCTGCCCGAGGAGCCGGTGGTCCTGGTGCGCGTCGTCCCGCGACGGGGCCAGCACCAGGTCCGGCTTGCCCAGCCGGGCCGCCGCCTCGACGATCTCCTTCGTCGCGTTCCAGTGCGCGGGAAGGCGGCCGTCGGGCAGGTCGTTCAGGTGGAACCGCAACGCCGACGCCTGGGACAGGAACGCCGTCGCGGCCGCACGGGCCTCGTCCTGGCGGGCCGGCACGCCGGTCGCCAGGACGTAGTCGACCGTGACGCCGTCCGGGAGGGACAGCAGCAGGCCGCCGGCGGCGATCTCGATGTCGTCCGGGTGGGCACCCAGGGCGACGACGGACCGCACGCCGGCGAGGCTGAAGCCGATCATGCGCGCTGCGCCGGCACGATCGGGCGGCGGGCGGAGTCCCACAGCATCCACGGGCAGCTGCCGTGGTTGTAGGCCTCCTCCATCTCCGCGCGGTCCTTGAACGTGTCGACCGCGCGCCAGAAGCCGTCGTACTGCTGGGCCATCAGCTTGCGGTTCGGGATGAGCCGGTCGAAGGCGTGCGGCACCATGTCCTCGCCCTCGCGCAGCACGTCGAAGATCTCCGGCCGCATGATGAAGTAGCCGCCGTTCTCCCACGTCATCAGCTCGCGGAAGTCCCGGACCCGGGACACTGCGCCGTCGGCGCTCATCTCCACGACGTGGTGGGTCGACACCGGCGGTACCGCCAGCATGCTCACCGCCGCCTCGGAGTTGCGGAACCGCTCCACCATCTCGGGCAGCGGCGCGTCGGTGAGCGTGTCGGCGTAGTTTGCCAGGAACATCGGCTCGTCCTCGACGTACTTGCGCACGCGCATGAGCCGCTCGCCGATCGTGGCCTTGAGGCCTGTGTCGATGAACGTGATGTTCCAGTCGGTGATGTCCGTCGAGAACAGCTGCACGTCGCGGTTGCCGCCGACGAGCGTGAAGTCGTTGGACAGGGTCTCGTCGTAGTGCAGGAAGTAGTCCTTGACCACGGCGGCGCCGTAGCCGAGGGCGAGGATGAAGTCGGTGTGTCCGAAGTGTGCGTAGTAGCGCATGACGTGCCACAGCAGCGGACGGTCGCCGATCATGGCCATGGGCTTGGGCGCGTTGTTGGTGCCCTCGCGCATCCGCATGCCGAGACCGCCGCAGAACAGCACAACCTTCATGGAGCGAACTACCCCTCTACATCGAGTGCGGGGATCGGGTACACCAGCTTGCCGCCCCAGTCGCGCACGTACGACAGCTGCGCGCTGATCTCCGTGCGCAGGTTCCACGGCAGGACCAGGACGTAGTCGGGCCGGTCCGCGGCGATGCGCTCCGGCGCGTGGATCGGGATGTGGGTGCCGGGCAGGAACATGCCCTGCTTGTGCGGCGAGCGGTCGACCGTGTACTCCAGCAGGTCCTCGCGGATGCCGCAGTGGTTGAGCAGCGTGTTGCCCTTCCCAGGTGCACCGTAACCCACGACCCGCTTGCCCTCGGCCCGGGCCGTCATCAGGAAGTCGAGCAGGTCCTTCTTGATCTGGAACACCGCGTCGGCGAAGCCCTTGTGCCCCTCGAACGTGTGCAGCCCGGCCGCGGCCTCGGCCTCCAGCAGCGCCTTGACGGCCACCGAAGGTTCACCGGCGGTTTCCGTGTGCTTGGCGTGTACCCGCAGCGACCCGCCGTGCGTGCTGAGCTCTTCGACATCGACGACGCTGAGGCCCCCCTTGGCCAGCGCCCGTGACGCGGTGAGCAGCGACAGGTACTGGTAGTGCTCGTGGTAGATCGTGTCGAACTGACGGCGCTCGATCAGGCGGAGCAGGTGCGGAAACTCCAGCGTGACCAATCCGTCCGGTTTGACCAGATTCGCCAGCCCCTGCGAGAAGCCGATAATGTCCGGAATGTGGGCATAGACGTTATTTGCCGCCACAAGATCGGCGCGGCCATATTGCGCCGCGACCGAAGCGCCCGTTTCCGGTCCGAGAAAGCACACCTCGGTCCGGACGCCCTTTTCCCGGGCGACCGCTGCGACATTTCCGGCTGGCTCAACGCCGATGACCGGGATACCCGCGGCCACAAAATGCTGGAGAAGGTATCCGTCGTTACTGGCCACTTCGGCGACCAGGCTGTCGGCCGTTAGGTTGAGCTTCTCGGTCATGGCGACCGCGTAGCGGCGCGCGTGCTCCACCCACGACGTGGAGTAGGAGGAGAAGTACAGGTAGTCGGAGAAGATCTCCTCACCCGCCACGTACGCCGGGAGCTGCACCAACAGGCACTCCGAGCAGATTCGCACGTGCAACGGGTAGAACGTTTCCGGCGCGTCGACCTTCTCCGCGGGGACGTAGCTCTCGCAGAGCGGGGACATCCCAAGGTCGACAAAGGTCTCGGTCAGCTCGGCCCCACACAGCCGGCACGAGACTACGGGCATGCGTCCCCCCAAATTGTCGCTGGCGCTAGGCTCCATCACGGAAACCACAGATTCTCTGATCAGGTCACCGACGCGTCAGCCTAAGGCAAAATCCAAGGCAAGAAGCTAGCGGTCACCGGGTCCTTCCGGTAAACGCCAGAGTAAGAAGTCCGACACACCACCGAGGGCGTTTTGCCGTCCTCATAGACTCGCCTTCCACCCGCCGAGCGTTCGGGAGCTTTGCCATGCGCGTACTCGTCACTGGTCACGACGGATACATCGGCAGCGTGCTGGTGCCGATACTTCGTCAAGCCGGGCACGAGGTGGTCGGTCTGGACACCGGGCTGTTCGCGGACTGCGTCCTCGGCCCGGCCCCCGAGGAGGTCAAGACGCTCCGCGTCGACCTGCGGGACGTGGAGCCGGAGCACGTCACCGGCTTCGACGCGGTGCTGCACCTCGCGGCGCTGTGCAACGACCCGCTCGGCAACCTCAACCCGGACCTGACCTACGACATCAACCACCGCTCGACGCTCCGCCTGGCCCGGGCCGCCAAGGCCGCCGGCGTCCAGCGGTTCCTGTTCTCGTCGTCGTGCTCGCTGTACGGCAAGGGCGAGGACGACACCCCGCTCGACGAGACGGCCGGCTTCCAGCCCGTGACGCCCTACGGCGAGTCCAAGATCCTCTCGGAGCAGGGCCTGCTGGAGCTCGCCGACGACGACTTCTCGCCGACCTTCCTGCGCAACGCCACGGCGTACGGGTTCTCCCCGCGCCTGCGCGGCGACCTCGTGGTCAACGACCTCGCCGCCCACGCGCTGCTCACCGGCCAGGTCCGGCTGCTGTCCGACGGCAAGGCCTGGCGGCCGCTGGTGCACATCGAGGACATCTCCGCCGCCTTCCTGGCGCTGCTGGAGGTGCCGCGCGAGCGGGTCCACGCGAAGGCCTACAACGTGGGGCGTTCCACCGAGAACTACCTGATCCGGGACGTGGCCAACGTGGTCGCCGAGGTCGTGACCGGCAGTGAGGTCACGTTCGCCGAAGGCGCCGGCACCGACCTGCGCAACTACCGGGTCACCTGCGACCTGATCGCGGCCGAGGTCCCCGAGTTCCAGCCGAAGTGGACCGTGAAGCTCGGCGTCGAGCAGCTCGTCGAGGCCTACCAGCGCCACGGGCTGACCATCGAGCAGTTCGGCAGCGAGAACCACATGCGGATCAAGCGCATCCGGTCGCTGATGGAGCAGGGCAAGCTGGACAACAACCTGCGGTGGGTGACCGCATGACGACCGGGCGCATCTGTGACGCCTGCGGCGAGGACCGGCTGGTCGAGTTCGCCGACCTGGGCGACATCCCGGTCCTGTGCGGTGTGCACTGGGAGGACCACGGCGACGCGGTGGCCTCGCCGGTCGGCAAGATGGCGCTGGCCAACTGCCCCACCTGTGCCTACGTCCGCAATGTCGCGTTCGAGCAGGACAAGCTCGTCTACGACACGACGATGGACACCAACCTGCACTTCTCCCCCGCCTTCCAGCGGTTCTCCAGTGACCTCGTGCACAGTCTCAGCGAGCGGTACGACCTGAGCGACAAGCTCGTCCTGGACATCGGCTGCGGGCAGGGCGAGTTCCTCCGTGAGCTCACCCACATCGGCGGCGCCCGTGGCGTCGGCTACGACGCGATGTACGCCGGCGAGGTCGGCGAGCAGGGCGTCACGACGTTCCACAGTGGACTCGCGCCGCGCGGCAGCGGCCTGCCGGAGTACGACTTCTTCACCTCCCGGCACTGGTTCGAGCACCTCGACGACCCCTACGAGTTCCTGGTCGACCTGCGTGAGCAGGCCCAGGGTCGCGAGGTGTTCGGCTACGTCGAGGTGCCGGACGCGGTCTACGACCTGGCCACCGCGGGCTGGGAGGTCATCTACCCGCACGTGTCGTACTTCGACGCCTACTCGCTGGCCAGCATCTTCGGCCGGGCGGGCTGGACGGTCGAGTCGACCGGCACGCTGTTCCAGGGCATGTTCCGCTATATCGAGGTTTCGGCGAACCGCCCGCGGGCAGGAGGGCACGTCGCCCACACCGGTGAGCTGCCGTCGCTGCGGGCCCGCGACAAGCAACTGGCCGCGATCGCCGGCTTCGCCGAGCGCCACCACGCCGAGCGCGAGCGCTGGCGGTCGACGATCGAGCGGCTCAATACCGAAGGCGCCAAGCCGGTGCTCTGGGGTGCGGGCTCGCGGGGTGTGCAGTTCCTGACGCTCGCCGACCGCGAGCTCGGCCTGCACGGTGTGGTCGACCTCAACCCGCGCAAGTGGGGACGGTTCCTGCCGGTCACCGGCCACCGGGTCGACCCGCCGTCGACGTTGACGGCGCTGCAGCCCAAGGCCGTGGTCATCACGAACCCCGCGTACAAGGAAGAGATCGCCAAGTCGCTCGCCGACCTCGGCGTCACGGCAGAGATTCTGGTGGCCTGACATGCCCCGCGTGACCATCGGCATGACCACGTACAACGTCGAGCGGTACCTGGCGCTGGCGTTGGAGTCGATGCTCGACCAGGACTACGGCGACTTCGAGATCGTCGTGTGCGACAACCTGTCGACCGACAGCACGTGGGAGATCCTGGAGACCTACGCCCGCAAGGACAACCGGCTGCGGATCTACCGCAACCCGGAGAACCTGGGCGAAGCCGGCAACTTCCGGCGGGTCGTGTCGCTGGCGCGCGGCGAGCTGTTCCGGCTCGCCGCGCACGACGACCTGGCCGCGCCGACGCTCATCAGCCGGTGCGTGGCCGCGCTCGACGCGCACCCGACGGCGATCCTGGCGTTCCCGCAGACCGTGCTGATCGACAGCGACGGCAACGAGATCGGCACGTGGGACGACAACATGAACACCGCGGACCTGCGCTCCCGCAGCCGCGTCTCGTGGTACGCCCGGAAGTGGAACCTCTGCAACGAGGTCTTCGGCGTCATGCGCACCGACGTGCTGCGCAAGACCCGGCTCCTCGGTCCCTTCCTCTCCAGCGACGTGCGGATGCTGCACGAGCTGGCCCTGCGGGGCGAGTTCATCCAGGTGCCGGAGCGGCTGTTCTTCCGGCGCATGCACGCGACGAACACCTTCGGCGCCAGCCGCGACACCGACGAGGTGCTGGAGTGGCTGGAGCCGGGCGCGAAGAAGTCCAAGAAGCGCAAGCCCGCCTCCGACCAGAGCCACCACACCCGCATGACCTGGGAGATCACCAAGGCGCTCATGAACAACGAGCTCCCGGTGGCCCAGCGGGCGGCCGGCACGGCCGCGTTCCTGACCTCGTGGGGCTCCCGTCGCGGGCGCGCCAAGCTGGGCCGGATCCGACGCACCATCACTCGCACGCCCATCGCCCCTCCCCCGTGGGAACAGCCGCGGGCGGGCGAGACCCCGCAGTCCTGACGCAGCGAGCGGAGCCTGCATGAGCCAGACCGTCGACCAGTCCGTCGATCCACTCGACCGGACCGTCGAACTGGACCGCACCGTCGAGATCAAGGCACCCGAGCACCAGCCTGAGCGCGAAGAGGCGCCGCGGAAACGGCTCAAGTCCGCCATCTTCTGGTCGTACGCGCTGACCGCGGGACGACTGGGCACGACCACGATCGTCACATTCGTGCTGGCGAAGATGCTCGGCCCGCACGCCTTCGGCGTCGTGGCGACGGCACTGCTCTTCGTGATGATCACGCAGATGCTCCTGCAGCAGACCCTGCTCACCACGATCATCCAGCGCGAGCAGCTCGACGCCGACCACCTCGACGCGGGTTTCTGGATCGTGATCGGCGGCAGCATCGGGCTCACCGGGCTCGCGGCCGGGGCGGCACCGCTCTGGGCGTGGTTCAACGACCAGCCGGAGATCACCTGGATCTGCGTGGCGCTGACCCCGATGATCCTGCTGCAGGGCCTGACCGTCGTCCCCGAGGCGATCCTGCGCCGGAAGATGACGTTCCGCCCGCTCGCGATCCGGACCCTGATCGCGACCGCGATCGGCGGCGTGGTCGGCATCGTGCTCGCCCTGTCCGGCTTCCAGGCCTGGGCCCTGGTCGCCCAGCAGCTCGTCACCGGCGTCATCGGCGCGATCGTGCTGTGGACGGTCACCGACTGGCGCCCCCGGTTCCGGTTCCCCAAGCAGGCCTGGAAGGACCTCTGGGGCTTCTCGGCCCAGTCGGCGCTCGGCGGCATCGGCGTCTTCCTCGCCATCCGCATCGACGTGCTCGTGCTGGCCAAGTGGTTCGGCCCGGTCGCCGTCGGTCTGTACCGCATCGCCCAGCGCCTGCCCGACATGCTCACCGAGGTCACCAGCCGCTCCCTCCAGCAGGTGTCGCTGCCCGAGCTGGCCCGCCTCCAGCGCGAGCCGGACGTGCTCGCCGACCGGCTCGCCAAGATGCTGCACGTCTCGGCCGTGGTCGGCCTGCCGGCCCTGGGCATCCTCGCCGCCGACGCCAAGCCGCTCGTCGCGCTGCTCGGCCCGGAGTGGTCGCCGGCCGGCGTCGGCATGCAGCTGCTGTGCATCGTCGGCGCGGTCAACGTCTACGGCGTGCTGCTCGGCCCGGCCCTGCAGGCCGTCGGCCGGGTCGGGATCAACACCGCGCTCGCCTGGATCCAGCTCGCGGTCGGCATCGCCACCTTCTACGTCATCGGGCAGATGCTCAACGGCTCGGCCGACGACCGGAAGCAGGTGGCCGCGATCGCGCTCGGCATGGCCGGGCTGGAGTTCACGATCACCGTCGTCATGGCGTACATCACCTTCAACCGCGTGCTGAAGGTCAGCAGCTGGCGGGTCATCCGGCCGACCATGCCGGCGCTGTTCGCGAGCCTGCTCGGCTTCGGCATCACCTGGAGCGTCGACCGCTTCGGCCTCATCGACGGGCCGTGGACGCTCAAGTTCGTGATTTACGGGGTCCTCGCCACGGCGATCTCCGGCGGCGTGCTGCTGGCGCTCGACCGGCGTCTGTCGGGGATGGTCATGGGCAAGATCCGGCCCCTGCTGAAGAAAGCGTAGGAGAACGTTGCGGTTCCAGGAGTCCAACCGGCTGCGGCCACTCGCGCACGCGGTCATTCCCGGCGGCGCCCACACCTATGCCAAGGGCGACGACCAGTTCCCGGAGGAGGCACCGGGCTTCATCGTCCGCGGCGCGGGCTGCCACGTGTGGGACGTGGACGGCAACGAGTTCGTCGAGTACGGCATGGGGCTGCGCGCGGTCACGCTCGGCCACGCCTACGCGCCGGTGGTCGCGGCCGCGGCGGCGCAGCTGCAGCACGGCCTCAACTTCAGCCGCCCCGGCGCGATCGAGCTGACCGCGGCCGAGCGGCTGCGCAGCGCGCTGGGCCAGGGCGACCGCATGGTGAAGTTCGCGAAGAACGGCTCCGACGTGACCAGCGCCGCGGTCAAGCTCGCCCGCGCCGCGACGGGTCGTGACCTGGTCGCGATCTGCGGCGACCATCCGTTCTTCTCGACGGATGACTGGTTCATCGGTACCACCGGAATGCCCGCCGGCATCCCGGACGCGATCCGGTCGCTGACCCTGAAGTACCGCTACAACGACCTGGCGAGCGTGGAAGCGCTCATCGCCGAGCACCCAGGCCGGATCGCCTGCCTGGTGCAGGAGGTCGAGACGACCGAGCCGCCGGCGCCGGGCTTCCTGGAGGGCCTGCGGGCGCTCTGCGACCGGCACGGCATCGTGCTCGTCTTCGACGAGATCATCACCGGCTTCCGCTGGCACGTCCGCGGCGCCTCGCACGTCCACGGCGTCCTGGCCGACCTCACCACGTACGGCAAGGCGCTCGGCAACGGCTTCGCGGTGGCCGCGCTCGTCGGCAAGCCGGAGCTGATGGAGCTCGGCGGCCTGCGCACCGACCGCGAGCGGGTGTTCCTGCTGTCGACCACCTACGGTGCCGACACGCACACGCTGGCCGCGACGATGGCGGTGCTCGACGCGTACGAGCAGGAGCCGGTCATCGAGCACCTGCACCGGCAGGGCGCGCGCCTGGCCGCGGGGGTCCGCGCGGCGACCCAGGCGCACGGTGTCGCCGAGTTCGTCGACGTGGCCGGCCGCGACAGCAACCTCATCTACCTGACGAAGGACGCCGACGGCGAGCGGTCGCAGCCGTTCCGCACGCTGTTCCTCCAGGAGCTCATCCGCCGCGGGGTCATCGCACCCTCGTTCGTCATGAGCTACTCGCACACCGACGCCGACATCGACCGCACGATCGAGGCCGTCGACGGCGCGCTCGCCGTCTACGCCAAGGCGCTCAGCGACGGCGTGGAGGGGTACCTCGTCGGCCGGCCGGTGAAGCCGGTCTTCCGCCCGTACGTCTAGAGCCGAAGGCAGCGGCCCGAGAAGAAGCTGAGGAACTGGTGCAGATGGCCCTGACCGAGCGGGAACAGGCCCAATCGACCACCGCGCCGGCCCGCCAGCCCTGGCGGACGGCGCTCGGCATCGCTGCCGTGACCGTCGTGGGGACGGCGGCCGGCATTCTCCGTCAGGGCGGCGCCGGTGCCCTGAACACGATCTGGGCCGAGGACGGCCAGATCTTCCTGACCCAGGCCGTCGACAAGGGTGCCGGCGCCTTCACCACCTCGTACGCCGGCTACTACCACCTCGTGGCGCGGATCGTCGCCGGGATCGCGGCGGTGCTGCCGGCGAGCTGGGCGGCGGCCACGCTCGCGCTGGGCGCCGCGCTGGTCACGACGCTGTTCGCGGTCGCCGTCTACCGGCTCAGCGGCGAGTACCTGCCGTCGCCGGTCGCCCGGCTGGTCGTGGCGGCGCCGGTCGCGCTGGTGCCGATGTCGCAGGGCGACGTGCTGAACTCGCCGGCCAACCTGCACTGGACCGGGCTGTACCTGCTGTTCTGGCTCCTGGTGTCGCGCCCGCCGACGATGACCGGCAAGGTGCTCGCCTGCGCCGGGATCGTCCTGGTCGCCGGCAGCGACATCCTCACGGCGATCTACGTGCCGCTGGCCGCGTTCATCATCTGGTTCCACCGGGACCGCTACGCCGTGGTGAAGGCCGTCGCGTTCGCCGTGCCGTTCGGGTTGCAGGTCCTCGGCCTGCTCACCGGGCAGAGCGAGCGCGAGGGGCTCGAGCCCGACCCGGTCATGGGCGTCAAGGGCTACGTGTTCCGCGCGATCCCCAACGCCTTCTTCGGCGAGCGGTGGGTCGGCACCCAGGTCAACACGCGCAGCCTCGTCTTCACCGGGCTGGCGCTGCTGGTGCTCGCGGCCGTGCTGCTGCTGGCCTGGCGCGGGTTCACGACCGCGCGCTGGTGGTTCGCCCTGGCCGCCGCGGTCCACAGCGTCGGCCTTTACGTGCTGCCGGTGACGCTGAGCGGCATCGCCACGCCCCGTTACAACGTGGCGCCCGCGCTGCTGCTGCTCGTCGCCGTGGTGAGCCTGCTGCTGCCGCACGAGACCGGCGAAGGTACGCCGCTGGCCGTGTTCGCGCTGCTGTTCGCGGTCGTGCTGGTGGTGAACTTCCGGGTGGGCAACGCCCGAGCCGACGGTCCGGCGTGGGACGACGGGCTTGAATCAGCTCGGGTGGTCTGCGAGCAGCGACCCGGCGGCACAGTGGAGATCGAAACGCCGCCGTTGGCCGCGCCCGGCTGGCACGCCATCCTGCCTTGTGACTATGTCGACAGAAATTGACGTGACATTTCCGTGTCCCGTTATGATCCTTTCGAACGGCGTCCAGCGGTTAAAGCCCGTATTTAGTGGTCCGTTCGGTCAGTCCTGACCGACGGAACGATCGAGGCGACGACAACCCGACGGAGCAAGAGTGAACCGTGGGCCACAGGTGGCCTGAGCAGGGCGAAGAAAGATCGCGTCTGTCCGGTTCGAGGCATAGGTAACGAACGTGTAAATTGTCGGTGTTGGACGATCTGAAAGGCACTCGTCGCATTTCATGCTCCGTTAAAAGACGGGTTGTAAAAAATGCGACACGGCGAGTTTGCCGGTGCCCACTTGCCTCGCGAGTGCCACATCCGCGAGGGTTCCTAGGCGACTGCCCGTGGGGGGCGCGCGATGATTTCTTCTTCGGGAGCAGGGTCGGTCATGAAGGTTGGCGTCATCGGCTGCGGTTACTGGGGAGCCAAGCACGTTCGCGTGCTGTCGTCGTTACCAGACGTGTCACTGGTGGTCGCGATCGACGCTCAGTCCGAGCGGATCGAGCCGCTGCGCCGGATGTATCCGAGCGCCCTCTGCGTCACCAGCCTCGACGAGGTCATCGACCTCATCGACGCGGCGATCATCGCCACGCCGCCGCGGTCGCACGCGCCGCTGGCGAAGCGGCTGCTGCAGGCCGGCAAGCACGTCATGGTCGAGAAGCCGATGACCGCCTCGACGGCGGAGGCGCGCGAGCTGGTCGCGCTGGCCGACGACAACGGCCTGACGCTGGCCACCGGCCACACCTTCGAGCACAACGCCGTCGTGAAGCACCTGCGTGACATGGTCACCGGCGGCGAGCTCGGCAAGATCTACTACATCGACACCGCGCGGCTGAACCTCGGCCTGTACCAGCCGGACGTCAACGTCGTCTGGGACCTCGCGCCGCACGACATCTCGATCATCAACATGGTCCTCGGCAGCACGCCCACCGCGGTGAGCGCCTGGGGCGCCAGCCACGCCGGCACGCCCTTCGAGGACGTCGCCTACCTGCGCCTGGAGTACGGCAACATCGGCGCGACCGCGAACATCCACGTCAGCTGGCTCGACCCCTCGAAGGTGCGCCGCGTGACGGTCGTCGGCAGCCAGCGGATGGCCGTCTACGACGACATGCTCGACGAGGGCCGGCTGCGCATCTACGACAAGGGCGTCCAGGGTGCGCCGCTCGACGGGACCGTGCCGATGTCGTACCGCTACGGCGGCATCGTCTCGCCGCACATCCCGATGACCGAGCCGCTCGCCGAGGTCGACCGCGACTTCGTGGAGTCGGCCATCAGCGGCCGCCGGCCGGCCGTCGACGGGCAGCGCGGGCTGGCCGTCGTGGAGGTCCTGGAAGCGGCCGCCGAGTCGATGGCGACCGGCCGGACCGTGCAGCTCACTCCTGCGACCGACGCCGTCCTCGCGTAATCTGCTGAACCAGCTGGAAAGGACCCCTCTTCGTGCGCATCCCGTTCAATGACCTCGCCACGCCCCACGCGTCGATCGTCGAGGAGGTCGTCGCCGAGGTCCGGGCCGTGGCCGCCAACTCGCGGTTCATCGGCGGTCCGGCGGTGGAGGCCTTCGAGCAGGAGTTCGCGGCCTTCTGCAACACCGCGCACGCGGTCGGCGTGGCCAACGGCACCGACGCGATCGAGCTGACCCTGCGGGCGCTCGGCATCGGGGGCGGCGACGAGGTCCTCGTGCCGGCCAACACGTTCATCGCGACCGCCTCGGCGGTGGCGGCGGCCGGCGCGACGCCGATCTTCGTCGACGTCGACCCGGAGAGCCTGCTCGTCACGCCGGAGACGCTGGAGGCCGGGCTCACCGAGCGCACCCGCGCGATCGTTCCGGTGCACCTCTTCGGGCACATGGTGCCGCCGGCGGGCGTGCTCGAGTTCGCCCAGCGCAACAACCTTGTCGTGGTCGAGGACTCGGCGCAGGCGCACGGCGCCGACGCCCCGAATGACGGCTCGGGTGAGAAGGTCCGGGCCGGGTCCTACGGGGTCGCCGGGACGTTTAGCTTCTATCCCGGGAAGAACCTCGGCGCGTGGGGCGACGGCGGCGCTGTCGTCACCGACGACGCGGACCTCGCCTCGCGAATCCGGTCGCTGGCCAACCACGGCCGCACCGAGGGTACGGACCACTACGAACACCGGTACATCGGGCGGAACAGCCGGCTCGACGCGCTGCAGGCAATGGTCCTGCGGCGCAAGCTGGCGGACCTCCCGGAGGCCAACGTGCAGCGCCGGCGCGTCGCGTCGGTCTACGCGGAGGCCCTGGCCGCGCACGGCATCCCGCTGGTCTCGCCGTTGCCCGGCGTGGACAGCGCCTGGCATCTGCTGGTCGTCCGCGTGCCGGGCCGGGAGGCTGTTCGCGGCCTGCTGAACGAGGCCGGCATCGGCACAGGCGTGCACTACCCGGTGCCGTGCCACCGCCAGCTCGCCTACCTGACCGACCGTACGCCCGATCTGCCGGTGGCCGAACGGGCCGCCACCGAGATCCTGTCTCTGCCGTTCTTCCCACATATGCGGGATGACGAAGTCGCCTACGTCGCGGAGAACCTTGCGAAGGCGATCGCCACCGTCTAACAGGCTTTATGTGCTCGCTCGTTCGTTGTCGCACCAACGCGCAGTGAGGAGGTGTCGCTGTTGACAGCGCCCCAGGCTGTTCCCGGCTCAGTCGTCGACACCGGCGACGCAACTGTTGAGATCTCGTCCCTTCCCAAGCAGCCCACCGTCGAGCTCGCCGACGACGCGACCGTCGAGATCCCGATGCCGCAGCGCGTCCTGCGCGTCGTGGGCAGCGGCTGGGGCCTGATCCAGGGCCACCGCGACAGCCGCTCGCTCATCCCGCGCCGCTCGCTGCGGCAGCTGGTCGAGGGTCTCGCCGCGCTGTGCATCCTCGTCGCGCTGTCGCCGGTACTGATCGTGGTCGCGCTGGCGGTCAAGTGGACCAGCCCCGGACCGATCCTGTTCCGGCAGGAGCGACTGGGCCTGCACCGCAGCACCTTCAAGATCATCAAGTTCCGCACCATGTCGAACAAGAACAGCGATGCCCAGCACCGTGAGTTCGTCAAGAAGATGCTCACGACCAACGACGACGTCGACGGCGGCGAGCAGGGCGTCTACAAGCTCGTGAACGACCCGCGGATCACGCCGATCGGTGGCTTCCTGCGCCGCACGAGCATCGACGAGCTGCCCCAGCTGTGGAACGTGGTGCGCGGCGAGATGTCGCTCGTCGGGCCGCGCCCGGTGCTGGCCTGGGAGGCCGACCTGTTCCCGCCGGAGGCCGAGCGCCGCTTCGCGGCCCGCCCCGGCATGACCGGGCTCTGGCAGGTGTCCGGCCGCAGCACCCTGGACTTCAAGGCCGCGCTGGACCTCGACGTGGTGTACGTCGAGAACAAGTCGCTGTGGTACGACATCAAGATCCTCTGCCGCACGGTCGGCGTGGTCTTCAACCGATCGGTGGCCCGGTGAAAGAGAAGGACCCTCGTCTCCACGTCGTCATCGCGGTGGCGAACCTGCCGGTCGAGCGCGACCGGCGGGTCATCCGCGAGGTCAAGGCGCTGGAGGCGGCCGGCTACCGGGTGACGGTCATCTGCCCGCGGGGCAAGCAGAAGCTGACCCACGTGCCCGGGACGCTCGACGCGCGCATCCGCTCGTACAAGATGTACGAGTCCACCGGCGGCGCCGTCTCGTTCGCGGTCGAGTTCGCCTGGTCGTTCATGTGCATCGGCTGGCATCTGGCGGCAGCGGTACTGCGTGATCGCGCGGTCGCGGCCCAGGTCTGCAACCCGCCGGACGTCTTCTGGCCGCTGGCCCTCGCCATGCGCGCGATCGGCCGGCCGTGGGTCTTCGACCACCACGACCTGTCGCCCGAGGTCTACCAGGCGCGCGGGGGCCGTCCCGGCTCCGCCCTGGACCGGATCCTGCTGAAGCTGGAGAAGTGGTCGCAGCGCAGCGCCTCGGCCGTCGTCTCCACCAACGAGTCCTACCGTGAGCTCGCCATCAGCCGCGGCGGCTGCGACCCGGCCCGGGTCGTGGTCGTGCGCAACGGCCCCTCGGCCGGCGAGGTCAAGCCGGTCGAGAGCGCGCCCGCCGACGTCGACGACCACACCATCGTGTACCTCGGGGTCCTCGGCGCGCAGGACGGCGTCGACAACGCGATCCTGGCCGCCGAGAAGCTCGTCGAACTGCGCGGCCGGCTCGGCTGGCGACTGGTTGTCGCGGGCGACGGGGAATGTTTGGAGAGTTTGCGGGCACTGACCACCGAGCGGAAGCTCGACGACGTGGTCGAGTTCACCGGGTGGCTCGGCGTCGAGGAGATCGATCGGCTGTTGCGCACCGCTTCCGTCGGATTGCAGCCAGATCCGCGAAGTGCTCACGCCGAGGTGTCGACAATGGCCAAGACCGTCGAGTATCTGGCGCGCGGTCTCCCGGTCGTCGGCGTTGACATGCGGGAGACCCGCCGCAGCGCCGGAGACGCGGGGGTCTACGTTGAACACGGCACCCCCGAAGAGTTCGCCGCCGTCCTGCACCGCCTCCTCGACGACCCCGTGGCTCGTGCGTCGATGCGAAATGTCGCGCTCGCCCGGTTCCGTAACACCCTCGCCTGGGAACACCAGGCGGCGGCCTACGTCCGGCTCTGGGACGACTTGCTGTCGACCCGTCGGGCCAGGTACAAAACGACTTCAATCGTTCGGCAAGCTGGGCCCGGCGGACCCGTCGAGGTCAGTCAGGCAGAGCACCGACAGTGACGAGCGCCAGCGCTTGTGTGAGGGGATGACGTGGACCTCTGGGATCTCGCCAAGCTCATGGGTCGCCGGTGGTACCTGATGGCACCGATGATCCTGCTGACGCTGGCCGCCACCACATGGGCGCTCGTCACTATCAAGCCGGACTACACGTCGACCGGCACGATCATGCTCATCCCGCCGGCCGACCGCACGCCGCTGACCCAGGCCGAGCTCGCCTCGACCAACACCTGGGTCGAGGTCGGCGAGGACATCATGGCCACGGCGGTGTCGATCTCGCTCAACACCGACGCCACCAAGAAGGAGATCGCGGCGGAGGGCTTCTCCCCCGCGTTCGAGGTGGCTGCCCAGGACCGCTCCAGCATCCTCACGGTGACCGCGACCGCCGCCACCCCGGAGACCGCCAAGGCAGCCGTGCAGCGACTCCAGAAGCAGATCACCCAAGAGGTCGAGAACATGCAGGCGCGCTACAAGCCGAAGCCCGGCCGCGCCATCACCACGCAGGTGCTCGACCCGGGTGACACGATCGAGGTCGTCTCGTCGAAGGTGAAGCGCGCCGCCGTCGTCATCGTCGGTGTCGGTCTGCTGCTCACCGCCGCGGTGACCATCGTGGGCGACAACATCCTGCGCCGCCGGGCCCGGGCCCGCCAGATCGCCGCCGCGCTGGCCGCGCACGCCGACCTGGAGCCCGACACCGACACCGACGTCATCGCCGACAACGACCGCACGGGCAGGAACCGTGTGCCGGGGCCGGCCAACGGCAAGGATCCACGCCGCGGGATCAATGTCTCAGACGAGCCGACGACCGTGGTCACGACCAACGGCACCAAGACCAGGAAGGCGCCGGCCACGTCCGCCATGACGGACACCAACGGCTCCGGCCTCACGGTCTCGTACCAGTCGGCCGAGGCCGACGACGACCGCCGCGGGGTCGAGCCCGACGACGCCACGATCATCCTGCCGCTCGGCAACACTCCGTGGGCCGGCCGTGATGGCCGGGACACGGACGCCGAGGCGCGCAAGCGTTGACGTCGAGCACGATGGCCGGGCAGACCCGCACCGCTCAGGCGCCGCCGACACCGGTGGCGCCTGACGACCTGCGGATCTTCAAGCGCAAGCCGAAGCGGAAGCGGCCGACGGCGTACCGTCCCTCCCCGGACCTGCTGCCCGTCCTCGTCGACGACCGCACCTACGCGTCACGCCGCCGGCACAGCCACGTCGACGCCGCGTCGCTGCTGATCCTGGTCATCGTCCTCATCCAGCTGCTCCCGTCCCGCCTGGTGGTGCCCGACCTGACCTCGGTCGGCCGGCCCGGCCTGCTCGTCGGGCTGCTGCTGGCGGTCTGGTGGCTGCTGTCCAAGCTGCACCCGCGGCTGGCCATGATGGGCCCCCAGCCGATGCGCTGGGCATTCGTCGTCTACCTGCTCTCGCTGCTGCTGTCGTATGCCGCCGGCCAGTTCCGCGGCATGCCCACGCTGGAGGCCAACTCGGCCGACCGCGCCCTGCTCGGCGCGCTCGCGTTCATGGGCATCATCTTCATGACCGCCGACGGGGTGCCCACGCGGGAGCGGCTCGACGACGTGCAGCGCGTGCTGGTGTACTGCACCGCGATCAACTCGATGCTCGGCATCCTGCAGTTCATCACCAAGAAGGACCTGACCCAGAACATCGTCATCCCCGGCCTGACGCTGCAGGGCGAGCTGGTCGGCCTGGCCGACCGCGGCGGTGGCGGCCTGATCCGGGTCGCCGGCACCACCGGGCACTACATCGAGTTCAGCGTGGTGATGGCGTTCGCGGTCCCGCTGGGCATCCACTACGCCCGCTACGCCGCGACCCGGTTCGAGCGCCGGCTGTTCCTGCTCTCCACGCTCGTCATCGCCGGGTCGATCCCGCTGGCGCTGTCGCGCACCGGCATCCTGGCCGTGGCCGTCGCCATCGTGTGCATGTGGCCGGCCTGGAACTGGCGCTTCCGGTTCAACGTCGTGGTCGTGACGATGGGGCTGCTGGCGGTGCTGTCCGTGGTCCGGCCAGGATTGCTCGGCACGCTGCGCTCGCTGTTCAGCAACGCGGAGGACGACCCGTCCATCAAGGGCCGCACGGAGGACTACGACGTCGTCTTCCAGTACGCGTCCGAGCGGCCGTGGCTGGGCCGGGGCACCGGCACGTTCATCCCCGAGCTGTACCGCTACCTCGACAACCAGTGGCTGATGACGCTGATGAACAACGGCTACCTCGGCATCGCCGCGATGGTCGTCCTGCACTTCGCCGGCGTCTTCCTGGCCATCATCGCGTTCCGCCGGGCCGAGACCGAGGTGGACCGGCACCTGTGCGCGGCGATCGCGTCCGTGCCGTTGGTCGCGGCGCTGACCGGTCTCACGTTCGACTCGTTCTCGTTCAGCACGTTCGTCGTGGTGCTCGGCCTGCAGCTCGGCGCCGCCGGCGCGATGTGGCGGTTCACCCACCCGGCGCGCACCACCCGCGGCGCTGCGGTGGGCGCGCTCAATCGCTGACTCTCTTCCCCTGGAGCCTCCCGTGATCTCGGTTGTCATCGCCGCTCACAACGAGGCCGCGGTCATCGGCCGCTGCCTCGACGGGCTGCTCGCCCCCGACCTCGACATCACGGTCGTGGCCAACGGCTGCACCGACGACACCGCCGCCGTGGCCGCGTCGCGCCAGGGGGTGCGGGTGGTCGACCGTCCCGAGCCGGGCAAGTCGGCCGCCCTCAACGCCGGTGACGCGGTCGCCGTCGGTTTTCCCCGGGTGTACCTCGACGCCGATATCCCGCTGACCGCCGACGACATCCGCGCCCTGGCGGCGTTCCTGGCGTCGACGCCGGGCCTGCTGGCCGCGACCGCGAGCCGCAAGCTCGACACGCGCGGGCGGCCGCTGCTGGTGAAGGCGCACAGCGCCGTCAACGGGCGGCTCCCGGTGTACAAGGACGCCCTCTACGGCCGCGGGGTCGCGATGCTGTCGGAGGAGGGGCGCGCCCGCTTCGGCGCCTTCCCGGAGGTCGTCGCCGACGACCTGTTCCTCGACGGCCTCTTCGGGCCTGGCGAGAAGGCCGAGACGCCGGCGGTGGTGGCGGTGGTCGAGACCCCGCGCCGCACGTCCGACCTGGTTCGACGTTTGGCCCGGGTGCGCGCGGGTAATGCCGCCCTGCGCGCCGCGGGTGCCGCCCGCCCGGCGGCGCGCTCCTCGTGGCTGCGCGACGTGGTCCTTCCTCGGCCCTGGCTGCTGCCGGCGGCCGTCGGCTACGTCGCTCTGACCTTTGCCGCTTCGCGTGCCGCCCGCCGGAGCCAGGTCGGCTGGGGCCACGACTCGTCCACCCGTACAAGCGTCGGAGTCTCGCAGTGAACACCAGCAAGCAGGACCCGCTCGTCAGCGTCGTCCTCGTCTCGTACAACACCCGCGAACACACGCTCAAGAACCTCGCCGCCCTGCAGGCGGGCACGGTGGTCCCGATCGAGGTGATCGTGGTCGACAACGCGTCGACCGACAACTCGGCGGCGGCGATCCAGCACGCGTACCCGGAGGTCCGCGTCATCCAGCACCCGACGAACGTCGGCTTCGGCAACGCCGTCAACCTGGGCGCCTCACACGCCCGCGGCCGCTGGATCCTGCTCATCAACCCGGACACCGAGCCGATCGGCGACGTGATCCGCACCCTGGTCGAGTTCGCGGCGACGCACCCCGACCACCGCATCTACACCGGCCGCACCCTGCGCGCCGACCGCACCGACGACGGCCACTCGGTCCATGCGCTGCCCAGCCTGTGGGGCTACGTCTGCTTCGCGACCGCCCTGTCGTCGATCTTCCGCAAGTCGGCGCGCTTCAACCCGGACGAGCTGCCAGCCCTGGACCGCGCGATCGGCGGCGAGGTCCCCGCCGTCTCGGGCTGCCTGCTGCTGGTCGACCGCCCGTTCTGGGAGCAGCTGGGCGGCTTCACGCCCGACTACTTCATGTACAGCGAGGACATCGACCTCAGCGCCCGCGCCCGCGAGGCCGGCGCCCGCCCGTTCCTGGTCCCGGACGCCCAGCTCCTGCACGTGGGCGGCGCCGCCTCCAGCACGGTCAACAAGCGCATCATGGTCCTGCGCGGCAAGACCACCTATGTCCGCCTCCGCTGGCCCGCGGGTCGCGCCCGCACGGCCCGCCTCCTGCTGTCCGCGGGCGTGCTCCTGCGCGCGCTGGCCGGCAAGAGCTGGCGCGACGTCTGGCGCCAGCGCGCCACGTGGCTGGCCGGCTGGCCCGCTCCGGCACGCTCCCCGCAGCCCGCAACGGTGCCGACCCAGTCCCGGCCGGCCCCGATCTCGGCCGCCCCGGCGTCCTCAGAGGCAAACCGCCCCTGAGGCAGTACAAGGGGACTGCCGCCACCTTCCGTCGGCACTCCCCTTGCCCCGCCGCGCCATATGTCCGGCGCCCTCGAACTGAGACGGCCGGCACCTCACGGCGCGCTCAACCGCAGCGGGGCGCGATCGCCGGCGGCGCTCAGCCGTAGCGGGGAGCGCTGCGGGACCGCTGGATGTTCGGCGCACGCCGATCGCGCGACCGCCAGCACCCGGCATGCCAGTGCCGCCGATCGCCGAGATCCCCGCGCCCGTCGGCCGGCCAGGCGACCAGGTGCGGCACGCCGGGCGGAATCTCCTGGTCACACCCCGGGCACCGGTACGCCTTGGCGGCCGCCCCGGCCGGAATGTTCCGAACCTGCCACTCCCCGTCGCTCCAGGCCTGCACCCCGCCGACCCCACGCTTGAGCCGCTCGACGTCGAGCGGCTCCGGCTCGTCGTCACGGCGCGAGTGGTTGCGACGGGGGCTCATACCTTTCACCCTACCGGCGCTCCACCACCGACCCCCTGGTCAGCGCTTGGAGTAGTCGCGGAAGCCCCGGCTCACCTTGCGACCCAGGTAGCCCGCCGTCACCAGATGCTCGAGCAGCGGGGCCGGTGCGAAGCCGGGCTCGCGGAGCTCCAGATACAGCTCGCGCTGGATGGCCAGCGAGACGTCCAGGCCGACCACGTCGAGGAGCTCGAACGGGCCCATCGGGTAGCCGCAGCCGAGCTTCATCGCATGGTCGATGTCGTCGGCCGTGGAGTAGGAGGCCTCGACCATCTTCACGGCGTCGTTCAGATACGGGAACAGCAGCGCGTTGACCACGAAGCCGGAGCGGTCGGCGCAGACCACCGCGTGCTTCTGGAGGGCCTGGCAGACCGCCTGGGCCGTCGCGACCGCCTCGTCGGACGTGCGGATCGTGCGGACCACCTCGACCAGGCCCATGACCGGGGCCGGGTTGAAGAAGTGCAGGCCGACCACGTCGGCCAGGCGCTCGGTGGCCACGGCGCAGGCGATCACCGGGAGGCTCGACGTGGTCGTGGCCAGGACGACGCCCGGCTTGCAGATCTCGTCGAGCGACGCGAACAGGGCCTTCTTGACCGACAGCTCCTCGACCACGGCCTCGACCACCAGGTCGACGTCGGACAGGTGCTCCAGGGTCGCCGACCAGGTCACCCGGCCGATGGCCGCGTCGCGCTGCTGCTCGGTCAGCTTGCCGCGGACGACGCCCTTGTTCAGCGACGTCTTCAACGTCTCGCAGACGGCGGCGGACTTCTCCGCGCCGCGGGTCACCGAGACCACCTCGAAGCCGGCCCGGGCGAAGACCTCGATGATGCCGGTCGCCATCGTGCCGGAGCCGACCACTCCGACTTTGGCGATCGCGCGCGCGGCCGTGGCGGCCTCGGCGTCGGCGCGGGGCGTGAACTCGTCCGCCACCACGACGGGCGAGCCGGGCTTCTCGTACGTGTAGAAGCCCCGGCCCGACTTCCGGCCCAGCAGCCCGGCGGTCACCATCTGCTTGATCAGCGGCACGGGGGCGTGACGGCGGTCGCGGCCACCGCGGCGGTACATCGTGTCGAGGATCTCGTAGGCCGTGTCCAGGCCGATGAGGTCCATCAGGGCGAGCGGGCCCATCGGCAGGCCGCAGCCCAGCTTCATGGCGGCGTCGATGTCCTCGCGGGACGCATACTTCGCCTCGACCATCGACACGGCCTGGTTGAGATAGCCGAAGAGCAGCGCGTTGGCGATGAAGCCGGCCCGGTCGTTGATCGTCACGTCGACCTTGCCCAGCCGGGCGCACAGCGCCTCGATGTCGGTGACCACGTCCTCGGCGGTGACGACCGTGCGGACCACCTCGACGAGCTTCATGATCGGCGCCGGGTTGAAGAAGTGCATGCCGATGACCTGGTTGGGCCGGCCGGTGGCGACCGAGATCTCGGTCACGGAGAGGCTCGACGTGTTGGTCGCGAGGATCGCCTCGGCCTTGCAGACCCGGTCGAGCTCGGCGAAGATGCGCTGCTTGAGGTCGAGGCGCTCGGGCACGGCCTCGATGACGAGGTCGGCGTCGTGCAGCGCGTCGAGACCGACGGCGAAGGTCACCCGGCCGAGCAGCACCTCGCGGTCGTCGGCCGAGAGCTTGCCGCGCTTGACGGCCCGGTCGATCGACCCGCGGAGGGTCTCCTCGCCCCGCTGCAGCGCGCCGTCGCTCACCTCGACCGCCATCACGCTGAGCCCGTTGCGCGCGAAGACCTCGACGATGCCCGCGCCCATGGTGCCCAGCCCGACCACGCCCACGGATGCAAACTCGCGCCCCATCGCACGATCCTCCCTAACGACCGGTCAAGTTACTGGCGAGTCTCCCATGCCACCCCGAATCGATGCGCGTCCCCGCCTTGTGCAATACCGCTCACCGAGCGCGTGAACTCCATGATCCAGTTGGTGCGCCAGGACACGCCCGCGTCGTGCGAGAAGGCCTGCTCCCAGCGGGCCTTGTCGGGCCCGTCGTGGGTCCACGTGAAGCGGACCCGCACCGGCCGCCCGCCGAGCACGTCGTCGCACTCGAACACCCCGCGCCCACCGGACCAGCGGCCGACGACGGGCGGGTCGAGGTGGCCGGGGTTGCGGGTCGAGGCCCACCAGATGCGCCACACGTCCTCGGCCGGATCGTATTGCCGCAGCGTGAAGCCCTCGAAGTCGTCTGCCCAGACCCGGTCGACGTTGGCCAGGCCGCCGAAGATCGGCTCGGCGGCCGACCGCGTCGCGAACTCGACCCACTCGTCGCACGCGGGGTCGACGACGTCGCGGAGCTTGCGGTTGTGAATGTCCCAGGTGCCGAACAGGAAGTCGAAGTCCTTCATGCCCGGCATGTTGCCACCGGGGTACGACAAAAAATCAGGTCCAGCGGATCGTCGCCCGCTCCCGCCACAGCGACAGCACCGCCGGGTCGCCGGCGACCACCAGCTCGTCGGCTGGCCGCCGGTTCCACAGCGCCAGGTAGAGATCCCCCGCCGGGCCGCGCAGCGTGCAGTCCGCCGCCGCGGGCGCGCCGCGCGTGATCGACGCCCCGGACGGGCCCATCCGAACGGTCCAGGAGTGCGGCCCCTCGCAGGCGGCGCCGTCGGTCACGTCCACCGCCAGCGTGCACGGCGCGTCGGAGCGCAGCCGGCCGCCGCGCGACCCGTAGAAGCCCATGAGCAGCTCGTCGATGCCGTCGATGCCGACGTCGGCCTCGACCCCGCCGATCGAGCCGACCGCGCCCTGGAGGTCGGCCCGGTGGATGGTGGTCTCGTGCGCCTGCCGGCGGGCCCAGAAGGCGAGCGGCGAGTCGGCCGGCAGGAAGTGCCAGCAGTCCAGCGCGGCCGGGGCGGCCCGCAGGGTGTCGACCAGCGCGGTGTGCCCGGCCTGGAACCACTCGACGAGGTCGGCGTCGCCGGGCATCGCCCCGACCGCGGCCGCCTCCTCGTCGTCGCTCAGCACGGCCGCGCGGCACTCGCGGACGTAGGTGGCGGCCCAGCGGTGCACGTACCCCAGGTGCTGCACCAGCTCGCGAACGGTCCACTCCGGACAGGTCGGCACGGGCGCGTCGAGCCCCGCCTTCTCCGCGGCATCGACGAAGTCCAGCCCGGCCCGTTCGAGGGCATCGATGTGCCGACCGATCTCCATCCTGAAACTGTGCCAGACCGTGTCAGGCGGCGAACAGACCCGCCACCCAGATGCCCGTGATGACCAGCGCCGTCGCCAGCTCGATCAGCATTGACACCCCGGCCGCCTTGAGCGCGTGCTTGGTCGAGACCCACGCGCGCCGGGCGTCGCGCAGCCGCACCTGCTCGACCAGGTAGATGCCGAGCACGAAGCCGATGACCAGGCCGACGACCGGGATGAGGAAGAAGCCGACGATGCCGCAGACGCCGCCGAGCAGCAGCGTCAGGTTGGACACCCCGGCCCGCTTGAGGTTGCGGCCGGGCACCAGGTACTTCGCCGCGAAGCCGAGGGCCAGCACGATCGTGGCCGCCACCGCGACGGTCCAGCCCACGGCGCCGTGCCCGCCGAACAGCGCCCACACCATGACCCCGGCCCAGCACAGGAGCAGGCCGGGGAGCATGGGGACGAGCACGCCGACGACGCCGACGATCACGGCTACGGCGGAGACGAGCGAGACCAGCCCGCCGGTGTCGGTGACATCCACGCCGACGACTCTAAGGCTCGACGACCTCCTTGAGGATGTCGGCGAACTCGGTGGCCCGCTCGACGTGCGGCGAGTGGCCGCAGTTCTCGAAGACGACCTCCCTGAACGACCCGTACCGGGACAGGACGGCCCGGGTCTGGCCGATCATCGGCTGCGGCGGGCAGGCCTCCTCGCCCGGCCAGCCGGGGACCAGGCCCAGCTTGCCCAGCTGCGCCAGGTCGAAGAACGAGCCGTCGGAGACGATCGCGTCCTGGTCGCCGCGGATCCAGGTGATCGGCGGCTTCACCGGCAGGTCGACGATGCCGGACAGGTTCAGCCAGCGCGGCGACAGCGTGTTGAGCACGCCGCGGGTGCCGGGGCCGACGCCCGGCCAGTTCTCGCTGGTCGAGCCGTCGCCCGGGTAGTTGTCCTCGCCGGTGGCGGTCGACAGCATGGTGTCGAGCAGCAGTTCCTCGTCGTCGCCGAACGACTCCGGCGAGGCGACGTAGAAGGCCCGCATCACGTTGCGCGGGCTGGCCTGCTCCTCGGTGCCACGGTCCTTGGCGGCCAGCAGGCGGACGAAGTCGGGGTTCGCCGAGCCGCCGCCGGTGCCGGCGAAGTCGGGCGTGGTCGGGGTACCGTCGGCATCCCTCGTGCCACCGAAGCCATAGGGCGACACCGGGGCCTCCAGGACCAGGGCCGCGATCGCGTCGGGGTGGTCGAGGAGGAGCTGCATGGCCACACCCCCGCCGAGGGAGTGCCCGACCACGACCGGCTTGGTGCCGAACGAGGTCAGCAGCGGCGCGATGTCGTCGGCGAAGTCGCGCACACCGCGCGTGGCATCCACCGGCAGCGCTGGCGAATCGCCGTAGCCCCGAAGGTCGGGCGCGACGATCCGCCAGTGCGCTGGAAGGTGTCGCAGAAGGGGCTCCCAGAAGCCCGATGAAGAACAGTTTCCATGAATGAGCAACACGGGTGGACCGTCGATGGGCCCGCGGGTCGTGACGTGCATCACCGCATGGTCGCACCGGGTGGGCCCGGGTCACATGTGGTCCACCCACACTGTCCTAGGGCGCCATGGCCTCGTCGCGCCCATACCTCGTGAGGGCCCAGATGACCGCGACATCGGCCGCGATGATCAGCATCGACCACAGTGGGTAGTAGGGAAGGAACAGGAAGTTCGCGATCGCGCTCAGCGCGGCCAGCACGATGCCCAGGACCCGCCCCCACAGCTGCCCCGCGAGCACCGCCCCACCGCCGACCGCGACCAGGACGCCGAGGGCCAGGTGGATCCAGCCCCAGGTGCTCACATCGAAGCCGAAGATGTAGTTGTCGCTCATCACGTAGAAGGTGTCCTCGAAGATCGCGGTCAGCCCGACCACGATCTGGAAGATGCCGATGACGAGCATCATGCTGCCGCCGAATACCGCGAACCCGGTGACCCAGGGCGAGGATCGGCGCATCGGACCGGAAGTCGTCCCCATGACCGCCACGGTCGGCCGGTCATGGGTGAAGGTCCGTCACCCGTCCGTCAGGACATTGCGAGGTATTTGACGATTCAAGTACAGTGCCGCCATTCACTTGAAGCTTCAAGCACGAGGAGTCGTCGTGAACGTGTTCCTATGGGTACTGCAGATCCTGCTGGGCGTGGCCTTCCTGGGCGCCGGCGTCATGAAGTCGACGCAGCCCAAGGAGAAGCTCGCGGGGAACATGACCTGGGTCAACCGGCGCTCGGCCGGCACCGTCAAGTTCATCGGCGTCATGGAGATCCTCGGCGGCCTGGGCCTGATCCTGCCCTGGGCCACCGACATCGCGCCGATCCTGACCCCGCTCGCGGCCGTCGGCCTCGCGCTGGTCATGGTGCTCGCCATCGCCGACCACGTGCGCGCCAAGGAGTACCCGGTGATCCCGGTCAACCTCGTCCTCGGCGCCCTCGCCGTGGTGATCGCGATCGGCCGCTTCTGACGCGTTTCGGACCCCTTGTTGGCCCCATGGGGCAAGATCCAGGCACCATGGACGGCATGAACGACGAGCCACGATGGTTGGACGACACCGAGCAGCACGCTTGGCTGTCGCTCCTGGCCATCGTGCTCGTCGGCTTCCCCGAGCTGGAGCGCACGTTCCGCCCGCACGGGCTGGTGCACGTCGAGTATGGGCTGCTGGCCGCGCTGAGCAACGCCGAGGACGGCCTGCGCCTGTCCGACCTGGCCGGCCAGATGAACATGTCGGCGAGCCGGCTCAGCCACCGGATGCGCAAGCTGGTCGATCTGGGATACGTCGAGATCAGCGGCGACGCGTGTGACGGCCGGGTCAGCATCGCCCGGGTCACGGAGCCCGGCCGGCGCTTCGCCGAGCAGGTCGCCCCGGCCCACGTCGCCGACGTCCGCCGGCTGATCTTCGACCACCTCGACCACGACCAGACCGCCGCCCTCGCCGACGCGCTCGGCGCGGTCGCGGGCAAGCTCGGTGACACCTGTCCGGGGGCACCGAAGGGACTGGGCGCTCGGTCCGTATGAATGACCTTGCGACAGGAATAGAGTGACCGCATGCGTTCCGTCGTGATCACCGGGGTGTCCCGCGGCCTGGGCGCCGCACTGTTCGACGTGAGCACCGGACGGGGCGACCGGATCTTCGCGGTCGGCCGTCACTTCACACCAGAACAGCGACAACTCCGCGACGAACGGCCCGAGGACGTCACGCTGTTCTCCACCGACATCGCCGACGCGCACTGGCTGCCCGACAACGACACCCTGCGCGCCTTCCTGCGCGGCAGCGACGACGTCGTGCTGATCCACAACGCGGCCGTCGTCGAGCCGATCGGCGCCGTCGGCAAGCTCACCACCGAGGCGATCACCAACGCGATCGCGGTCAACCTCACCGCGCCGATCGTGCTCACCAACACGTTCCTGCGCGCGGCGCCGTACGATGCCCGGGTCCGGGTGCTGTTCGTGTCCTCGGGTGCGGCCCGGCGGATCATCGACGGCTGGGCGCTGTACTGCACGACGAAGGCCGGCGGCGAGACCTTCTTCGACGTCGTCGCCTCGCAGGTCAAGGAAGACGAGCGGATCAGCGTCGTCAACATCGACCCCGGCCAGATGGACACCGGCATGCAGGAGGACATCCGCAAGGCCGCGTCCACGGTCGCGTTCTTCCCCGAGAAGCAGCGCTGGGTCGACGCGCCCACCGAGGGCAGGCTCGCCGACCCGATCGCCGTGGCCGAGCGGATCCTGAAGGAGCACGCCTCCTAGGCTCCTCGGTCCCTTCTAGTCGATGACCTCTCGGAGCTTCGCCGCGAACGGTCCGGCGTTGCCGAAGCCGCCATGCCCGCCCGGAAACAGCACCGCCGTGGTGTCGAGCCGGGTCGCCAGCTCCAGCGCGACCCGGTTCGGCGGCTCGCCGGTGCTCGCCGCGCCGGCCGCCGGCACGATCCGCGTGGCGGCGACGCGCAGCGCGTCGAGGTCGAGGCGGTACGCGCTGACCGGCGGTACCTCATAGGTCACGAAGAACGGCATGTTCTGCTGCATCCGCGCGGCGAACTCGGGCGACGGCGGCGGGCCCGGCACCGGCTCCTCCCCCATGCCCAAGCCGGCGCCGAACACGCCCATCGCGGCGCCCCAGCCGGACTCCCGGTCCGCCTGGGATACCGCGGCCATGAGGGTGCGGAAGCGCTCGAAGTCCGGCAGCAGCTCGAACACCGGCGGCTCGTGGGCGACGACCGTGCGCAGCAGCTCCGGGTGGCGCGCGGCCAGCTCCAGCGCGATCGTGGCGCCGGAGCTGTTGCCGAACACGTCGGCCGGCTCGTCCCCGGTCACCCCGACCGCGGCGAGCAGGCGGTAGGCGTCGTCGGCGTGCTCCTCGACGCGCTGCGGCGCGGGCGGGCCGTCGAGCGGGCTGCGGGAGTTGCCACGGCGGTCGTACGCGACGACGGTCCGCTCGCCGGCGAGCTCCTCGGCCAGCCCGGCGAAGCCCTCCGCGTCGTAGATGCCGCCGCAGATCAGCAAAAGCACGGGGCCGCTGCCGCGGACCTCGTAGTGCAGCGTCGCGCCCGGCACGGCAAGGGTCTCGGTCTTCATCGGGTCCTCCTGACTCGTTGTGCTGCCAACCGGTCGGAGCGTCGGTTCGGTCCTCGACATCTACTCGTGAGTAATTTCCGGGTTTAGACTCGCGCCATGACCGCCACGCGAACGCCCGGTGTCCCCGCCGTCGACGAGGGCTCGCTGATCTCGACCAGCCCGGCCACCGGCGAGGAGGTCGGCCGCTTCCCGGTCGCCTCGGCCGATCATCTCACCGGCGCGGTCGCCCGGGCCCGTGATGCGGCCGCGTGGTGGGCCGGCCTGGACTTCGCGGGGCGCAAGCACCGGCTCCTGGCGTACCGCAGCCTGCTCACCAACCGCCTGGAGGAGCTCACCGCCCTGATGCACCGCGAGGGCGGCAAACCGAAGGCCGACGCCCTGGTCGAGGCCATCGCCGCCGTCGACCACATCGCGTGGGCCGCGCAGCACGCCCGGAAGGTGCTGGGCCGCCGGCGGGTCAGCAGCTCACTGCTGCTCAAGGAGCACACGTCGTACCTCGAGTACCTGCCGTTCGGCGTGGTCGGCGTCATCGGCCCGTGGAACTACCCGGTGCTCACGCCGATGGGCTCGATCGCCTACGCGCTCGCGGCCGGCAACGCGGTGGTCTTCAAACCGAGCGAGTACACCCCCGCCCTCGGCCAGTGGCTCGTCGACCGCTTCAACGAGGTCGTCCCCGAGCAGCCGGTGCTCCAGATCGTCCACGGCATGGGCGACGTCGGTGCGCTGCTGTGCCGCTCCGGCGTGGACAAGATCGCGTTCACCGGCTCGACCGCGACGGGCAAGAAGGTCATGGCCGCGGCCGCCGAGTCGCTCACCCCGGTCCTGCTGGAGTGCGGCGGCAAGGACTCCATGATCGTGGCCGCCGACGCCGACCTCGACGCCGCCGCGGCCGCCTGCGTGTGGGGTGGCCTGACGAACGCGGGCCAGACCTGCGTGGGTATCGAGCGGGTGTACGTCGCCGCCCCCGTCTACGACGAGTTCGTGAGCCGCATCGTCGACCGCGCCGGGAAGCTGACGGTCGGCGCCGAGCCCGATTCCGACATCGGCCCGATCACCATGCCGTCGCAGGTCGACATCATCCGCCGGCACATCGAGGACGCCCTGACCCGGGGCGGCCGGGCCGTGCTGGGCGGCGCGGAGGCGGTCCAGCCGCCGTTCGTCAGCCCGACGATCCTCGTCGATGTGCCGGAGGACGCGGCAGCGGTCCAGGAGGAGACGTTCGGCCCGACGCTGACGGTGACCAAGGTCCGCGACGCCGAGGAGGCGGTCCGACTGACCAACAACACCGGCTACGGCCTGGGTGGCGCGATCTTCGCCAAGGCGGGCGCGCTCGACCTGGCCCGCCGGGTCCGCTCGGGCATGACCTCGATCAACTCGGCGCTGACCTTCGCCGGCATGCCGTCACTGCCGTTCGGCGGCGTGGGTGGCTCGGGCTTCGGCCGCATCCACGGCGAGGACGGCCTGCGCGAGTTCACCCGCCCGAAGGCGGTCGTGAAGCGCCGCGGGCCGACCGTCCTGGCCGCGGCGACCTTCGACCGCACCGAGAAGACCATGGCCCAGATCGTGAAGGTCGTCCGCCTGGTCCACGGCCGCTCGCGCTGAGGATGGGCCTAGCCCTGGGGAGGGCGTAGCCCTGAGGGAGGGCCCAGCGCTGAGGGAGGCCTAGAAGAGCGTCAGCTCGTCCCGCTCGATCCCGCGGAGGGCGTTGTAGTCGAGGACCACGCAGCGGATGCCCCGGTCCTCGGCCAGCACCCGCGCCTGGGGCTTGATCTCCTGGGCGGCGAAGATGCCGCTCACCGGGGCCAGCAGCGGGTCGCGGCCGAGCAACTCCAGGTAGCGGGTCAGCTGCTCCACGCCGTCGATCTCGCCGCGGCGCTTGATCTCGACCGCGACCGTCGCGCCGCCGCCGTCCTTGCACAGCAGGTCGACCGGGCCGATCGCGGTCATGTACTCGCGGCGGATCAGCGTGAAGCCCGTGCCGAGCGTCTGTGGCGCGGCGGCCAGCAGCTCCTGGAGGTGGGCCTCGACGCCGTCCTTGACCAGGCCGGGGTCGATGCCCAGCTCGTGTGACGTGTCGTGCAGGATCTCCTCGATCGTGATCCGCAGCTCCTCGCCGCCCTTGTTGACCACACGCCAGAGGCCCTCGGCCTCCTCCAGGCGGCACGGCGGGCTCATCCAGTTGAGCGGCTTGTATGCCCGGTCATCGGCGTGGATCGAGATCGAGCCATCGGCCTTGATCAGCAGGAGGCGGGTCGCGAGCGGGAGGTGGGCCGTGAGCCGGCCGACGTAGTCGACCGAACACTTGGCGATGACGAGACGCACGGCCGACAGCCTATCCCGGCCCGATTGGCGGGCCGATGTCATGCTAGGGGCGTGTTGGAAGCATTGACGGGTCTCGGCCTGGCCACATCGGCCGGGCTGAACGCGTATATCCCGCTGCTCGCCATCGGGCTGCTCGCGCGGTACACCGAGCTCATCAACCTGCCGTCGAACTGGCAGTGGATGGAGAACGGCTGGACGATCGCGATCGTCGCCCTGCTGCTGGCGATCGAGTTCGTCGCCGACAAGGTGCCGATCGTCGACCACGTCAACGACGTGATCCAGACGTTCGTGCGGCCGACGGCGGGCGGGCTCGCGTTCGGCGCCGCGTCGAGCGCGTCGACGGTGACGGTGACCGATCCCGGGTCGTTCTTCGCCAGCAACCAGTGGGTGCCCATCGTGATCGGCGGCGCGGTGTCGCTCGGCGTGCACGGCATGAAGGCGGCGTCCCGCCCGGTCATCAACGCGACGACGGCGGGCTTCGGCGCGCCCGTGGCCAGCACCATCGAGGACGGGATCAGCGCGGTGCTGTCGCTGGTCGCGATCATTCTTCCGGTACTGGTGCTGTTCTTCCTGCTCCTGATGTTCCTGACGTTCGGCTGGCTGATGCGCCGTCGCAAGCGCCGCAAGCAGGAGAAGGAAGCCGCCAAATGGGCGCAGTCCCAGGGCTGGCGACCGACCGGTTAGCTCAGGTGGTGGGCCTCGCGGACGACGGTGACCAGCTCGTTCACCACGTCGGTGATGGCGAAGTCCTTCGGCGTGAACACCCGCGCCACGCCCGACGAGCGCAGCACCTCCGCGTCGTCGGGCGGGATGATGCCGCCCACGACCACGGGCACGTCGGCCAGGCCCTCGGCGCGAAGCCCGGACAGCACCGAGGCGACGGCGGCCAGGTGGGAGCCGGAGAGCACCGAGAGGCCGACCAGGTCCACGTCCTCCTCGACCGCCGCCGCGACGATCTGCGCCGGGGTCAGCCGGATCCCCTGGTACACCACCTCGAACCCGGCGTCGCGGGCCCGGACGGCGATCTGCTCGGCCCCGTTGGAGTGGCCGTCGAGGCCCGGCTTGCCGACGAGCATCCGCAACCGGCCGCTGCCGAGCTCGACCGCCGTGGCCCGCACGCGTTCACGAACTTTGTCCAGGTTCTCCGACGGAGCCGGCGCCACCGAACCGGACAGACCGGTCGGCGCGCGGTACTCGCCGAACACCGAGCGCAGCACGGCGGCCCACTCCCCCGTGGTCACGCCGACATCGACACATGCCAACGTCGCTTCCATCAGGTTCGTCGATCCGGCCGCCGCCTCGCGGAGCCGGTCGAGCGCCCCCGAGACGTCGCCCCGCGACGAGCGCCACGCGGCCACCGACGCGACCGCCGCCGCCTCAACGGCCGGGTCGATCTGCTCGATGGCGTCGGCACCCGTCAGCGGCGACGGCTCGGTCTCGGTGAACCGGTTGACGCCGACCACCACGTCGTCCCCGCGCTCCATGCGCGATCGCCGCTCGGCCAGCGACGCCACCAGCGCGCTCTTCAGGTAGCCGGACTCGACCGTGGCCACGACCCCGCCCATCTCCAGCACCCGGTCGAGCTCCGCGGTGGCCCCGGCGACGATCTCGTCGACGAGGGCGGTCATCACGTGCGAGCCCTCGAACAGGTCCGGGTACTCCAGCAGGTCGGACTCGAACGCCAGCACCTGCTGCATGCGCAGTGACCACTGCTGGTCCCACGGCCGCGGCAGGCCGAGTGCTTCGTTCCAAGCCGGGAGTTGTACCGCACGAGCCCGCGCCGACCGCGACAGCGTCACGCCGAGCATCTCCAGGACGATCCGCTGCACGTTGTTCTCCGGCTGGGCCTCGGTGAGACCGAGCGAGTTGACCTGCACCCCGTAGCGGAACCGGCGGGCGCTCGCCGACTCGACGCCGTAGCGGTCCCGGGTGATGCCGTCCCACATCGCCGTGAACGCCCGCATCTTTGCCGTCTCCTCGACGAAGCGCACGGAGGCGTTGACGAAGAACGAGATGCGCGCGACCACATCCGCGAAGCGCTCGGCCGGCACCTGGCCGGAGTCGCGGACGGCGTCCAGGACGGCGATCGCGGTCGCGAGGGCGAACGCCACCTCCTGCACGGGCGTCGCGCCGGCCTCCTGGAGGTGGTACGAGCAGATGTTGACCGGGTTCCACTTCGGGCAGTTGGCCACGGTCCAGGCGATGGTGTCGGTCGTCAGGCGCAGCGACGGCCCGGGCGGGAAGATGTGCGTCCCGCGCGACAGGTACTCCTTGACGATGTCGTTCTGCGTGGTGCCCGCGAGCGTGTCGATCGGCACGCCCTGCTCGCGGGCGCACGAGACGTACAGTGCGAGCAGCCACATCGCCGTGGCGTTGATCGTCATCGAGGTGTTGGCCCGCCCGAGGTCGATGCCGTCGAACAGGGTGCGCATGTCCCCGAGGTGCGCGACCGGCACGCCGACCCGCCCCACCTCGCCGGAGGCGAGCTCGGCGTCGGGGTCGTAGCCGGTCTGCGTGGGCAGGTCGAAGGCGACCGAGAGCCCGGTCTGCCCCTTGGCGAGATTGCGCCGGAAGAGCGCGTTCGACGCGGCGGCCGACGAGTGACCGGCGTACGTGCGCATGACCCACGGACGATCGCGCTCGGGGAGCCTCATGACCAGCACCTTACTGAAGGGTAACTACGCCCGGGCAATGAAAGTTGTCACGGGGCTAGTGTGTACGCCGTGGCGGATGCGATCACTGTGCGCGGGCTCCACAAGCGCTATCGCAGCGCTGTGGCTGTCGACGGGGTGGACCTCGATGTTCACGCCGGCGAGGTGTTCGCGCTGCTCGGGCCCAACGGTGCCGGCAAGACCACGACCGTCGAGATCCTGGAGGGCTTCCGCAAGCGCACCTCCGGCGAGGTCTCGGTGCTCGGCGTCGACCCGCAGCACGCCGACGCGGCCTGGCGCAGCCGGGTGGGCGTGGTGCTGCAGAGCACCGGCGAGTTCGACGATCTCACGGCGCGCGAGGTGGTGCACCACTTCGCGCGGTACTACCCCGATGCCGCCGATCCCGACGAGGTGCTCACCCGCGTCGGCCTGGCCGAGAAGCAGAACGACCGCACCCGCGTGCTGTCCGGCGGCCAGAAGCGCCGGCTCGACGTCGCGCTCGGCATCATCGGCCGGCCGGAGCTGCTGTTCCTCGACGAGCCGACGACGGGGTTCGACCCGGAGGCGCGCCGCGAGTTCTGGGGCCTCATCCGCGGTCTGGCCGCGGTCGGCACCACGATCCTGCTCACCACGCACTACCTGGACGAGGCTGAGGCGCTCGCGGACCGGGTCGGCGTGCTGGCCGGCGGCCGGCTCATCGCCGTCGACGCGCCGGACCGGCTCGGCCACCGCGGCACGGGCGCGGCGACCGTGAGCTGGGTGGGGCCCGGCGGGCCGGCCAGCGAGGAGACCGACACCCCGACCGCGGTCGTGACCCGGCTCGCCGCCGAGTTCGGCGGCGAGGTGCCGGGCCTCACCGTGACCCGGCCCAGCCTCGAGGACGTGTACCTGCGGATGATCGGTACCGGCGAATGAACACCCTGCGGCTCGGCCTCCTGCGCGGCGGCCTGGAGATCAAGCAGTTCCTGCGCAGCCGCGAGTCGGTGGTGTTCACGCTGCTGTTCCCGCTGATCCTGCTGGGCATCTTCGGCGCGGTCTTCGGCGGCGAGATCGCGCCCGGGGTCTCGTTCACGCAGTACTTCGCGGCCGGCATGATCGCCGCGGGCCTGCTGGCGACCGGCTTCCAGTCGCTGGCGATCCAGATCCCGATCGAGCGGGAGAAGGGCATCCTCAAGCGGCTGCGCGGCACCCCGATGCCCCGCACGGCGTACTTCATCGGCAAGGTCGTCATGGTGCTGGCCATCGGCGCCGTCGAGACCGTGCTGCTGCTGGGGACGGCCGCGCTGTTCTTCGACCTTGACCTGCCCTCGACGGCGGCCCGCTGGCTCACGTTCGGCTGGGTCGCGCTGCTCGGGATCACCGCGTGCACGCTGTGCGGCATCGCGTTCTCGTCGCTCGCCCGCACCGGGCGCAGTGGGCCGGCCGTGGTGACGCCGGTGGCGATCGTGCTCCAGTTCATCTCGGGCGTCTTCTTCGTGTACACCGACCTGCCGGCCTGGATGCAGGGCATCGCGGCGGTGTTCCCGCTCAAGTGGATGACCCAGGGCATGCGCTCGGTGTTCCTGCCCGACTCGTTCGCCTCGCAGGAGATCGGCGGCGCCTGGCAGCACGGCACGATCGCGCTGGTGCTCGTCGGCTGGGTCGTCGCGGGCCTGGTCCTGTGCCTGCTGACCTTCCGCTGGACGGAACGGGACTGATTCTCCTCAGGGTCGCCACCCGGTTGCCGAACAGTGCGGGGTGACGGGTCGGCTGGGCAGGGCGGTCCGCCAGGCCGGCGCGGGCGGGATCCTGGCGATCGGCCTCGTGGTCGCGCTCGGGCTGGCGGCATCGTGGCACGCGGCCCAGACCATCCACGACGGCCGGCGGGACCAGGCGCAGGCCGTACTGGACCGGGACGCGTCGCTCTCCGAGATCGCCGTGCGGACGGAGATTCACCGGTACCTCGACACGCTGCGAACCATCGCGTCCGCGGTCGGCTCGCACGAGACGCTGACGACGGGCGACTTCGACGCGACCACCCTGCCGCTGCGTGAGGCGGGCCTGGCCGGGGCGACGTCGCTCGTCTTCACCGTGCCGGCCTCGGACGGCCAGGTCGCGGACGTCCAGCGGTACTGGCGCGAGCGCGGCGCCACCGACCTGCGGCTCGTACCCCAGGGGACCGGCCGCGAGCACCAGTTCACGATCTTCAGCCGGTCGCTGGACGGCGGGGCCGGGGTGCCGCCGGGGACCGACCTCTCGCCGCTGGCGGAGCCGACGGCCGCGCTCAACGAGGCTCGGCGGGCCGGCGCGCCGGCCGTGTCCGACACGTACGTGCTGCTGCGGGACCGCGGCCTGCCGGCGGCGGACCAGCAGCTCTCGTTCGTCCTGGCGGCGCCCGTCTACGGCGTCCCCGGCGCCGACGGCGAGCGCGTCTTCAAGGGCTGGGTGGTCATGGGGCTGCACGGGCAGGACTTCGTCGGCGGCGTGCTCACGGCGGCCGTGCAGGGGCAGGTCGAGGCCCGGCTGTGGGCCGACAACGGCGGCGGCCGGGCGACGCTGGTCGCGCGGCTGGACCGGCCGGGGCGGCTGGACCTGCGCCGGGAGATCACGATCCCGATCGCCAACCGCGAGTGGCGGCTGGTCGTGTCGGCCGACTCGGCCGAGCTGGGCGGCACGTCACCGGCGCTGCCGTGGCTGATCGGAGCGGGTGGCACCGGGCTCACCGTGCTCGTCGGCGCGATGCTGTGGGCCCTCGCCGGGGGCCGGCGGCGGGCCGAGGCGCGGGTCGTGGCGGCCACCGCTGAGCTGCGGGAGGCCGAGCGGACCGCGCGCCGGCAGGTGGCGCTGCTCAACGGCATCCTGGAGCGGATCAGCGACGGCGTCGGGGTGGTCGACGAGGACGGCGCGTTCCTGGTCCACAATCCGGCGGCCCAGGCGATGCTCGGCATGGCGGCCGACGTCGCCGGCCCGGACCACTGGCAGGAGCACTACGGCATCTACCGCCCCGACGGTGTGACGCCGTTCCCGCCCTCGGAGCTGCCGCTGGTGCTGGCCCTGGACGGCCGGTCGACCGACCGGGTCGAGATGGTGATCCGCAACCCCGGGCGGCCCGACGGCGTGTGGCTCTCGGTGAGCGGCCGCCCGCTGGAGGTCGACGGCCGGCGGGGCGCCATCGCGGTCTTCCACGACGTGACGGCGGCCCGCGAGCGCGAGGCCGACCTCACGGCCTTCGCCGGCATCGTCGCGCACGACCTGAAGAACCCGCTGACCGTCATCGCCGCACATGCCGAGATGGCCCGCGACGCGCTGAGCGCGCTGCCGCCGCACCCGGGTGAGGCGATCGACAGCATCGAGCGGGTCAGCAACGGCGTGGTACGGATGCGGCGGCTCATCGACGACCTGCTCGCATACACGACCGCGCGGGACGCGGCGCTCAAGCCGCGGCCGCTCGACCTGGTCGAGCTGGTCACCGACGTCGTCGGGCAGCGGGTGAACCACCTGCGGGTGCGGCCGGACGTCTACGTCGGGCCGCTCCCCCGCGTCGAGGCCGACCCGGCGATGCTGCGGCACGTGCTGGACAACCTGGTGGGCAACGCGCTGAAGTACGTGCAGCCGGGCCGCGTCCCGAAAATCGACATCAGCGCCGGCCCGGCCGGCCCCGGCTGGATCCGGGTCGAGGTCGCCGACCGCGGGATCGGCATCCCCGACGCCGACAAGCCGCACGTGTTCGAGTCCTTCCACCGGGCGCACACCGGCCAGTCCTACGGGGGCACGGGCCTGGGGCTGGCCATCTGCCGCCGCATCGTCGACCGGCACGGCGGCACGATCACGGTCGCCGACAACCCCGGGGGCGGCAGCCGCTTCTCGTTCACGGTGCCGGCGGCATCAAGCCTGCCGCCGACGCTCGCGATCGAGGAGTCCGAACTGGCAACGCTGCGTTAACGGATGGTGGCACACTGTCGACGTGCCCCTCATGTACCTCGCGGGATGGGCGGCGTCGGCCGGCGTGCTGGCCGCCCTGGTCCTCATCATCCGGCTCCTGCACCACGGCGGCGCCCCGGCCGCCTACGAGACCCACGGCGATGGCGACTACGGCCTGCTCCGCTCGGTCTCGGCGGTGGGCGACCTCGCGTTCGCCCGCGACGTGCGCGACCGCCTGCGCCGCAACGGCGTCCGCGCCACCCTGGCCACGGGCGGCGACGGCATGGTCCGCGTCCTGGTCTTCGCCGACGAACTGGACCGCGCCCGCCGGCTCATCAACTTCTAAGGCCTGTTTCATGACTGGGGTCGGAGCGAGGCGGGCCTCAGTCATGAAACAGGCCTCAGGGTCTGTTCCTAGAACTCGAACTCGTCGGGCGGGGCGACCGCGCGGGTGACCTCGACGCCCAGGCCGCGCAGGTCGGACTCGAAGCTCGGGTAGCCGCGGTCGATGTGGTGCACGTGGCGGATCTCGGTGACGCCGTCAGCGCACAGGCCGGCGATCGCCAGGCCCGCGCCCGCGCGGATGTCGGTGGCCGTGACCGGGGCGCCCGACAGCCGGTCCTTGCCGCGGACCACGGCGTGGTGGCCGTCGGTGCGGATGTCGGCGCCGAGACGGGCCATCTCGTTGATGAACATGAAACGGCCGTCGAAGATGTTCTCGGTCACCAGGCTCGAACCCTCGCTCACCGACGCGAGGCCGACGGCCATCGGCAGCAGGTCGGTGGCGAACCCCGGATAGGGCAACGTGACCACGTCGACGGCGCGCGGGCGCTCGGCCATCTGCACCCGGAACGAGTCGGGGCCGGTCGACACCTCGCCGCCCGCGGTCACGACCTTGTCGAGCGCGATCTCCAGGAACGACGGGTCGATGCCGTGCACGGTGACGTCGCCGCGGGTCATCGCTGCGCCGAAGGCCCAGGTGCCGGCCACGATCCGGTCGCCGACCGTGCGGTGCTCGACCGGGTGCAGCTCGGTGACGCCCCGCACGACCAGGCGTGAGCTGCCGGCACCCTCGATGTCGGCGCCCATGTCGGTGAGCATGCGGCAGATGTCGACGATCTCCGGCTCGCGGGCCGCGTTGTCGATCTCGGTGCGGCCGCCAGCCAGGACGGCCGCCATGAGCAGGTTTTCGGTGGCGCCGACGCTCGGGAAGTCGAGCCAGATCGTGGCGCCGTGCAGCTTCGGGGCGGTGGCGATGACGAACCCGTGCTCGCCGGAGATGTCGGCGCCCATCCGGCGCAGGCCCTCGACGTGCATGTCGAGGCCGCGCGAGCCGATCGCGTCGCCGCCCGGGTGGGCGACGCGGACGTGGCCGCAGCGGGCGAGCAGCGGGCCCAGCACGCAGATCGAGGCGCGCAGGCGCCGGACCAGGTCATAGTCGGCCTCGGTGCCGAGCTTCCCGGGCACGTCGATGACGACCCGGTCGCCGTCCTGCTCGACCTCGCAGCCGAGCCGGCGGAGGACCTCGGCCATGATCGAGATGTCGGTGATGCGGGGCACGTTGGTCAGCGTCGTGCGGCCGGTCGCCAGGAGCGCGGCGGCCATGAGCTTCAGGGCCGAGTTCTTGGCGCCGACCACCGACACGTCACCGGCCAGCCGGGCGCCGCCCATCACACGGATCACGTCCACGTCCGCCATCGTAGGGGCATTCCGTACCGTGAAAGCCATGGCCATTCACCTCACGCGGATATACACGAAGACCGGCGACGCCGGCGAGACGGGACTGGGGGACTTCTCGCGGGTGCCGAAGACGCATCCGCGGATCGTCGCATACGCCGACGTCGATGAGGCCAACTCGGCCATCGGCGTGGCCCTGGCGCTCGGCGACCTCGCGGGCGAGGTCCGCGAGGTGCTGGGCGTGGTCCAGAACGACCTGTTCGACGTCGGGGCCGACCTGTGCAACCCGATCACGGCCGAGCCGGCGCACCCGCCGCTGCGGGTCATCGAGGCGCAGGTCGAGCGGATCGAGGGGTGGTGTGACGAGTTCAACGCCCGGCTACCGAAGCTCGACTCGTTCATCCTGCCGGGTGGCACGCCCGGGGCCGCACTGCTGCACGTGGCCCGCACGGTGACCCGGCGGGCGGAGCGCAGCGCGTGGGCGCTCGTCGCGGTGGACGCGGACGGCACCAACGAGGTGGCGGTGAAGTATCTCAATCGGCTTTCGGACCTGCTGTTCATCCTGTGCCGTGTCGCGAACCCGGGCGGCGACGTGAAGTGGGTGCCGGGCGGGTCGCGCTGATCAACCGGTGCGGTAGCGGTAAGGCCGGGTCTCCGGGGTCGACTCGCCCGGGGGCGCGGCCTCGACCCAGGACAGGAAGCCGGTCAGCGCCCGCTCGGCCATCGCGATCTCGACCGGCGCCTGGCGGCTGACGCACCGCACGATGACCCAGTCGGGCGGGAGCACGAGCAGCTCGGCCGGGTCGGGGGCGCGGCGGCGGTCAACGGAGAGCCCACGCCGTGAGAGCACTCGGCGTGGGCCCGGCCAGAAGCTGAAGATGCGATACCACCGGAGGTCGTCGCCGGCGAACCGGGCCAGACCGGCGGACCAGCCCCGGCCGGGCACCATGGTGCTCAGCCGGACGCCCAGCTCGATGGTGCCGCCCCGACGGGCGATCGCGATGCGCCGCACGAACAGCAGCGCCAGCGCGGCGAGCAGGATGAGGACCGCGATGCCGATTCCCTCGACGATCCTCACCATCGTCGCTTCGCTCAGTGCGCCGCGGTGGAGGAGGCAGGGGTGCAGCTCTCGGCGAGCACCGTCACCCCGGTCGCCGTGACCGAGACGAACCCGCCGGACACGTCGAAGGCGAGGTCCTGGCCTCCAGAGCGCTTGATCCGCACCTCGCCGGGCTCGGCCAGCTGGCCCAGCAGCGGCGCGTGGCCGGGGAGCACGCCGAGTTCGCCCTCGGTCGTGCGAGCGACAACCATGTCCGCGTCGCCGGACCAGACTTTTTCCTCGACGGCTACGAGCTCGACGTGCAGCTGCCTCGCCACGCTAGTTACTCCTCGTGTGCGCGATTCGGTTTGGACGAGTCTAGTCAATGATCCGACGGGGCGAGCAGTGGGCCTCGCCACGTTGGCACGAAGGCTTAACGGAGCCTGAATAGCCGGGGGTCCGGCTTGCCGTTCGATGACTTTCTGACACTTCAGAGCGTGACGCACGTCACCCTGTCGCGGTGGGCTTTTCCTGAAAATTCCAGAGGAGGTGACTCACCGTGAAAATACTGTCCCACGCAGTTCCGGCGGCCGGTGCTCGCCGCCGCCGAAGTGCCGCTTCCGAGCGCCGCACACGCGGATCCGCCGAGCGCCTCGACGACGTGGTGCCGATCACATCATTTGCGTCCATCCCGCCGAGGGGGGATTTGACGGCACCGGACTGTGAACGCGTCCTGGGCTTATCCCTCGACAACCGCACCACCCGGGCGGGGCAGTTCAATCTGGGCTCGGGGAATGACGTTGCTGCACACGGTCGGCAGCACCGTCTTGGTCACCGATGTGGCGGCCGGCCCGGGCGACGACGGCGCGGACATACTGACGGGCAGTTCGGGGCCGAACGTGCTGGACGGGGGCACCGCGCGGTTCTGATCGAGGCTCTCCTGCCTCCGACACGCTGCACGGGGGCGCTGGCAACGACGTGCAGCGCGGCTGTCACCAGCCCGACGCCTTGTACGGCCCGGAGGTCGCGAGCCCTTGGGACGACGGCGATGGCAGCGTCCGTGCCGCCGGGGCGGATGCCCCGGCGGCGCGAGCGGTGACTGGCGGGAGTGCCCTGTGGGGTCAAGGGGTTTGGGTGAGGAGTTTCTGTAGGGCGTTGTGGCGTTCGGGTTGGTAGGGGGTGTGGGTGGTCCAGAGTTTCCAGATGACGGTGAGCCAGGCGCGGGCGAGGATTCTGACGGCGTGGGGGTGGCGGTGGCCGCGGGCTCTGGCTTGGTTGTAGAGGTTGGCGGCCCAGGGGTTAGCGCGGATGGTGTCGGCGGCGAAGTCGCAGACCGCGCCCCGCAACTGTTTGTTCACCGCCCAGCGGAACGCCACGACCCGGACTTGTCCGGACTGGCGGGTGGATGGGGTGACTCCGGCGAGGCCTGCGAGGGCGGCTGGGGTGGGGTAGCGGCCGCGGGCGTCGCCGATCTCGGCCAGGAGCCGGGCCGCCCGCACTGTCCCGGACCTCGGTAGTGAGGTGAAGATCGGCCCGTCCGGATGCGCGGCGAGCGCGGCCGCGATCTGCTCCTCCAGGGTGTTGGTCTGCTCGATGATGCTGGTCACCGCGGTCAGATACGCGGTCGTGACCCCCGCGAGGGCGGTGCCGGCGGGCCCGGTCACGCCGGTCGGCGCCGTCTGCAGCCGGTCGAAGATCACCGCGGCGGGGCGAGCCCGGTAGCGTTGCCCGGCCAGCCAGGCGGCCAGCTCGTCCAAGGTCAGCGCGTCCACGGCATCCTGGGTCGGGAACGCTGCCAGGAAGGCGCGGCTGATCGGGGAGGTCAGCTCGTGAAACAGCCCGACCACGGCGGGCAGGACGGTGTCCAGATGCGCCCGCAGCTGGTTGACCATCGCCACCCGATGCCCGACCAGGTCGGCGCGGGCCCGGACCAGGGTCCGCAACGCCTTCGTGGCCGCCGTGTCGGGTCGCAGCGGGACCAGCCGGCGCCGGTCGGTGCGCACCGTGTCCGCCAGGACGTAGGCGTCGAACCGGTCATCCTTATGCCCCGCCGACCCATACCGGCCCCGCAGGCTCTTGACCTGCGACGGCGGCACCACAAACACATCCACACCCGCAGCCAGCAACCCCGCGACCAACGGCCCGTCCGGCCGTTCGATCCCAACCCCAGCCACCCCATGCCGGCGCAAAACCGCGACCGCCCGGCCGATCCCCGGCTTCGAGTGCGCCACCACCAGCCGTTCCACCGCTTCCCCGGCCGCGTCGATGACACACACCGCGTGGTTGTCTTTCGCCCAGTCGATGCCGGCGAACCGTCCCTGCGGCACACTCATACCTGCTCCCGTCACCGCTAGACCCAGTGTCTGGAGCACCTGGAGGTTCGGGACATCACTGCCGGACGCTCATTGACGGGCGCTCTCCACGGCGCAGTAGCCCTGTCGCCAGTCGGGATGCCCCGGACCGCCAGCCCCCGCACCACTCCCGCAAGCCCTCCAACGGGGGCGCAACGGCAGGCAGTGAACCGACGGCCCAGGTGCCACCCGACCCATCCAAGAACCGGGCAGCACCCATTCCACCAATGAGCGACGGTCGCGCCTTGCACGGACCCGAGTCCCTCTGGAACACGCGAAAGCGGCGCGGAAGATTCCGCGCCGCTTCCGTGGGACGGTGCCTGCGTCAGTCCTTCATGAGCTCGTGCGCGTTGCGCTCGAGGTCCTCAAGGCCGCCGCACATGAAGAAGGCCTGCTCGGGGAAGTGGTCGTACTCGCCCTCGCTGATCTTCTTGAACGACTCGATCGTCTCCTTGAGCGGGACGGTCGAGCCGGGGACGCCGGTGAACTGCTCGGCGGCGTAGGTGTTCTGGGACAGGAAGCGCTCGATGCGGCGGGCGCGGCCGACCGTCACCTTGTCTTCCTCGGACAGCTCGTCCATGCCCAGGATGGCGATGATGTCCTGCAGGTCCTTGTACTTCTGGAGGATCCGCTGGACCTCGCGGGCGACCGCGTAGTGCTCGGCGCCGACGAACTCGGGGGCCAGGATCCGGGAGGACGACGCCAGCGGGTCGACCGCCGGGTAGATGCCCTTGTCGGAGATCGACCGCTCGAGGTTGGTCGTCGCGTCCAGGTGGGCGAACGTGGTGGCCGGCGCCGGGTCGGTGTAGTCGTCGGCGGGCACGTAGATCGCCTGGAGCGAGGTGATGGCCTTGCCCCGGACGGAGGTGATGCGCTCCTGGAGCTGGCCCATCTCGTCGGCCAGGGTCGGCTGGTAACCGACGGCGCTCGGCATACGGCCGAGCAGCGTCGACACCTCGGAGCCGGCCTGGGTGAACCGGAAGATGTTGTCGATGAAGAGCAGCACCTCCTGGTTCTGGACGTCACGGAAGTACTCCGCCATCGTCAGCGCCGAGAGGGCGACCCGCAGACGGGTGCCCGGGGGCTCGTCCATCTGGCCGAACACGAGGGCGGTCTTGTCGATGACGCCACCCTCGGTCATCTCCAGGATGAGGTCGTTGCCCTCACGCGTGCGCTCGCCGACGCCGGCGAACACCGAGGTGCCACCGAAGTTGCGGGCCACGCGGGTGATCATCTCCTGGATGAGCACCGTCTTGCCGACGCCGGCACCGCCGAACAGGCCGATCTTGCCACCGCGCACGTACGGCGCGAGGAGGTCGAGGACCTTGATGCCGGTCTCCAGCATCTCGGTCTTCGGCTCCAGCTCGGCGAACGCGGGGGCCGGGCGGTGGATCTCCCAGCGCTCCTTGATCTCGAGCTTCGACTCGTCGGCGTTGAGCACCTCGCCGAGGGCGTTGAACACGTGGCCCTTGGTGATGTCGCCGACCGGCACCGAGATGCCCTTGCCGGTGTCGGTCACCCCGGCGCCGCGGACCAGGCCGTCGGTCGGCTGCATCGAGATGGCGCGCACCATGTTGTCGCCGAGGTGCTGCGCGACCTCGAGCGTCAGCTTCTTGGTGCCCTCGGCGAGGTTCACCTCGACGTGGAGCGCGTTGTAGATGTCGGGCATGGCGTCACGCGGGAACTCGGCGTCGACGACCGGGCCGATGACCCGGACCACGCGGCCGACCGCGGTCTTCGTGTCTGCTGGTGCAGTCATCACACATCACTTCCCGCCGCCGCCAGCGCGTTGGCGCCGCCGACGATCTCACTGATTTCCTGGGTGATCGCCGCCTGCCGAGCGGAGTTCATCTCGCGGGTGTACCGCTTGAGCAGGTCGTCGGCGTTGTCGGAGGCACTCTTCATGGCCCGCCGCCGCGCGGCCGACTCGCTGGCGGCCGACTCCAGCAACGCCGCGAAGATCCGCGTGTTGATGTACTTCGGCAGCAGCGCCTCGAGCAGCTGCTCGGCCTCCGGCTCGAACTCGTAGGCCGGCAGCGGCCCGCTGACCTCGTGCTCCTCGACCTCCAGCGGCGCGACGATCCGCGCGACGGGGGTCTGGGTCATGAGGGAGCGGAACTGCGTGTGGACCATGTGGAGCTCATCGACGCCGAGGATGCCGTCGGGGCCGGGGCCGTCGAGCGAGTCGTCGGCGCCGTTGACGAAGGCCTGGATCAGCGTCTCGCCGATGTCGGACGCGTTCTCGTATCGCGGCTGCTCGGAGAAGCCCGTCCAGCTGCCCGCGATCTCGCGACCACGGAAGCGGTAGTAGGCGACGCCCTTGCGGCCGGCGATGTAGAGCGCGACCTGCTTGCCCTCGCCGCGCAGGCGCGCGATCAGCTGCTCACAGGTGCGGATGGCGTTGGCGTTGTACCCGCCGCAGAGGCCGCGGTCGCTGGTCACCAGCAGCACGCCGGCCCGGCGGACCGGGTTGCGGGGCACCAGCAGCGGGTGGTCGACGTTCGTGTTGGACGCCAGCGCCGTCAGCACGCCCGTGATCGCCTCGGAGTAGGGCAGGGAGGCGGCGACCCGCTCCTGCGCCTTGCCGATGCGGCTCGTGGCGACCAGCTCCTGCGCCTTGGTGATCTTCTTGGTCGACTTGACCGTTCGGATCTTGCGGCGAAGAGCCTGTACCTGACCGGCCATGGCTCAGCCCGACTTCCGGACCTGGCGGGTGACGGTCTCGCGGTCCTGCTCACCCTCCAGGGCCTTGGCCGGCGCCTCGTTGACCACGGTGCCGCCGTCCTTGGTCGAGAAGACCTGCTTGAAGCTCTTCACGGCCTCGGTCAGGCCCGCGATCGTGTCCTGCTCGAGCTTCTTGGACTCGGCGATCGCGGCCGGCAGCTCCTTGCGGTTGCTGCGCAGGTACTGCTGGAACTCGGTCTCGAAGCGCCGCACGTCGGCGACCGCGATGTCATCGAGCTGGCCGGTGGTGCCGAGCCAGATCGAGATGACCTCCTCCTCGACGGAGAACGGCGAGTACTGCGGCTGCTTGAGCAGCTCGACCAGGCGGGCGCCCTTCTCCAGCTGCGCGCGCGACGCCTTGTCCAGGTCGGACGCGAAGGCGGCGAAGGCCTCGAGCTCGCGGTACTGCGCGAGGTCGAGACGGAGCCGGCCGGCGACGTCCTTCATGCCCTTGACCTGCGCCGAACCACCGACGCGGGACACCGAGGTGCCGACGTTGATGGCCGGGCGGACGCCCTGGTTGAACAGGTCGGACTCGAGGAAGACCTGGCCGTCGGTGATGGAGATGACGTTGGTCGGGATGTAGGCCGAGATGTCGTTGGCCTTGGTCTCGATGATCGGCAGGCCGGTCATCGAGCCACCGCCCAGGTCGTCGGAGAGCTTGGCGCAGCGCTCCAGCAGCCGGGAGTGCAGGTAGAAGACGTCACCGGGGTAGGCCTCGCGGCCCGGCGGGCGGCGCAGCAGCAGCGAGACGGCGCGGTAGGCCTCGGCCTGCTTCGTCAGGTCGTCGAAGACGATCAGGACGTGCTTGCCGCCGTACATCCAGTGCTGGCCGATGGCGGAGCCGGCGTAGGGCGCGAGGTACTTGAAGCCGGCCGGGTCGGACGCCGGGGACGCGACGATGGTGGTGTACTCCATCGCGCCCTGCTCCTCCAGGATCCCGCGGGTCGCGGCGATCGTGGAGGCCTTCTGGCCGATGGCGACGTAGATGCAGCGGACCTGCTTCTTCGGGTCGCCGGACAGCCAGTTGTCACGCTGGTTGATGATCGTGTCCAGCGCGACCGTCGTCTTGCCGGTCTTGCGGTCACCGATGATCAGCTGGCGCTGGCCACGGCCGATGGCGGTCATGGCGTCGATCGCCTTGATGCCCGTCTGCAGGGGCTCCTTCACCGGCTGGCGGGCCATGACGTTGGGCGCCTGGAGCTCGAGCTCGCGGAAGCCCTCGTTGGCGATCTCGCCACGGTCGTCGATCGCCTGGCCGAGCGGGTTGACCACGCGGCCGAGGAAGGCGTCGCCGACCGGCACCGAGAGCACGCGGCCGGTCCGCTTGACCTGCTGGCCTTCCTCGATGCCCTGGAAGTCGCCCAGGACGACGACACCGATCTCGCGAACGTCGAGGTTGAGCGAAACGCCGAGCGTGCCGTCCTCGAACTCGAGCAGCTCGTTGGCCATCGTCGAGGGCAGGCCCTCGACCTGGGCGATACCGTCGCCGGCATACGAGACGACGCCGACCTCCTCGCGGGAGATCCGTGAATCAACGGACGAGACGTAGCGCTCGAGTGCGCCCCGAATGTCGTCCGAGGAGATGGTCAGCTCGGCCATCCTCAACCTTCTATCTCAAGTGTTCAAGCTTCGGGGATTGGTTACTTGGCGAGCGCCGTGCGGGCCTCGGCGAGGCGGCGCGCGACCGTGCCGTCGTAGAGGTCGGAGCCGACCTTGACCCGCATGCCTCCGATGATGCGCGGATCAACGTCGATCTTCAGGGAGACTCCTCGACCGTACAGCTGCTGGAGCTTGGCGGCCAGGCGCTCCTCCTCCGCGTCGGTCAGCGCAACCGCGCTGGTCACGTACGCGACGGAGCGGTCCCGACGGGCGGCGGCCAGCTCGACGAGCCGGGACAGCGACGCGTCGAAGCCACGGCCACCGAAGCCGGCCACGGCCAGCTGCGCGAGGCGCAGCGTCGCCGTCTTGACCTTGCCCTTCAGCAGGTTGCCGATGAGCTCGCTGCGAGCCTCCGCCGGAGCGGTCGCATCGGCCAAGGCACCCGCAAGGCGCGGGTCGCCGGAGACGACCTGCCCGAAGCGGAACAGCTCGTCCTCGACGTCGGCCAGGTCACCGGCGCGGTCAGCCCCGGCGAGCAGCGCGTCGACGCCCAGGCGCTCGGCGCCGTCGAGCAGCGCGCCCGGCCCGGACCAGCGGCCGCCGGCCAGGGCGGCGAGCAGCCCGACGGTGTCGTCGCTGACCTTGCCCGACAGGATCGAGCTGATCAGCTCGGCCCGGTCGTCGGCGTGGCGGGACGGGTCGGCGAGGGCCCGGCGCAGCCGCGGCTCGCGCCGGAGCAGGTCGGCCACCGAGAGGGTCTCGTCGGCGACCGCACTGATCCGCTGCGCGTCAGCGCCCGCCGAGAACTCGGCGAGCTTGTCGGCAGCGGCCCCGTACGCCTCCCGGTTGATGGCCTCCATCAGCGCCGCCCCGCGGCACCGGCCGCGTCAGCGTCACCGATCTCCTGCAGGAACCGCTCGACGGTCCCCCGGCGGCGGGCCTCCTCTTCCAAGGACTCCCCGACGATCCGGCCGGCGAGCTCGACGGCCAGCGAGCCGACCTCGGCCCGCAGCTGGCGGACGATGGTCTGCCGCTCGGTCTGGAGGGCCTCACGGCCGGCCGCGATGATGCGGTCGCTCTCCTCCCGGGCTTTCGCGAGGATGTCCTCACGGATGCCCGTGGCGTCGGCGCGCGCCTCGTCGCGGATGCGGGCCGCCTCGGTGCGTGCCTCGGCGAGCTGCTCCTTGTACTGCTGCAGCAGCCGGTTGGCCTCGGCCTGCGCGTCTTCGGCGCGCTTGATGCCGCCCTCGATCGCGTCGACCCGCGCCTTGAAGGTCTCCTCCATGCGGGGGAAGACGAACTTCACCAGCACGAAGACCAGGATGGCGAAGGCGATGGTGCCGATGACCATCTCTTGCCAGATCGGCACGATCGGGTTGGGCTCGTGCCCGCCCTCTTCGGCGAAGAACAACATGGGAAACCTCCCGCTCTCGTTCCAGGAAGGGGCGGGACTAGGAGCGGAACACGAAGCCGAAGGCGATACCCAGCAGGGCGAGCGCCTCGACCACGGCGAAGCCGAGGAACATGTAGGTGCGGGTCAGACCGGCCGACTCGGGCTGGCGAGCGGTCGACTGGATGTACGAGGCGAAGACGATGCCCACGCCGATGCCGGGGCCGATGGCGGCAAGGCCGTAGCCGATGGCGCTGAGGCTACCGGTAACTTCTGCCAACATTTGTGAATCCTCCTGAGATCTCGCGTGACGATCACGCGGGACAACTGAAAAGGGTGGTGCTTTTCGCTTTCGAGACTTCGAAGCGGGGGTCCGGGCTCAGTGCTCCTCGGCGAGGGTTCCCGCGAGGTAGTTGGCCGTCAGAAGCGTGAAGACATAGGCCTGCAGGGCGGCGACCAGCAGCTCGAAGAAGGTGAGCAGGATCGTCATGCCCCACGACAGCACCGAGATCGGCTTGATGAAGATGCTCTCCGCGTTGAGCAGAGCGAAGCCGCCCAGCGTGAACACCAGCAGCAGCATGTGGCCGGCGAACATGTTGGCGAAGAGACGCAGGGCGAGCGTGGCCGGCTGCAGGATGAACGCCTGGAGCGCCTCGATCGGCAGCAGCAGGGGCTGCATGTACCACGGGGCGGGCAGGTAGGTGGCGTGCTTCAGGTAGCCGAAGAACCCGTGCTTCTTGAAGCCCTGGTAGAGGTAGAGACCGTAGGTGCACAGCGCCAGGACCGCCGGGAACGCGATGTGCGACATCGGCGAGATCTGGATGCCGGGAACGATCGCGAAGACGTTGGCGACCAGGATGAACGTGAACAGCGACGCCAGGTAGGGCGCGAAGCGCAGCCCCTGGTGGCCGATGACGTCCTTGGCCACGCCCTCCCGCACGAATCCATAGATGGACTCGGCGAGCCACTGCTTCTTGGTCGGCACGACCTGCGGGTTGCGGTAGGAGACCAGGAAGTAGACCAGCACGATCGTGACGGCAAGCAGGATGAGAAGGGTGAACTTGCTCAGCCAGGGGCCAATGTCCCCAATGTTCGGCGGGAAGATGTCTCCCACTGTCGGCGGGAAGGGCACCTCCGCCAGAATCAGACCGCTCACCACGTCCCTCTCGATATCGAAATCACCGGCGAATCAGGCGCCGAGGCGCTTGACCACCAGATAGATGCCGCCTGCAGCGCCGAGCACACATCCGATCGCGGTGGCGATGCCACCGGCGTCAAGCCACCGGTCGACCAACCAGCCAATGAAGCCCCACACGGCGATGCCCGAGATGAGGTATCCGACGGCGGTCCAACCCTCGTTGGCTCCACTCGATCCGGATTGCTTGGGAGTCTGGTTACCGGCCATGACGCGGTGACCATATCAGCCGGGCGGAGCCACCTGTGCATCGACCCCCGCGTGCTCATCGCGCGGGGGTTGCTCTGGGGCCGGGGCCATCAACCGGCGGCCGTCAACGTTACTACGCCTAACGCTCGGCGAACGTCAACTACACGACTGATGCATGAATGAATGTTGCACACGGTCACCCCCACAGGGTTAGCTGAGGGCTCAGCTTAACAATCTGTGCCGGGGTGATGACCTTGCGCAACGCGGTGATCGCATTTTTCCTGATTTTAGCGGTCATTACGGTCACCAAGACCGACGGCAACAAGCCAGTTACACAGAGCAGCCCCGTCGCCGTGCGCTGCGGCATCTCGCCGCAGCGCGTACTTGAGGAGAGCAACCGCATGGTCGCGGCCGGGCGCTTCCGGTGCGACAGCCCGGGCGCGGACTCACTCACGATGACCGTCCACCTGCAGCGCCTCGACGGCACGGCGTGGACGACGATCGGCGGCCAGTCGTTCACGGCCAGTGGCAAGGCGACGACGCTGGAACGGCGCAACAGCGAACGAACCCGGCAGATCACCGCGCCCTGCGCCCGCGGGAACTACCGGACCTGGGTCGAGGCGACCGTGGTCTCCCGCGGGATCACGCGGAAGCTGTCGGAGAACAGCGGCGAGCGGCTCGATCCGTGCAGTTAGTCACAGCTCGACGTACGGAATCTTGGCCCGCCAGACCCAGGTCGCGTGCGCGCCCATCCAGACCACGACGGCGGCGATGACCAACGCGCCCATCCACGGCAGCCCGCCCCAGTCGGCGCTGCTCACGAACCACATGGCGACGCCGATGATGGTGAACTTGACCACATAGGTGCCCATCGCGACCGGCATCAGCAGGTGGCGGGCCTTGAGGTCGGCCCACGCGATGATGAGGCTGGACAGCGTGTAGCTGAGGGTCACCAGCCCGATCCCGGCCACCGCGCCGGCCGCGCCGGACGCCCCGTCCCGCCACAGCGCGACGGGCACGGCCACGACAAGGAGCGCCGCCATCGCGATCAGGCCGGCGGGAAGGTGCTGGAGCCGCTTCTTCATCACGGGCCAGGATACGCGGGGAACCGGGTCACCAGATCCGTGACCCGATCGGCGACCTTCTCACCGCGCAGCGCGGCGCCGATGAGCGCCGCGATCTCGCGCATCTCGGGCTCCTTCATGCCCTGCGTGGTCACCGACGGGGTGCCGACGCGGATGCCCGAGGCCGTCATCGGCTTCTCCGGGTCGTACGGGATCGCGTTCTTGTTCAGCGTGATCCCGTTGGCGTCGCAGCGCTCCTCCGCCTCGCGGCCGGTGATCCCGAGCCCGCGCAGGTCGATCAGGGCCAGGTGGGTGTCCGTACCGCCGGAGACCGGGCGCATGCCCTCGGCCGCCAGGCCGGCGGCCAGCTCGCGGGCGTTGGCGACCACCTGGCGGGCGTAGTCGGCGAACGCCGGCTGGGCCGCCTCCTTCAGGGCCACCGCCTTCGCCGCCACCACGTGCATGAGCGGGCCGCCCTGGGTGAACGGGAAGACGGCCTTGTCGATGCGCTGGGCCAGCGACTCCTTGCACACGATCATGCCGCCGCGCGGGCCGCGGAGCACCTTGTGCGTGGTGAAGCAGACGACGTCGGCGTACGGGACCGGCGAGGGGATCGCCTGCCCGGCGACCAGACCGATGAAGTGGGCCGCGTCGACCATCAGGTACGCACCGACCTCGTCCGCGATCTCGCGGAAGCGGGCGAAGTCGATCAGCCGCGGATAGGCCGTCGCGCCGCAGATGATCATCTTGGGGCGGTGGGCCAGGGCCAGGTCGCGCACCTCGTCGTAGTCGATGAGCTCGTCCTCCTTGCGCACCGGGTAGCCGACCGTGTTGAACCACTTGCCGGAGAAGTTCACCTTGCTGCCGTGGGTCAGGTGGCCGCCGTGCGGCAGCTCCATCGCGAGCACCGTGTCGCCCGGCATCAGCAGCGCCGCGTACGCCGCCAGGTTGGCGCTCGCCCCGCTGTGCGGCTGGAGGTTGGCGTGCTCGGCGCCGAACAGCGCCTTGGCGCGCTGGATGCCCAGCTCCTCGGCGCGGTCCACCTCGCGGCAGCCCCCGTAGTACCGCCGGCCGGGGTATCCCTCCGCGTACTTGTTCGTGAGCGTCGAGCCGAGCGCGGCGAGCACGGCCGGGGACGTGAAGTTCTCGCTCGCGATGAGCTGGACGCCGCTGCGCAGCCGCTGCAACTCGTCGAGGACCACGCCGGCGATCTCCGGGTCGGTCTCGCGAAGCGCGTCGAAGTCCGGTCCCCAGTACGTGTCGCCCATGAAACGAGTCTAGGTGGCAATCGCGCAGGGTAAGCATGAAGTCATGCGATGTCTGGTGACCGGCGCGACCGGGTACGTGGGCGGCCGTCTCGTGCCGCGGCTCCTCGCGGCCGGCCACGAGGTGCGCTGCCTGACCCGCGACCCGCGCCGGCTCCGAGACGTCCCCTGGGCCTCGCGGGTGGAGATCGTCACCGGCGACGTCGCGGCCGACGCGGGCCTCGCCGGGGCATGCAAGGACATCGAGGTCGTGTACTACCTGGTGCACGCGCTCGGGCAGGCCGCGTTCGAGGACGTCGACCGGGAGAGCGCGCTGAACCTGGTGATCGCGGCCCGCGACGCCGGTGTTTCCCGGATCGTGTACCTCGGTGGCCCGGTGCCCGGCGAGCGCGCCTCGGCCCACCTGCGTTCGCGGGGCGAGGTCGGCGACATCTTCCTGCGCAGCGGCGTGCCGAGCGTCGTCTTCCGGGCCGCGGTCATCATCGGGTCGGGGTCGGCCTCGTTCGAGATGCTGCGGTACCTCACGGAGCGCCTGCCCGTCATGGTCACGCCGTCCTGGGTGCGCAGCCGGGTGCAGCCGATCGCGATCCGGGACGTGCTGCGGTACCTGGTCGCGGCGGCCACGGTCTTCCCGCCGCGGGTCAACCGGGCGTTCGACATCGGCGGTCCGGACGTGCTCAGCTACGCCGAGATGATGCAGCGGTACTCCAGGGTCGCCGGGCTGCCGCGACGCGTGCTCGTCCCGGTGCGGGCCCTGACGCCGTGGCTGTCGTCGCACTGGGTCGGCCTGGTGACGCCGGTGCCGAACCGCATCGCCCGGCCGCTGGTCGGCAGCCTCATCCACGACGCCGTCTGCGGCGAGCACGACATCGCAGAGTTCGTGCCGGATCCCCACGACGGCCTCACCGGCTTCGACCTCGCCGTCCAGCTCGCCCTGCGCAAGATCCGCGATGCCGATGTCGAGACCAGCTGGGCCAATGCGGCCGTCCCCGGTGCGCCGAGCGATCCGCTGCCGAGCGACCCGTCGTGGTCGGGCGGCACCGCCTACCAGGACGAGCGCTCCCGCGCCGTCCCCGCCCCGCCGGCGTCCCTCTGGCAGGTCGTCGAGGCGATCGGCGGCCAGAACGGCTGGCACTCCTTCCCGCTGGCATGGTCGATCCGCGGCTGGCTCGACCGGGCCGTGGGCGGCGTGGGCCTGCGCCGCGGCCGCCGCGATCCGCACCGTCTCTACGTCGGCGAGGCCCTCGACTTCTGGCGCGTGGAAGAGATCGTTCCCGGCTCGTTGCTGCGCCTGCGGGCCGAGATGAAGCTGCCTGGGCTGGCCTGGCTGGAGATGCGGGTTCACGACGACGGCTCCGGCGGCTCCGTGTACTCGCAGCGGGCCGTCTTTCTGCCGAAGGGGTTGGCGGGGCACGCGTACTGGTGGTCGGTTGCGCCGTTCCACGCTGTTGTCTTCGGGGGGATGGCGCGGAACATCGCCCGGACCGCTGCGGCGGCGCCTGCGTCTTGAGGTGGGGGTCGGCGCTCGCTTTGAGGTCGGTCGGTCGACCGACCGAACTTATGGGCTCGGATCGGTCAGCCAACCGCCTGACGTTGGGCGGGTCTCGGTCGGTCGACTGACCAAACTAAAAAGCGCAAGCTCGGTCGAGCGACCGACCAAACTGAAGGCGCGCGCCCGGTCGGTCGACTGACCAAACTGAAAGCGCAAGCTCGGTCGGGCGACCGACCGAACTCAGTGCGCAAACGAACTCCGGGCGCGGGTCCGGTCGGTCGACCGATCGGACTTACGCCGTCGGATCAGTCGGTCGACCGACCGAAACGCGCGGCGAACCGTCCTTCGCGGTCAACGAGCGGCCCGACCCGCAGCCCACCCGGCAGCCCAGCTGGCGGCCCAGCCGCCCGCCCAGAGCGAGTTCGGTCGGTCGACCGACCGAACTCAAGCCGTCAAGTCAGTCGGTCGACCGACCGAACCCAGCGCGCCAGTCCTTGCGGGCCGCGAACGGTCTGACCGCGCCCGTGCCACTCACCCACGGAGCGGGTCGACCGACCGAACGTCACGACGAGAGCAGCGCCGAAGCCAGCGGCCGCGTCACCCCGTGGATCTCGTCGGCGACGCGGCTGAAGTACGAGTCCGGCCGCCCCCACGGATCGTCGAGGTCGTCGCTGTCCCGCCGCCCGTCCCGAGCCGCGTCAGCCGCCTCGACCAGCGCCACCCCGCGGTCGTACACGTCGCCGCCCGGCAAGGAAGCCAGGTCGACCCGGCGCAGCAGCCGCCCGAACTCGCCGAACACGAACGTGCGGTCCGCCGCGTCCGGGCACAAGCCGATGACGAAGTCGACCTGCTCGCCCGTAGCGGTCAGGATCAGGTCGGACGCCTCGATGTGCTCGGCGAGCAGCTTGCGGGCGCGGAATCCGGCGGGGTCGCCGCCGCGGGCTAGCACCTGCTTCGCCGCCTGCGGGTCCATGCCCTCGCCGGCGTGCCAGCCGCCGGTGCCGGCGCCGTGGACGTACAGCTGGTCGGGCGTCGCCCCCAGCGCCAGCGCGTCGGCGACCAGGATGCGCTCGGCCATCGGGGAGCGGCAGATGTTGCCCATGCACACGACGAGGACGCTGAACGGTGACGGCATGGCGGCAAGCTAACATGGCGGTCCGTGACCAGGTTCGAAGCGCTCGCGCACAGCCCCGCCAAGCTGCTGTCGTTCGGTGCCGCCGCGCGGGTGGCCGCGCATCTCCGCGAGGGCGGCCTGGCCGTGCTGCCGACCGAGACCGGCTACATGATCGCCGCGGACGCGACGGACGAGCGGGCGGTCGAGAAGGTTTTCCACGCCAAGGAGCGCAGCCTCGCCAACCCGATGCACGTGGCGTTCGGATCGCTGCGGATGGTGCACGAGTTCGCGCGGCTGGACGAGGTGGCCGAGCGTCTGGTCCGGGCGTTCACGCCTGGTCCTTTGACAGTGGTGGTACCGCAGAGCGGCCGCCTCCCCGACCGCCTCGTCACGCTCAACGGCACCGTGGGCGTGCGCGTGCCCGACCACCCGGCCACGCTGCAGGTGGTCGACCTGCTGGGCAGCCCGGTGACGGCCACCAGCCTGAACCGCTCCGGTGAGGAGAGCCGGCCGCTGGACCACGCCTTCCTGCCCGAGCTCGACTGGTCGGGCGAGGAGGTCGTGCCGGTGCTCGAGGACCTCACCTCGATCACCCAGCCGCTGGCCTCGACGCTGGTCCTGGTCGAGGCCGGCACGTTCCGGATCCTGCGCCAGGGCCCGGTGACCCTGGAGCAGATCGAGGCCGCCGCGAAGGCCTAGGAGGCGGGCTCCTCGATGGCCGGGACGACCTCGCGGAGCTGGTCCATCGACAGGCCACCGATGCGGACGGCGCGGACGCGGTTCTCGGTCACGTCGACGATCGTGCTCGTGACGTTGTCGAGGTCGGTCGGGGTGCTGAGGTAGACGCTCACCGCGTACCCGAGCTGGTCGCGCGCCTCCTCCGCGGTCTGCGGGAGGGGCTGACCGACCTTGTTCGCGGACGAGACGGCCATCGGGCCGGTCTCGCGCAGTACCTCCAGCGCGATCGGGTGCAGCGGCATCCGCACCGCCACGGTGCCGTCGGTGCTGCCCAGGTCCCACTGCAGGCTCGGGGCGTGCTCCACGACGATCGTCAGCGGCCCGGGCCAGAACGCGTCGACCAGGTCCCGCGCGGCCTGCGGCAGGCCGAACACCAGGCCGTCGAGCGTGTGCCGCGAGCCGACGAGCACCGGCACGGCCGCTGAGCGGCCCTTGGCGTTGTTGAGCGCGGTGACCGACCACGATTTGAACGCGTCGGCGCCGATGCCGTAGATCGTGTCGGTCGGCATGACGACCAGGTCGCCTCGGCCAACGGCCTCGATCGCCGCGGCGATCCCCCGCTCGCGCTCGGCCAGCTGGCTGCAGTCGTAGAGCATCACGAGGACCTAGTCTGCCACCCGGCGCGCCGTGGTGAACCGGGGCCGCCCGGCCAGATCCGTGTGATCGACGACGTCGGTGAACGGGAAGCCGCGCAGGAGGGCCGGCAGGGACTCGCCCTGGGTGTCGTCGTGCTCGATCGCCAGCAGCCCGCCGGGGCGGAGCAGCGCGGCCGCGCGGGCCGCGATCGCGGGCATCAGGGCCAGGCCGTCCGTGCCCGCGAAGACCGCCTCGGCCGGGTCGTGGTCGCGGACCTCGGGGTCGACCGGTGTCGTCGACGGGACGTACGGCGGATTGCACAGTACAAGATCCACCAAACCGTCCACATCGGACAAGACCGAGGAGTCCGTCACATCGCCCTCGACGACCGAAACCGCCGGGGCCAGCGCGGCCACGTTGCGGCGCAGCCAGGGCAGCGCCGCCGGCGAGCGCTCCACCGCGAGGACCGTGGCCGACGGGCGGTTGGCCGCGAACGCCACCGCGATCGCGCCCGAGCCCGAGCACAGGTCCACCACGCGGGAAGCGGGCTGGCGCAATGCCCACTCCACCAGCAGCTCCGTCTCGAATCGCGGGATGAAGACGCCGGGGCCGACGGCGAGCGAGAGCCCGTGGAAGGGGGCCTCGCCCGTGATGTGCTGGAGGGGCTCCCGCGCAGCCCGGCGGGCGACCAGGGACTCGAACCGCGTTGCCTGCTCGGGCGTGAACGCACGCACGACCGGCAGGCGGCCGCGCGGCACCGACAGGACATGGGACGCCAGCAACTCGGCGTCGACCCGCGGTGAGGCCACACCGGCTGCGGCAAGTCGACGGGTAGCCGAGGCGAGAAGCGTGGGCAACTCACGTTCGGGCGTGTCATCTTCGACGCTGTGCACCCCATAATCATGGGGCGCGCGGTGAAAGGGGGTCCCGATGGCGGTTGCCGACCGCACGTCGGAGTTGGCGCGCGCCCGGCGCCTCATCTTCGAAGACCAGTTGGGCGAGGCGATGACGGTCATCGACCGGGTGCTCGCCGGCGACCAGGCGCCGCACGACCGGGTGGAGGCGCTGACGCTCCGCCTGATCACGCTCATCAACCTGGGCAAGGCCGGCGACTTCGCCGCCGCGCTCGACGCCGGGCTGGCCGCGGCCACCCAGGTGCAGGATCCGGCGCAGTATGGGGAGCTCCAGGCGCTCGCGGCCATCGTTGCCCTGCGGGCCGGCTCGCTCGAAGGCTGTGTGCGGGCGCTGGTGCACGGCTCGCGGGCGCTCGGTGCGGTCGAGCTGACCGACGAGACGACCGCCTGGGGCTGGCACAACCTCGCCATGGCGTACTCGTACACGGGCTTCCACGGCCACGCGCTCGCCGCCATGGAGAAGGCCCGCGAGGTGGCCGTCGAGGTCGGCGTGCCCACCGCCAACACCGACTTCGCGGCGCCGCAGATCCGGCTGCGCCTCGCCGTCGACCTCGACCACCGCGGCGACAGCGAGGGCTGCCAGCGCATCCTCCGCGACATCGTGCACGACCTGGAGCGCAAGCAGAAGGACAACGAGGTGGGCCGGCTGCGGCCGATCGCGCGGGGCGCGATGGGATACGCGGTCGTGCGCCTCGGCACGCTCGGCGCCGTCCAGTCCGGGTTCGAGGCGTGGCCGCTGCTGGAGTCGGCGGGGATGTCGACGCGGGCCTGTGACCTGCGCACGCTCGGCGCGGTCTGCCAGGCGATCGCCGAGCGGCGGCCGATCGAGGCGGTGGCCCGGCTGGAGACGGCGACCGTGGCCGAGGACTCGCTCGGCGGGGCGGAGATCCACCGGCTGCGCGCGCTCGCGCACCTGGGCGCCGCCGACTACCGCTTGGCGTACCACGCCGACCGCAGCGCCTTCCGCGTCGCCGTCGCCCAGCTCGACCGGCTCCGCGACCTGTTCGTGGAGGGGGTCGCGGCCCTGCTGGACCACGAGGAGATGGTGCGGCGCATCGACTTCCACCGCGGCGAGGCACAGACCGACCCGCTGACCGGGCTTCCCAACCGGCGGTACCTCGAGGAGCACGTCACCAAGCTGCTCAAGACCGGCGGCCACGCCGTGCTCGGCGTCTGCGACCTGGACGGGTTCAAGGACGTCAACACGGTCCACGGCCACCTCTCCGGCGACCACGTGCTGCAGCGGGTGGCCGGCGTGCTCAACCGGGTCATGCGCAAGGGCGACTTCGTGGCCCGGTATGGCGGCGACGAGTTCGTGGTGGTGCTGCCCACGACGAGCGCGGGCGAGGCGCGGGAGATCTCCCGGCGGATCGAGGCCGCGGTCGCGGCGGAGGACTGGCACTCGCTGGTGCCGGGGACACCGGTCGGGGTGACGATCGGCTGGGCCGGCCTCCAGGGCGAGGACTTCAGCGATGTGGCGGCCGCGTTCGAGGCCGCCGACCACGCGATGCTGCGGGCGAAGGCGCCGCGGCCGCGGGCCGCCTCATAGGACGACTAACGGGACGAGATCCGCGCGTTCTCCTCGCGGATGCGGGCGCGCTCCTGGTCGGCGCAGACCGCCGCCCACGCGTTCGCCTTCGCCGTCGGCACCCGTTCAGCGCCGAGCACGGTCCGGCCGACCTTGAAGATGATCTCGGCGGCGGTTCCCACCACGGCGCGCGGGCCGGCGGACAGGTCGACGGACGGCGACGCAGACGGCATGACTTCCCCTCCCGATGGTGGCGGTGATCACGTTGGGTGCAGCATTCTCCGGCACGAAACGCTACCGGAGTTCAGCATCCCGCTGCACCGTTTCCATGATGTGACGTCTGCGTTAGACCCGCGTCACCCTCTGCTGAGCTGGTCCTCACCTGCGAGGCGGGCCTTACGGTCGGCCTCGGCCAGCGCGTCCAGCACCCCGTCGAGGTCCCCCGCGAGGGCGAGGTCGAGGTTGTACGCGGTGTAACCAATCCGATGGTCGGAGATCCGATTCTGGGGGAAGTTGTACGTCCGGATCCGCTCGCTGCGGTCCACGGTCCGCACCTGCGAGCGCCGGGCGTCGCCGGCCGCGGCGGCCGCCTGCTCCTCGGCGAGGGCCACCAGTTTGGCCCGGAGCATGCGCATCGCACGGTCCTTGTTCTGCAGCTGGGAGCGCTCGTTCTGGCACGACACGACGATGCCGGTCGGCAGGTGCGTGATGCGCACGGCCGAGTCGGTGGTGTTGACGCTCTGCCCGCCCGGTCCCGACGAGCGGAACACGTCGACGCGTAGGTCGTTGGGGTCGACCTCGATCTCGCCGGTTTCCTCCGCCTCCGGGGTGACCAGCACGCCGGCCGCGGAGGTGTGGATGCGGCCCTGCGACTCGGTTGCCGGCACCCGCTGGACGCGGTGCACGCCGCCCTCCCACTTCAGCCGGGACCACACGCCGTTGCCGCCGTCGGGGATGCCGCGCGACTTGATCGCGACCGCCACGTCCTTGAACCCGCCGAGGTCGGACTCCTGGGAGTCGAGCACCTCGGTCGTCCAGCCGTGCCGCTCGGCGTACCTGAGGTACATCCGGAGCAGATCCCCGGCGAAGAGCGCGGACTCCTCGCCGCCCTCCCCCGCCTTGATCTCGAAGATCACGTCCTTGGCGTCGTTGGGGTCGCGCGGCGCGAGCAGCTCGGCGAGGCGCTCCTCCAGCTGCGGGATGCGCGTCTCCAGCTCCTCGGCCTCGCCGGCGAACGCCGAGTCCTCGGCGGCCAGCTCCCGGGCGGCCTCCAGGTCGTCGCGGGCCTGGTCCAGCTCGCCGGCGGTCTTGGCGATCGGCGACAGCTCGGCGAAACGCCGCCCGGTCTTGCGGGCGAGCGCCTGGTCGGCGTGGATGCCGGGATCGGCGAGCTTCTGCTCAAGCTCCTGATACTCCGCCAACAGCGTGGCGAGCCGGGTGTCGGCGGTCATGTCCTCTCCAGCCTCGGTTGAGCGGGTCGACACGAAATCGGCGCCCGCCCGCACCCTCGGACGAGGGGCGGAACGGGCGCCGGAAGCGTCGCTACTTGGCGGCCTTCTTGGCCTGGACCTTCGCGTACTTCTGCTGGAACTTCGCGACCCGGCCCGCGGTGTCGAGGACCCGCTGCTTGCCCGTGTAGAACGGGTGGCAGACGGAGCACGTCTCCACGTGGATCGCGCCGCCCTTGGCGGTGCTGCGGGTCGTGAATGCGTTGCCGCAGGAACAGGTGACCTGAGTGGTCTCATACTGCGGGTGAATGCCCGGCTTCATGGCCGCGGTCCTTTCGTCGAGTCGGTCGCCGGGTCGCCACATGTGGCGTGAACCGGAACCTCTTGGCCGTCGGTCAAGTCTGCCATGCGCGCGTCACGACAACTCAACCGGCATCTGTAACGCCGACCACCCGGTGTTCATTCCCCGCGCTTGAAACGCCCACGAGTTAACAAAACGGACAGCTGACCGAAAGTCCGTCGCGGCGTTTTGATGATCCCTTCTACCCTGGCTCGTGCTATGAGCCTCCACATCGATGAACTCTGCGATCCGGCGCTGCTCACCGAGATGGTCAGCGGCGGGTACATCCGCACCCAGCGCCACCCCGCGCTGCCGCTGCTGATCCACAACTACACGGAGAAGACGCAGTACGACAACGTGTGGAACCCGGCGACGCTGGCCTGCCGCGGGCTGGTCGTGTCGGCGGTGACCGGCACGGTCCTCGCGCGCCCCTTCGCGAAGTTCTTCAACCACGGCCAGCCGGGGGCACCGGCGCTCGACTTCGACGGGCCGGTCAGCGTCACGGACAAGGCCGACGGCTCGCTCGGCGTGCTGTTCCCGACGCCGGACGGGCACGCGATCGCGACCCGGGGCTCGTTCGACTCGACGCAGGCGCGGCACGCGACCGAGGTCTGGCGCACGCGGTACGCCCACCGCTTCACGCCGCCCGCGGACCGCACACTGCTGTTCGAGATCATCTACCCGGGCAACCGGATCGTGCTCGACTACGGCGACCTCGACGACCTGGTGCTGCTCGGCGCCGTCGACATCGCGACCGGCCGCAGCCACGGCCCCGCCGCGGTGCCGGACTGGCCGGGCCCGGTGGTCGAGTCGTTCGGCTACGCGACGCTGGCCGAGGCGCTGGCGGCGCCGCCGCGCGACAACCGCGAGGGCCTCGTCGTGCACTTCGTCGGCCCCGACACCCGGCTGAAGATCAAGTACACCGAGTACGTCCGCCTCCACCGCATCGTCACCGGCCTCAACGCCCGCGTGGTGTGGGAGGCGGTCGTCGCCGGCACGCTGGACGAACTGCTGGAGCCGCTGCCCGACGAGTTCCACACGTGGGCCACGAAGATCGCCGTCTCCCTGCGCTCCTCGGTCGACGCGCTCCGCGACGAGGTCGAGGCGACCTACGAAGCCGTGGTCGCCGGGTTGCCGCCGGACTGGGCGCGGAAGGACTTCGCGCTGGCGGTCGCGCGGCACCCCATGCGCGGCTGCCTGTTCCTGCGACTCGACGACAAGAACTACGACTCGTACCTCTGGCAGCGGGTACGCCCATCCCTGGAGGAACCCGGTGCGTAGCCTCACCCTGACCCGCGGGCTGCCGGCCTCGGGCAAGACGACCTGGGCCAAGCAGCAGACGCACCTGGTCCGGGTCAACCGCGACGACCTGCGCCGCATGATGCACGGCGGCCGGGTCGCCGACGAAGCGCTGCGCGGCCGGGCCGAGCGCGAGGTGACGGCCGCGCACCACGCGATGGTCGAGGCCCTGCTGCGGGCCGGCGCCGACGTGGTCTGCGACGACACCAACCTGCGGGGCCGGGTCGTGCGCGAGTTCGCTGAGCTGGCGGCCCGCTGCTCGGCGACCTTCTCCGTCCGCGACTTCACCGACGTCCCGCTGGACGAGTGCCTGCGCCGGGATGCCCTGCGGCCCGGTGACGAGCGGGTCGGTGAGGACGTGATCCGGGGGATGCATCTGCGGTACCTCGCGGGCCGCCCACATCCCCTGCCGCTGCCCGTGCTGGACGCGGCCCTGGGCCTCGCCTACGAGCCGCCGCCGGACGCGCCGCGGGCCGTCCTGGTCGACATCGACGGCACGGTGGCCCTGTTCAACGGCCGCAGCCCGTACGACATGAGCCGGGTGGGCTCCGACCTGCCCAACGCCCCGGTGATCGCGGCCGTGCGGGCGATGCACGCTGCGGGCCACGAGGTGGTGTTCTGCTCGGGCCGCTCCGACGACTGCCGCGACGAGACGGCGGCGTGGCTGGAGCAGCACGTGGCGGTCCCGTACGCGGGCCTGTTCATGCGCGAGTTCGGCGACCAGCGCCGCGACTCGGTGGTGAAGTCCGAGATCTTCGACCGCGAGATCCGCAGCCGCTACCACGTGGTGGGCGTCTTCGACGACCGCCAGCAGGTGGTCCGCATGTGGCGCTCGCTGGGCCTGACGGTCTTCCAGGTGGCGGAGGGCGACTTCTGACCCGCCGCGCCATGATCAAGGGAAGCATCTGGCTGCCATAGCGACCAGAAGTTTCCCTCGATCATGGGAGCGGCCCCCTCGGGGCTCGGGGCTCGGGGCTCGGG
>NZ_JAHYSG010000016.1 GCF_022095675.1 Dactylosporangium sp. AC04546 | reverse complement strand
CCGCCTGCCCCCGTCTCGCCGCGCCTGCCCCCCGCCACACCAGCTGCTCCCGCACCAACTCCTCGCAGCTGGGCTCTTCGCGCCCTGACTCGACACTCAACCAAACTTCGAATGCGCGATTTGCGTCGGTTTGCGTCGCGAGGCTGGTGAGAGCGGGAACGGGCCATGATCAAGGGAAACTTCTGGTTGCTATGGCAGCCATATGTTTCCCTCGATCATGGGGCTTGCCCTGATGATCGAGCGTTGAGCGTCCGGACGGCCGAAGCCAGCCGTGGGGCCGGGGGGTTACGGGTCGTTTGGGGGTTAATGACCGCGGGCGTGTCGGTCGGTGTACCGGCGAGTGTCGGAGAGATGATCGTCAGTGTGGGGGCGCAGCGCATAGCGTCTCGCGCATGTTTGGATTTGGCCGGAAGCCCGGCGCCAATGCGGTCAGCGCCCGCGGGGAGATCGCCCGCGTCGATTTCGGCCTGCAGAACGTCGATTCGCACGGGAACACCGTCGCCGCTCGGTACACCGTCGGTGTGCAGGTGTTTCCCGACAGCGGGGCGCCGTTCATGGCCTCGATCAGTGTCAAGCTTCGCGGGACTGCGGGGCCCATGATCGGGGAGGAGACCTGGGTGCGGTACGCGCCCGACAAGCCTGAGCGGATCGAGTTTGATCGGGAGCGGATCAAGGTGCGTGCCTATGACCGGGTGCGGGCCAATCCCGGGCTCAAGGTTGTCGTTGACACCCTGTACACACACGGTGACCCGCCGATCAGCGTGATTGCCACGGCGCGCTGACCGCCATCCCGCAAGAGCTGACCGCCGCCGGACAACGCTGCCCGCCGACGACAGGCTGACCGCCGTCCGGACGAAGCTGGCCGACGGCAGACGGAGCTGACCGGCGGACCGAACGGTGGTGGCCGGCGCCGGAGTGAGATGGGTGCCGACGGGGCAAGCGGGGCGGCCAGCCTCGGAAAACGCTGGGCGCCAGCGGACGAGCTGGGGTGGCCGGCCCCGGACAGGGCTGGGCGCCCGGGGTGGCTGGCGTCGGAGAGGGCCCGGTGCCGCGGGGTGCCCGGCTAGCGGCGGGCCGCGGCGTCCTCCAGGTCGTCCTCCTCGGCGTGACGCGGGGACGGGGCCACCGCCACGTCCGTGAGGGCCGCCTCCAGCGCCTCCACCTCGGCCTCCAACTCCTCCTCCGGAGTGGCGGGGGTCGGGCGGAAGACGAACGTGCGGTACGCCCAGAAGCGGAAGACCATCGCCACCGCGATGCCCACCGCGTTGGCGATGTTGAATGCCAGGCGGTCGTCGCTGTTGTGCTCGCTGAAGTCGAGGCCGTACTTGGCCACCGCGAGCACCGCGCCCTGGATCAGCAGGCCCACGCCGTTGAGTGCGAAGAACAGCGTGTATTCGCGGCGGACCGTGCTGCGGTCGCGGGACTGGAAGGTCCACTGGCGGTTGAGCACGTAGGACGCCGTGGTCGCCACGACGGCGGCGACGATCTTGGCCTTGAGCGGGCCGATCGACAACAGCAGGTTGAGGACTGTGTAGTCGATGACCGTGTTCACGCCACCGACGGCGGCGAACTTGAACAGCTCGGTCACGAGCGACTGGTAGCGCTCAGGCACGTACCGGTCGCGAAGATTGCTGGCAAGGCGCACCGTGCAACCTTACGGTAGGTCGCCAAGTGACGCCCGCTCCACACGTACCACTGCGGGCCAGGTCACCCGTACCTTGTCACCTTCGCAATCACCCCGTTACCACCAGGGGTCGATCACGCAGCGTCAGGCTCTTTCTTGCGGAAGACGATCTGACGGTACGACCAGAAGCGGAACATCGTGCCCAGGGCCATGCCGACCAGGTTCTTGGCGATGTTGTCGGCGAGCTTGCCCTCGAAGAACGGCCACACCGCGCCGAGCACGTAGTGGCTGAACCACAGGCAGAGCAGCGCGATCGCCAGGCCGACCAGGTTGAACAGGAAGTACAGCGAGTACTCACGGCGCAGGTTGGTCCGCTCGCGGTCGCGCCAGGTCCAGAAGCGGTTGCCGATGAAGGCGACCGTCGCCGCGACCACCATCGAGATCGTGGCGGCGAGCAGCGGGTGGACGTCGGTGAAGAGCAGGACGTTGAAGATGCTGAAGTCGACGACGAACGAGATCGCGCCGACCGTGCCGAACTTCCCAAGCTCGTGCGCCAGGTGCTCGAACCGCGCGTAGAGGCCGCGCAGGCCGGTGGGCCGCGCCACCGGAACGGCCGTCGGCGAAGACGAGGACTGCAACTCCGTCACCTCGCAGAGGCTACGGCACCAGTGGCTCCGGCGGGACCGTCATCGGCCGACCGGACAGTTTGCTCGATGGTGCGCGGTTGACGAAAAGTTCGCGCGAAATTCTGCGAGTGGCTGCGAGATTATCCGGGGTTTGTGCAGCGTTTCACAAGCTCTCACGGTGCCGTGGTCAGCGGGCTGTTTTAGGCTGAGGGAAATCAGCTGTGCAGTTCACGACACGCTCGCTCCATCGCGTGTCGCGTTCCGGCATACCCCGGAACGGCTGGGTCAGTGCCGACCACGAGGAGTTCGCCATGTCAGCACCAGCCATAGTCCCCGGTCTCGACCAGGCGCCGACGTCGCACCCTCGGCTGCTCGCCTGGATTCGCGAGGTCGCCGAGCTCACCAGACCCGAGCGGGTGGTCTGGTGCGACGGCTCCGAGCAGGAGTGGCGGCAGATCACCGACGAGCTCGTCGAGTCCGGCGCCCTGGTGCGCCTGGACCCCCAGAAGCGCCCGAACTCGTTCTGGGCGCGGACCGACCCCAACGACGTCGCCCGCGTCGAGGAACGCACCTTCATCTGCTCGGTCGACGAGGCCGACGCCGGCCCGACGAACAACTGGATGGCGCCGGACGAGATGAAGCGGCGCATGACGGCGCTGTACGACGGCTGCATGCGCGGCCGCACGATGTACGTCATCCCCTTCTGCATGGGACCGCTCACGGCCGAGCAGCCGATGTTCGGCGTCGAGCTGACCGACTCGCCCTACGTCGTGGCGTCGATGCGGATCATGACCCGGATGGGCAGCGCGGTGCTCGCGAAGATGGGCTCCGACGCGCCGTTCGTGCCCTGCCTGCACTCGGTCGGCGCACCGCTGGCGCACGGCGCCGACGACGTCGCGTGGCCGTGCAATGACACGAAGTACATCTCCCACTTCCCGGAGACGCGGGAGATCTGGAGCTTCGGGTCCGGTTACGGCGGCAACTCGCTGCTCGGCAAGAAGTGCTACTCGCTGCGCATCGCCAGCGTGATGGGGCGCGACGAGGGCTGGCTGGCCGAGCACATGCTCATCCTCAAGCTCACCTCGCCGACCGGCGTGGTGAAGTACATCGCCGCCGCCTTCCCGAGCGCGTGCGGCAAGACGAACCTGGCCATGCTCGAGCCGACGATCCCGGGCTGGAAGGTCGAGACGCTCGGCGACGACATCGCCTGGATGCGCTTCGGCGAGGACGGCCGCCTCTACGCGGTCAACCCGGAGTTCGGGCTGTTCGGCGTCGCGCCCGGCACCGACTGGAAGACCAACCCCAACGCGATGCGCACGCTGGCCCGGGGCAACTCGGTCTTCACCAACGTCGCGCTCACCGACGACGGCGACATCTGGTGGGAGGGCATGGGCGAGCCGCCCGCGCACCTCACCGACTGGAAGGGTCACGACTGGACGCCGGCCGCCGACGGCCCGTCCTCGCACCCCAACTCGCGGTTCTGCACGCCGATCGAGCAGTGCCCGATCCTCGCCGACGAGTACGCCGACCCCAAGGGCGTGCCGATCGACGCCATCCTGTTCGGCGGGCGGCGCAAGACGACGATCCCGCTGGTGACCGAGGCCCGTGACTGGGTTCACGGCGTCTACCTGGGCGCGACGCTGTCCAGCGAGACGACGGCGGCCGCGGTGGGGCAGGTCGGGGTGGTCCGCCGGGACCCCATGGCGATGCTGCCGTTCATCGGGTACCACGCGGGCGACTACTTCGCGCACTGGATCGCGATGGGCAAGGGCGTCGACGGCGACGCCGGCAAGCTGCCGCGGATCTTCTACGTCAACTGGTTCCGCCGCGGCGACGACGGCCGGTTCCTCTGGCCGGGCTTCGGCGAGAACTCCCGGGTGCTCAAGTGGGTCGTCGAGCGCATCGAGGGCACCGCGGCCGCGATCGAGACGCCGATCGGCCACGTGCCGACCCCGGACGCGCTCGACGTCGACGGCCTCGACCTGTCGGCCGAGGACCTGGCGGCCGTTCTTCACGTCGATCTTGACGAGTGGCGGGCCGAGGTCCCCCAGGTGGCTGAATGGTTCACCAAGTTCGGCGACAAGCTGCCCGGCGTGCTGTGGGCCGAGCTGGACGCACTGAAGGCCCGGCTGGGCTGACCGGACACGAAAGGGCGGCCGGTCCGGCAACGGGCCGGCCGCCGATTCGCAACTGTCCTGTGCACGGCTAACGGTGTTGTTTTGCCCGGTAGGTCGCTAGTCTTCTGTGCCGTGGGCTTGCGTGACCTGGTTTATTCGCTGTACGAGAAGCGTCTCGCCCGAAAGCTCGCCGGCAAACCCAAGCCGGGCCACGTCGGCGTGATCGTCGACGGCAACCGCCGCTGGGCGCGCGAGATGGGTTACGTCGACCCGAACGACGGACATCGAGTCGGCGCGGAGCGGATCAAGGAACTCCTGCGGTGGTGCGACGGCGCGACCGTCAAGCACGTCACCCTCTGGTTACTGTCGACCGACAACCTGTCGCGCCCGGCGCAGGAGCTCGACCCGCTGCTCCAGATCATCGAGAACCTCGCCGCCGAGCTGGCGAACGAGCGCAACCCGTGGCAGCTGCGCATCGTCGGCGCGCTCGACCTGCTGCCCAGCGCCACCGCCCACGCGCTCAAGGTGGCCCAGGAGAAGACCATCGACCGCACCGGCGGCGCCCAGGTCAGCCTGGCGGTCGGCTACGGCGGCCGGCGGGAGATCGCCGACGCGGTCCGCTCGCTGCTGCACGAGCACGCCAAGGCCGGCACGACGATCGAGGAGATGGCCGAGATCCTCGATGTCGACCACATCTCCGACCACCTCTACACGCGCGGCCTGCCGGACCCCGACCTGGTCATCCGCACCAGCGGTGAGCAGCGGCTGTCCGGCTTCCTGCTGTGGCAGAGCGCGCACTCGGAGTTCTACTTCTGCGACGTGCACTGGCCGAGCTTCCGCCGCACCGACTTCCTGCGCGCCCTGCGCTCCTACGCCAACCGCCAGCGCCGCTACGGCGCCTGAGCGAGCAGCTCCCGCAGCAGGCCGGGCACGTCCTCCGGCGAGTCGACCTGCAGGTCGGCCGCCTCGATGAGGGCGTGGCCGGTCTCCGCGTTGGCGACCGCGACGCGCACGGCCAGGAAGTCGGGGTCCTGCGCCGCGCGGGCGTCGAGGGCGGCGAAGGCGCGCAGGTCGGCCAGGTCGTCCCCGAAGTACCAGGCGCAGCTCAGGCCCTCGGTCTCCTCGCGCAGGACGCTGCCCTTGTCGCGCTGCCCGGGCGGCTTCAGCTCGAGCACCATCCGGCCGCCCTGGAGGCGCAGCCCGAGCTCGCTCGCGCGCTCCTTGGCCCACTGTTCCACCTCGGGCCCGGTCTGCGGCGCGGTGCGCCAGTGGATGGCCACGGCGATCCGCTTGTACTCCACGAGCGTGCCCGCCGGCAGCTCCGCCCGGGCCCGGTCGGCCAGGTCGCGCATGACGGGGACGAAGGGCGCCGCGCTCGGGTCGGTCTCGACCGGCCCGCCGGCCCGCTGCACCTCCAGCCCGTAGAGGCCGAAGACGGCGACGTCGGGCAGGTCGCGGAAGCGGTCCCGGAGGAACTCCGCGGGCCGGGCGGACACGATCACGACCTTGCCGAGGCGGCGGTTGAGCTCGCCCAGCGCCTCGACGATGCCGGATGCGGGCTGCACCGAGCCGGGATCCTCGCGGATCGGGGCCAGCGTGCCGTCGAAGTCGAAGAAGAAGGCGCAACGGCCGGCCCGCGCCGCCGTCGCTGCGAAGATCTCAGGGGCGCCCATGGTATCCCAGAGTACTGATGAATTTTCACTACGTGTGGGTAGCTTCGCGTACCTCACAGGGCGGGGGTTCACCCTGAATTACCCAGCCGATCTAGTGGATTCGGCAAGTACCGGTTAGCGTCAGTGCTGTGGCAGGGGGTTTCCCGGCCATCCGAGGCCCGGACCGCTCGATCACCAGTGAAGCCACGGGGCCCAGCACCCGACCCCGTGCGGGCGTCGGAGGACGCGAGTGCGGGCGGCGAGGTGCCCGCCCCCGGAGATCCCGTGACCGTTCGCCGTAGTCCCTCCGCAGCAGCCCCCTCTCCCCGCGGCCGCGCCCAGAAGGCCTCCGAAGCCAGCCTGGAGCCTGCGCCAGAGCCCGTGAAGGCCGTGCGGCGCAGCCGCAAGAAGGCCGAGCCCGGACCCTCCCGCCGCACCTTCGTGCTGGACACCTCGGTACTGCTGGCCGATCCCGGCGCGTTCCTGCGCTTCGGCGAGCACGACGTCGTGCTGCCGCTGGTCGTCATCTCCGAACTCGAAGGGAAACGGCACCACCCCGAGCTGGGCTACTTCGCGCGGCGCTCGCTGCGCTTCCTGGACGAGCTGCGGGCCAAGCACGGCCGGCTCGACGAGCCGCTACCGCTGACCGACGCCGGGGGCACCCTGCGGGTCGAGCTCAACCACGCCGACCAGCACGTGCTGCCGGCCGGTTTCCGGGCCGACACCGACGACGCCCGCATCCTCGCGGTGGCGCTCGCGCTGCAGGCCGAGGGGCAGGACGTCCTGCTGGTCACCAAGGACATGCCGCTGCGGGTCAAGGCGGGCTCGGTCGGCCTGGCCGCCGACGAGTACCAGCCCGGGCCGGCCTCCGACGCGAGCTGGACCGGCATGGTCGAGCTCGGCGTCGGCGAGGACGACGTCAAGCGGCTCTATGCGGGCGAGGCGATCGACGTCGACGGCGCCGGCGACCTGCCGGTGCACACGGGCCTGGTGCTGACCTCCCCCAACGGTTCGGCGCTGGGCCGGGTGGGCACCGACAAGTCGGTGCGGCTGGTGCGCGGCGACCGGGAGGCGTTCGGCGTGCGCGGCCGCTCGGCCGAGCAGCGCGTCGCCCTCGACATCCTGCTCGACGAGTCGGTCGGGATCGTGTCGCTGGGCGGCCGGGCCGGCACCGGCAAGTCCGCGCTGGCCCTCTGCGCCGGCCTGGAGCAGGTCATGGAGCGGCGCAGGCACAAGAAGGTGATCGTCTTCCGCCCGCTCTACGCGGTCGGCGGCCAGGAGCTCGGCTACCTGCCTGGCAGCGAGTCCGAGAAGATGTCGCCGTGGGCCCAGGCCGTGTTCGACACGCTCGGCGCGCTCGTGCACGACAACGTCATGGAGGAGGTCGCGGCGCGCGGAATGCTGGAGGTGCTCCCGCTGACCCACATCCGCGGCCGGAGCCTCCACGACGCCTTCGTGATCGTCGACGAGGCGCAGTCCCTCGAACGGGGCGTCCTGCTGACCGTGCTGTCGCGCATCGGGACGAATTCGCGGGTGATTTTGACCCACGACGTAGCACAGCGTGACAACCTCCGGGTGGGTCGGCATGACGGTATTGCCGCGGTGATCGAGGCACTGAAGGGCCATCCCCTCTTCGCACACGTCACCCTCACCCGTTCGGAGCGTTCGGCAATCGCGGAGGTCGTCACGGATCTGCTGGAAGACCTGCCATTCGAGCGCTGATCAGCGCCCTAGATGAGGAAAACAGCCCGAATTGTCACGTGATTAACATCACAGATGACATCGTTTGGCTTCTCACCTCCGAATGCACTAGGCGATGGTGGGTCTCGAGCGCATGACGCCAGGCAAGCCGGCATCAGGCGCTCACGGTGCGTCACCGGTCCGGACGAGTGTGGCTCGTCCGGACCCGGGCCGCACCGGGTCCCTGTCCCCGACGAATGGATATCTTCGTGATCCGGCTGTGGCACCGGGTCGGCATGGTTCGAGCAGGCAGTGCGTTGGGCGTCCTCATCGTGGCGCTCGTGGCCGGGCTCGTGATCGCCAACCGACAGACCCAGCATGAAGCGTCGGCCGATCCCGTTCACGCCGCCGACGCTGCCGCGTTGAAGGATTCGACACCGTCGGCCACGCCCGCGCCGAGCAGCGCGCCGGCTGACGCTCAGAGCAAGGCGCAGGAGGCCGCGTCCGCGGCTGCCGCGCAGGCCAAGGCCGCCGAGGACGAGGCCCGGCGGAAGGCTGAGGAGGAGGCGAGCCGCAACAAGACGCGCGCGCCCTCGAACTCGCCGCCGAAGTACCCGGTGCCGTCCTCGTGCAACGTCTACTCGGGCAACAAGAAGATCGGCTGCGCTGTGCTGCAGGGCGTCGGCTTCGGGCTCGACCAGATGCCTTGCCTGGAGAAGCTCTGGGACAAGGAGAGCCACTGGACCACCACGGCGCAGAACAAGAGCAGCGGGGCCTACGGCATCCCGCAGGCCTTGCCCGGCAGCAAGATGGCCACTGTCGGCGCCGACTGGAAGACCAACCCGGAAACCCAGATCCGCTGGGGCCTCGGCTATATCAAGGGCCGCTACAAGACGCCCTGCGCGGCTTGGCAGCACAGCCAGAACACCGGCTGGTACTAGAAAATACCTACAATCCCGGCCTTCGGTGTACATCACCGGGGGCCGGGATTTTGCTGAGTGGCGCCGGTGGCGCGGACCTGTTACCACAGTGGCGTGAGTCTCGACGACGCCCGGCAAGACGACGCGATGCGGTTCGGCACGGAGGCCTTCTACGCCTCGATCGGCCGAGCGTTCGTCGCCATGTGCGCCTTCGTCCCGGTCCTGTTCGCGATCGAGTTCGTCGACCGCCTCAACGGCAACCGGCTCGACCGGGACGGCGGCATCAAGCCCCACGAGATCGACGGCCTCGACGGCATCCTCTTCGCGCCGTTCCTGCACGCCGGCTTCGGCCACGTGCTGGCCAACAGCATCCCGCTGATCCTGCTCGGCACGTTCGTGCTGGCCGCCGGCACCGCCCGCTTCCTGCTGACGACCGCGTTCATCGCGCTGGTCGCCGGGGTGGGCGTCTGGTTCATCGGCGACGAGGGCACGATCGTGGTCGGCGCGAGCGGCGTGATCTTCGGCTACCTCGGCGTCATCCTCATGCGGGGCGTGGTCGAGCACAGCCTGTGGCACATCGCGGTCGGCGTCCTGATCGGCCTGCTCTACGGCTGGCAACTCTTCGGGGTGCTCCCCGGCGAGGAGGGCATCAGCTGGCAGGGGCATCTGTGCGGGTTCATCGCCGGCCTGGTCGCCGCGGTGATCTTCCGACGCCGCAGGCCGCGGAGCGTGGAGCGGGCCGACCCTCTGGAGCTTGATCCTGAGCCGAGTTGATCGGGAGGGTTGTCGGGTGGTACGCGGCCGCCGTACCGTCACCGGCATGCGGGAAGTTGACCTCGCCATCGTCGGTGCGGGCCCGGCCGGACTGTTCGCGGCCTACTATGCGGGCTTCCGCGGGCTGTCCACGGCCCTCATCGACGCGCTGCCCGAGCCCGGCGGGCAGGTCACCGCGATGTACCCGGAGAAAATGATCTTCGACGTCGCCGGCTTCCCCGGCATCCGCGGCCGCGACCTGGTCGCCAACCTCGTCGAGCAGGCAGCGCAGTTCAACCCGGATTATCTGCTGGGCGTCCGGGCCGACGAGCTGTCCTATGTGGAGGAGCGGCCGGTGCTGTCGCTCTCCGACGGGCAGCAGCTGCACTGCGGGGCGGTCCTCATCACCGGCGGGCTCGGCAGCTTCACCGCCCGCCCGCTGCCGGCCGCAGCCGAGTTCGGCGGCGAGGGCGTGATCTTCTTCGTGCCGCACCTCGCCGACCTCGCCGGCCACGACGTGGTCATCGTCGGCGGCGGCGACTCCGCGTTCGACTGGGCGCTCGCCCTGCAGCCGATCGCCAAGTCGGTCACCCTGGTGCACCGCCGCGACAAGTTCCGCGCGCACGCCTCCACGGTGGCCAAGGTGAAGACGCTGCCGATCGAGGTCGTGGTCAACGCCGAGGTCAGCCGCATCCACGGCAACTCGCGCTGCGCCGGCGTCGAGGTGACCGTCCGCGGCGCCGAGCCCCGCATGCTGCCGGCCGACACGATCGTGGCGGCGCTCGGGTTCACCGCCGACCTCGGCCCGTTGGCCGGCTGGGGCCTGGAGCTCGACAAGCGGCACATCAAGGTCGACTCGACGACCGCGACCAACCTGCCGCGGGTCTTCGCCGCCGGGGACATCAGCGAGTATCCCGGGAAGGTCCGCCTGATCGCGGTCGGCTTCGGCGAGGCCGCCACCGCCGTCAACAACGCCGCGATCATCATCGACCCCTCGGCGCACCTGTTCCCGGGGCACTCGTCCGACAACGGCTGAGCAACTCCTCAACACCCGTCGCGCACCGCCGATCAACAGGTCGTGGTGGGCGTCCGTCTCCAGGTGACCGGCCGCACGATCGCCACCACGGCGGCCATGGCGCCCGGCGTCGACCTCACCGGCACGCCCGAGGTCGCGACCACGCTCGACAAGGCCCAGAAGCTGGGGCTACCGGCGCTCTCGCTGCCATACGTCGCGGCCGGCGCGCAGGAGCGCCATCTACCTCCTCGACCCAGCTTCTGGTCACACGGGCAGCTGACCGCGGTCCGGCATCCCGACGGCTCGGTCCGGGGCTTCGTCGAGATCGCGCAGGACGTGTCCGACCGCAGGGCCGCCGAGCTCGTCCTGGAGCAGGTGCTGCGATGAACCGCGTGCCGCGCCTCGACCACGCCTCATGATCGCTCGAGTCCACCGAGGGCGCGGGGACGGCGGTCGGCTTCGGCCTGTCTACGCCTTGAGGCTGCCGGCCAGCTGCGTGAGCTGCGCGTCGCTCGCCCGGCCGACGACGACGACCGTCCGGTCGCCGCTCACCTGGACCAGGGCCCGCTCGCCGGGACGGGCGTCGGAGTACCGCCGCCACTCCATGCCGTTGATCATCACCGTGTCCGCCGGCTTGGCGCCCTTCGCCACCACGTCGGCGACCAGGACGTCGGTCGGCTTGGCGCTCTCCACCAGCTGCATCGCCCCGTCGTCGGGCGCCGTGATGCCGAGCCGCAGCACGCCGTCGGTGTAGGTGGCCGACGCGATGCGCCAGTCGCTGGGGAGGCCCTCGGGCTTGAGCAGCTCGAACTGCCCGGCGCGCTGGACCGAGCCGTAGACCTCGGTCGTGTCGACGGCCGGGGGCGACTCGTTGCCGAGGAAACGGTAGAACACCACCAGCAGGAACACCGGGACCAGCAGAACGATCATGGACAGTGCCATGTCCCGCGGCCGGCGCCCGGCGCGCGGCTGCGGTGCTGCTGCGGTTTCGGTCTCGGTCTCCACCCTCCCATCGTGACCGATCGGAATCCCACTGCAAACAGTGGGGAGTGCAGCATGAAATGGCCCACGCATTGGCGAGCGAACGAGCGTTCAGACGCATGGCCTGACACCATGACGGATACAGCCGTGAACCACGCCCACGCAACGATGCGCGAGGAGTGCCGCAATGAGCCGTGAGATGGATCGCAACCTGGCCCTTGACCTGGTCCGGGTCACCGAGGCGGCGGCAATGGCCGCCGGTCGCTGGGTGGGGCGGGGTGATAAGAACGGCGGCGACGGAGCAGCCGTCGACGCGATGCGCCTGCTGATCAACTCGGTCCCCATGCAGGGGGTCGTGGTGATCGGCGAGGGCGAGAAGGACAACGCCCCGATGCTGTACAACGGCGAGCGCGTCGGCGACGGCACCGGGCCGGAGGTCGACGTGGCCGTGGACCCGGTCGACGGCACGACGCTGATGAGCAAGGGCATGCCCAACGCCCTGGCCGTGCTCGCCGTCGCCGAGCGGGGCGCGATGTTCGACCCGAGCGCCGTCTTCTACATGGAGAAGCTCGCTGTGGGCCCCGAGTGCGCCGACGTGATCGACATCGAGGCCGGCGTCGAGGAGAACCTCAAGCGCATCGCCCGGGTCAAGCGCTCCAGCGTGTCCGAGCTGACCGTCTGCGTCCTCGACCGGCCGCGGCACGAGCAGCTGATCCAGCAGGTGCGCCAGACCGGGGCCCGCATCCGGTTCATCTCCGACGGCGACATCGCCGGCGCGATCAGCGCCGCCCGCGAGGGCAGCGAGACGGATGTCCTGATGGGCATCGGCGGTACACCTGAAGGCATCGTGGCCGCCGTCGCCCTCAAGTGCATGGGCGGCGCGATCCAGGCCAAGCTGTGGCCGCGGGACGACGCCGAGCGGGACACGGCGATCGCCGCCGGCCACGACCTGTCGCGCGTGCTGCACACCGACGACCTCGTCGGCGGCGACAACATGTTCTTCTGCGCGACCGGTGTGACCAGCGGCGACCTGCTCAAGGGCGTCCGTTACCGCTCCGGCGGTGCGTACACCCAGTCCATCGTCATGCGCTCGCGCTCCGGCACGATCCGCTGGATCGACTCGTTCCACCGCCTGGAGAAGCTGCGCGCCTACTCGCTGGTGGACTTCGACGGCACCTTCTCCGAGCCCACCGCGGTCCTGTAGAGCGCCTCGTCGAGCGGCGTGTACGTCAGCCCGAACGTCGCCCTGACCCTCTCGGAGTCGAGCACGAACGGGCGGACGTGCTGGTACCGCACCTCGAGGAACTCCTTGACGAACTTGTCGGTCAGCGCCGCGGCCCGCACCGCCAGCAGCGGGTAGGAGCGCAGCCGCGGCGCCGGCAGCCCGGCCACCTTCGCCAGCCTGGTCAGGATCTCGCGGGCGGTGAGCGGCGGGGCTGTCGGCGCGTGCCAGGCCTTGCCCCAGGCCCGCTGGTCCGACGCGAGCTCGACCAGCGTGTGGGCCACGTCGCCCACGTACGTGTACGAGTGCGGCACGTCCAGCGCCCCCGGCACCCAGGCCGTCTTCCCGGCCCGCATCGCCGGCAGCGTCATCTCCATGATCGTGTACCGCGGACCGATGTAGTCCGACGCCCGCACCTCGAGCGTCCGGATCGGCGCGGCCAGCGCCTCCTCCCACATCGCCGCCCGCACGCGGCCCTTGACACTGGTCGCCGCCAGCGGCATGTCCTCGGTCATCGGCCGGTCGACCGGCCCGTAGCCGTACAGGTTCCCGGTGATCGCCAGCACCGCGTCGTTCTCCTCGGCGGCCGTGATCATGGACCGCGAGATCGGCGGCCACTCCTTGGGCCACGCGTGGTACGGCGGGTTCACGCAGTTGTAGATCACCGTCGCCCCCTTGGCGACCTTCCGGAACGCCGCCGCGTCCGATACGTCGGCGGCGGTCCGCTTGACCAGCGGATGCACCGGCCCGCTGCCGCTCCTGGTGACGACCGTGGACGGGGTCCCGGCCGCTGCCAGCTCTTCGGCGATGGCGGTACCGATGGATCCGGCTCCGACGATGACGTGCATTTCCGGCCTCCCGTTGTGTGAGCAGTGCTCTCGATTTAGAGCATAAGACCGAGAGCACTGCTCACGCAACAGAGCATGCGAACATGGAGGCATGAAGGCGACCTCACTGCGTGCCCGGGTCCGGGCGGAGATGATCGACGAGATCAAGGAGATCGCGCGGCAGCAGCTGGCGACGGAGGGCGCGAACCTGTCGCTGCGCGCCGTCGCCCGCGACCTGGGGATGGTGTCGTCGGCTGTCTACCGGTACTTCGCGAGCCGGGACGACCTGCTGACGGCGTTGATCCTCGATGCCTACAACGCGCTGGGCTCGACGGTGGAGCAGGCCGAGGCGCAGGTGCCGCGCGAAGCGCTGCACGCCCGGTGGATGGCGATGTGCACGGCGGTGCGGACCTGGGCGGTGGCGCACCCTCACGAGTACGCGCTCATCTACGGCAGCCCGGTCCCCGGCTACCGGGCGCCGCAGGACACGGTGGCGGCCGCGACGCGGGCGGCGACGGTCCTGGGCACGATCGTCCAGGACGGCTTCGTGTCGGGCGCGATCCCGGACAACGACGACCCACTCCCCGGCCCCGAGGTGGAGCGGGACATCCGGCGCATCAGCGAGGCGATCGCTCCCGACGCGCCGCTACGGGTCGTGGCCCGGGCGCTGTCGGCCTGGGTGATGCTCTTCGGCCAGGTGAGCTTCGAGATCTTCGGCCAGCTCCAGAACACGGTGACGACGCCGGCCGCGTTCTTCGACCACCAGATGCAGGCCCAGGCCCGCTACATCGGCATCCCTATGACGAAGCCGTGAGGCGGGCGCGGGCGGCGTCGAGCCAGCGCTGGCAGACGACCGCGAGCTGCTCGCCGCGCTCCCATAAGGCCAGGGACTCTTCGAGCGTGGTGCCGCCCGACTCCAGCTTCTCCACGACGGTGGCGAGCTCGGCGCGGGCCTGCTCGTACGACAGCTCGGGGCCGTCCGTCTTCGGCTCGGTCATCTCCGCCTACTCCTTCGACAGGAACAGCACCGAATCGGTGCGTCGGTAGCCCACTCTTGAAGAGACCCGCTCCTGCGCGTCACCGCCGGGGGTCAGGAACACCAGTGTCGCGCCCGCGGCGTGGGCGGCCCGGGTCAGGTTCAGGGTCAGCGCGCCGCCGATGCCGCGGCGCTCGTACTTCAGCCGGACCGCGATGCCCGCCACCTCGCTGATGCCGTCGCGCACGGCGACCGCGGCCCCACCGCCGACCGTCACGGTGAACGGCCCGTTGCTGGCACTCGCCAGCAGACACTCCTGGATGCGCAGCGACACGAAACCCTCCCCCGGTCTCACTCGTTGACGGTCGCGGTCAGCTCGCCGTCGGCGAGCCGGATGCGGAGCTGGTCTTTGGCCGACACCTCGCGCGGCGCCCGGACCACGGCGCCGTCCTCGCGCTGGACGATCGCATAGCCGCGCTGGAGCGTCGCGGACGGCGACAGCGTGCGCAGGCGGGCGAGCGTGTGCCCGAGCTCGGCGCCGGCCCGGTCGAGCCGGTGGCTCAGGTTGCGGCTCGCCCGGTCGCGGAGCGCGGACACCTCGGCGGCGCGGCTGTCGACCATGGTGAGCGGCCGGGCGATCGAGGGCCGCGACCGGATCAGGTCGAGCCGGTGCTGCTCCCGGTCGAGCAGCCCGCGCAGCGCCCGGTCGAGCCGCTGCTTGGCCTGGCCGATCAGCCGCAGCTCGTCGTTGAGGTCGGGCACGATCCGCTTGGCGGCGTCGGTCGGCGTCGACGCGCGCACGTCGGCGACGAAGTCGACGAGCGGGACGTCGGTCTCGTGCCCGACGGCGGACACGACCGGCGTCCGGCAGGCGAACACGGCTCGGCACAGCGCCTCGTCGGAGAACGGCAGCAGGTCCTCCGTCGAGCCACCCCCGCGCGCGAGCACGATCACGTCGATCGTCTCGTCGCGGTCGAGCACCGCCAGAGCGTCGATGATCTGCGGAACCGCCGACGGCCCCTGCACGGCCACGTTGATCACCCGGAAGTCGACCGTCGGCCACCGCCGCCGCGCGTTGGTGAGCACGTCCCGCTCGGCGGCGCTGGCCCGCCCGGTGATCAGCCCGACCCGGGCCGGCAGGAACGGCAGCCGCCGCTTGCGCGCCCGGTCGAACAGCCCCTCGGCCGCCAGCAGCTTCTTCACCTGCTCCAGCCGGGCGAGCAGCTCACCCAGCCCGACCTGCCGGATCTCGTCGGCCCGCAGGCTCAGCGACCCACGGGCCGCATAGAACTCCGGGCGCGCGTGCACGACGATCCGCGCCCCGTCGGTGAGGTTGGGCGCCCCGAGGTCGACCACGTCACGGTTGGTCGTCACGGTCAGGCTCAGGTCGGCGGACGGGTCGCGCAGCGTGAGGAACACCGTGTTGGTGCCCGGGCGGCGGGTGATCTGGGCGACCTGCCCGTCGACCCAGATCCAGCCGAGCTTGCTGATCCAGGCGCCGATCTTCTGGCTGACCACACGAACCGGCCACGGCTCGTCGCTCGTGGAGGCTGGCTGCTGTGGCGTGGTCATAGCGACACCCTACGCACCGGGTCTGACAGTTTCTGGTCAGGTTCGTCAGGCGCGCGCCCTTCCCGCATGCGCTGCGGCACCGGTCACCCTCGGAGGTACTCCAGCACCGCGCGCACGCGGCGGTGCTGGTCGTCGTCGTTGGCCGGCAGGTCGAGCTTCGCGAACACGTTGCCGATGTGCTTGGCGACGGCCGCGTCGGTGACCGTTAGCGTGCGGGCGATGGCCGCGTTGGACCGGCCCTCGGCCATCAGCCCGAGCACCTGCCGCTCCTTGGGCGTCAACCGGGCCAGCGGGTCCCGCCGGCGGCCGAGCAGCTGCCCCACCACCTCCGGGTCCATGACCGTGTGCCCGGTGGCCACCCGCTCGACCGCGTCGGCGAACTCCGCGACGTCGCCGATGCGGTCCTTCAGCAGATAGCCGACGCCGCCGCGCCGCGCCGACTCCAGTAATTCCTTCGCGTAGGTCTGTTCGATGTACTGACTCAGCACCAGCACCGCCAGCCGCGGATGCGCCTTCCGCAGCGCGATCGCCGCCTGCAGCCCCTCGTCGCTGAACGTGGGCGGCATCCGGACGTCGGTCACGACGAGATCGGGCCGATGCTCCTCGACGGCCGCCGTCAACGCCCCGGCGTCGCCGACCGCGGCGGCCACCTCATGGCCGAACCGGGTCAGCAGTCCGGTGATGCCCTCCCGGATGAGCACGCCGTCCTCGGCGATCACAATTCGCACGGAATCTCCACATGCACCACCGTCGGCCCGCCTGGCGGACTGGCCAACGCCACCTTGCCGTCAATGGCCGCGACCCGGTCGACCAGCCCGGTGAGGCCGGTGCCACGCGTCGGATCCGCGCCGCCCTGCCCATCGTCGCGCACCTGCACGCTCAGCCGCCCGTAACGCACCGACGCCGCCACCTTCGCGCGCTTGGCGCTGCTGTGCTTGGTCACGTTGGTCAGCGCCTCGACCACCGCGAAATACGCCGCGACCTCCACGTGCTGCGGCAGCCGGTCGGGCAGGCTCAGGTCCAGGTCGACCGGCACCGCCGCCCGGTCGGCGACCTCGTGCAGCGCGGCATCCAGGCCCCGGTCGGTGAGGATCTTCGGATGCACCCCGCGGATCAGCTCCCGCAGGTCGTCGAGCGCCTCCCTGGTCAGCCGGTGCGCACGCTCGACCGACGCGGCCGCCGCCGAACCCTCGGGCAGCTCGAGCCGGGCAAGCCCGAGCTCGATGTTGAGCGCGACCAGGCGCTGCTGCGCGCCGTCGTGCAGGTCGCGCTCGATCCGCCGCCGCTCGATCTCGAAGGCGTCGACCAGCCTTGCGCGCGACCGGTTGAGCTCGATCATCCGCGGGTCGTCGTCGCGCGGCCCGAGCACCGCGCGGGTGACCGCGGCCCGGGCGACGGCCCAGGCGATCAGCCCGTAGGCATACAGCACCGCGACGACGAACCCGAACGCCGACATCGACAGCGTCCAGACCAGCGGCACGTCGTCGATGTAGAACGGCGCGAACCACAGCGCGAACAGCACGTAGACGCCCAGGGCGATGACGAGCGAGTCGAGCCAGCACATGATCGAGACCAGCGCCATCGCATAGCCCAGCTCGCGCCAGGTCGCCGCCTCCTTCAGCCGGAACCAGACCCAGGCGCGGAAGCCCGGCTCGTCCGGCGCGCGGTGCGGGTCGGGCAGCTCCTCGCCCTCGACGAGCGTGATGCGCCACCGCTCGATCCGGGCGACGGCGAGGCCGGACAGCGCGATCGCCACGAAGGCCGCCAGCCCCACCACCACGACGCTGAACAACGCGCCCAGCACGAGCAGCGCCGTGAGCACACCCAGGGTGGCGAGCCCCAGCACGGCGCTCGTGGCGACATAGGCGAACGAGCGCCACGGCCATCGCGACGTGAGGAGCTTGGTGGGGCGCATGTGCAGCGCTTCGAAGGCGGATCGGACTGGCACAGACGCGACGGTACCGCCGGCGCGGAGCAGGCACAGTAGAGCAGGGTCTACTACAAAGAGTCGACTCTGCTCGACTGTGCTCGCTGCTCCGAACCGGTTTGCTCGAACCCGTGACAACGACACTGCAGACCCGCCAAGCCGTCGAGCTGTGGTCCGTGACCCGTCGCTTCGGCGCCGGCGAGCACACGGTGACCGCGCTCGACCACATCACCGTCGGGTTCGCCCCGGCGAGCTTCACCGCCGTGATGGGCCCGTCCGGTTCGGGCAAGTCGACGCTGCTGCACTGCGCGGCCGGGCTCGACCGGGTGACCGAGGGACGCGTGCTCATCGACGGCGTCGACCTCACGCCCCTGTCCGAGAAGGCGTTGACGCGGGTGCGCCGTGAGCGGGTCGGGTTCGTGTTCCAGGCGTTCAACCTGGTCGGCGCGCTCACCGCCGAGCAGAATGTCGAGCTGCCGCTGCGCCTCGCCGGTCGGCGCGCCGCCGCCGGTCAGGTCCGCTCGATGCTGCGGGAGGTGGGCCTCGCCGACCGGGCGACGCACCGGCCGAGCGAGCTGTCAGGCGGCCAGCAGCAACGGGTGGCGATCGCTCGCGCGCTCGTCACCGAGCCGGCCGTGCTCTTCGCCGACGAGCCGACCGGCGCGCTCGACAACACGGCCTCGCGCGAGGTGCTGCGGCTGCTGCGCTCGGCCGTCGACCGGCACGCGCAGACGGTCGTCATGGTGACCCACGACCCGCTCGCGGCGGCGCACGCCGACCGGGTGCTGTTCCTGGCCGACGGCGCGATCGTCGACGAGCTGCGGGAGCCCCGCGGCGCCGAGCAAATCGCCTCCCGGATGGCCCACCTGGAGACGAGGGACCTCGGATGATCCTGGCCAAAGAGATGGTCCGGCACCGCTGGGCGAGCTTCCTCGGCACGTTCGCCGCCCTGGCCGTCGGCGTGGCGGTCATCTCCGGCAGCCTCGCGCTGTGGGCGTCCGCGCAGCCGCGCACGCCGAAGCCGCTGGCGGCGGCCGAGGTGCTGATCGCGTCGCCGAGCTACGACCCGCCGGAGGGCGGGTTCCTCACCTATCGCCCGTGGTCGCCCGAGGAGGTCGACCAGCTGGTCGCGCGGACCGGTCGGGCGCCCGGGGTGGCGGCCGCGATCCCCGACCGGACGTTCTACGTGCAGCGGCTCGTCGACGGCAGACCGGTCGGCAACCCGCGCGACGCCGTCCACAGTGGACGGGGGTGGGCGTCGGCCGGCCTCAGCCCGTACGAGCTGGTGCAAGGAAGCGCGCCGGACAGGCCCGGCGGGGTCGTGGTCGATGCCGCCCTCGGGGTGCCGGTCGGCGGGCAGCTGCCGGTCCTCACCGCCGCGGGCCCGGCGACGTGGACGGTGACCGGGACGATCGACGGGCCGGGGCTGTATGTCGACGAGGCGACCGCCCGTTCGCTGGCCGGCGGCGTCACCGTGATCGGGCTCCGGCTCACGCCCGGCGCCGATGCGGAGCGCGTGGCCGACGGGCTGGGGCTCGGCGCGCTGGGCAAGCCGCTCACGGGCGCCGAGCGGTCGGCGGCCGAGCCGGCGCAGGACACGCGGACGCGCTGGCTCGGTGCGCAGCTGATCATCGCGACGGTGCTCGTGGGCGGGTTCGTGGCCGTGTTCGTCGTGGCCTCCACGTGTGCGTTCAGTGCGGCGCAGCGGCGGCGGGAGATCGGGCTGCTGCGGGCGATCGGGGCGACGCCGGGGCAGGTGCGGCGCCTGCTGCTGGCCGAGGTGCTGCTCGTCGCGCTGGGGGCGGGCGTGCTCGGCGCGATCGGCGGGGCGCTGCTGGCGCCGCTGCTGGAGGGGCCGTTCGTGGCGGTCGGGCTGGAGCCGGCCGGGTTCCGGGTCGGGCTGTCGTGGTGGGCGATGGCGGCGGCCCTGGTCGCCGGGCTGGTCGTGGCCGCGATCGGGGTGTGGCTGTCCGCACGGCGGGCGAGTCGCGTGCCGGCGCTCGACGCGCTGCGCGAGGCGGCAGCCGAGAAGCGGCCGATGACCCTGTCCCGCTGGATCTTCGGCGGCCTGGGCGTCGTGGTCGGCGGCGGGCTCGCGGCGCTGCTGCCGGGGTCGACCGCGGAGCAGAAGCCGACGATCGTGCTCGGCTCGGCGATGGTGCTGCTGGTCGCGGCCGCGCTGCTGGCGCCGGCCGTGGTGGTGCCGGTGGTCCGGCTGGTGTCGTGGCCGTTCCGGCGCAGCGCCACCGGCATGCTGGTCCGCGAGGGCACCGCCGTGGCGGCGCGGCGGGTGGCGTCGACGGCGGCGCCGGTGCTGGCCGCGGTGGGGTTCGCCGTGTTGCTGGTGGGCACATTCCAGACCGCCAACGAGGCCGTCGGCATCGAGGACACCGCGAAGATCCCCGAGCGGGCGGTCGCCGCGCCGGCGGCGGCGCCGGGCCTGTCCGAGGCGGCGGTGCAGGCGCAGCGGGGGCGGTCGGAGCTGTCCAGCGTGGTGTACCTGGCGTCGGGCGAGCCGATCCGGGCGACGGGGGCGGCCGAGGTCGACGGGCTGGTCGCGGCGCCGTCCCTCGGCTGGCGGGTCGGGGAGTCCGTGCCGCTGCGGTTCGTGGACGGCACGGTGCGGTCGGTGGCGGTCGCCCAGGTGAGCGACGAGGTGTTCATCGACACGGTCATGCTGCCCCGGGCGCTCGTGCGGGCACACGATCCGACGGCGCTGACCGAGGTGGTCTATCTGGCCGGGCCGTTCACGCCGGCGGCGGGGGCTGAGGAGCTGACGGCCAGGGCGTATGTCGAGCGGGAGGCGGCCGAGGAGGGAGATCTGATCGACCTGTTCCTGGCGGTGCTGCTCGGGATCTCCGTCGGGTATACCGGGCTGGCGGTGGCGAACACGCTGCTGATGGCGACGTACGGGCGGCGGCAGGAGTTCGTCACCCTCCACCGCACCGGGGCGACGACCGGGCAGACGTTACGGGTCGTCGTGGTCGAGGCGCTGGTCGCGGTGGGGGTCGGGACGCTGCTGGGGCTCGCGGTGGCCGTGCCGGCGCTGTTCGAGGCGAGGGCCGGGCTGGCCGAGGAGATCGGGGCGGATGTGACCCTGGTCATGCCGTGGGGCACGCTCGCGGCGGTGGTCGGCGTGTGCGGTGCGCTGGCGGTGGCGGCGAGCGCGGTGCCGTTCCTGCGACGGGGCGGGCGATGGGGTTGACGACGTCCGGCCAGAACGGTTCGCCGCGCCCGGCCAGGACAGCTCGCCGCACCCGGCCAGAACAGCTCGCCGCACCCAGCCAGAACAGCCGCTCGCCGCACCCAGCCAGGAGAAGTTCGCCGCGCCCGGCCGGCCGGAGGACCCTTTGGGTGGGTTTGGGCGAAGGCTGGGCGCGGGGTTTGGGCGCGGGGTGGGCGAGTTGCCGCTCTTGCGGCGAGGCGGGTTGTCGGCGGTGGCACGTACCATGGCGGGGTGACTGGTTCGAAGCGTGTCCTGCTTGCCAAGCCCCGCGGCTACTGCGCCGGCGTGGACCGGGCGGTCCAGACTGTCGAGGAAGCGCTCAAGCTGTACGGCGCGCCGATCTACGTCCGCAAGGAGATCGTGCACAACAAGCACGTCGTGAGCACGCTGCAGGCGAAGGGCGCGATCTTCGTCGAGGAGAACGACGAGGTGCCGGAGGGGGCGACCGTGGTCTTCTCGGCCCACGGGGTCGCGCCTGAGGTGCACGACCAGGCGAAGGCTCGTTCGCTGAAGGCCATCGACGCGACCTGCCCGCTGGTGACCAAGGTCCACCAGGAGGCTCGCCGGTTCGCCGCCGACGACTACGACATTCTGCTCATCGGTCACGAAGGGCACGAAGAGGTCGTCGGCACGACCGGTGAGGCACCGGCGCACATTCAGCTGGTCGACGGGCCGGACAGCGTCGACAAGGTCACCGTCCGTGACCCGTCGAAGGTGGTCTGGCTGTCGCAGACGACGCTGTCGGTGGACGAGACGCTGGAGACGGTCGCGCGGCTCAAGACGAAGCTGCCGCTGCTGATGTCGCCGCCGAGCGACGACATCTGCTACGCGACGTCGAACCGGCAGGACGCGGTCAAGGCCATGGCGCCGAACTGCGACCTGGTGCTCGTCGTCGGATCGCAGAACTCGTCGAACTCGCAGCGGCTGCGTGAGGTGGCGGTCGACGCCGGGGCCAAGGCGGGCTACCTGATCGACTACGCCAGCGAGATCCAGGACGAGTGGCTCGCCGGCGCGACGACCGTCGGCGTCACGTCGGGTGCGTCGGTGCCGGACGAGCTGGTGATGGAGGTCCTCGACTTCCTCGCCGAGCGCGGGTTCGGTGACGTCGCCGAGATCACCACGGCGCAGGAGAAGCTGGTGTTCTCCCTGCCGCAGGAGCTCAAGCGCGACATGAAGGCCGGCGCCGCCGCCCGCGCCGCCGAGGTCGCCAAGACCCTGAGCTGACCGCGGGAGCACAAAACGAAAACGCGAGCCGAACCCGCACGGGGTTCGGCTCGCGCTGTTGTTACGCGTTGTCGTTCTTGATCTCGTTGACCAGGGCCTCGCGGTCGTCGTCGCCGAAGGTGTGCTTCTGGCGGTCTGCGTCCACCAGTTCGTACAGGACGCTCTGGGTCTTCTCCACCTGGGGCAGGTCCGTCAGCTGGACCTGGCCGCGCTCGCCCGCCGACTCGATGGTCAGGGTGCCGCAACCCAGCATGCGCTCGAAGAGCGTGTGCGAGAACGACACGTCGTTCACCCGGCCCAGGGGGATGTCACGGCCGCTGCGGGAGAAGACGCCGCTGCGCATGATGACCCGCTCGTTGGTGAACACGTAGTGCGTGGTGCGCCACTTGATCCAGGGCCACACCGTCACCACGATGACCACGACCAACGCGACGGCCGCGATGATCAGGATGCCGATGCCGGCCAGGCTGGTGAAGATCGCGACCGCGGCGACCGCGGCTGCGGCCAGCACGAACCAGACCACCGGCAGGAACAGCGCTTTCCAGTGGGGGTGCAGGTGCAGCACCACCTGCTCGTCCTTGGTGAGGACGCTTTCCGGGAACCCCACGCCAACCTCCTCGTTCATGAATGTCGGCAGTGAGGCTAGACCCTCTGGCCCCGGAGGGGCACTCCGCTACCCGGCCGTATCTCCCGCTGAATCTGGCCTGACGTGCACGACGTCGCCTGCAGCGACCGCGTGGACGGCACCGAACTGGTCCGTGACCTGCAGTCTTCCGTCATCGTCGATCCCGGTGGCGACTCCCGTCAACGAGACGCCGCCTGGGAGGGACGCCCGGACCCGGCGGCCGATGGTGCCGCAGTGGAAGAGGTAGGCCTCGCGCAGGCCCGACGTGGCGGGGTCGCCGGCGGCGTCGCGCCACTGGAGGTACAACTCCTGGAAAGAACGCAGGAGCGCGCGGAGCAGTGGATCGCGGTCCGCGCTCGCCGCGCCGGCCAGGGCCAGCGACGTGACGTCCGGGCGGGGCAGCTCGTGCTCACGGAGCGTGGTGTTCAGGCCGATCCCGACGACGACGGCGCCGTCGGCGACGCCCTCGGCCAGGATGCCGGCGGTCTTGCGGTCGCCCTGGAGGAGCAGGTCGTTGGGCCACTTCAGGTAGGCGTCGAGGCGCGCCACCCGGCGAACCGACTCGGCGAGGGCGACCCCGGCCAGCAGCGGCAGCCAGCCCAGGCGCGACGGCGGGACCAAAGGCGAAGGGCGCAGCAGGATGCTCAGGGCAAGGCCGGCCCGCGGGGGCGACTCCCACTGGCGGCCCAGGCGGCCACGACCGGCGGTCTGCTGCTCGGCCACGATGACCAGGCCCTCCGGGGCGCCCGAAGCGGCCAGGGCGGCCACGTCGGCGTTGGTCGAGCCGGTCGAAGCCACCACGCGCAGATCGGTCCAGAAACCGCCCGGGACGACCAGCGCGCGGCGCAGCGCGAGGGGCCGCAGCGGCGGGCGCTCCAGGTCGGTGTAAATGTTCACAGCCCGACCCTAGTTCGGCTGCGATTACGATGCCCAGCGTGACCATCAAGCACGCGGACATCCACACCACGGCCGGAAAGCTCGCCGATCTGGAGCGCCGCACCGAGGAGGCCGTGCACGCCGGCTCGGCGCGGGCGGTCGAGAAGCAGCACTCCAGGGGCAAGAAGACGGCCCGCGAGCGGATCGACCTACTGCTCGACGCGGGGTCGTTCGTGGAGCTCGACGAGCTGGCCCGGCACCGGTCGACCAACTTCGGCCTGGAGGAGACGCGGCCGTACGGCGACGGGGTGGTCACCGGCTACGGCACCGTCGACGGCCGGCAGGTGTGCGTGTTCGCGCAGGACTTCACGGTCTTCGGCGGCAGCCTCGGCGAGGTGTTCGGCGAGAAGATCGTCAAGGTCATGGACCTCGCCATGAAGATCGGCTGCCCGGTCGTCGGGATCAACGACTCCGGCGGAGCGCGGATCCAGGAGGGCGTCGTCTCGCTGGGCCTCTACGGCGAGATCTTCTTCCGCAACGTGCGCGCGTCCGGCGTGATCCCGCAGATCTCGCTGATCATGGGTCCGTGTGCGGGCGGCGCCGTGTACTCGCCGGCGGTCACCGACTTCACCGTGATGGTCGACCAGACCTCGCACATGTTCATCACCGGCCCCGACGTGATCAAGACGGTGACCGGCGAGGACGTCGAGTTCGAGGAGCTGGGCGGGGCCCGGACGCACAACACGAAGTCGGGCAACGCGCACTACCTGGCCACCGACGAGGACGACGCGATCGAGTACGTGAAGGCGCTGCTGTCGTATCTGCCGTCGAACAACCTCGACGACGTGCCCGTCGCCCAGGCGGCGGAGCCCGAGCTGCCGGCCGACAAGCTCGACTCGATCATCCCCGACTCGGCGAACCAGCCGTACGACATGCACGGTGTCATCGAGGCCGTCGTCGAGGACTTCCTCGAGGTCCAGCCCCTGTTCGCGCAGAACATCATCGTCGGCTTCGGCCGCGTGGAGGGCCACCCGGTCGGGGTCGTCGCCAACCAGCCGATGCACTTCGCGGGCTGCCTGGACATCGACGCGTCGGAGAAGGCGGCGCGGTTCGTGCGCACCTGCGACGCGTTCAACATCCCGATCCTGACGTTCGTCGACGTGCCGGGCTTCCTGCCCGGTGCCAGCCAGGAGTGGGACGGGATCATCCGGCGGGGTGCCAAGCTGATCTACGCATATGCCGAGGCCACGGTACCGAAGGTCACCGTCATCACCCGCAAGGCGTACGGCGGCGCGTACGACGTCATGGGCTCCAAGCACCTCGGCGCCGACCTCAACTTCGCCTGGCCGACGGCGCAGATCGCGGTCATGGGCGCGCAGGGCGCGGTCAACATCCTCTACCGGCAGGAGCTGCGCGAGGCGGCCGACCCGGCGGCGCTGCGGGCCGAGCTGATCCAGCAGTACGAGGACACGCTGGCCAACCCGTACGTCGCGGCCGAGCGCGGCTACGTGGACAGCGTCATCGCGCCGTCGACGACGCGCGTGGAGATCGTGCGGGCGCTGCGGCTGCTGCGCACCAAGCGGGAGAAGCTGCCGCCGAAGAAGCACGGCAACATCCCGCTTTAGGCGGGCTTCGGCCGGAACGAGACCTTGATGATGCCGTACATCGTGGTCACCGGCTCCGTGTCCCACAGCGAATCGGGCGCCTGCCAGTAGAGCGCGTGCCCGAGGTTGTCCCGGACACGGCAGCCGAGGTTGGACACGTGCAGCCGGCCGCCCTGGGAGCTGTCGTACGTCCACTGCCAGTCGGCGCACTGTCCGTGGAAGTTGGTGACGGGGTTGATCCCGACCCGCACGTAGTTCGGGTACAGGCCGTTGCGGAGCCGGGCGCGCTCCTGCTGCTCCCAGTCGGCCACCGCGTCGGGGGGCGGGGTGAACGTGGTGTCGACGCCCATGCGGATGCGCGGATCGGTGTTGCTCACGAAGTACACCATCGACTCGGACGTCTCGTGGGGCGTCTTGATCCAGCCGTCCGGCACGGCCACCGTCCAGCCCCACTTCGGGTCGCTCTCGTAGTGGTACCCCGGCGGCAGCTGCATGACGTCGGGACCGAACGAGCCCTGCACCTGCGGCGAAAGGGAAACCGACGGCGAGGGCGAGGGCGCGGCGCTGGTGGGCCGGGCGGCCTGGCCGGTCACGGGGGGCTCCGCGGGCGGCGAGCTGCCCTCGTCGGACAGGACGATGACCGCGACGACGGCGAGGACGACCGCGGCGGCCCCGGCCGCGATCCACTTCCAGCGCTGCCCGGCCGGGACGGTGCTGTCGTCGTCGTCCTCCACGAAGACAACTCCGGAGGCACCTCCGGAGGCACCGCTGGAGACAACGGGCGATGGAGGCGGGCCGACCACCGCGCTGCCCCGGGCGCGGCCGGGGAACTCGACGCGCGCTTCGGGGCGAACGTCGAACGGCACCGGCGAGTGGTCTGAGGCCCCGTCCGGCGGGGCACTGACCGGCGCCACCGGCTCGGAGCTGCGCGAACGGACACTCGACGAGCCCGAGTGGCCCTCCCGGGACCGCCGGGGCCGCGGCAGCGACGGCAGGGCGGGCAGCGACCAGGGGAAGCCGCGGCCCTCGCCCGCCGCCGCCCGCTGCAGCAGCCGCTCCGTCTCCGCGACGCCCGCGCGGGCCCTCGGGTCCTTGCGCAGCAGGGCGTTGAGCACCGGCTTCATCACGCCGGCCCGGGTCGGCGGGTCGGGATCCTCGGTCGCGAGCGCGGTCAGCGTCGCGAAGGTCGTCGAGCGTGCGTAGGGCGAGCGCCCCTCGACGGCCGCGTAGAGCGTGGCGCCGAGCGACCACATGTCCGACTCCGGCCCCGAGGTGCCCTCGCGGGCGCGCTCGGGCGAGATGTACTGCGGCGAGCCGAGAATCAGCCCCGGCCGCGTCACGGCACCGTCGCCGCCCTCGAACACGGCCAGCCCGAAGTCGGTGAGCACGACCCGGCCGGTGTCGGCCAGCAGCACGTTGCCGGGCTTGACGTCGCGGTGCAGCACCCCGGCGGCGTGGGCCGCGCGCAGCGCGCTGAGCACCGCGAGCCCGATCTGCGCGACCCGCTCCGGGGGCAGCGGCCCCTCGTCGGTGATCACCTGGTGCAGGGACCGCGAGGGCACGTACTCCATCACGATCCAGGGCGCCTGCTCGGACTGGATCACGTCGTAGATCCGCACGACGTTGGGGTCGTTGAGCCGGGCCGCGGCCCGCGCCTCCCGCAGCGTGCGAAGGCGCAGCTCCTCGCGCTCCTCGGCGGTCAGCCCCTCGGGGAGGATGACCTCCTTGATCGCCACGTCACGGCGGAGCATCTCGTCGCGGGCCAGCCACACTCGGCCCATGCCGCCCGCGCCGAGCGACTCGATCAGTCGGTAACGCTCGGCGATCAAGGCTTTGGGCTGGGTCATCACCTAGCAAGTTACCCAACGGTGGCACCTCTGAGACAGCCCGGTTCCACCCTCGATCACTCTTCCCGGTATGACCTGGACCGCAACACCATGATCAATAGGATGAGCAGGCCGATACCGACCAGGCCGGCGCCGATCAGGGCCACCGGCAGGACCCGGAAGGTGTCCAGGACCTTCTGCTGGGCGGGCACCTCGGCGGTCGCGGTGAACGTGACCGTGACGATCACCGCATACAGCTCGACGTCGCCGCCGATGTCGACGGTCGCCGGGATGCCGAGCGGCGCGTTGCCGGGCGCCGGGTCGAGCGACGCGCTCACCGACACCGCGGCGTCCTTGGCCACGGGTGTCTCCGGTCTGGCGATCGTGCACTTCGTCGGGGCCAGGAAGCCCAGCGGCTCGGGCAGCGCCGCCTCGCTGTTGTCGTCGCCGCCGAGCACCGCGCGGCCGGTCGAGCCGTCCTCGCAGCTGATGTCGATGACCACGGCCCCGGCGCGGCCGTCGACGTTGCCGGAGAAGCGGAGCGTCACCTGGAGCCGCTGGGCGGACTCGAACATGTAGGTCGCCGTGCACTTGGCGGCCGACTCGCCGGGCGTCAGGGGCACGACGTCCGCTCCCACGTTGGGAATCTCCTGGGACCTGCCCGGATCGCAGGCGAAGGAGCTGAGCTTCCAGCGGCCGTCCACAGTGGAGACGGGCGGGATCGGGGTCACCAGGTAGTCGCCGAACGGCAGCGCCTGCGGCACGTCACCCTGCGCGACCGCGGCCACGCCGAGCCCGGTCGTCGTCGCCACGCCCGACCAGCCCGGCACGCCCTCGCGGACCGGCGTGACCGTGAACGACGCGGCGCCGGTGCCGCCGACGGTCACCCCGCGCAGCTCGAGGCCGCCGACCTTGCGACTGACGCGCAGCGTGCAGTCGGTCGGGACGCCCGCGGCGACCATCACGGTCACCGTCATGCCCTCGGGTTTGAGCTCGGTCTGGCCGCAGGCGGCGCCGGTCAGGCTCCACGACGACGCGTCGCCGGCCGGGGCGGTGACCGTCACCGGGTAGGCCCCCGGCAGCAGCGCGCCGAGGTCGGCGCCGGTCGCCGCGGCCGCGGAGCCGTCGCCCGCCGGGCTCGCCGTGAGCGCCCGCGGGCCGCCGTCGCCGCCGACCGACAGGCCGAACTGGCCGCCTGCGTGGTCGCTGAAGACCCGCAGGGTCAGGCCCGGCGGCGAGGCGGGCGGCGCGTAGGTGAACGTGCAGATCACCGTCTCGCCGGCGCTGAGCGTGACGGTGGCGCTGCCGGTGGGCAGGTCGGTCGCCGTCTGGCTGCGCCCGCCGCCGCTCGCCGTGCAGGCGACGTCGCTCAGCGTCCAGCCGGCCGGGGTGCGCGACACGACCGTGTTCGGCGCGCCGCCCGCGCTGCGCACGAACGTGGCGTCGGTGACGGCGTCGACGGAGACCCGCTTGTCGGCGTTGTAGCTCGGGCTCGCGTCGAACGCGAAGCGCTGCGGGTAACCCGGCGGCTGCGTCGTGCGGGCCCGGACCACGAGGGTGGCGGTCGGCTGGGCGCCCTTGACGTAGTACCCGTAGCAGAAGACGTGCCGGGTGCCGGCTGGGAAGCCGAGCCACTGGACGTTGCCGCCGCTGTGCCCGTCGGCCGCGCAGCGCAGCGCCCCGAACCCGTAGCCGGGCAGCGACCCGGCGAGCAGCGGGTCGCCCGGCGTGCCGCCCTGCACCCAGAGCTGGCGGCGCGCGGCCGCCTTCGCCTGCTCGTCGCTGAGCTGGAGGGTCACCGCCCCGTCGATGGTCTTGTCGGTCTTCTGGCCCATGCCGTCGAGCAGCGGCAGCCCGGCCGCGGTGGCGCCGGAGCCCGCGGCCGCCCCGGTGACGGTGGAGTAGGCGCCCTTCTTCTCGTGCCCGCTGCCGAGCGAGAACTGCCAGCCGTTGAGGGGCACGCACCCGCCGCCGTTGACGGCCTCGACGGCGGGGTCGACGGCCTGGCCGTCGCGGTACGCGTTGTCGCGGCTGGGCAGCGCCGCCGCCTCCAGGTGGTCGTCGCGCACCCGGTTGCCCATGACCGAGGCGTAGTTGTCGCAGGCCCGCGCGACGAACGTGACGAGGTAGTGCAGCGACGCGGAGATCGACACGGGCGACTCGCCTTCACGCGCATACGACGGCGTTTTCGGCAGCAGTACCGCGAGCAGCACAATCGCCGACGCCGCCGACATGGCGCGAATCCGGACGTTTGTCAATGCGTCCCCCAATTCGCCATCGACTCCCGTTCCATCCGAGTATGCGCCGCTGAGGTGTGCGTATGCTCGCAGGACGACAACGTTTCGTGAACTTGTCCGGGAGGATCACGTGTCGGAGGAACCGCTGTTCAAGGTCGTTCGCGGCACGCCGACGGCCGAGGAGGTCGCGGCGATCGTGGGGGCCCTGTTCAGCCTGACGCCGGCCGCTCCCCCGGCTCGTCCGGCCCGCTCCCGGTGGCGCGAGAGCGCGCTTCCGGGTGCTCGCCCTCGCTGGCGCTAGTCGGCGCGCCCGGTCCGGTCCGCCGCCGCGGGATCGCGATCGGCGGCAACGTGGGCCAGCGGCGGGCCTCCCGGTCGGCCAGCAGGCGCTCGGCCTCGGGCAGCGACGGCAGCTCGGCGACCAGCTGCTGGCCGCACGAGCGGCACATCAGCGCGCCGGTCGGGACCCGGTCGTAGCAGAACGGGCAGGGGCGCGTGTCCAGCGACCGTCCACGCTCGACGCCGATCCAGGTCATGAACTTGATGATCACGAACAGGGCGACCGCGAGCAGCACGAACTGGAGCAGGTCGTTGAGGAACACGCCGTACTTCAGCGGCGTGTTGTGCACGTTGACCTGGAGCTTCTGGAAGTCGGGCTCGCCGACGACGGCGGCGACGAGCTGCAGGAACAGGTTGGTCACGAACGACTGGATGAGCGTGGCGAAGGCCGATCCGATGATGAAACCGAGCGCCAGGTCCAGGACCGTGCCGCCGATCGCGATCGCCTTGAACTCCGCCCAGAGCTTCCGCATGGCCGCGATGCTACGGCTAGCGTTCTAGGTGTGAAGACATTCATTCTCGCCTCGGCCAGCCCGGCCCGCCGGCGCCTGCTCACCTCCGCCGGGCTGTCACCGCAGGTCATCGTCAGCGGGGTCGACGAGTCGGCGGTCGAGGCCGGTGACGCGGCCACGCTCGCGGGCACGCTCGCCGGGCTGAAGGCCCGGGCGGTGGCGGCGACGCTGCCTTCCGCGCATGCCGACGCGCTGGTGCTGGGCTGCGACTCGGTGCTCGCGTTCGACGGTGAGATCCTCGGCAAGCCGGTCGACGCGGCCGACGCCACCAGCCGCTGGCAGAAGATGCGCGGGCGGTCCGGGGTGCTGTACACCGGGCATTGCCTCGTCGACACCGGCACCGGCAAGGAGGCGACGGCCACGGTCGGCACCACCGTCCACTTCGCCGAGGCGTCGGACGAGGAGATCGCCGCGTACGTGGCCTCGGGCGAGCCGCTGCAGGTGGCCGGCGCGTTCACCATCGACGGGCTCGGCGGGCTGTTCGTGGAGCGCATCGAGGGCGATCACGGCAATGTCGTCGGTTTGTCCCTGCCCACGCTGCGCAACCTGCTCGCCTCGATCGGCATTCCGGTCACCTCGCTCTGGTAGGGATGATCCCATGACGAAACAGACACTCCCGCTCACGGCGGAGCTCCAGGAATATGTCGTGGCCAACGGCAGCGAGCCGGACGAGCTGGTGCGCGACCTGATCGCCGAGACGGAGCGCGTCCTGCCGCTCGACGCCGGCATGCAGGTCGCCCCCGAGCAGGCGGCCTTCCTCACCCTGCTGACCCGGATCGCGGGTGCACGGGAGGCGGTCGAGATCGGCACCTTCACCGGGCTGTCGTCGATCGCCATCGCGCGCGGCCTGGCCGACGGCGGCCGGCTGGTCTGCTTCGACGTCTCCGAGGAGTACACGAGCATCGCCCGGCGCTACTGGCAGCGGGCCGGCCTCACCGACCGGATCGAGCTGCGCCTGGGCCCGGCGGCCGAGACGCTGGCGACCCTGCCCGCGGAGCCACACCTCGACCTGGCCTTCATCGACGCCGACAAGACCGGCTACCTCGGCTATTGGGAGGCGTTGGTACCGCGGATGCGCCCCGGCGGCCTGATCCTCGTCGACAACGTGCTGCGGCACGGGCACATCATCGACGAGTCGCCGGCCGACCCGGGCACCCGGGCGATGCAGGAGTTCAACCGTCGCGTGCTGGACGACGAGCGGGTGGAGTCGGTGCTGCTGCCGATCGCGGACGGCCTGACAATCGCACGCCGCAGCTAAGGCCTGTTTCATGACTGAGGCCGGGCTGCGGCGGGCCCAGATTCCGTCTGGCGCCACCCCGCGAAAGCCCGGTTACAACACCGGTAGCCGGACTTCCGCGGGGCGACGCCAGACGAAATCTGGACTCCGCCTCAGCTCCGACCCCAGTCATGAAACAGGCCTTAGGCCCTCTCCTAGGCCGCGGTGACGTTGGGTGTGCGGCTCAGGTCGTCCAGGTCGGGCGGCCGGGTCACCACGTCGAGCCGGACGACGGCGACGGCGGCGACCGCGATGAACACCGGCACCAGCAGGAACGCGGTGTGCGGGCCGACCGCGTCGGCCAGCGCGCCGAGGGCGAACGGGGCCACGGCGAACGAGATGCCGACGGCGAACGAGGCCCGGGCCGCGGCGAGGTCGGGCTGGCCGTCGGAGTGGGCGAGCGCGAGGCCGATACCGAGCGGGTAGTGCAGCCCGACGCCCAGCCCGCAGGCGAACAGGCCGCCCATCGCCAGCCAGGGCACGGTCGCGCTCCAGAAGAGCGCGAAGCCGGCCAGGCTCACTCCGAGCGCGGCCAGCAGCATGCGGGTCGGGCGGAAGACCAGCAGCAGCCGGCCGCCGATCAGGCGGCCGGCCACCATGCCGGCGATGAGCGTCGAGACCGCCGCGGTGGCCACGCCCGGCGAGACGTGGGCGTGGTCGCGCAGCACGTCGCTGCCCCAGAGGGTGAGGCAGACCTCGATCGAGCCGGTGGCGAAGAGGCTCGCGAAGGCGAGCCAGTAGGTGCGCGGGAGCGGCCGGTCCGGGCCGTGGGCGTCGGTCCGGGCCGCGATCGGCTCCGGAATCCGGATCTTCCCCAGGAAGGCGAGCAGGATCACCGGGCCGACCATGAGCACCAGGCCGGTCCGCCAGCCCAGGCCGGCGCTGAACGTGAGCCCGACGATCAGCGGCGCGATCAGGCCGACGCTGGCCGCGGCCGCGTTGGCCTCGCTGATCGCGGCCGGGGCGGAGGGGCCGTGGTGCTCGGTGAGCGCGGAGTTGATCCCGTTGACGGCGAGGGAGCCGCCGAACGAGCCGAGCGTGGCGAAGGTGAGCGTCAGCGCGAGGTGGTGGGCGGTGAACATGCCGACCGCGGCCACGCTGACCAGGCCGAGGCCGGTCCAGACCAGCCGGTGCCGGCCGAGGCGGCGGGTCAGGGCGGGGAGGATCGCCCCGCCGACGATGCCGCCGACGGCGAAGCCGGTGCCGTGCAGGCCGGCGAGGGTGCTGGAGATGTGCAGCTCGTCGCGCAGCAGCGGGGCCACCGGGCCGAAGCCGTAGAGGAAATAGCACCACAGGGCCAGCTGGAGGTAGATGACCCAGGTGATGCGGTCGCGGACGAGACGGGGCACTGACTGACGGTGTCACGGCCCCTTCCGCGGTGGAAGGGGCCGTGAGGGTGACGGTCGTTACCGGTACAGCCAAGCTGATTTTGGTCGGGGCCTATCGGCTCTGGACCCGATTAGCGGATGCCCTTGGCGAAGGCCCGGGACGCCCAGACCACCGTGATGACGGTCAGGCCGCCGATGATCACCGCGGCCTGCCAGACCGAGTTGGCGCCCGGGTCGCCGGCGAAGAGCGCGCGCACCCCGTCGACCGCCCACGAGAACGGGTTCCAGTCGGCGACCGTCTTGAGCCACTTCGGCGCGAACGTCAGCGGCAGCAGGATGCCGGCGGTGAGCAGCAGCGGCTGGGAGATCGTGTTGAGCAGCGGGGCCAGCGCGTCCTCGCTGCGCAGCTTGAGCGAGATCGCATAGGAGAACGCCGACAGCATGAGCGAGATGACCGCCATCAGCACGAACGCGGCGATCACGTCGAGCACCGCCACCTTCAGCCCGAAGGCCACCGCGATGAGCACGATGAGCAGGGCCTGGAACAGCAGCGAGACGACGTCGCGCAGGGACCGGCCGACGAGCAGCGCGAGCCGGCTGACCGGGGTGACCCGGCTGCGCTCGATGACGCCGGCCCGCAGCTCCGCGATCAGGCCGAAGCCGGTGAACAGCGAGCCGAACATCGCCAGCAGCACGAGGAGGCCGGGGACGAAGAGCTTGTAGGCCTCGGCGTTGGTCTGCACGCCCAGCGCCGGCTTCAGCAGCGGCGCGAACAGCAGCAGGTAGAACAGTGGCTGGATGATCCCGACGATCAGCCACACCGGGTTGCGGAGCATCAGCTGCATCTGGCGCTGGAAGACCAGCCAGGTGTCGCGGAAGAACTTCACGTCAGGACTCCCTCAGGGAACGGCCGGTCTTGATCAGGAACACGTCGTCGAGGCTCGGCCGGTGCAGCTCCATCGAGCCCAGGGTGACCCCGGCGTGGTCCAGCAGGCGCAGGATGTGCGGGATGGCCACGGCGCCCTCGTCGACATACAGCCGCAGCTCGCCGTTCTTCTGCTCGACGCTGCGCACGTAGTCCTGGTTCTGCAGCAGGTCGGCGGCGAAGCTCGCGGACCCGTTGACCCCGACGGTCACGACGTCACCGGCCACCTCGCGCTTGAGCGCGTCGACGGTGCCCTCGGTGACGATCTCGCCGTGGTCCATGATCGCGATGCGGTCGCAGAGCGCGTCGGCCTCGTCGAGGTAGTGCGTGGTGATGAAGACGGTCATGCCCTCCTCGCGGAGGCGGCGGACCTCGTCCCACATGTGGGCCCGGCTCTGCGGGTCGAGCCCGGTGGTCGGCTCGTCGAGGAAGACGATCTTCGGCTCGTGGATGATGCCGAGCGCGATGTCGACCCTGCGGCGCTGGCCGCCCGAGTAGGTCTTGGTGCGGCGGTCGGCGTACTCGTCCAGCTGGAACGCCTGGAGCGCCCTGCCCGCGCGGCGCTGCGCCTCCGCCTTGCCGATGCCGTAGAAGCGGGCCTGCAGCACCAGTTCCTCGCGAGCGGTGCTCTCGTCCCAGGTGCTGCCGCCCTGGGCGACGTAGCCGATCCGGCGGCGCACCTCGCCGGGCTCCTTCAACAGGTCGACGCCCGCGATGGTGGCCTCGCCACCGTCGGGCGTGATGAGCGTCGCCAGCATGCGCAGTGTGGTGGTCTTGCCGGCGCCGTTGGGCCCGAGGAATCCGAAGATCTCCCCCTCCTTGACGGAGAGGTCCACCCCGCGAACTGCCTCGACCACCTTGGTCTCGCGACCGGCTCGGGAGCGGAACGACTTCCGCAGGCCCTTCGTTTCGATCATGACGGTCCCCTGTCCTCGTCTCAGCACAGAGACCGTAACGCGATATAGTTCGCGCGGTCAAGCTTGAATATGTCGCGTCTTACTCGTCTTCGTCGACGGGCTCCCCGAACTGGTCACGGATGGCCTTGCGCCACTCCTCGGCATCGCCGTGCGGACGCTCGTTGAAGTGCTCGCCCTCACCTGCCTCGATGCGGCTCGCGACGTCGTGGCACCAGCGGGCCTCGACCTCGCAGCGCAGCGTGGTCAGCTCGAACTGCCACGAGACGTGCACCGGCTTACTGGCGGCCCAGTCGTCACCGGCCTCGCGATAGGTCGCGATCCAGCCTTCGAGGAGCCGGGCCCGGGCCCGCAGCGCGCCGGCCGCCTCGGCGCGCGGCAGCGAGGGCAGGAACGCGAACGCGGCCAGGAAGGGGTCGACCGGCTCCTGGTACTCCCACCAGTACTTGCGGAGCAGGGCCTGGTACTCGGCCTCACCCTCCTTGGTCATCCGGTACCGCGTGCGGGCCGGCCGGTTGTCCACCCGCTCGGTGTCGACCTCCTCCAGGAGGCCCTCCTCGGTCATCTTGCGCAGCGCGTGATAGATCGACCCGGGCTGCACGTTGGCCCAGCTCTCGACGTTCCAGCTCGTCAACTCCTTGCGGATGTCGTAGCCGTGGACAGGCTGGAGGTACGAGACCAGTCCCATGATCATCAGACGCGTAGTGGACACGACACAAGCGTAATAGGAAAACTTGACTAACGGCTCCGAGTGACTTTCTTGGCAACCGTGAGTGTCAGACCGTTGGCTTAGACTGCGCCGGAGGGTCCACCCAAGGGAGCGTTCAGCGTGCGCAAGGTTCTCATCGCCAATCGGGGCGAGATCGCCGTCCGCGTCATCCGAGCCTGCCGCGACGCTGGGCTGGCGAGCGTGGCCGTCTATGCGGACTCCGATCGCGACGCGCTGCACGTGCGCCTGGCCGACGAGGCCTATGCCCTCGGCGGCGACACGGCGGCCGACTCCTACCTGCGCATCGACAAGCTCATCGACGTCTGCCGGCAGGCCGGGGCGGACGCTGTCCACCCGGGGTATGGCTTCCTCTCGGAGAACGCGGACTTCGCGCAGGCGGTCATCGACGCCGGCATCACCTGGATCGGGCCGACCCCGCAGGCGATTCGTGACCTCGGCGACAAGGTCACCGCGCGGCACATCGCGCAGCGGGCCGGAGCGCCGCTGGTGCCGGGCACGCCCGACCCGGTGCGCGACGCGACGGAGATCGTGGCGTTCGCCGAGCAGCATGGGCTGCCGGTGGCCATCAAGGCCGCGTTCGGCGGCGGCGGCCGCGGCCTCAAGGTCGCCCGCACGATCGAGGAGATCCCGGCCCTGTTCGAGTCGGCCACGCGGGAGGCCGTCGCGGCGTTCGGCCGCGGGGAGTGCTTCGTCGAGCGGTATCTCGACCAGCCCCGCCACGTGGAGGCCCAGGTCCTCGCCGACCAGCACGGCAACGTCGTGGTGATGGGCACGCGCGACTGCTCGCTGCAGCGCCGCCACCAGAAGCTGGTCGAGGAGGCGCCCGCCCCGTTCCTCACCGCCGCCCAGCGCGCGCAGATCCACGAGTCGGCCAAGGCGATCTGCAAGGAGGCCGGCTACCACGGGGCCGGCACGGTCGAGTATCTCGTCGGCAACGACGGCACGATCTCCTTCCTGGAGGTCAACACCCGCCTCCAGGTCGAGCACCCGGTCACCGAGGAGACCGCCGGCGTCGACCTGGTCCGCGAGCAGTTCCGCATCGCCGACGGCGAGAAGCTGCGCTTCGACGCCGACCCCACGCCACGCGGCCACGCCATCGAGTTCCGCATCAACGGCGAGGACCCGGGCCGCAACTTCCTGCCCGCGCCGGGCGCGGTGACCACCCTGACCCTGCCGACGGGCCCGGGCATCCGGGTCGACACCGGCATCGAGTCGCGCAGCGTCATCGGCGGCAACTTCGACTCGCTGCTGGCCAAGGTGATCATCGTCGGCGAGACCCGCGAGCAGGCGATCGAGCGGGCCCGCCGCGCCCTCGACGAGATGGTCGTCGAGGGCATGGCCACCGCGCTGCCCTTCCACCGGGCCGTGTTGCGCGACCCGGCCTTCACCGACGAGCCGTTCCGCGTGCACACGCGCTGGATCGAGACCGAGTGGGTCAACGAGGTCCCGCCGTTCACCGCCACCGCCGCCCCGGCGGCCGACGCCCCGGCCCGCTCGACGGTTGTGGTCGAGGTCGGCGGCAAGCGCCTGGAGGTGGTGTTCCCCGGCGGCCTGCCGGCCGGCGGCGCCGCCCCGGCCGCCGCAGCCGCCGCCCCTCGCCGTCGCTCGGCGGGCAAGCAGCAGTCCGGCGCCGCGAGCGGCGACGCCCTGACCAGCCCGATGCAGGGCACGATCGTGAAGATCGCGGTCGCGGAGGGCGACACGGTCGCGGAGGGCGACCTGATCGTCGTCCTCGAGGCGATGAAGATGGAGCAGCCGCTCAACGCCCACAAGGCCGGCGTGGTGACCGGCCTGCAGGCCAAGGTCGGCGAGGTCGTCTCCGCGGGCGCCGTGATCGCCGAGCTGCGGTAGCTCAGGCGGCGGCGTGGGCGCCGGTGCGCTGGTGCAGCGCGACGGCGATGACCGCCGTGCCGTAGGCGCACAGCTCGACCCACGTGTTGGTCACGTCGCGGTGGTCGAAGCGCATGCCGACGATCGCGTTGGCGCCGCGGTGCTCGGCCGCGGCGACCATCTGACCGACCGCGCGTGAGCGCGTCTGCACCAGGAACTGCGACATGTCCTGCCCCGGCCCGCCCTCGGTGGACCGGATCCCGGCCGCGAACGGGTTGCGCGACGTGGCCACCACGCCAAGCACCTCGCCGAGGACGGTGGTGATCTCGTACCCCGGCAACCCTTCAGTGGTCACAACCAGCACAGCCAAACTGTATGCACATATGTACAGCTACGCGGCGGTCTGCCGGTAACCACCCGATTCCTAACTCCGTTGCGGCACAATGCACTCAGCCGTTGCCGACCTCGGCATCCGGGGTCACCGCCGTGCCGGCGGCCAGGCGGACCAGGTCCTCGTCGCTCAGCGTGGCGCGGCCCATGAGCTGGAAGACCAGCGAGCGGCCGTCGCCGAGCGGCACCTCCAGTGTGGTCGAGTCCTCCTGGTGATGCAGCCATCCTCCGCGGGTGCCGACCTTCACCGCGGTGCCCGACGGGTCGGCCGTCGTGTTCAGCATGACCGCGAGCTTGTCGGTGAAGCCCTGGCCGGGCAGCACGTCCGGCGGGCAGAACGTCACCGACGTCGGCATGATGTTGTCCACGGTCCAGCCGGCCGGCATCAGCGCGAACGTGAACGGGACCGGACCGTTCGCGGGCTGGGCCCGCAGCGACTCGGCGTAGGCGCGGAGGCGGTCCGGGTCCGCCGCGACGGGTTCGGTGCGCAGCTCGATCCAGGTGGCCGGGTCCTCCTGCCAGACCAGCGAGCGCTGGACGCCGGTCTCGTCCGACCACTCGACCACCGTCGCCGGGCGGCCGCGGACCGTCGTCGCCGTCGACGGGCCGAGCGCCTCGGGGCGAACCGGGTAGGCGGCCGCGCTGAACGCCATCACGCCACCGGGCTCCGCCTCCTGGACGGTCTGGCGGAGGTACGGGCGGGCGACCGCGCGCCAGACCGACGGCACGCCGTAGCCGGCGACCGACGGGGCGGTGAGCGGGAAGGTCACCTTCCCCGGCACAGCAGCTGGAACCAGGCCGGCCACCGACGGCGCAACCGCCGGTGGCGTGACGGTCGGTGGCGCGGTGGTGGGTGGCGCGGCGACCGTCAGCGCGGGCGCCGGGGACAGCAGCGGGACCGAGAGCGCCACGCCGGCCAGGACGGCCGTCACCGCAGCCGCCGCCGACGCGACCACCGCGCGGCGCCGGCGGCGCCCGGACTCGACCACCACCGCGGTCAGCATGGCGGCGCCGGCCGGCGCGTCCTCGGCGTGGTCCCGCAGCGCCGACCGCAGGCGCTCCTCGACCTCGTGCATCATCTCTGCCCTCCCGGCAGCCGGGCCGGCGTGAGCGCCGCCCGGAGTCGTCGCAACGCATGGAACGCGTGGACCCGCACCGTCGCCGGGGAGCAGCCCAGCAGCCGGGCGATCTCCGCGTCGGGGAGATCCTCGTAGTACCGCAGCACCACCACCGCCCGCTGCGACCTCGGCAGCCGGCGCAGCAGTGACCACATCTCGTCGCTCACCGCGACCCGGTCGGCGAAGTCGTCGGGGAGCGGCCGCTCGGGCAGCTCGGCGGCGGGGCGCTCGAAGAACGAGCGGCGCCGCCGCCAGGACAGGAACTGGCGCAGGACCGCCTGCCGCACGTACGGCTCGGGGCCCACGTCGGCGGTGATCGCCGACCACCGCCGGTGGGCGCGCACCAGCGCCTCCTGGGTGAGGTCCTCGGCGAGGTGCCGGTCACCCGTCAGCAGGTAGGCGAAGCGCAGCAGGGCCGGCGTTCGCGCCAGCACGAACTCCGCGAAGTCGACGTGCACACTCCCTAGACGGGCGCGGGGCCGCCGAGCGTTTATGGGTCTTTCGGAGTCGGGTCGTCGTACTGCCCGGAGCGGCCGGCATAGGGGCGGCCGTCGACGATCGGCCACGGGTTGGGCACGCAGCCGTGCATGCCGAGCGTCTGCTGCTGCATGACCGGTGCCGGGCGGCCCGGGCCCGGGCACAGCTCGTGACCGCGGCCGAGTCGGTGGCCGGTCTCGTGGTTGATGACGTACTGCCGGTATGACGCGAGGTCGCCGCCGTAGTCGGGCACACCGCGGACCCAGCGGGCGACGTTGATGACGACGCTGTCGGCGTTGCGGCAGGAGGTGTACCGGTCGTATGAGCTGTCGCACAGCTGGTCACGGGTCGCGGGCGTGGCGAGGAACAGCGTGAAGTCGTACCGCTCGCCGGCGCCGGCCCGGCGCAGCCGCCACTGCCCGGTCGTGGTCCACCCGCGCGGGTCGGCGAAGGTCGTCGCCGCTTCGGCGGCGAAGTCGTCTACCGAAATACCGGAAATATCGGTCTCTACCCCGACGCGGTAGGTCAGCAGCCGCCCGGCCGCGCCCGCGACCGGGCCGGGGGTGGCGGCGAACACGAACCGGCCGCCACCGACGGCGGGATAGGTGGGAACAGCGGACGGAGACAGCGAAGGCGCGGGACTCGGGGATGCGGACGGCGATGTCGTCGCGGGAGCCGGGGACGCAGGAGAGGAGGAGTAGGACGGCGGCGTGGAGCACGCGGCCAGCAACAGCACCGCGGCTGCCACGCCGCCCATCCGAAGTACGCTCACATCCCCCATGACGACCCGAGTGGCCCCGGGTATTTAGTCCAGCGGCGCTCGGCACCGCGCCGCCAGGAACGACAGGGCCTCCTCGACCGGGAGCACCCGCACCTCCTCCGAGCCCCGTGAGCGCAGCGAGACGGTGCCGTCGGCGAGCTCCTGCGCACCGATCACGGCCACGAACGGGACCTTTCGTGCGGCTCGGATGCGGGCGCCGAGGCTCCCGCTGTACAACTCCTGAATCCGCAGATCGAGGGAGCGGCACCGGGCCGCGAACGCCCGCGCCGACGCCTCGCCGACCGGGAGGATCGCCAGCTGCACGGGAGCGAACCAGGCTGGGAACGCACCCTCGTGCACCTCGATGAGGTGGGCGAAGAGCCGCTCCATGCTGCCCGCGGCGCTGCGGTGGACCATGGCCGGGCGGCGCCGCTCGCCGTGCTCGTCCACATAGGACAGGTCGAAGCGGGTCGGCTGGAAGTAGTCGACCTGGACGGTCGCCAGGGTGCCCTCCCGGCCGGCGTGGTCGACGAGCTGCACGTCGATCTTCGGGCCGTAGAAGGCGGCCTCGCCCGGCGCCTCCACGTAGGGCAGGCCGACCGCGGCGAGCGCCTCGCGCAGCACCTCGGTCGCCTTCGACCACATCGCCGGGTCGTCGACGAACTTGTCCGAGTCGCCGCGCAGTGAGAGCCGGAAGTACGCGGGCTCGAAGCCCAGGGCCGCGTGCACCACCCTCATCAGCGCGAGCGCGGCGACGACCTCCGAGAACACCTGCTCCTCGGCGCAGAACACGTGCCCGTCGTTGAGGGTGATCGCCCGCACCCGGGACAGCCCGCCCAGCACACCCGAGCGCTCGGCGCGGTACATGCCGCCGATCTCGCCGATGCGCAGCGGAAGCTCGCGGTAGGAGCGGCCGCGGGCGTTGAACACCGCCGCGTGGTGCGGGCAGAGGCTCGGCCGCAGCACGAACTGGTCGTGCTCCCCCAGCGCCATCGGCGGGAACATGTCGTCGGCGAAGTGCGGGAGGTGGCCGGAGCGGTGGTACATCTCCACCTTGGCCATCGGCGGCGAGTACACATGCTGGTAGCCGGCGCGTCTCTCCAGCGCGTACACGTAGTCCTCGACCGCGCGCCGGGCGGCGGCACCGTCGGGCAGCCACAGCGGCAGCCCGGCGCCGACGAGCGGGTCGGAGTGGAAGAGCTCGAGCTCACGGCCGAGCTTGCGGTGGTCCTGCACGACTGACTCCTTCTGGACGGGAGGAGCCGCGACCGCGGGCACAGAAAAAGCTCCGGGAGCGCGGCCCCGGAGCTTGCGAGAAAAACGTCGCGTCAGCGCCGCCGGGGAAGGCCCGGCGTCGTCGTGGACAGTGCGCTGCGACTCACGCCACGAGAATAGCGCGCCGCCGTGCGGAGGCGGAGGGTATAAACGGTCGGTGCCCGAAGGTCACACCATCCACCGCCTCGCCGAGCGCCACCGGAAGCTGTTCGGCGGGCGCCCGGTCGAGGTCAGCAGCCCGCAGGGCCGGTTCGCGGCCGGTGCGCAGCGGCTCGACGGGCGGGTGCTCGAGGCCACCGAGGCGCACGGCAAGCACCTGCTGCACCACTACTCGGGCGGCGACACGCTGCACATCCACCTCGGGCTCTACGGCAAGTTCACCGACGGCGACGGGCCGGCGCCGGCCGAGGTCGGCGAGATCCGGCTGCGGATGGTCAACGCCGACCACTGGCTCGACCTGCGCGGCCCGACCGCCTGCGAGCTGCTCGACCCGGGCGAGGTCGACGCGCTGCACGCTCGGCTCGGCCCGGATCCGCTGGCCGCGGACGACGACGGGGACACCGCGTTCGCGCGCATCCGCGGGTCGGGGCGCACGCTCATGGGGCTGCTCATGGACCAGTCCATTGTGGCCGGCGCGGGCCTCATCTACGTGACGGAGGCACTCTTCCGGGCCGGGCTGCCGCCCACGACGACCGGGAAGCGGCTGCGGTACGGGCAGTGGCAGGCCATCTGGGCAGACCTGCGCACGCTGATGCGCAGCGGCGTGGCCGACGGGCGGATCGACACGGTCCACAGTGCGCACACGCCGGAGGCGATGGGCCGCGCGCCCCGGGTCGACCGGCACGGCGGCGAGGTGTACGTGTACCGCCGCACCGGGCAGCCCTGCCTGGTCTGCGGCACGCCGGTGCGCACGGCGGTGCTCACCGCGCGCAACGCGTACTGGTGCCCGCTCTGCCAGCGGGAGCCGTGACGTGGTCGCCTCCATCGAGCTGCACCTCGACGAGCGGTCGACCCGGCGGATCCGCGTGCTCTGGGACCTGCTGGAGGACCTGGGCGTGCAGACGCTGCGCACGCCGCACGACGGCAAGCACCGCCCGCACGTGTCCCTCGTCGCGGCGCGCGCCCTGGACCCCGCCGCGGTGGCCGCGGCGCTGGCCGGCGTGGACGTCGCCGCGCCGCTGCGGCTGAACTTCCAGTTCGCCGGCGTCTTCGTCGGGCGGGTCGTGTTCCTCGGGCTGGCGCCGACACCCGAGCTCATGCGCCACCAGGCGCTGGTGTGGCAGCGGCTGGCCGACGCGGGCATCGCGAGCCTGCCGCTCTACAACCCCGGCGAGTGGGTGCCGCACTGCACCGTCTCGATGCGGGTGCCCCGGCCGATCCTGACCGAGGCGCTGCGCCGCTGCCTGGAGGTGCTGCCGATCGAGGCCACGGTGACCCGGGCGGCCGTCGCCGACTACGCCCGGGACATCTACCGCGAGCTGTGAGGCCTACTCCTCGTCGTGCTGCATGAGCTGGCGGGCGGCCTCGGCGATCGAGCCGGAGATCGACGGGTAGATCGTGATCGTGTGGGCGAGCTGGTCGACGCTCAGGTGGTTCTCCACCGCCATCGCGATCGGCATGATCAGCTCGCTCGCCCGCGGTGCGACCACGACGCCGCCGACAACCAACCCCGACGCCGGGCGGCAGAAGATCTTCACAAAGCCGTCGTCGAGGCCGGCCATCTTGGCCCGCGCGTTGCCGGCCAGCGGCAGCATGACCGAGCGGGCCGGGACCTTGCCGCTGTCGATGTCGGACTGGGTGATGCCGACGCTCGCCAGCTCGGGGTCGGTGAACACGTTGGCGGCGACCGTGCGCAGCTTCAGCGGGGCGACCGCCTCGCCGAGCGCGTGCCACATGGCGATGCGGCCCTGCATGGCGGCGACGCTGGCCAGCGGGAGCAGGCCGGTGCAGTCGCCGGCGGCGTAGACGCCGGGGACGTTGGTGCGGGAGACGCGGTCGACGGTCACGTAGCCGCCGGGGGCGACCTCGACGCCGTACTCGGCCAGGCCGAGGGACTGCGTCTGCGGTACCGAACCCACCGCCATCAGCACGTGGGAGCCCACGACGCTGCGGCCGTCGGCCAGCTCGACCACGACGCCGTCGGGCGTTCGCCGGGCGGCCGCGGCGCGCGAGTTGTTGAGGATCGTCATGCCGCGGGTGCGGAAGACGCGCTCGATCGCCATGGCGGCGTCGGGGTCCTCGTGCGGCATGACCCGGTCGCGGCTGGAGACCAGGGTGACCTCGATGCCCATGGCGAGGTAGGCCGAGGCGAACTCGGCGCCGGTGACACCCGAGCCGACCACGATGAGGTGCTCGGGGAGCTTCGGCAGGTCATACACCTGGCGCCAGGTCAGGATCCGCTCGCCGTCGGGGACCGCGGTCGGCAGGACCCTGGGGGTGGCGCCGGTGGCGATCAAGACGGTCGACGCGTTGATGACATACGGAGCGTCACCGCCCACAGGGGTCACCTCGACCGCATGGGTGTGACCCAGCGTGTCCTCACCGAGGCGCGCCGTGCCCGTGACGAAGTCCACACCGGCCTTGACCAGTTTGGCGTGGATGTCGCCGGATTGGGCGGACGCGAGCCGTTTGACCCGCTGGTGCACCGCGGCCGCGTCGACCCGCACGTCGGGCCCCTCCGGGCCGATCACCCCGAACTGCTCGGTGTCGAGGTGCGCGGTGACGACATCGGAGCTCGCGATGAACGTCTTGGACGGCACGCAGTCGTGCAGCACGCACGCGCCACCTGCGCCTTCGGCCTCGATCACGGTGACCTCCGCGTCGAGCTGCGCGGCGACCAGTGCCGCCTCGTAGCCCGCCGGGCCCCCTCCGATGATCACGATCCGGCCCACGACTGCCCCACCCCTCGTCGACGATTCGGTCCTATTCTCCCACCCGCCCCCAGCGCACCAGCCGAACGGTGCACCTCGCGCCGACGAGTGGATCCGAATCCGACACGCTCTGCAGTATTCTCTCGCGCACCCGGTCGGGTCTATCGTCATCGCCGTGCGTCATTACGCCGCGTATGGCTCGAACTTAGACCCGGCCCGCATGCGGGCCTACTGTCCGTATTCGCCGATGATCGGCACCGGCTGGCTCGAGGGCTGGCGCCTCACCTTCGCCGGGGAGGACATCCTCGGCTGGGAGGGCTCGGTCACCACGATCGTCGAGTCGCCGGGCGACCGGGTCTTCGTCGCGCTCTACGACGTGCACCCCAACGACGAGAAGCAGCTCGACGAGGTCGAGGGCGCGCTCGCCGGCACCTACCAGAAGCTGCACCTGCGGGTCGCCACCCTCGACGGCGAGGCGACCGCGTGGGTCTACGTCTTCAACGGCTACGAGGGCGGCCTGCCCACGGCGTGGTACCTGGCCGAGATCGCCAACGCGGCGGCGAAGGCCGGCGCGCCCGAGGACTACCTCCAGGAGCTCAGGTCGCGGCCGACGAAGACGGCGATGCCGTGACGGCCCGCTCCCACATGTCGGCCGCGAACGTCACCGTCATCCCGACGCCCTCGTAGAGCTGGTACGCCCCGGTCGGGTTGGTCAGGTCCACGCCCAGCCCGGCCGACGCGCGCCCCTTCGCCGCGTACGCCGCGAAGGCCGTGCGCAGCAGCGCTCCGCCGACGCCGCGCTTGCGGTGGCTCCGGAGGACCGCGAGGTTCTTGACCCAGCCCTCGTTGTGCTCGACGGCCTGGTCGGCGGACTGCAGGACGCCGACGATCTCGTCCCCGTCGGTGTAGACGAACCACTCGTCGAAGCTGACCGAGGGCAGGCGGTCGATCGCCTCCCGCCACGTGTCGTACGGTGTCGGCTGGTAGTCGGGCGTGTCGGCGAACGCCGCCTCGAGCACCTCGTGGAAGCGTCCGAGTTCTTCGCTCTTGACCGGGCGGATGGGGTGGCCCTCGGGGGCGCGCTCCTCGCCGGTGAGGGCTCGGTTCATCCGAGCGTGCCGTTTGACGAACTTGAAGCCTTTTTCCGCCAGTACCGCCAGATATGCGGATTCGGCGGCGAGCGCACCCGCCCGCAGGACGACCTCGGGGTACCCGTTCTCGCGGGCCCGCTCGGCGACCCGGGCGATGGCCAGGTCGAGCAGCGGCACGTATCCCACGGCCCCCCGCTCGGGCACCGCGTACACCTCGACGTTGTCGCGGACGCCGCGCTGGGGGTTGTCGACGTACGCCCAGGCGAGCGGCTCGCCGTCGGCGTCGAACGCCAGCCAGGAGTCGACGGCCGGGTCGTGGTTGGGGGCGGTGAGCGTCTCGACGACCTCGGCCTCGGACCAGTCGGGCTCGCCGAGCGAGGCGATGTCGCTCGCGCGAGTGACGGTGAGGATGGCCGGCACATCGCGCAGGGTGCATCCACGGATCTTCACTGAGGGACGGCCTCCTTCACCGCGACGACGGCGGCGTCGAGCAGGTTGACGAGCTCGGCCCGTTCGGCCGGAGCCAGTGCCTTGAACGCCTCGCCGGCGATCCGGTCGGTGAGCGCCTCGGCCCAGCTGCGACGGCGGACCAGCGGCTCGAACGCCGGGTAGGGCGGCTGCCAGCCGAACGCGGTGGCGCCGGCCTCGCCGTCGGGCCCGGAGATGATCGCCTCCAGGGGGCTGAGGCCGCTGGCCCGGATGGCCAGCAGGTGCGCGGCCCCGCGGTGCTCGCGCAGCAGGTGGGCCAGCACGGCCGCCCGCGCGCCCGGCGAGTCGTCGGGCAGCGGCATGGCCCGCCAGGCCGCGAAGAGCGGCATCCCGGCCGTCTCGGCGCTGACCACGACCCGCTCGGCGAGCTCGACGAGGCGGGTGAGGGCGTAGAAACTTTCGAGGCGCTCGCGCCCCCAGCGGCAGCACTCGTCGAGGTTGTCGGCGGCGATCCGCTCGGGCGGCGCGACCTTCCGCGCCGCGTCCCACCCGTCCTGCACGGCCTCGGGCGCGATGAACCCGAGCGCCGCCGCGACGGTGTCGGCCCGCACGTCCCCGAGGGCGCCGCCGCGCCCGGCCACGTAGAAGGCCCAGCCGGTCAGCCCGATCTGGCGAGCCCTGCGCATGGTCTTGGGGTCGTCGCTGAAGGCGCCGCCCAGGACCAGCACAGCCTGCTTCGCCGCCGCGGCCGCCTGCTCGGGAGTCACGCGGGACATTCTGCCTCGCCTGACGGATCACGGTGAAGCCACACGTTCGTGTCCACCCATCAACCTCCCGCCCCGCCACTACCCGTCCCTTGCGGCCACCGCCGCTTGATCGCCCACAAGATCGGCGCTCGAGGCGCAGAGCTGCCGATCTTGTCTGCTCGTCGCCGGCGGCGGGCTGGCGGCGGTCGCTCCGTCGGACCTCCGCGAGCCCATCGGGCCGAGCCAGGAGGCGGTGGCCGGCGTGGGGATCCCCGCTCGCCGCGTCGACCACGGCCGGGAGAGTTGTCGCGAGCTGCGCCATGATCAAGGGAAATATTTGGCTGTCCTGGCAGCCACAGGTTTCCCTTGATCATGGAACGGCCGACCCGGCGCGGATTGCCGTGAGATCCACCTCGGCCGGCGCCCGGACGGCGGGTCTTGGAGACCACGGCGCCGCCCTTCCCGCACGAGTGAGGCGCAGAGCTGCCGATCTTGGGTCGCTGTGGACCCGAGCGTGAGCGATGTCGCCGCCGTGGGCGAGTCGGCCGATGATCGATGGCGAGTTGTGGCTGTCATGGCAGCCAAACGGCGCCATCGATCATGAACGTAGGGTGAGACGTCGGTGTCGCAGCCGCGGCCGGACCCGGGGCGCAAGCGCCGCGGACGCCTGCGCGGCCGGAGGTCGCGGGTCCTTGGGGCGACGGTGATGGCAGCGTCCGTGCCGCCGGGGCGGATGCACCGGCGGCACCAGCGGTGTCTGGCGGGAGCGACGGTCGTCACTTGCACGGGCCCGAGTCAAAAGAACATCAGCCCAGGTCGGACAGGGCGGCCTGGGCCAGGTTGACGCGCTTCTCGGCCTGAGTGATCGCCTTCTCCGCGGCCGCCAGCGCCCGTTCGGCATCCTGCTTCGCGGTCTCCGCGTCCGAAAGCTGCTGCAGGGCCGTCATCAGCTCCTTGCGGGCCTGCTTCACCGCGCGGGCGTGGTCCTCCTCGGCGCGGCGGCGTTCCTCCTCGCGGCGGCGGGACTCGGCTCGGCGGGCCCGCTCGTCCTCCGACGGGGTTGAACGGACGGCGGTCACCTTGCCCGGCTGGACGGGCGGCTCAGGGGCCGAATCCAAGGTCACAGCCGGCGAGGGCGAACCCCCGCCCTGGACCAACCGTAGCTGTGGGCGTGGGGTCTCGCCGAAGCCTGTGTACTCCAACGCCTTCGTCAGGGTGCCCGCGCGGACCGCCAGGGCCACCTCCTCGTCGGCCAGGGCCGCGGCCAGCGTGTTCTCGACCTCCGTCGACGGGAGGGTGGTGCGGTCCGGGCCGGCCAGGCGGGTCGCCTCGCGGGTCAGGGTGGCCAGCAGCGTGCGGCGGCGGGTGGACAGCTCGCGCAGGTCGGCGCCGCGGAGTTCGCGTTGCGCCGTACGGAGGTCCTCGGCCAGGGCCAGCAGCTCCTCGATCAGGTCGGGGCGCTCGTGGGACAGGCGGTTGACCAGCCACGCCGCCAGCGTCGGCTTGCGCAGCTTGCCGATCGCGGCGGCCAGGGCCGTGTCCTTGGCCTTGCGGGCGCGCGCCACCTCCTCCGTGCGTACCGCGACGAACTCCTCCGGCGGCGCGGCGTACAGCCGGGCCGCGATGCCCGCGAGCGCATCCTCCACGATGCCGAGCGTAAGGTCACCGCATGCGTGCCGACGTCTATTTCTCGCTGGATGTTGAGGCCGACGGGCCGATTCCCGGGCCCTACTCGATGGTCAGCGTCGGTCTCGCGGTCGCCGGGAGATTCGACGGTACCTTCCGGGGCGCCGACCCCACCGAGCACACGTTCTACCGGGAGCTGCGGCCGATCAGCGACGACTTCGTGCCCGAGGCGCTCGCCGTGTCCGGGCTCGACCGCGACACGCTGCTGCGCGAGGGGGCCGACCCGGCCACGGCCATGGCCGAGCTGAGTGCGTGGGTCACCCGCACCGCCGGGGACGCCCGGCCGGTCATCGTCGCCTACCCGGCGGTGTTCGACTGGATGTTCCTGTACTGGTACCTGCTGCGGTTCGTCGGCGCGAGCGTGTTCGGGCACTCGGGGTGCCTCGACATGAAGACGACGTACGCCGTGAAGGCCGGCGTGCCGCTCGGCGCCGCGGTCAAGGGGCGCATGCCGAAGCACCTGCTGTCGCAGCGGCGGCACACCCACCACGCGCTCGACGACGCGATCGAGCAGGCCGAGCTGTTCGCGAACCTGATGAACTGGACGCCCTAGCTAGATCGTCGTGCCCGGGTCGAGGCGGGTGTAGTGGGTGCCGGACAGGCGGTTCATGTGGCCGGTCACGATCTGCTGGCCGGCCTCGACGAGCAGGCTGTCGTGCAGGGCGAAGGCCCGCTCCGGGCCGACCGCGCGGACGAAGTCGATCGCCTCCGACAGCTTCAGCCAAGGGGCGGAGACCGGCACGAACAGGGTCGCGACCTCCTCGTCGGGGACGTGGAACGAGTCGCCCGGGTGGTAGATCGGGCCGTCGGGGCTCTCGATCAGGAACGCCACGTTGACGATGCGCGGGATGTCGGGGTGGATGACCGCGTGCATCCCGCCGTGGGCGCGCACGGTCATGCCCGCGGCCACGAACGTGTCGCCCGGGGCCACCGCGAACTTCTCCGCGTCCAGCTCGGTGAGCTGCGCGTCGACGTCGGGGTGGGTGTAGACGGTCAGGGCGGGCTGCTTGGCCGCGGCCGCGCGCAGGCGGTCGACGTCGATGTGGTCGAAGTGCTCGTGCGTGATGAGGACCGCGTCGGCATCGTCCAGTGCCTCGGGTTCGCTGAACACGCCGGGATCGATCACCATGATCCCACCGGCGTGTTCCAGGCGCAGGCAGGCGTGGGTGTACTTGGTGATGCGCATCCGGTGACCTCCTCGTGGCAGAACCGTGACACAAGCGCCGGGAACCGATGCGACCCCCGGCCACGTCCCAGGGTGCAGTTCGATCGCCCGATCGACCCTACCCAGGAGGCGTCATGTCAGTCAGGCGCACCACACTGTTCGTCACGGGAGCACTCGCCTCCGTGCTGATGGCGCTGAGCGGGTGCGGCAGTAGTGCCAGGGATTCCAGTAGCGACAGCGGCGGCGCGGCGCCCGCGGTGGCGCCGATGCAGGAAGGGGCCGGCGCCGGACCGGGCCAGGACAAGGCGGCCCAGGGCAACCAGCCCGGCAAGGTCCCGGACAACCTCGACGTCGACAACCGCTCGATCATCTACTCGGGCACGATGACGGTCCGGGTCGACGACGTGGACGCGGCCGCGGAGCGAGCGATCGCCTACGCCACCGGGGCCGGCGGGTTCGTCGGCGGCGACAACCGCCGGCACGACGACCGGCGGTCGCAGGGCACGCTGACGCTGCGCGTGCCGGCGGCCAAGTTCAGCGCGACGCTCGACCAGCTCAAGGGGCTCGGCAACGAGGAGGACCGGCAGATCTCCGCGCAGGACGTCACCGACCAGGTGGTCGACGTGGAGTCGCGGCTGCAGACGGCCCAGGCGAGCGTCGACCGGATCCGCGCGCTGCTGGCCAAGGCGCAGACGATCAGCGAGATCACCGCGCTCGAGTCGGAGCTGTCCCGGCGCGAGTCCGACCTCGAGTCGCTCCAGGCCCGCAAGCGGAAGCTGGACGGGCTGACCGCGCTGTCGACCATCACGCTGGTACTGCTGGGGCCGGAGGCCGCCGTCGACAAGGAGGAGCTCGGCATCGGCGTCGGGCTGCGCAACGGCTGGTCGGCGTTCCTCACCTCGGCGCGGGTGGCGCTGACCGTGCTCGGGTGGCTGCTGCCGTGGCTGCTGGTCCTGGGCGTGCCGATCTACCTGCTCGTCTGGCTGCTGCGGCGGTTCCGGCCGAAGCGGCCGGCGCTCGCGATGGCCGCGCCCGGCGGTCCGGTGCCGCCGCGGCCCATGCCGCCGACCGGCCCGATGCCGCCGACCGGCCCGATGGCGCCGACCGGCCCGATGGCGCCACCGCGTCAGATGCACCGCCCCGCCCCGATCTCCGCGCCGCCCGGACCGGTCCCACCGCCCCCGGGGCCGGGCGGCGCGGGCCGGGCCGTTCCCGACGCCACCCAGCCGATCGGCAGCAAGCCGGACGACCGGGTTTCAAGTGGCCAGGACGGGGCAGGTGCGGCACCGGCACCGGAGGCTAGGCCTGGATCTGCGGAAACTGGTCGGTCGCCGGAGCCGCCGGCTGACGCGGCACCGACGAATCCGGCGGACCCGACAGGTCCTGCAGGAGACCGCTGACCGCGGAACCGAATCCCGGTTGCTGCTGATAGCCGGAGTGTCCGTCAACCTTGGGGAACACCGTGTCGCCGGGCGTGATGCCGAAGCCCGGCGGGTCGACGAACCGCACGTCGCGTGCGGCCGGCGACTCCATCGGTCCGCCGATGGGGTCGGTGTCCCGCCACAGGTTGACCCAACGGGGGGTGTGCTGGCCCGGTACCGCGGGCCGGGCCAGCACCGCACCGACCTGGGTGAGCACGGCGTCGTTGACGTAGGCGGGGAAGAAGCGCGCGTAGAGGCGCCGCAGCGGCGAGCCGTAGGTCAGCAGGGCCGCGCGGGACTGTGCCTCGGGGGGCATCTGCAGTACCGTGGCGGCCGCCAGCACCGACCCCTGACTGTGCCCCGACAGGATCACCCCGCCCTGCTCGGCGGCGAGCCAGGACGCGCGGCCGGCCAGCTCCGGCACGACCCGCTCGGCGTAGCACGGCGGCGCCAGCGGGTGCGCGGCACGCGGCCAGAACGTGCCGAGGTCCCACAGCACCCCGACGATCCGGCGGAAGCGCTGGTACCGGTAGGCGAGCACGCCGATGAGGACGAGCCCGAGCACGGCCAGGCCGATGAGGTACGTCCCCAGGTTCACGGCGAACGACAGCACCTCGGCCGGGACCGAGTTCGGCGGGGCGAGCCGCACCGGCCGGATCGCGAACAGCGCGAGGCAGGTCGCGGCGACGGCCGCGACGGCGGTCGGGATGAACACCCACAGCAGCATCCGGCCGACGTGGTCGGTGATGAGCGCGTCGGCGATCGCGGTGTCGATCCGCTTCGCGCGGGCCGGGTCCTGCTGGCGCCCGCCGCGGAAGTCGGCGTCGGTGACGACCCGCGCGTAGCTGCGCAGCCGCCGGTTCAGCGGCAGCCCGGCGACGAGCGCCACGACGAGCATGATGACGAGCATCAGCACGAAGCCGGCGGCGGCCCACTCGTAGGTCGGCGGCGGCTGGAGCGGCTGCCAGGGGACGTAGTCGGCCGAGGACGGCAGCCGGCGCCGGTCGAGGAAGTCGGCGACCCGGTAGGACAGCCCGGCCGAGAACGCGACCGCGACCCCGAGCCCGATGCTCGCCACGATCGGCCCGGTCAGCCCCTGCAGGAACGTCCCCTTGGGACGGCTGCCGAGGACGACCGCTCCCAGGATCATCAGCAGCACCAGTTGTACGGCGAACAGCGCGGTCACCGTCCCGCCGAACACCGGCAGCCGCCCGGTCGCCGTCCACGGGTCCCGCTCCAGCGACGCGTAGGCGAGCGTGAAGACGGTGAGCACCACCGCGCCGTAGCTCGCCGCGCGGGTGAAGCCGAGCGCCCAGCGGGCCGGGCGGTCGCGGTCCACGACGGGCCGCACGGTCACCGCGACGGCGCAGGCGACGAGGAGCACCAGGCACGCGCCGGCGAGCGTGTAGCCGAGCCAGTGCCGGTCGCGCGGCACCAGGATGCCCAGCAGTACCGCGTCGAGCGTGGCGTAGGCGAACGCGATGTGCAGCGAGCGGAGCCGCCCGACGAGCGGCTTGCCGTTCCAGAAGCACGGGTGGGCCAGCCCGTCCCCGTCGCCCTCGGTGGCGGCCGGGAACGCCTCGTACCGCGACCAGGTCCGCCGGCCGAGGAACCACAGGAACGCGATCGCGAGGATCGGGATCAGCGCGGTGAGCGCGAGGCGGCGGCTGGTGCTGGTGTCGGTGAGGGGGCTGAGGTACCAGCGGCCGTCGAGGCAGCCGGCGGTGTTCGCGCACTGCCAGCCGACGAGGTCCATCGAGACCTCGACGAACGACAGCACGAACGACGCGGTCATCGTGAGCGCGAAGATGCGGGTCAGCGCCCGGATCGCGGCGCGCGGGCCGGGCTGGACGTCGGGGCGCAGCCAGAGGGCGACGTTGGCCAGCATGAACGGCAGCAGGAGCAGCCAGAGCGCGCGGGCGGCGGCGCCGGCGGTGAGGTTGCCCCAGCGGTACGCCTCCAGGACGGCGCCGCCGGGGCCACGGGTCGCGCCGTACTCAGGGCGCGGGCGGAAGAAGCCGGCGTCGGTGTCGCCGGCCACCCGGTGCAGGAGGGGACGATCGAGGACGTCCTCCGCGCGGGAGCCGGTGACACCGTGCACGCGCAACTCGGTGACCATACATGCCGGGTTACCAGATGATGGTCGATTTGTCAGTCGGGTCAGAACGCCCCGGCGCTCAGGGCGGCCAGCGCGGTGTGCACCATGACGCGCACCCCGTAGCCGATCGACCGCTCGTCGACGTCGAAGGCCGACTGGTGGATGTCGAACTTGGTCTCCGAGCCGGGCACGCCGACGCCGAGGCGGATCATCGAGCCGGGCACGTTGTCGACGTAGAACGCGAAGTCCTCGCCACCCATGCTGATCTCGGCCTCGACGACCCGCTCCGGGCCGAGGGCCGCGGCGGCCGCGCCCGCGATGATCGCGGTGGCGAGCCGGTCGTTGACCACGGGCGGGACGCCCCGGGTGTAGTTGACCTCGACGTCGGCGCCGGTCGGCGCGATGACGTCGTGGACCAGCTTGGTGACCAGCTCGGGCACCTCGCGCCAGGCCTCGCGACTCAGCACCCGGATGGTGCCCCGGGCGATGCCCTCGATCGGGATCGCGTTGGCCGCCTCGCCGGCGCGCACCGCGCCCCAGACCATCGAGACGCCGGCCCGGGCGTCGAGCTTGCGGTCGAGCAGCGACGGGACGTCGACCAGGATGCGGCCCAGCGCGTGGACCAGGTCGGCGGTCAGGTGCGGGCGGGCGGTGTGCCCGCCGCGGCCGGTGAGCCGGACCTCGATCTTGTCGGCGGCCGCCGTGAACGGGCCGGAGCGGACCCCGACCAGGCCGACCGGCAGCTGCGGCGCGCAGTGCAGGGCATAGATCGCGGCCACGTCCTTGAGCCCGCCGGCGGCGATGACCTCGGGCGCGCCCGACGGCATCGTCTCCTCGGCCGGCTGGAACAGCAGGCGGACCCGGCCCGGCAGCTCGTCGCGCTCGGCCAGCTGGGCCAGCGCGAGGCCGACGCCCAGCAGGATCGTCGTGTGGACGTCGTGGCCGCAGGCGTGGCAGACGTTGTCGACCGTCGAGCGGTAGGGCACGTCCTTGGTGTCGGGCAGGGGCAGCGCGTCGAGGTCGGCGCGCAGCGCGATCACCCGGTCGCCGTAGCCGATGTCGCACATCACGCCGTTGCCCTTGGGCAGCATGCGCGGGGACAGCCCGGCGCGGGTGAGCTCGCGGGCGACGAGCGCCGCGGTCTCGAACTCGTGGCCGGACAGCTCCGGGTGCGCGTGAATGTGACGTCGCACCGCTACAAGCTCGGCCCCACGGGAGGCAAGCCATCGGTCGAGTTGACCGGGCAGCGGATCGGCCCCAGGCGGAGTCTCGGGCCAGGACGACGTCAACTTGCTGACAGACCGCGCCGCAGATGCGGCAGGATCGGGCAGCGTCAGCGCTCTCGTCACGGTGAGTTCTCTATTTCGGTCTAATGGAGCGGCCCGCCCCATGCGTGCCATGGACAGACTAACCGGGTCAAGGTGACGGAGCGCAACATCATTCTGGTGATGTTCGGATTGCTGAGCGTCACTCAAACCCGACCGGAGGTGCATACTTGCAGGTTGGCTCGCCAACAAGTACCCCCCACCTCCTTCAACGGGCGACTCGCGTCACGGTCACGTGCTGTCGCGATAAGTTTTCACAGCGGCGTCATCGTCACTGTCGGTCAGATTTGACGCACAGTGACGGCGAACGTCGCAGGCTGGCACGGAGCCGGGGCTCGGTGCCGGACCGGACGTCCGTCAATCGGCGAACACTCGCCAAACTCCAGGAAATCTGCTTCACGGGTGTTCCGCAGAGGTTTCCGTCATCTGCGTAGACGCGGTGACGTACCGTTTCGGTTCCCCGAACGAACCGTTTCAATCCTGGAATGGTCCGGAGCGCGACAAGATCAGCACGCAGGGTCGCGCCCGGGTCACGGTACGGTGAAGGACAGGACCCCACCTTTCTTCGACGGGCGGGAGCACGCAAGATAGTGGGGCGAGAAGTCAACCCTCCCCTCCCATGACGGTTTACTGCCTGTGACTCAGCTTCCGACGTGGCATGGCGAGCCCCTGCCACCCACCGGTGCTCTGGCCTCCGCCGGAGCCGGGCGTGATCCTGCGCGCGGCCCCGACTCCCCCAACGACGTCCCCGCCCGTGAACCGCGCGAACCGGGTTCGACGGCGCCGCCCGTTCCCGGGCAGCGCGCCGCCCCCGGTGTCGTGATCGGCGGGCGCTACGCGCTGCGCACGGCCATCGGTCACGGCGGCATGGGCACGGTCTGGCGCGCGAGCGACACGCTCCTGCGCCGCGATGTCGCCGTCAAGGAGGTGATCCTCCCGCCCAACCTCGCGCCCAGCGACCGTGACTCCATGTATCAGCGGACGCTACGTGAGGCCCGCGCGGCGGCCGCGCTCTCGCACCCGGCGGTGGTCCAGGTCTACGACGTGGTCACCGAGGCCGGGCGGCCGTGGATCGTGATGGAGCTGCTGCAGGCCCGCAGCCTCGCCGAGATGATCGTCGAGGACGGCCCGCTCGCCGCCCGCGCGGTCGCCAAGATCGGCATCGCGCTGCTCGGCGCGCTGGAGGTGGCCCACGCGGCCGGCGTCCTGCACCGCGACGTCAAGCCGGCCAACGTGCTGATTTCCGGCGACGGCCGGTGCGTGCTCACCGACTTCGGCGTGGCCCGGATGCCCACCGACAGTGAGCTGACGACGCCGGGGATGGTGCTGGGCTCGCCCCACTTCATCTCGCCCGAGCGGGCGATCGGCGCCAAGTTCGGCCCGCCCAGCGACCTGTTCTCGTTGGGCGTGACCTTGTATACGGCGGTCGAGGGGCGGCCGCCGTTCGACAAGCGCGACCCGTTCGAAACGATGCGCGCCGTCGTCGAGGAGCCGCCGGCGCAGGCGATGCGCGCCGGGCCGCTCGCCGGCGTGCTCTACGGGCTGCTGGAGAAGGACCCGTCCCGCCGCTGGAACGTCGAGACGGCCCGCGCCGTGCTGCGCGACCTCATGGCCGGCCCGCTGGCCAGCAACGCGCCGGCCCACATGACCGATCCATACGCGGTGGTCCGCCCGACGCATCAGCCGACGGTGGTGACCCCGCAGCAGCCGACCGGGCAGATCGGCGGCCGGGCGATGATAGCCCCGGGCGAGACGGTCAGCGGCGCGCTGCGGCGGATGCACTCCGCCCCGGTCCAGGGCGCCCCGGGGCACCCCGACGTCGAGCTGGAGCGCACCGACGCCAGCCGCTACTCGGCCGGCGCGCTGGGCCCCGACTGGACCCAGGCCCCGCCGCCCCCGCCGCGGGGCAACGCCGCGCAGCAGTTCGTCGAGCGGGCGAAGCGGGCCCCGAAGGCGGTGAAGATCGCCGCCGCGGCGGGGATCGCCGTGGTGCTCATCGCGGCCGTGGCCTTCTCGGGGCTGTTCTCCGGCGCGAACGAGACGCCGCAGAGCGAGAGGCCGATCGGCACCACGTCGAGCGGCCCGGCGAAGCCGTCCTTCGACGTCGAGGCGTTCACCCACCCGGGTGGCATCACGGTCAACGTGCCGAAGGGCTGGAAGCAGGCCAAGCTGGGCAACGCCAACGCGCCCTACTTCGACATCACCGACCCGTCGGACACCAACCGGCGCATCCGGGTCAACATCGAGAAGGCGTCGAGCACGCCGAGGGCGTTCCTGGAGAGCGCCGAGAAGCGCCTGCAGACCACCGCGTCCAGCTGCGCCCCGCCGTATACGCGGGCCAACATGGACGAGGACAAGCTCGACGGGCACGACGGCGCGATCCTGGAGTACACCTGCGGCACCGGCGACCAGCAGCGGCACGCGCTGTGGAACGCGATCGTGGTCGGTGGCAAGGCGTACCACTTCTTTGTGACCGTGCCCGAGGCGCGGTTCCAGGAGAGCAAGGCGATCTTCGACGAGATGGTCCGCAGCTTCAAGCTCAGTGGTGGACCGTCCGGGCAGTGAGACCGGGCCGTGCTATGAAGGTCGCATGACCTCCACGGAGCGTGACCTGCGGGCCGAGGCCGAGGCCTGGCTGGCCGACGACCCCGATCCGGCGACCCGCGAAGAGCTGCGGGCCGCCCTGGATCGGGGCGACGACCTGGCCGACCGGTTCGCCGGGCCGCTCCGCTTCGGCACGGCCGGCCTGCGCGGGCCGCTGCGCGCCGGGCCCAACGGCATGAACCTGGCCGTGGTGCGCGCGGCCGCCGCCGGCCTGGTCCGCTGGCTGGCCGACAACCGGGTCCCGGGGCCGCTCGTCGTCGGCTACGACGCCCGGCACGGCTCGCACGCGTTCGCGGTCGAGACGGCCCGGGTGGCGACCGGGGCCGGGCGGCCGGCGCTGCTCATGCCCCGCCCGCTGCCGACGCCGGTGCTCGCGTTCGCCGTCCGGCAGCACGGCGCGGCCGCGGGCGTCATGGTCACCGCCAGCCACAACCCTCCGCAGGACAACGGCTACAAGGTGTATCTCGGCGACGGCTCCCAGATCGTGCCGCCGGCCGACGTCGAGATCGAGCACGCGATCCGGGTCGTCGGGCCGCTCGCCGACGTGCCGCTGGGCCCGCCGGGCGAGGTGCTGACCGATGAGATCGTCCAGGCGTATGTCGACGCCGCGATCGGCGTCATCGACCCGGAGGTGCCGCGCGACCTCGTCGTGGCGTACAGCCCGATGCACGGCGTCGGGCGGGACGTGTTCGTCGCGACGCTCACCGCCGCCGGCTATCCGGCACCGTTCGTGGTCGAGGCCCAGGCCGAGCCCGACGCCGACTTCCCGACCGTCGCGTTCCCCAACCCGGAGGAGCCGGGCGCGACCGACCTGCTGCTCGCCCTGGCCAAGGAGGCGGGGGCCGACATCGCGATCGCCAACGACCCCGACGCCGACCGGTGCGCGGTCGCCATCCCGCTCGACGACGGCGGCTGGCGCCTGCTGCGCGGCGACGAGGTGGGCGCGCTGCTCGCCGACCACCTGATGCGACGCGGGGTGCGGGGCCGCTACGCGACCACGATCGTGTCGTCGAGCTTGCTGTCGCGCATGTGCGCCGCCCGCGGGCTGCCCTACGGCGAGACGCTGACCGGCTTCAAGTGGATCGTGCGGGCCGGCGACGATCTCGTCTACGGCTATGAGGAGGCGCTGGGATACTGCGTGGCGCCCCCCATGGTCCGCGACAAGGACGGCATCACCGCCGCCCTGCTGGTGTGCGAGCTCGCCGCCGGGCTGAAGGCGGAGCTGCGCACCCTCGGCGACCGGCTGGACGAGCTCGCCGTGCAGTACGGGGTGCACGCCACCGACCAGCTCTCGGTCCGCGTCGACGACCTGTCCGAGATCGCCGACGCGATGGCCACCATCCGCCGCCGGCCGCCGGCCGAGCTGCTCGACGAGCCGGTGACCGGCATCGAGGACCGGCTGCCCGAGTCCGACGTGCTCATCGTGCGGGCCGGCACGACCCGCGTGGTGGTGCGCCCGTCGGGCACCGAGCCGAAGCTCAAGGCCTACCTGGAGGTCGTCGAGCCGGTCGTCGACGGCGACATCCGCAAGGCCCGCGAGACGGCAGCGGCATCGCTGGCGGCGCTGCGCACCGAGACCGCGGCCGCCCTGGGCCTGCGCTAGAGCGTCACCGAGAAGGTCGTCGACTCGGCCAGCTTGCGGAACTCCCGCAGCGCCGGCTCGGAGGAGTCCGGGGCGGGTGTCGCCCTTCGGGGCGTTCGGGGAGTCGAAGTACACCATCGCCTTGCCGTAGCCGCCGGGCCTGGCGAACAGGTACGGGTCCGCGAGGCCGGAAGGTCGGTGAACGCGCCGGGGGCCACACCCCACAGCAGCCCGCAGTCAGGCACCAGCTTGGCGTCGAGGCCGCAGCGGCGCTCGGTTGCCGGTGCCTTCGCCTGCGCCTTCGAGGGCTGCGGCGCCGCCCCGAGCCCGGCCCCGGCGTCGAGCTGCTGAGCGGCCGGCACATCCGGGCGCTCCGGCCCATGGGCCGCCGGCGAGGCGATGGCTCCGGAGGCCGCCAGCCCGATGACGGCGGCCAGGACCGCCAGCCGCGGACGGTGGGTGGCGCGTCGATGTTTCATCGCCCGCCACCGTAGGCCCGGCCCTGGCCGGCCGGACAAGCCCTGAGCAGCGCATCTCCCCCGATCCGGCGACCGGAACTAAGGGAGATTTCAGAACCGGGGCATGCCCCCGAACTGCCGGTCGCCCGCGTCGCCGAGGCCGGGGACGATGAACATCCGCTCGTTGAGCTTCTCGTCGATGGCGGCCGTCACCAGGCGCATGGGCAGGCCCGAGTTGGCCAGCCGCTCGATGCCGGCTGGCGCGGCCAGCACGCACAGCACGGTGATGTCGGTCGCGCCGCGGTCGACCAGCAGCCGCACGCAGTGCTCCAGCGAGCCGCCGGTGGCGAGCATCGGGTCGAGAACCAGCACGGGGATGCCGGCCAGGTCACGTGGCAGTGACTCCATGTAGGCGCGCGGCTGGAACGTGTGCTCGTCGCGGGCGAGCCCCACGAACCCCATCGACGACTCCGGCAACAGCGCGAGCGCCGAGTCGGCCATGCCCAGCCCGGCCCGCAGGACCGGCACGAGCAGCGGCGGGTTGGCCAGCCGGGTGCCCTCGGCGACCGCGACCGGCGTCTTGACCGGGAAGGTCTCGGTCGCGAACGAGCGTGCCGCCTCGTACACCAGCATCGTGGTGAGTTCGTGCAATGCCGCCCGGAAGGCACCGTTGTCGGTGCGTTCGTCGCGCATCGCGGTCAGTCGCGACTTGGCCAGGGGGTGATCCACCACGAGTACGTCCACAGACCGACAGCCTAGTATTTGGGACATGACCCTCACCGCCGAGGTCGCGCGCTCACAAGGCGCGTTGCGGACCTTCCTCCACGGCTTGCCGGGCGTCGACCAGGTCGGGGCGGAGCAGCGCGCCGCGATGCTCGGCACCCGCTCGATCAAGACGACCGCCAAGGCCCAGGCCCTCGACCTGGCCATCCGCATGGTCGACCTGACCACGCTGGAAGGCTCGGACACGCCGGGCAAGGTCCGCGCGCTGTGCGCCAAGGCGGTGCGGCCCGACCCGGCCGACGCCACCTGTCCGAGCGCCGCGGCGATCTGCGTCTACCCGGCGATGATCCCGGTGGCCGCCGAGGCCCTGCGCGGCACCGGCGTGCACCTGGCGAGCGTCGCGACCGCGTTCCCGTCCGGCCAGGCGCCGCTCGACGTCAAGCTCGCCGACACGCGGGCGGCGGTCGCGGCCGGCGCCGACGAGATCGACATGGTGATCAGCCGGGGCGCGTTCCTCGCCGGGCGATACGCCGAGGTCCACGACGAGATCGCGGCGGTGAAGGAGGCGTGCGGCGACGCGCACCTCAAGGTCATCCTGGAGACCGGCGAGCTGGCGACGCTCGACAACGTGCGCCGCGCCTCTTGGCTGGCGATGCTGGCCGGCGCCGACTTCATCAAGACGTCGACCGGCAAGGTGCAGCCCGCGGCGACGCTGCCCGTGACGCTGGTGATGCTGGAGGCCGTGCGCGACTTCCGCGAGCAGACCGGCCGGATCATCGGCGTGAAGCCCGCCGGGGGCATCCGGACCGCCAAGGACGCGATCAAGTACCTCGTGCTGGTCAACGAGACGGCCGGCCCGGACTGGCTCGACCCGGACCGCTTCCGGTTCGGCGCGTCGACGCTGCTCAACGACCTGCTCATGCAGCGCACCAAGATGACCACCGGCCGCTACTCGGGCCCCGACTACTTCACCCTGGACTAGGACGACGATGGACTTCCAGTACGCACCGGCGCCGGAGTCGCGGTCGATCGTCGACATCCGCTCGTCGTATGGCCTCTTCATCAACGGCGAGTTCGTCGACGGCAAGGGCGAGCCCTTCAAGTCGATCAACCCGGCCAGCGAGGAGCTCCTCGCCGACATCGCCTGCGCCGACGCCGCCGACATCGACGACGCCGTCCGCGCCGCGCGGCACGCCTTCGACACGGTCTGGGGGCCGATGCCGGGGCGGGAGCGGGCGAAGTACCTCTTCCGGATCGCCCGGATCATCCAGGAGCGGGCCCGCGAGCTCGCGGTCCTGGAGTCGCTGGACAACGGCAAGCCGATCCGCGAGTCCCGCGACGTCGACGTGCCGCTCGTCGCTGCGCACTTCTTCTACTACGCGGGCTGGGCCGACAAGCTGCCCTACGCCGGCTTCGGGCCCGACCCGAAGCCGCTCGGCGTGGCCGGCCAGGTCATCCCGTGGAACTTCCCGCTGCTCATGCTGGCCTGGAAGATCGCCCCGGCGCTCGCCGCGGGCAACACGGTCGTGCTGAAGCCGGCCGAGACGACGCCGCTCACGGCGCTGCTGTTCGCCGAGATCTGCCAGCAGGCCGAGCTGCCGCTGGGCGTGGTCAACATCGTGACCGGCGCCGGGGAGACCGGGCGGCTGCTCGTCGAGCACGCCGGCGTCGACAAGGTGGCGTTCACCGGGTCGACCGAGGTCGGGCGGGCGATCGCGCGGGCCGTCGCCGGTAGCCGCAAGAAGCTCACCCTGGAGCTGGGCGGCAAGGCGGCGAACATCGTGTTCGACGACGCGGCGATCGACCAGGCGGTCGAGGGCGTCGTCAACGGCATCTTCTTCAACCAGGGCCACGTGTGCTGCGCCGGCTCGCGGCTGCTGCTGCAGGAGTCGGTCGCCGAGGAGTTCCTGGCGTCCCTGAAGCGCCGGATGGCGCGGCTGCGCGTCGGCGACCCGCTCGACAAGAACACCGACGTCGGCGCGATCAACTCGGCCGCCCAGCTCGCCCGCGTCCGGGAGCTCTCCCAGGTCGGCGAGGAGGAAGGCGCCGAGCGCTGGTCGGCGCCGTGCGAGCTGCCGGAGCGCGGCTTCTGGTTCGCGCCCACGATCTTCACCGGGGTCACCCAGGCGCACCGGATCGCCCGCGAGGAGATCTTCGGGCCGGTGCTGTCGGTGCTCACCTTCCGCACGCCCGCCGAGGCGGTCGAGAAGGCGAACAACACGCCGTACGGGCTGTCCGCCGGGGTCTGGACCGAGAAGGGCTCCCGGATCCTCGAGATCGCGGACCAGCTGCGCGCCGGCGTCGTCTGGGCCAACACGTTCAACAAGTTCGACCCCGCCTCGCCGTTCGGCGGTTACAAGGAGTCGGGCTACGGCCGCGAGGGTGGCCGGCACGGGCTGGAGGCCTATCTTGAGCACTGAGACGCCCGCGCGCCTCGCCGTCCGCAAGACCTACAAGCTCTTCATCGGCGGCGCGTTCCCGCGCAGCGAGTCCGGGAGGTCGTACCAGGTGCACTCCCCCTCCGGCGAGTTCCTGGCGAACGCGGCGCTCGCCTCCCGCAAGGACGTGCGCGACGCCGTGAAGGCGGCCCGCGCCGCGACCGGCAAGTGGTCCGGCGCCACGGCGTACAACCGCGGGCAGATCCTCTACCGGGTCGCGGAGATGCTGGAGGGCCGCCGGGACCAGTTCGTGGCCGAGGTGAAGGCCGCGGAGGGGGTGTCCCGGAAGGATGCGGCGGTACTGGTGGACGCCGCGATCGACCGCTGGGTGTGGTACGCCGGGTGGTCCGACAAGATCGCGCAGATCCACGGCGGGGCCAACCCCGTCGCCGGGCCGTACTTCAACCTGTCCTCCCCCGAGCCGACCGGCGTGGTCGGGATCGTGGCGCCCGCCGACTCGTCGCTGCTCGGCCTCGTCAGCGTCGTCGCGCCGGCGATCGTCGGCGGCAACACCGTGGTCGTGATCGCGTCCGAGGACCGGCCGCTGCCCGCCGTCTCGCTCGCCGAGGTGCTGGCCACCTCCGACCTGCCGGGCGGGGTCGTGAACCTGCTGACCGGCAAGGTCGCCGAGATGGGGCCATGGCTGGCGGCGCACATGGACGTCAACGCCATCGATCTCACCGGTGTGACGGATCCCACACTCGGGGGCGAGTTCGAGGTCGCGGCAGCGGAGAACCTGAAGCGGGTGATCCGCCCGAGCAGCCCCGACTGGTCCGCTGACCCGGGCGTATCCCGGATGCTGTCGCTGCTGGAGATCAAGACGGTGTGGCACCCCAAGGGGGTCTGACCGCCGCACTCCGGACACACTAGGGTGTTTGTGCGCGAGGCCACGTGTGCCCGCACGCCGAGCCGACTATGGAGGTCACAGTGGCCCGCCAGTCATCCCGTTCGTCTGCTTCGTCCGCCGCGAAGAAGGACCCGAAGAAGGACGAGCCGGTCGAGGTTTCTGACGAGCTCACCGACGAAGAGGTCGACGAGGTCGAGGACGTCGAGGACGAAGGCGCCGAGCGGTCCGCTCTCGCCGACGCGATGTGGGGCGACGTCAAGATCGAGCCGATCGAGCTCGCGCTGCCCAAGGGCGTCGGCTACACCCTGCGGGCCTACCGCATGTCCAACGAGCTGACGCCGACCCAGGTCGCCGAGGACGAGGACGACGACTTCGCGGTGCTGCGGCGCCGGGAGGACGAGGTCGACGAGGACGAGGTCGTCATCCTCGAGAACCCCGAGCTGTTCGAGGAAGAGCCCGAGCCGGAGCCCGCGCGCGCCAAGAAGAAGACGTCCGCCGCCGCGAAGAAGAAGGACGGCGACGAGTCCGACGAGGAGACCGCCGCCGCGACGGACGATGAGGCCGATGAAAGTTCCGCCGCGGCCAAGGACGTCGACAAGGATGACACGGAGTCCGACGAATCGGACGAAGCCGCGGCCGACGACGAAGCAGAAGACGAAGAAGTAGAGGACGAGGCAGAAGAAGAGGAGGAGGAAGAGGAGGAGCCCGAGCCTGAGGAGGTTCCCGTCTTCCTCAGCCACGAGGGCAAGCTCCTGCTCTTCCGCAGCGTCGAGGGCCTCGTCGAGTTCGTGCAGTCCGACGCCGAGCACGACATGGTCCAGCTGGACACCTGGGAGAGCCTCAAGAAGCGGATCACCGTCTCGTCGGTGGTCGCCACCGAAGAGAACCGCTACGAGCTGGACCTCGTGGTGGAGAACCTCCGCGGCGGACAGGACGCGTGGGACGCCGACCTGTTGCTCGCCGCGGGTGAGGCCGCCCGTGACCTTGCTTACGGCCTGCGCCTCGAGCCGGTCCGCACCGCGCTCTCGACCGGCTCTCCGCTCGATGATCTCGACGAGGCCCTCCGGGCTGCGGTATCGGGTGGCATCGGCGGCTTCTTCGCGAAGCGCCGGCTGAAGAAAATCGGGGCACAACAGGCAGCGCTCGGCTGGCGGACGATAATCGGCAAGATTTCTGCCGCCGCGGACTGGCGTGATTGATTTGTGACCGACAGGATCTAAGCCGTGGGCATTTTGGCACGGCGGGCGAGACCCGACCCCTAGCCGGACGGGCGGCGCCGGTGGACGACGATCAGCCAGGGCGGCATTCAGCCGTTTCGGCTGATCGCGTCACGCGCCGTCAACCTGTTGACTAGAGGCCGTTCAGTTTGACCTGCGGCAACACACGGCGGGGCGCCGGGACACGTCCCCGCCGAGTGACGAAAGCTCAACTGATGTCCCGAGAGGAGGACGACGCGGTGGCGCTCGTTCGGGTGTACTGCGGTCTGGCGTCGGCTGACCCCGCCGAGCCGCAGTCGGGTTCCGACATCTGGTTGACCGTCGCGGTCGTCGACGACGCCGGCCGACTCATCGACATCTGCGAGGTGAGCGACGACGCCGGCGGCTACGCCGAGCTCAGCGCGTTGCTTGCGCAGCGCTCCGGCGGCCAGTCCGCCGTGGCGGTCGCGGCCGAGAGCGACGACCACGTCGTCACCCAGCTGCTCACCGCGGCGGGCCGCATGCTGGCCTTCACCGACGACGACTCGGCCGACGACTACGCCGAGCGCTTCGCCGATGACGAGTCGCCCGAGGAGATCCAGTCCAACGCGGCCGAACGGCGCGCGGTCGGCCTGGCCCGGGCGCTGCAGGCCGGCGTCCTCTCCGCGGTCGGTCAGAGCCCGCCCCGCGACATGCTCCCGCTCAAGCCGGTCCTCGCCGCGCACGCCGCGGTGGTCGCCGGGCGGCAGAGCGCCGCGGCCACGCTGCGCGAGGTCCTCCGCGAGCTCTACCCGGCCGCCCTGCGCGCCTACCCGGACCCGGCCGAGGCGATCCCGCTCGCCATCCTCGACGCGCTGCCCGAACCGGGCATCCTCGGCGGCGGCGCCGCCGGGCGCAACCGCGACGCCCAGGTCGTCAACGACCTCGCCGCGACCGGCGTCTCCGACGCCGAGACGCTCGGCGAGGCGATCACCGCGCTGCGCGTCGCGATCGCCGAGACCCCCCGCCGCACCGGCGTCAACCGGGCCCTGACCACCGCCGTCGCCGAGACCATCCGGCAGTCGGTCGCCGCGGTCCGGGCCAGCGACGCCGCCGCCGCGGCCCTTGTCGGCGTGCTCGCCGACAAGATGAACCCGGTCGGCCGCACCACCCGCCAGCGCCCGGCCACCCCGCTCGCCCCGGCCACCCCGTTGCGGGCCGCGGCCACGGCCGAGGCCACGCCCACACGCTCGGCCCGCGCCGCGGCCACCGAGACCGCCGGCAAGCACGGCAGCCGGGCCGCGGCTCCGGCCGCTCCCGCCGCGCCGGCCGCCCCCGCGGCGTCCGCCGAGCGCTCGCGGGTCGCCTCCCGCGCCGCCGAGGTCGCCCGGGCCGAGGAGTCGGCCGCGTCGCGCGCCGTCGGCGGCCGTCGCCGGGCCCAGCCCGTGCCCGCCCAGGCCCAGCCGCCGGTCGTCTCCGCGCCCCCGGCCGCCGTCGTGTCGTCGCCGCCCGGCCTGTCCACGTCGCCGGTCATCTCGACGCCGCCCGGGTACACCCCGGCCGCCGCGTCGGTGACCTCGGCGCCGCCGGTCACGTCGACCCCGCCCGGGTACACGCCGGCGGCCTACACGCCGCCGACGCCGACCTACGCCCCGGCGCCGCCGATCCCGCCGACCTTCCAGCAGCAGCCCGTTCCGGCGTCGATGCAGTCGATTCCGGTGCCGCTGCAGGGTCCTCCTCCGCAGCCGAAGCCCGTGGCGCCGCTGCCGGTGGCACCCGCGCCGGTCGCGCCGCCGCCGGTGGCGCCCGAGCCGGTCATCCCGCCGCCCACGGCGACCGAGCCGCAGTTCACCTCGCTCATGCCGCCGCCTCCGCCCGGCATCGCCCCGCTGATCGCGGGCCTCGAGCCGGCCGAGCCGCCGCGCTTCGAGACCTCGTACGGGTACGACCCGCTGGCCCCGGCCGCGTCGACCTCGGCGCCGCCGGCCGCCCCGGTCACCTCGGTGCCGCCGGTCGATACCGGCTCGATGCGGCTGAGCGACCTGAGCTCGCTCGGCGAGCCGCCGGTCCTCGACCCGGTCGCCCAGACGTCGGGCCCGCGGTCGGGCTGGCCGCTCAACGGCTCGGAGCCGGCGCCGGACAAGCCGTTCTCCTTCTCCGACCCGCTGGCCCCGTCGTCCGAGCTGAGCAGCCTGCCCCGGCTGAGCGACATCCCGGCGCCGCCGGCCGAGCTCGACCTGGACCGGTCCGCGGACCTGGGTCGTTCGTCGGACATCGGGCGTTCGGAGATCCTGAGCCGGTCCGAGCTGAGCCGGTCGGACCGTCCCCGGTCCGAGCGCAGCCGCTCCGAGCGGAGCCGCGCGGCCGAGCTCGACGAGCAGCCGTCGCGCTCCGAGTCGCGGCGGGCCGAGCGCAACCGCGCCGAGGCCGCCGAGGCCGAGCCGACCCGCAGCGAGCGGTCCCGCACCGAGGTCCCGCGGTCGGAGCGGTCCCGGACGGACCTCCCCCGTTCCGAGCGCTCCCGCAGCGAGATCCCGCGGAGCGAGCGGTCCCGCTCCGAGCGGCCGGAAGAGCGGTCCGCTGAGCGTCCGATCGAGCGTCCGGCCGAGCGTCCGGCTGAGCGTCCAGCTGAGCGTCCGATCGAGCGTCCGGCTGAGCGCCAGGTCGAGCTGCCCCGCCAGCGCGAGGGCCGCGTGCCCCCGCCGTGGCAGACCGGTGACCTGCCGGCCGAGCCGGCGGGCCTACGCCTGGTCGAGCCGGCCCCGGTGCCGGACCCGGCCCTGGCCACGGGCTACAGCGGCGAGCTGAGCGGCGACTACAGCGGCGAGTTCCGCTTCGAGCCGCCGGCGCTCCGCCTGGTGGAGCCGTCGACCGAGCGCGCCACGGCCCGCAGCAGCGGTAGTGGCGCCGGCCGCAGCCGCCGCGCCGCGGCCGAGCGCGCCGAGGCCACCGCCAAGCCCGCCACCGACGACGGCGACGGCGACCTGCTGATCTTCGCCGCGGCCCGGTCCGCCTGGTTCACCGACTGGGACGCAGACGCAGACGCCGAGCAGCCGGTCGAGCGCCCGGCCGTCAGCTGGGAGAACTCGAACGACTCGGCCTGGCAGGCGGCCCAGCGGGCCAGTGCCCCGGAGGTCGTCGAGGAGACCCACTCGGGCCTGCCGCGGCGCGTCCCGCAGCAGAACCTCGTGCCCGGTGCCCCGGTCAACGCGCCGGAGCGCCCGCTGCGCATCGTCCGCGACGCGGCCCAGATCGCCGCGCACACCACCGGCTACTTCCGCGGCTGGCGCCGCGGCCAGGAGGTCGGCGGCTTCGCGGTCGGCGGCCGGCCGGGTCGCGAGTCGGCCGGCGGCTGGGACTTCAGCCGCGAGGCGAGCCGGGACTACCAGGAGCGCGAGTACGAGTACCGCTCGGCTCGCCGCTGACACCACGAACGCGACAAGGGCCGCCCCCTTCCGGTGGGGCGGCCCTTTCTTGTGCCCTCAGTGGCCCGCAGAGGGCGCCGTGAGCCGCGGGGATACCCGTGGGCACCATCGACATGGCCGGATGCTCCAGCGACCGCTCAGTCCACCCATCTAGCGACAGTGAGCGAAGCGATGCGGAACGTAACCAGGGCGAACGCAAACACGCACCGAGTGTCCCTTCCGGGATCCTCGGTGCGCGTCAGCGGCTGAGTGGGTGCCGCGGTTACGCGGGAGCGGTGGCGCGGGTGCGGCGCATCGACAGCACGTACTCCACCAGGGAGATGAGCACGTTCTTCGTCGACTCGCGCGACCGCGCGTCACACGAGACCACCGGCACGTCGCTGGAGATCGCCAGGGCCTCGCGGACATCGTCGGCGTTGTGGTACTGAACGCCGTCGAAGCAGTTGATGGCGACCAGGTACGGCAGCCGGCGGTGCTCGAAGAAGTCGATGGCGGCGAAGCAGTCGGCGAGGCGCCGCGTGTCCACCATTACGACCGCGCCGATCGCGCCCCGCACCAGCTCGTCCCACATGAACCAGAAACGCGTCTGGCCCGGCGTGCCGAAGAGGTACAAGATGAGATCACGATCGATCGAGATGCGACCGAAGTCCATCGCGACCGTGGTCGTGGTCTTGCCGGGCACGTTGCGGGTGTCATCGACACCGACACCGGCGGAGGTCATGATGGCCTCGGTGGTCAGCGGGGTAATCTCCGAGACCGATCCGACCAGTGTGGTCTTGCCCACGCCGAAACCGCCGGCGATGACGATCTTCGCTGACGTGACCCGCCCTGGGCGGACCGCCACGTCAGAGCCTCCGAAGTCCACTCAGCACCCTCTCAAGCAGTTCTGTGCCCACCGACTCGTTATCGTCGAGCGAGGTCGGCTCGTACACCGCGACCAGTCCATCGGCAGCCATGTCCGCCACAATGACCCGCGCGACACCCAGCGGGAGCTGCATGCGCGCCGCGATCTCGGCGAGGGACTGCAAGCGACCGTCGCAAAGCGTGGAGATGTATTGCTGCTCCTGGCCGTGCGTGCCGCCCGGCCTCGTATTGGCCGCACGGCCACGCACGGTGGTCTCGACCAGCGCCTCGATCGCAATTTCAAGCTTGGGCTTGGTGCGACCTCGGGTGACGGCGTACGGCCTTACCAACGCGCCCGTTGGCTCATCGCGTTCGGCCATGTTCGCCGTTCACCTCCTCACTCGTCGGGCCTCGTCAACAGCAAATAACTCGTAGAGCTCTGTCACCTAATTCAGCTTCAGCCGAGCATAGAGGCGGTTGGCCGAGGCGGAGGCGTCAGTGCGTCACCGACCCTATCGACCAGCAGCGCCATTTCGTAGCCGACCTGGCCGACGTCGCAGGCGCGGGCCGCGAGGACCGCGAACGACGAGCCGTCGGAGATCGACATCAGGAACAGGAAGCCGTTGTCCATTTCCACGACCGTCTGGAGCACCGCGCCGCCCTCGAAGCAGCGGGAGGCGCCCTGGGTCAGGCTCACCAAGCCGGACGCGATCGCGGCGAGCTGGTCGCCCCGGTCGCGCGGCAGATCGCGAGAGGCCGCCAACAGCAGGCCGTCGGCCGAGACGGCAACCGCGTGGGCCACCCCAGGCACCCGGTCTGCGAAGTTGGCGAGGAGCCAACCGAGATCCTGCGTAGAAGTCATGCCTCTTGCTCCTTGCCAACCTGCGAGTTTTGAGGCCCGGCCGAAGTCGGCTCCGGGGTTTTCGAGTCGTCGGACCGCGTGCGGCCGCGCTGAACGCCTCGGTGGTACGCCGACAACAGGCCGCGCACGGATTCCGGTGTCCGCTTGTGCGCACTGGCGGTGGCCTTTTCGACCCCTCCGGGAACCAACTGCGACATCGGGACCCGCTTGGGCAAACCCCGATCGGTCGTAGAGAATTCCTGCGCATCGGCGAGTGCCGCTGCCGCTTGCCATCCTTCGTCTGCCGCAGTGTGCCAGTTTACTGCCGGACCGACCGTCCCCCGGTCGGCCGAACCTCGCGAACCTTCACCCGGAGTGCGGGTTTCAAATCGCTGCGGCGGCACGTATGGGGACGGAGCGTCGCTGTAGGTGACCTCGACGGGCCGGGAGGCTGACGTGCCGTTCTGGACCGGCGTCTCGGCGGGCTGGGCCGCCGGCGCGGGGTCGTCGAACGTCGGCCGCTTGCTCGTCGTCTGGAACCACGCCGACTCGAGCTCCCGGAAGATCGGCAGCTCCATCGTCTCGTCGACGAACCGCTGGCGCGAGGCCGCGGTGTCGGTCTCCGCCGGCGCCGGGTCCCAGTCGAGGCGCACCCGCGGGATCTCGGCCGTCATGTCGACGGGCGGCTGCGGCTGCGGCTCCGGCTGGCGGTACATCGGCTCGGGCGCGGGCGGCTGCTGGAGGTGTGGCGGCGGCGCCGGGGTGGAGGCCGGCGGCCACGCGGGCGGCGCGAACGCTGCCGGCGGCTCGACCGTCTCCGGCCGCTGGCGCGGGATCTGGCCGCTCACCTCGGCGTCGTCGGCGACCTCACCGTCGAGCGTCCAGTTCTCGTTGGCCCGCCGCTGGGGCAGCGGGTTGAGCTCGCTGGGCGGGTTGCGCCGCGAGGAGTACGGGTCGTCGTCGTTGTTGTTGTCGACGCCGGTCAGGTCGGACCAGGCCGGCAGGTTGCGCCCGCCGTTGCCGTTGGAGGGTCCCTGGCGCGGCGGCGGGGCCGGCGGGCCGCCGAACGGAGGCCGCTCGACCGGCGGGGCCGGACGCGGCGGTGCGCCGTTGGCGAAGCCGTTGACCGTCGGGCGCTCGCCCGTGTTGCCCTGCCCGCCGAACAGCCCGCTGCTGGTGAGCGTGCCGAAGCGCGGCCCGTTGGTGGGCCCGCTCTCCAGCGCCAGCGGCGAGGCGAGCGGCGAGCGCGGCGACGGGTTGGCCGGGATGGGCCGGGCCTGGACGACGTCGTTGGGGCCGACGGCGGGCATGCCGGCGGTCGGCATCCCGGCGGTCGCCCGCCCGGACAGCGCCCGCGGCACGAGCACACCGGCCGGCAGCGTCACGTCGGCGACGGTGCCGCGCTCACGCGCGGTCCGCAGCTCGACCTTGACGCCGTGCCGGGCCGCCAGCCGGGCGACCACGACGAGGCCCATCATCCGGGAGACGGCGACGTCGACCATCGGCGGGTTGGCGAGGCGGTCGTTGAGCTCGGCCAGCTGCTCGGGCGAGATGCCGATGCCGTGGTCCTCGACCAGGAGCACCGAGCGGTCGCCCACGCGGCGGGCCTCGACGATGACGGCCGAGTCCGGCGGCGAGAAGGCGGTCGCGTTGTCGAGCAGCTCGGCGACCAGGTGGACCATGTCGTTGACCGCGTGGGCCGCGATCTCGATGTCCCGGTCGATCATGCCGAACTCGATGCGCGTGTAGTGCTCGACCTCGGACTGCGCGGCGCGGAGCACGTCCATGAGCGGGGCGGGCTCGCGCTGGATGCGGGTCGAGTCGGCGCCGGCGAGGACCAGGAGGTTCTCGTCGTTACGGCGCATCCGGGTGGCCAGGTGGTCGAGCTGGAAGAGCTCGGCCAGACGGTCGGGGTCCTCCTCGCCGCGCTCCAGCCGGTCGAGGTGACCGATGAGCCGGTCGACCAGGATCTGGGAGCGGCGGGCGAGGTTGACGAACATCGTCGCGACGGAGGCGCGCAGTGCGGCCTGCTCGGCCGCGGTGCGGACGGCCTCCAGGTGGACGGCGTTGAACGCCTCGGCCACCTGACCGAACTCGTCGCGGCTGCGGATCGGCAGCGGTTCGGCGATCTGCAACGCCACTTGGTGCGGTGACATCTGGGTGGCCAGTGACGGGTCACGCAGTCGCTGCACCGCCTGCGGCAGGCCGAACTGGGCGACCGTCAGGGCGCCGTGGCGCAGCTCGCGCAGCGAGCGGGCCATCGACCGGGCCACGATCCAGGCGAAGAGGATGGCCAGCAGCAGCATGCCGAGCAGGGCGCCGGCGGTGACGAGCACCTGGCGCTGCAGGTCGTTGCGGTGGGCCGTGGCGGCCTCGATGTTGTGCTCGTCGAACTCGCTCTCGATGCCGCGGAGCAGGTTCGCCTTGTTGACCATGGCGTTGTCCCACGCCTGGGTCGACGGGGCGTCGGCCGGCAGCGCGTCCGTGGTCACCGGCGTGAGCCGGCCCTCGAACTGGGCGGCCTCGCGCAGGTCGGAACCGGCGATCTTCTTGTCGAAGAGGTCGCGGTGCCAGGGCTCGGAGACGATGCGGAACTGCTCCTCGGCCTGGTCGTAGCCGGTGAGCGTGGCGCTGAACTCCTTGCGCAGCTGCGGGCTGAACACGTTGCTGGTCAGGGCCCGGAGCACGACGACGCGCTCCAGCGCGACCTGCTCCTTCATCTCCGAGATCGCGGCCGCGGCGCGCATGTCGGCGCCGAGCGACGGGTTGCTGGACAGCTCCGCCGCACTGTCGCGGATGCCGAGCAGGTCGTCGATCAGCGTGCGGTACTTGCTGACGACGACGCTGGCCGGCAGCTCCTTGCCGCCCTCGGTGATCTGCTTGCGCATCCCGGACAGGTCGAGCAGCTGGGTGTCGATCGCCGTGAGCTGCTTGCGGAAGTCGTCCGGCGGGTCGGCGAGACCGGAGCGGTTGAGCCGGTAGTCCTTGCTCACGTCGTCGGTCTTCTGGATCTGCCGCTCGAAGACGGCGCGCGCTTCGACGTCGCCGCCCTTGCCGATCACGCCGAGCAGCAGGGCCGCGTTGGCCCGCTCGCTCTGCAGCTCGTGCACCAGGCGGGAGGCCTGCAGCGACAGGCCGGAGAGGGTGCGGGCGCGGTCGGCGTCGTTCGCCTCACCGATATTGCCCACCAGACCGTTCGTGCCGACCACGATCGTCGCGATGATAGGAACGATCATGATCAGGCCGAGCTTTGACCAGATCGGCAGGTCTCGGAGCCTTCCGACCGGGAAACGCAGACGCGACGAGACGGGCTCCCGCGTCTGTGGCCGTTTGCTCACTTCACCGCCCTCCGAACCGGCGCCTTGTGGAACAGCAGGCGCCCGCGACCGGCCGACCCTACTGGGCCAGACCCCCGAGATTCCACCATGTCGCGTCCCAAGAAGAAAGCCCAGGCCTCGCCCTGGACGATATGCACCAGGATGAAAGGAAGGTCCGTTTGGCGGGGATATCCGGCGATCGTCCGTACACGCTGGGCGATTTACCCGATGCACCCAGATGATCACGGACGACAAAGCCGGACATCCCAGCCCATCCGTCAGGCCAGCTTGGCATACGCGGGCTTGATCACATCGTTGATCAAGGCCAGCCTTTCATCGAACGGAATGAACGCGCTCTTCATGGCATTCACCGTGAACCACTGCAACTCGGACCAGCCGTAGCCGAACGCCTGGACCAGCAGCGCCATCTCGCGGCTCATGGACGTGCCGCTCATCAGCCGGTTGTCGGTGTTGACGGTGACCCGGAACCGCAGGTCACGCAGCAGCCCGATCGGGTGCTCCCGGATCGAGGGCGCGGCGCCGGTCTGCACGTTCGACGACGGGCACAGCTCCAGCGGGATGCGCTTGTCGCGGACGTAGGCGGCGAGCCGGCCGAGCGAGTTGTCCGGCCCGATGTCGTCGACGATGCGGACGCCGTGTCCGAGCCGGTCGGCGCCGCACCACTGGATGGCCTGCCAGATCGATGGAAGGCCGAACGCCTCGCCGGCGTGGATGGTGAAATGCGAGTTCTCGCGCTGGAGGTATTCGAATGCGTCCAGGTGCCGGGTGGGCGGGTAGCCCGCCTCCGCCCCGGCGATGTCGAAGCCGACGACGCCGGCGTCGCGGTACCGCACAGAGAGCTCGGCGATCTCCATGGACCGCGCGGCGTGCCGCATCGCGGTCAGCAGCGTGCCGACCCGGATCGGGCTGCCGGCGGCCGCGGCCTCGGCCGAGCCGTCGCGGAACCCGTCCAGCACCGCCTCGACCACCTCGGGCAGCGTGAGGCCGCGCTCGAGGTGCTGCTCCGGGGCGAAGCGGACCTCGGCGTAGACGACGCCGTCGGTCCCCAGGTCGAGCGCGCACTCCCGGGCGACCCGGTGCAGGGACTCGGCCGTCTGCATGACGGCCACGGTGTGGGCGAAGGTCTCCAGATACCGCTCCAGGGAGCCGGAGTCGGCGGCCGCCACGAACCACTCGCCGAGCCCTTCCGGCGTCGCCGCGGGCAGCTTGTGGCCGATCCCGGCGGCCAGATCGAGGATGGTGGCGGGCCGCAGCCCCCCGTCGAGGTGATCGTGGAGCAGGGCCTTGGGCGCGCGACGGATCTCGTCGTAGGTAGGAGCAGCCATGGAATGACACTAGTGGGGTGCACGCCGCCGTCATCACACATCTGCGCTGTCCGGTCTGCCGGGATCCGCTGCACGCCGCCGAGCGGTCGCTGCGCTGCCCGCGGGGGCACTCGTTCGACGTCGCCCGGCAGGGGTACGTCGATCTCACCGCGGGCCGGGTCACCCACCCCGGGGACAGCACCGAGATGGTGCAGGCACGGGTCGACCTGCTGAGCCGGGGCCACTACGACCTGATCTCCGACGCACTGGCCGCGGTGGTCAGCGACGCCGGATTCGTCGTCGAGGTCGGCGCCGGGACGGCCCACCACCTGGCCCGGGCGCTGCCGCCAGGCGCCTTCGGGCTGGCCGTCGACGTGTCCAAGGCCGCGCTGCGCCGCGCCGCCCGGGCCGACCCGCGCATCGGCGCCGTGCGCGCCGACGTCTGGCACGGCCTCCCGCTGGCCGACGGCACGGCCGACGCCCTCCTCGACGTCTTCGCGCCCCGCTCCCCGCAGGAGTTCGCGCGGGTGCTGCGGCCCGGCGGCCGGCTGGTCGTGGTCACCCCGGCGCCGGAGCACCTCGCGTCGCTGGTGGAGGCGCTGGGCCTGCTCGGCGTCGACCCCGACAAGCCCGCCCGGCTGGCGGCCGGCCTCGATCCGCTGTTCCGGCCCGAGTCGCAACGCTCGTTGACCGCGCCGCTGCGCCTGACGCATGCCGAGGCGCAGGCCCTGGTCGCGATGGGTCCGAGCGCGTGGCACACCGACCCCGCGGCGGTCGAGGCCGCGCTGCGGGGGATGCCGGAGCCGATCGCCGTGACGGCAGCGGTGGAGCTGACCGTGTGGCGGCGCCGGTGAGGGCCTACGTCGAGAGGTCGACCTCTTCCCAGTTCGGGGGATTGCCGTGGTACGGGCCGGCGAAGATCACGGCCCACTCGAGCGCCCAGCGACGCTGCCCCACCGCGTTGGAGTCGATCTGTCCCGGCGGCGGCAGCCGGCGCCGCTCCGCCTCCAGGAAGGACCAGTCCAGGCAGTAATACAGATCGAGCTGGACGGCGGCCGAGGCCGCGTCACGCGGCGCCGCGAGCGTGCGGCGACGCCAGGTCAGGAACGACTCCCCCTGCCCCAGGTTGGGCAGGCGCTCCATCAGCCCTTCGGGCGACGGGCGCAGCGGGTCGAGGTCCATCGCGATGCCGAGCAGCCACGACAGCGCGAACATCGCCTCCGCGTGCAGCGCGAACGACCGCTCGTCGCCCTTGCCGTCGGAGACGAACTGCCACTCCGGCGGGGTCAGCCGGTCGACCAGCCGAGCCTCCAGCAGCCACTGCATCGCCAGCTCGGGCGGCATGCCGAAGGCCCGCGCCAGGACCACGTTGAGGATCGCGGTGCGCGCCTCGATCTCAGGCCCGGGGCGCAGCTCCACGGTGTCTCCCGGCTCCCAGCACAGCGGGAAGTTCGGTGGCGGGAGCGGGAGCCGCAGGCGGTGCAGCTCCTCGAGGCTGGTCTCCCGGACCCGCTGCGGATCGGGCGCCGTGTCGGTCACCCGCGCACTGTAACCCGTTGATTAGTCCGGGTCCCTATTGGCCAGGTCAGGACCGAATGCGGGGAGACAGATCGCGATGTACTCCGCGCCCTCCTCGGTGGGCGTGGTGTAGCGGATCCGCTCGCCGGCGCGCGTCACGATCGCCTGACCGGCTGACACGTCGATGACCCCGCCGTCGTGCTCGACGCGGACCGTGCCCCGCAGTACCACGGTGAACTCGTCGAACGCCGGCGTCTGGAACGGCTCCGTCCAGCCGCCCGGGGCGAGCATCTTCGCGATCGACACGGCGCTCTCGCCGGAGTTGACGCGGCCGACGTACTCGTCGATCACCTTGCCGCCGGGCACGGGAATCTGGGTCGGGGCCTTGATGAGCTCGGGCATCAGGAGATCCTGTCCAGGATGAGCTTGCGCGGGCTGGGCGGAGCGTCGGCGATCGTCGCCGCGCCGCGGGCTACCTCCAGGGCAGCCGGCAGGCGCGTCGCGTCCTCGGCGCGCAGCTCCATGATCACGTCCCCGGCGCGGACCGCCGCGCCGGGCTTGCGGTGCAGGATGATCCCGGCCGAGGCGCTCACCGGGTCCTCCTTGCGGGCGCGGCCGGCGCCGAGGCGCCAGGCGGCCACGCCCACGGCGTACGCGTCGAGGGTGGCCAGGTAGCCGTCGCGGTCGGCGGTGATGTGCTCCACCTCGCCGGCGACCGGCAGCGGCGCCTCGGGGTCGCCGCCCTGCGCGCGGACCATGGCCTTCCACGCGTCCATCGCGCGGCCGTCGGCCAGCGCGGCCTGCGGGTCGGCGTCGGGCAGCCCGGCCGCGTCGAGCATCTCCCGGGCCAGGGCGAGGGTCAGCTCGACCACGTCGGCCGGGCCACCGCCGGCGAGCACCTCCAGCGACTCCTCGACCTCGACGGAGTGCCCGACCGCGCGGCCGAGCGGCACCTCCATGTCGGTGAGCAGCGCGACCGTGGTGACGCCGTGCGCCTTGCCCAGCTCGACCATCGTGCGGGCGAGCTCGCGGGCGTTGGCGACGTCGCGCATGAACGCGCCGGAGCCGAACTTCACGTCGAGGACGAGCGCCCCGGTGCCCTCGGCGATCTTCTTGCTCATGATCGAGCTGGCGATCAGCGGGATCGCCTCGACGGTGCCGGTGACGTCGCGCAGCGCGTAGAGCTTGCGGTCGGCCGGGGCCAGGCCCTCCCCCGCGGCGCAGATGGCCGCGCCGACGGTGCGGAGCTGCTCGGTGAACTGCTCGTTCGTCAGCTTGGTGCCGAAGCCGGGGATCGCCTCCAGCTTGTCCAGCGTGCCGCCGGTGTGGCCGAGGCCGCGGCCGGACAGCTGCGGTACCGCGGCACCCAATGCGGCCACGAGAGGCGTCAGCGGCAGCGTGATCTTGTCGCCCACACCGCCCGTGGAGTGCTTGTCGACCGTCGGGCGGCCCACCTTCGACAGGTCCAGCCGCTCGCCCGACGCGATCATGGCGGCGGTCCAGCGGGCGATCTCGCCGGGCGTCATGCCGTTGAGCAGGATGGCCATGGCCAGGGCCGACATCTGCTCGTCGGCGACGACGCCGCGCGTGTAGGCGTCGACCACCCAGTCGATCTGTGCGTCGCTGAGGACGCCCTTGTCCCGTTTGGCGCGGATGATGTCGACCGCGGCGAAGCTCATGGTGCGCTCCAGTCCTGTTCGATGCCGGCCGGCCGGGGGGTGTCCCCGGCCCAGCTCGCGGTGCCCTGAGCGTCGATCACGACGACGCGCGGGGTGCGGATCCGCCCCCAGTTGACGCCCTCGGCGGCGGTGTCCCAGGACGGGCCCTCCTCGAGGATGCCCGCCGGCTCGTCGTCGCCGGTGCCCGACGAGCGCTCCCAGTACGCCGTCCAGACCTGGCGGCCGTCGGCCACGTCGGGGTGGACGAAGACGGTGCCGCTGCCGACCTTGAGCGCGAGCGCCGCCGGGACCGTCGGCTGGCGGTCCCGCTCGGCGGCGATGCGCGCCAGGTCGGTGTCGTCGAACGCGAACGGCAGCAGCTGCGACATCGGCACCGGGCCGCTCGCGTGGTCGATGAGCAGCGTCGGGCCGCCGTGCTCCCAGAGCAGCTGGCGGCAGCGCCCGCACGGCATGAGCGGGCGCCCGTCGGCGTCGACGCAGGCCAGCGCGACGAGCCGCCCGCCGCCGGTCACCTGAAGGTTGGAGACCAGCCCGCACTCGGCGCACAGGCCCAGCCCGTACGACGCGTTCTCCACGTTGCAGCCCACGACGACCCGGCCGTCGTCGACGAGCGCCGCCGCGCCGACCGGGAACTTCGAGTACGGCGCGTAGGCGCGCTCCATCGCCGTGACGGCCGCGCGGCGCAGCACGGCCCAGTCCAGCTCCACCGTCGTCATCCTCCGCGTCTGTACGGCTTGCCGTCCGCGGCAGGCGGTCGGAGCCGCTGTGCGGCGAGCGCCAGCACCACGAGGACCGTGATGTAGGGCGCGGCCTGCACGAGTGCCGTCGGGATCTTGTCCACCGAGAAGAACAATACGTAGGACAGGACGCCCAGCACGGCGGAAGAGATGGCCACCACACGGTTGCGCCGGCGGAACTCCCACACGGCGAGCGCGAGCAGCAGCGCCCCGACGAGGATGAGCAGGGCGTGCACCGACTCGCTGCCCCTTCGCAGCTGCAGCGCGTCGGTGTAGCCGAACAGGCCGGCGCCCAGCGCCAGGCCGCCCGGCCGCCAGTTGCCGAAGATCATGGCGGCGAGGCCGATGTAGCCGCGGCCGCCCGTCTGGCCCTCGCGGTAGATCGCGGAGCTGACCGTCGACAGGAACACGCCGCCCAGGCCGGCCATCGCGCCGGAGATGATCACGCCGTAGTACTTGTAGAGGTACACGTTGATGCCGAGGCTCTCGGCCGCGTGCGGGTCCTCACCGACCGAGCGCACCCGCAGGCCGAACGAGGTGCGCCACAGCAGCCACCAGCTCAGCGGGATCAGCAGTACCGCGAGGATCGTCACGATCGACACGTCGACCAGGAGGCCGCGCAGCACCCCGGCGACGTCGCTGACCAGGAACCACTGCCGCCGCTCGAGCCCGGCCAGTTCGTCGACGAACGGCACGGACACGCGCGGCAGCCGCGACGCGGTCGGCGACTGGGTCGCGCCGGCGCCGGGCGTGTCGCTCCAGGCGAGGAAGGAGAGGTACCGCGCGAGCCCCGGCGCCAGAATCGTCATCGCCACACCGGAGATGATGTGGTCGACGCCGAACGTAACGGTCGCGAGCGCGTGCACCAGCCCGCCGACCGCGCCGCCCAGGACGCCGAGCAGCAGCCCGACCCACGGCCCGAACTCGATGCTGCCCCAGGCGCCGAACCAGGTGCCCAGGATGAGCTGGCCCTCCAGGCCGATGTTGACCACGCCGGCCCGCTCGGACCACAGCCCGCCGAGGCCGGCCAGCCCGAGCGGGATCGCGGCCTGCAGGGCGGCCTGGATCGCGCCCTGCGAGGTGACGTCGTCGGCGCCGGTCAGCCAGTGGACCAGGGACAGGCCGATCAGCACGCCGGAGATGATCAGCAGGATCTTCGGCGTGCTCATCCGCCGCGTCTTCGGCTTGCCGGCGGGGGCCGCCGGTGCGGTCGAGAGCATGGTGTCGGCGGTCACTTCGACTCCTCGGCGGCGGTCGTCGGGGCGAGGGGTGCCGAGCCGGCCGGGGCCGCGGTCGCGACGCCGACCCGTTTCTGCTGCGCGCGCCGGCCGATGCGGGCGGCGAGCTCGTAGGCGATGACGACGGAGAGCACGGTGACGCCCTGCATGATCAGGACGATCTCCTTCGGGATGCCCTCCAGGTCGAGGATCAGCTGGGAGCGCCCGAGGAAGCCCCACAGCAGCGCGCCGAGCGCCATGCCGATCGGGTGGTTGCGCCCGAGCAGGGCGACCGCGATGCCGGTGAAGCCGATGCCGCCGAAGCCCTCGGTGTAGGTGTGGCTCTCACCGAGCATGCGGGGCAGGTTGACCAGGCCGGCGATGGCGCCGGAGAGCAGCATCGCGGTGATGACCATGCGCTTGGCGTTGACGCCGCTGGCCACGGCCGCGCTCGGGTTGTAGCCGGTGGCCCGCAGGTCGAAGCCGAAGCGGGTGCGGCCGATGGCGAACCAGTACACGACGCCGAGGACGACCGCGATGGCCAGGAAGCCGAGCACCTTCTGGTCGGTGCCGGAGACGATCGGCAGGCCGGGCATCCAGGAGTTCTCGGGCAGGATGCCGGTGGTCTTGATCTGCGCGCCCGGCGCCTGCACGCCCCAGTGCTCGTTGAGCAGCCAGGTGACGACGAGGCCGCCGATGGCGTTGAGCATCAGGGTGGAGATGACCTCGCTCACCCCGCGCTGGGTCTTGAGCAGGGCCGCGATGAGCGCCCACAGCGCGCCGACGATCATCGCCACGACGATGATCAGCACGATCCGCAGCGGGCCGGGCATCCAGCTCATGAACGAGGCGCTGGCCAGGGCGCCGGCGAAGAACGCGCCGACCTTCGACTGACCCTCGACGCCGATGTTGAACAGGCCCATCTTGAAGCCGATGGCGACCGCGACCGCGGCGATGTAGAACTCGCTGGCCTTGTTCAGGATCTCCACCTGGGAGTCCGGCGTGAGGCCGAAGTCGTACATCTGCTTGAAGGCGTTGACCGGGTCCTTGTCGCTGATCAGCAGCGCGATCGACGAGATGGCCGCCGCGAGCGCCAGTGCCGCGACCGGCGCGATGAGCTGCGGCAGCAGCTTGCCGAAGTCGATCCGGCGGACGTTCATGCCGAGGCCTCCCGGTCTCCGCTTGCGCCCGTCACGGTGGTGCCGAGCTGTTGCGCGTCTCCCGTCGCGCCCGTCGGGGTGGTCCCGAGCTGCTCAGGGTCTCCGCTCGCACTGGTCACGGCGGTCCCGAGCTGCTCAGGGTCTCCGCTCGCGCCGGTCATGGCGGTCCCGAGCTGCTCAGGGGTGACGGTCGCTGGGTCGGCGTCGGCCACCAGCCGGCCGCCGTAGATCACCTTGAGCGAGTCGGACAGGCCGATGAGCTCGTCGAGGTCGGCCGAGACGAGCAGCACGCCCATGCCGGCGATGCGTGCGCTGCGGATGTGGTCCCAGATCGCGGCCTGGGCGCCGACGTCGACCCCGCGGGTCGGGTGGGCGGCGATGAGCACCTTGGGCGCGTGGCTCATCTCCCGGCCGACGATGAGCTTCTGCTGGTTGCCGCCGGACAGCGCCACGGCGGCGACGTCGATGCTGGGGGTGCGCACGTCGTACTCGGCCACGATCCGGGTCGTGTCGCGCCGCGCCCCGCCGACGTCGATGAGGAATCCGCGGGCGTTGGGCTTCTCGGTCTGGTGGCCGAGGATGCGGTTCTCCCAGAGCGGCGCGTCGAGCAGCAGGCCCTGACGGTGCCGGTCCTCCGGGATGTAGCCGATGCCGGCCTCGCGCCGCCGGCGGGTGGACCACCCCGACACGTCGGTGTCGCCGAGCCGGACGGTGCCGGTGGCGGGCCGCATGCCCATGATCGCCTCGGCGAGCTCGGCCTGGCCGTTGCCCTCGACGCCGGCGATGCCGACGACCTCGCCCCGGTGGATCGTGAACGTCGCGTCGGCGATGAGCGGGCGGCCGTCCGCGCCGAGGACCGTGAGCCCCTCGACGACCAGCGCCGGGACCTCGGTGACGGTCGACTCGCGGGCCTCCGGGCTGGGCAGCTCGCTGCCGACCATGAGCGTGGCCAGCTGGCGGGCGGTCACGTCGGCCGGCTTGACCGCGGCGACCGTGGTGCCGCGCCGGATGACGGTGATGTCGTCGGCGACGGCCCGCACCTCGTCGAGCTTGTGCGAGATGAACAGGACGGTCAGGCCCTCGCGGATGAGCTCGCGCAGGTTGCCGAAGAGCTCGTCGACCTCCTGCGGCACGAGGACCGCGGTCGGCTCGTCGAGGATGAGGATGCGCGCCCCGCGGTACAGCACCTTGAGGATCTCGACCCGCTGACGGTCACCGACGCCCAGGTCCTCGACCAGATCGTCGGGGTCGACGCCCAGCCCGTACCGCTCGGAGACCTCCCGGATCCGGTCCTTGGCCGGGCCGCCGATGCCGTGCAGCTTCTCCGCGCCCAGGACGACGTTCTCCGTGACGGTGAAGTTGTCGGCGAGCATGAAGTGCTGGTGGACCATGCCGATGCCGGCCTCGATCGCGCCCTGCGGCGACGAGAAGCGGACCGGCTTGCCCTCGATCACGATCTCACCCTCATCCGGCGGCTGCATGCCGTAGAGGATCTTCATGAGGGTCGACTTGCCTGCACCGTTCTCACCGACGATCGCGTGGATCGTGCCCTTCCGGACGGTGAGGTTGACGTCAGAGTTCGCCACAACGCCGGGGAATCGTTTGGTGATCCCCTTGAGCTCGACGGCGGGTGGTTCCGCGGTCATCCAGAGGCTCCTAACACGTGCTGGCGGGGGACCGGATCACAGTCCCCCGCCAGACACTCGATGTCTACTACTACTTGGTCGGCACCGTGATCTTGCCGGACACGATGTCGGCCTTGAAGGCGTCAAGCTTGGTCTTGATGTCGTCGACCTGCCCACCGGAGGTGGCGTAGCCGACGCCGTCGGCCTTGAGGTCGAACACCGTCGGGCCGGCCTTGAACTTTTCGTCGGCGAAGTCCTTGACGAAGTTGAAGACCGCGTTGTCGACCCGCTTGAGCATCGACGTCATGATGACGGCCTTGAGGCTCGCGTCGGTCACGGTGTTGTACTGGTCGGAGTCGACGCCGATGGCCAGCTTGCTCTTGGCCTTGGCAGCCTCGAAGACGCCGGTGCCGGAGCCGCCGGCGGCCGCGTAGATGACGTCCGCACCCTGGTCGTACATGCCGCTGGCGGCCGTGTTGCCACCGGTCGGGTCGTTGAAGCCCTTGCAGGCCTCAGCCGGGGTCGACAGGTAGTTGGTCAGGACCTTGACGTCGGCCTTGGCAGCCTTGGCGCCGGCCGCGAAGCCCGCCTCGAACTTCTTGATCAGGTCGACCTGGCAGCCACCGATGAAGCCGACCGTGCCGGACTTCGTCTTGAGGGCCGCGGCGGCACCGACCAGGAAGGAGCCCTGCTCCTCCGCGAACACGAGGTCAGCCACGTTGTCGGCGGTGGTGCCGCCGTCGACGATGGCGAACTTCGTCTTCGGGCAGTCCTTCGCCGCGCGAGCGAGCGGGCCGTTCTTGGCGTCGGCGCCGTCGTAGACGAAGCCGACCGCGATGACCGGGTTGTAGCCGTTGTCGCAGAGCAGCTTCAGCCGCGCGTACTTGTCGTTCTCGCTCTCGCCGGCGACCGCTGCGAGGTCCTTGACCTCGACATTGAGCTCGCTCTTGACCCGGTCGAGACCGGCGGCGGCGGAGTCGTTGAAGGACTTGTCGCCCCGGCCGCCGATGTCGAAGGCGAGGCCGACCTTGACGTTCTTCTTGGCGGGCGCGCTGCTGTCGCCGCTCGTCCCCGTGTCACTGTCGTCGCCGCAAGCGGCCGTGCCCAACGCGACAAACGCCACCGCGGCGGCCGCGAGAACCTTCATCCCACGCACTCGGCGCAAGACGGTCTCCCTTCCCAATGCACCGCCCCAACGCGGTGAACCCAACGGCGGGAGCGTACGCCTTCCCACCGACAGTTCCGCCATTCGCTGCCGGGTTGGGAGGAGTGCGTTATAGGGCCGTGACGTGCCAGCAGTCGGTCGGACCTACTGAGATCGATCTTGTAACACGCGGTTTACCTCCAAAAGACCGCAACGGCGGCGTTAACCAGCGTTAACCCAACCAATGCGAGGAAGTGCCCCGTGTTGACCACGTCCCGTTTGCGGGAGAAGAAGGCCATGACGAAGATCATCAGGCCGATGAGGCCCTTGACGGCCAGTTTGGCCGGTTCGGGCTCGGCGTCGCCGCCGCCCCGCAGCGGGGCGGCCAGCCCGAGGCCGGTCAGGACCTGGATCCCGGCGCCCCAGACCATGGCGCTGTTGATCCGGAGGGTCTTCGCGATGTACTGCGTGGCAGCGCCCCCGAGCAGCAGGGCGAACCCGATGAGGTGGGCATAGAGCAGGATGAGACGCAACGGTTCCACCAGCGCAAGGTAGCCGCTCGTTGACTCTCCCCCTACTGGAGGGTCGATGCTGGGTGACGTGAACATCGGGGAGCTGTCACGCCTGACCGGCCTGCCGGTGAAGACGATTCGGTACTATTCGGACGTCGGGCTGGTGCCGGAGGCGGAACGGTCGCACGCCAACTACCGGCGGTACGACCACAGCTCGCTCGTGCGCCTCGAGTTCGTCCGCACCCTGCGTGAGCTGGGCCTGGACATCGCGACCATCCGCCGGGTCCTGGACAACGGGGTCGACCTGGCGAGCGTCGCCGCGGCCCACGCGGAGGCGATCAGCGTGCAGATCCGCGTCCTGCGGCTGCGCCGGGCAGCCCTGCGCGCGGTGGCGCGCCGCGACCCCTCGCCTTCGGAGGTGGAGCGGATGACCCGCATCGCCCAGGCATCGGCCGACGAACGCCGGCGGATCGTCGACGAGTTCTTCGACAGCATCTTCGCCGACCTGCCGACGGCGTCCTCGGAGGAGGCGGCGAAGTTCGCCGAGATGATGCGCAGCGCCAGCCCGGACCTTCCGGACGATCCGACGGATGAGCAGGTGGACGCGTGGATCGAGCTGGCGTCGCTGCTGCGGGAACCGTCCTTCCGCGCTCGCTTGCGCGAGATGGGCCGGCGCTCGTTCGGCCCGTCGGCTTCGCCGCGATCCGTACCCACCGACATGTCCGACATTTCATGGTTTACTGACCACGTCGCGGCGGCTATGGATCGGGGCGTGACCCCGGAGGACCCGGCGGCGGCCGCGGTGGTGGCGGAGGTGACGGCCCGCTGGACGGCGGCTTGTGACCGGGCGGACGACGCCCCGTACCGCGCGGAGCTGATCGAGGGCCTGGAGCTGGCGATCGACCCGCGGGCGGAGCGCTACTGGCAGCTGATGGCCGTGATCAACGACTGGCCCCCGATCCCGACGACGACCCATCGCTGGACCTGGTTCCTGTCAGCCCTGAAGGCCCACAGCTAACTTGGCGTTCGCCGCCCCAAACGCCGATCTTGAGAGCGGAAAGCGCGCCCGGGCAGACCCGAGACCGACGCCGCCGGCCCACTCCATGATCATGGGAAGAATCTGGTCGTTGGGACAGCCAGAAGTTTCCCTCGATCATGGAGCCCGGGCGGGTGATCGCCGATTGGGGCGGCCCACGCCACGACCTCGGGCCACCCGCGCCGCCGCGCCACCGTCGCGCCGCCGCGCCTGGCGTTCGCCGCCCCAAACGCCGATCTTGAGAGCGGAAAGCGCGCCCGGGCAGACCCGAGACCGACGCCGCCGGCCCACTCCATGATCATGGGAAGAATCTGGTCGCTGGGACAGCCAGAAGTTTCCCTCGATCATGGAGCCGGGCGGGTGATCGCCGATTTGGGGCGACCCGCGCCACGGCCTCGCGCCACCCACGCCACCCTCGCGCCGCCGCGCCCGGTGCTCGCCGCCCCAAACGCCGATCGTGCGAGCGCAGAGAGCGCGAGTTCGGTGGTGGTCGGCGGAACGTGCCGCTCGTGGTGGTTTGAGCGGTTAGCGTGGCTGGCGTGGAATGGTGGCGTAGTGCCGTTATCTACCAGGTCTACCCGCGCAGCTTCGCCGACTCCGACGGCGACGGGGTCGGAGACCTGCCAGGGATCACGGCAAAGCTGGCGTACCTGGCCGATCTCGGGGTCGACGCCGTCTGGCTGTCGCCGTTCTACCGCTCCCCCATGGTCGACGGAGGCTACGACGTCGCCGACTACTGCGACGTCGACCCCGTCTTCGGGACGCTCGCCGACTTCGACCGGCTGCTCGCCGAGGCGCGGACGGTAGGGCTCAAGGTCATCGTCGACATCGTGCCCAACCACACCTCCGATCGGCACCCCTGGTTCCAGCAGTCACTGCGCGACCGGTACATCTTCAGCACCGGAAGCGACGACCGGCCGCCGAACGACTGGCAGTCGCTCTTCGGGGGGCCGGCCTGGACGCGGACCACGGACGGGAGCTGGTACCTGCACCTGTTCGACCCCGGCCAGCCCGACCTCAACTGGCGCAACCCGCAGGTCAGAGACGAGTTCGACGCCATCCTGCGGTTCTGGCTCGACCGTGGGGTCGACGGGTTCCGGATCGACGTGGCACACGGGATGATCAAGGCCGAGGGGCTGCCGGACGCCGGCGGCGAGCAAAGGCTGCCGTACTTCGACCAGGAAGAAGTGCACGACATCTATCGCTCGTGGCGGAAGCTGATCGACTCGTACCTGGGCGAGCGGATGACCGTCGCCGAGGTGTTCGACTCGACGCCCGAGCGGGTGGCGCGCTACGTCGCCGGGGACGAGTTGCACCAGGCCTTCAACTTCGACTTCCTCGAGGCGCCCTGGGATCCGGCGGTACTGCGGAAGATCATCGACGAGACGCTCGCGGCGGTGAAGGACGTCGGCGCGCCGGCCACCTGGGTGCTGTCCAACCATGATCGGCGGCGGCACGTCACCCGGTTCGGCGGCGGGCTCGTGGGGCTGCGGCGGGCCCGGGCCGCGGCGCTGCTCATGCTCGGGCTGCCCGGGTCGGCGTACGTGTACCAGGGCGAGGAGCTGGGGCTGCCCGAGGTGCTCGACCTGCCCGACGAGGTGCGGGCCGACCCGCAGTGGGTCCGCTCCGGCGGCCGCGAGCTGGGCCGGGACGGCTGCCGGGTGCCGCTGCCGTGGGAGGGTGACGCCCCGCCGTTCGGGTTCAGCCCGGGCGGGCGGGCCTGGCTGCCGATGCCGCGGGAGTGGGCCGCGAGGACGGTCGCGGCACAGCGGGAAGACCCCGACTCGATGCTGAACCTCTACCGGAAGGCGCTCCACCTGCGCCGGCCCGCGACGGAGTTCGCCTGGCGGCCGGCGCCCGACGGTGTGCTCTGCTTCGAGACCGAACGGTTCCTCGTGACCGCCAACCTCAGCGGCTCGCCGGTGCCGCTCCTGGGAGTGCCGGCCCTGGCGAGCTCGCCCGTGACGGACGAGCTCCCCCCGGACACGACGGCGTGGATCAGGACGTGAGCTTCGCCGCGATCCGCGCGAAACCGGCACGAATGTCGTCGACGGACGGCGGCTCGTGCGTGTGGTCCTCGTCCTCGTGGTCGTGATCGTGGTCGTGGTGGTGGTCGCCCATCTCCTCGTCCAGCGCCGAGGTCTCGAAGTCCTCGTTCTCGGCGGCCATCCGCGAGGCGGCGATGTCGCCCTGGATCTGGGCCACGGTCACGTGCGGCTGCAGCGGCTCGACCACCGCCATCAGGTCCTCGTCGGCGACGACCGCCTCCGCGAGGGCCAGCGCGTGCGCCCGTTCGTAGGGGCCGCAGACGACCGGCTCCCATTCCTCCTCGTCGTCCATCGGGCCGAAGGTGATGATCCACGGCAGCGTCAGCGCCGGCGCGTCGGCCGGCAGGTCCAAAGTCACGAGTGCACCCACGGCGCCCATCATGACGGGTCGGAGCGCTCGGTCGGCGCCGAACCGCCGGAAGCCACGATGTGCGCCGCCCGCTCCGTCGTCTCGGCGGCCTCCTCGACGAGCTGCGCCGCGTGCTCGGCCGCGCGGACGTCGGGGCGGGGCGAGCCGCCGGCCAGGTCCTTCACCCGGCCGTGCGGGCTGGTCGCCGACAGTGCGGCGGCGAAGAGCAGCAGCTGGTGCAGCAGGTACATGTACAGCAGGAGCCCGATGGTGCCGGCGACCAGCTGATAGGCCGGGTTGTGCTCGGTCCGCGTGATGTACCACTTCCCCAGGGTCTTGAGCAGGCCCAGCCCGATGGCGAACAGCAGCGCGGAGGGCCACAGCCGGCGCAGCGACATCCGCAGCCGGGGCACCCCGACCAGCAGCGCGGCACCCAGGATGAGATCGACGATCCCGGACAGCAGCGACGAGGTGCCGCGCAGCGCGACGCGCACCGGGTCCTGCTCGAAGTCACCCGCCAGCCAGTACAGCAGCTCCTGCACGCCGGCGAAGATGCCGATCGAGATCAGCAGGAGCAGGCCGAGCGCGACCAGGACGCCGAGGTCCACCAGCCAGCGGACGACGGCGTTGCCGGGGTGCTCCTGCAGCTGCCACAGGGCGCGCTGCGAGGAGCGCAGGTTCTCCACCCAGCCGACGCCGGCGATGATCAGGCCGACGAGGGCGATGATGCCGATCTGCTGGCTGCCCGCGAAGATCTCGTCGGAGTGCAGCTGCGGCAGGTTGGCCTGGAGATAGACCTGCACCCGGGCGACGACCGCCTCATTGCCGCCGAGCACCCGGCCCAGGATCCAGAACGCGACGACAGCCATGGCGAAGATCGCGAAGAAGCCGTAGTACGCCGTCGCGGCGGCGAGGCGGGCCGCGTCGACGTCGAAGTACCGCTGCTGCGCACGCCAGACGTGGTCGAACACCAGCGAGCGGCGCCGCCCCGCGGCAACCACCCGGTCGAAGCCGGCCTCCAGCCGGTCGAGCAGGCCCACCCGTCAATCGTCCGTCGCGAGGCGGTACTCCGCATAGGAACGCCATCGACCGCCGTCATCGTGCTCGAACAGCGTGAACCCGTTGACGGGGAACTCCGCCTCGTAGCCGGCCAGGCCGGCGAAGACGGCGTCGAGCTGCTCCGGCGCCACGTCGTGGGCGACCGTCACGTGCGGGTGGTACGGGAAGCGGACGTCCGCCCGGATCGCCGCCGCGGAGAGCACCGCCGCGTGCAGCTGCTCGCACTCGCTGATCCCCGCCGCGACGGCGACGAACACCACCTGGGTCACCGGCCGGAACGTCCCGGTGCCCCGTAGCCGCACGCCGAAGGCCGGATGGCGGGCGGCCACCCCGGCCAGGTGCCGGTCGATCTCCGGCAGGTCACCGGCGTCGATCTCGGTCGGGCCGAGCAGCGTGACGTGGGCGGGCACGTACGCACCGACCGGGTCACCGGCGGCCAGCCGGGCGGCGGTCAGCTCGCCGCCCCAGGGGTGGGGGATGTCGATGGCGACCCCGATGGTGGTTTTGTCCACCTCAGTGTGCGGCACCGGGCGCGAGGAACCCGATGCGGTCATACACCGTCTTCAGCGTCGGCACGGCGACGGCCCGCGCCTTGTCGGCGCCGACCGCGAGCAGCTTGTCGAGCTGCGCCGGGTCGTCGAGGTACAGGTTGGTCTGCTCCTGGATCGGCTTGAGGAACTCGACGACGACCTGCGCCAGGTCCTTCTTCAGGTCGCCGTAGCCCTTGCCGTCGTACGCCGCGACGAGGTCGTCGATCGTGCGCCCGGTCAGCGCGGCGTAGATCGTCAGCAGGTTGGAGACGCCGGGCTTGTTCGCCTGGTCGAAGACGATCTCGCGGCCGGTGTCGGTGACCGCCGACTTGATCTTCTTGGCTGCCTTCGCCGGGTCCTCCAGCAGCTCGACCAGGCCGTTGGCGGTCGACGCCGACTTGGACATCTTGGCCGTGGGCTCCTGGAGGTCGGTGATCTTCGCCGTGTCCTTGATGATGTACGGCGAGGGCACCGTGAACGTCTGGCCGAACGTGGTGTTGAAGCGCTGCGCCAGGTCGCGGGTCAGCTCCAGGTGCTGCCGCTGGTCCTCGCCCACGGGCACCGCGTCCGCCTGGTAGAGCAGGATGTCGGCCGCCTGGAGGATCGGGTACGTGAACAGGCCGACGCTGGAGCGGTCAGCGCCCTGCTTCTGCGACTTGTCCTTGAACTGCGTCATCCGGCTGGCTTCACCGAATCCGGTGATGCAGCCCATCACCCACCCGAGCTGCGCGTGCTCCGGCACGTGGCTCTGCACGAACAGCGTGCAGCGCTCCGGGTCGAGCCCCACGGCCAGCAGCTGGGCGGCGCTCACCCGGGTGCGCTTGCGCAGCAGCGCCGGGTCGTGACCCATGGTGATCGCGTGCAGATCGACCACGCAGTAGAACGTGTCGTGCGTCTCCTGCATCGCGACCCAGTTGCGCAGGGCACCGAGGTAGTTGCCCAGATGGAACGAGTCAGCGGTGGGCTGAATCCCGGAGAGCACGCGCGGTCGGGCCGGAGACGACATGTCGGCCATTCTGTCAGGCGCAACCGGATGAGCCACACAGGCGTCTGTCTGGATAGCGTGACGACGAGGGGGAGGTGGCGCGGCGTGGGCGAGGAGCTGGAAGCGCGCGAAGCGGTCCGCGACGCGTACCAGGCGCACTACCGCCGGCTCGTCGCCGCCCTGTACGCGCTGACCGGCGACCACGCCGAGGCGCAGGACCTCGTCCAGGAGGCATACGCGCGGGCGCTCGCCCGGCCGCGGCAGTTCCTCGACGTGGCCGATCCGGAGGCCTGGCTCCGCACCGTCGCCATGAACCTTGCACGGACGCGCTGGCGGCGCCGCCGCCTGTTCGACACACTGGTGCGCAGCGGCCGCGTCGCCCGGCCGGTGGAGAGCGTGCCGGGTGTCGACCCGAACCGGGTCGCGCTGGTCGCTGCTCTGCAACAGCTGTCGCAGGCGACGCGGGAGACGATCGTGCTGCACCATCTCGCCGACATGTCCGTCCACGAGGTGGCCGACGCGTTAGGGGTGCCGGTGGGCACGGTGAAGGCGCGGCTCTCACGCGGCCGGGCCATGCTCGCCACCCTGCTCAGCGACGGGGAGAGGGAGCCGGAGACGCCCCGGCGGCGGGTGGAGGCTCCAGAGGTACAGCAGCAAGAGGTGCGCGATGCGCCCTGAGCTGGACTTCCGCGCCCTCCGTGCGCAGATCGAGGCGGCCACCTGGGTGCCCGACTTCAGCACGCTCTACCGCCGCGCCGGCCGGGTGCGGGTGCGCGACCGGATGGCGGTGGTCGGCGCGCTCGTCGGCACGCTCGCCGTCTTCGCGCCGGTCGCGCTGGCCGGGATCTTCGGCCGGCCCACGCCCGCCGCCCTGGGGCCCAACCCCGACCTCGGCGATCCCTGGTCGCCGTCCCCGGTGGTCTCGGCCGCCGGCCAGTATCCGTCGACGACGACACTGCGGGCCGCGGCCGGCGCCCTGCCCGACGGCGTGGTGGCGGCGGTCGACGTCTGCGTCGAGGTGCCGCAGAACCGCAAGTGCAGCCTCCAGGTGACCGTGCTGCGGGACGGCTCGCCCGACCGGCGCACCCCGTTCGTGCTCGACGCGCTGCGCCAGTCGCCGCTGGACAAGCTGGAATCGGTCGAGCTGGTCCGCATCGTCGGCAACACGTTCATGCTGAGCGGCGAGGTCGTCGGGGCCTCGCGCTCAGCGGTGCGGTTCAGCGTGGACGCGGCCGACGCCTCGCCGCTGCCCGGGCAGAGCGGCTCGCCGATGGTCGGGCCGAGCGACCGGCTGCTGCTGAAGCAGGGCGACGCCGCGGTGCAGCTGGCGCAGTACGGCGACTTCTTCGGCGTCCGGGCGAGCGACGGCGCGCTGAGCCTGCTCGCCAACCAGCCGCCGATGGCCCGGCGGACGCTCATCGGTGGGCTGCCCAAGGCCGCCGGCTGGTGGGTGGCCGGCGCCGACCTGGGGACCGGCCAGCCGGCCGTGGCGGTGAGCAAGGACCAGGGGCGGGCCTGGCTCGCCCGGGCGCTCGACGCGCCCGTCGGGCTCGACGTCCCGACGGTCGCCACGCTCGACGGCAACACCGCGTTCGCGTTCGTCCGTTATCCGAACGGCATCCGGTTCTTCCGTACCGCTGACGGCGGCGACAGCTGGCTCGAGGTGCGCACGAAGATCGAGCTGCCGGCCCAGCTCACCGGTGACAAGGCGCTCGTCGGCCGCAGCTTCGGCGTGCTGACCCGCCCGGACCGCTCGCTGGTCATGTGGATCCAGGGCAACAGCGAGATGGTCTTCCTGGAGAGCCTCGACGGCGAGCACTTCGGCGTCGTCGCCGGCCCCGGCGGCCCGCTCGCCGCGGTGGAGAACGGCTTCGCGGCGCTCGGCTCGCCGCCGCGGGTCTCGCGGGACGCCCGGGCGTGGCAGGAGGCGACCCTCTCCGCGACGGTGCTGCCGAATTGACGGGAACCGGGGAGCCGCCCGGGGGATCGTGTACATCGTGAGCGACGTGGCAGAGGTGTACCACGCCTGTTACCGCAGGCTGGTCACGCAGCTCTACGCGTTCACAACCGACCTGACCGAGGCGCAGGACGTCGTCCAGGAGGCGTTCGCGCGGGCGGTCGCACGGCCGGGCGGGTTCACCGGGATCGACAATCCGGAGGCCTGGCTGCGCACCGTCGCGCTGAACGTCGTCCGCCGGCGATGGCGGCGCCGCAAGGTCCTCGACCTGATCCTGCTGCGGGACCGGCCGGCGCTCACCAGCACCGGCCCCGAGCCCGACCGGACCGACCTGACCCAGGCGCTCGACGCCATACCACGCAGCTACCGGGAGGTCATCGTGCTGCACTACTACGCCGACCTCAGCGTGGACGAGATCTCGGCCGCGCTGAACGTGCCCTCCGGCACGGTCAAGTCCCGGCTGTCCCGGGGGCGGGCTGCGCTGGCCGCGCTGCTGCCGGGCTACCGAGCCGAGGTGACCAGTGCCTGACCCGTTGGGGACCCGGCTGCGCGCGGAGCGCGACCGGCTCGACATCGACCAGCCGCCGCTCGCGGTGATCACGGCGCGGGCCGTGGCGCTGCGCCGGCGCCACCGTCTCGTGCAGGGCGGGGTGGCCGCCGCGGTCGCCGTCGTGGTGGCCGGCGGCGTCGCGGCCGTGATGGCACCGTCCGGTGAGCAGGCGCCGCGGCCTCCGGCCGCCTCGAGTGATCCGGGCGGGGTCTGGACCGACGAGAACGTCACCGTCAACGGGCTGGCCCACCTGCCCACCGACCTGCCGGGGAAGATCCGGGACGTCGAGTTCGTCGACGCCGACCGGGGCTTCCTGCTCGCCGCCGACTGCGCGGGCCTGGGCAGCTGCACCAACCGCGTCTACGCGACCGCCGACGGCGGGCGCACCTGGGCGATGCAGGCCGTCCCTGCCCAGCTCGGCTCGACGGACGCCGCCTCCGTGCCGGCCCTGGTCGTCACCGGCTCGCAGGTCGCGCTGGTCGCCGGCACCACGGTCGCCGTCGGTGACCCCTGGGAGGTCTCCTCGGCGTCCCCCGCCGCCACCCCGCTACCCGGGACCGCCCGCCTGTACAGCACCGGCTGCGGCCAGCCGCTCCTCGCCGTCACGCCGAGCGGGCTGATCGCGCCGCCGCAGCAGCCGCCGGGCATCTCCGTGTGCTGGACCTCCCCGGTCCGGGCCGGCGACGGCTCCTGGTGGGTCGGCGGCAGCTCGGGCGGCAAGGCGGCGCTGTCGGTCTCCCGCGACGACGGCCGGCACTGGGAGAACCATGTGTTCGACGTCTCGGGCCAGGCCCGGGTGGCGATGCTGGGCACGAACGTGTACGCCTTCCTGGTGGACCCGGCGAGCACCCCCGCCCGGCTGCTCGGCGTGGCCTCGTCGGAGGACGGGGGCGTCAAATGGGGCCCGGTCCACCCGACGGCCGGCAACGCCACCATCGGCGGCGATGCGGTGCCACTGCTCGACGGCCGCCTGCTCATCGTCGACGGTGTCGGGCACTGGCTGGTGTCGGAGGACCGGGGGGCGAGCTGGCACCGGCTGGAGGGCCTGCACCAGACCATGCGGCTGGCGCGGACCCGGGTCGGCTACGTGGCGTACGAGATGTCGAACATCTACACGGCGTTCTCGGTCGACGGCTCGACCTGGCAGAAGCTGGACGCTCAGTAGTTCATGTACGCCCAGGCATCGCCGACCATCGTGGCCAGGTCGACGTGCTGCGGGGTCCAGCCGAGCTCGCGCTTGGCCTTCTCCGACGAGGCGACCAGCTGAGCCGGGTCGCCCGGGCGGCGCGGGGCCATCTCGACCGGGATCGGGTGGCCGGTCACCGTGCGGACGACGTCGACCACCTGCCGGTTGGAGAAGCCGTTGCCGTTGCCCAGGTTGTAGACGCGGTGGCCGGGTCCGTCCATCGTGGCCAGGGCCAGCAGGTGGGCGGCGCCCAGGTCGGCGACGTGGATGTAGTCACGGATGTTGGTGCCGTCCGGGGTGTCGTAGTCGTCGCCGAAGAGCTGGAGCTTCTCCCGGCGGCCGGCGGCGACCTGGAGCGCGATCGGGATGAGGTGGGTCTCCGGGTCGTGCCGCTCGCCGATCATCGAGCCGTCCTCGCGGCGGAGGGCGCCGGCCACGTTGAAGTACCGCAGGCTGACCGCCGACAGGCCGTGGCCGATCGCCTCGCCGGTCAGCGCGTGGTCGGCGGCGAGCTTCGAGGTCGCATACGGGTTCGGGGGGCGCACGGCGGCCGTCTCGGGGATCGGGACCGTGTCGGGGTCGCCGTAGACGTTCGCGGTCGAGGAGAAGACCAGGCGCCGGACGTTGTTCGCGCGCATCGCGTCGAGCAGGCGCAGCGTGCCGACGGCGTTGTTGTCCCAGTACTTCTCGGGCTTCTGGACGCTCTCCCCCGCCGCGATGAAGGCCGCGAAGTGCAGCACGCCGTCGAAGTCGGGCGTGAGCACGTCGGCCACGGCGTCGTGGACGCGGCCCCGGACGAAGGTGGCGCCCTGCGGTACCACCTCCTGATGGCCGGTCGAGAGGTCGTCGAGCACGACCACCTCGTGCCCGGCATCGAGCAGCAGCGCGGTGACGACGCTGCCGATATAGCCGGCGCCCCCGGTCACGAGCAGTCTCACGGCCTACCTCCACAAAAGTCATCGTGAACCAACAAATTTACACTTCGCCGGTGAATGACCGGGAGCGGGACGCCTACAATTCGTCCATGCCGGAGCCTGCCCCCGGAACCATACGGCAGGCTGTGGCTGCCCTGTTGCGCCGCTGGGCACGCCGTCTTCACGCTACTCCCGAGGCACCGCGCGTCAGCGAAGCCGAGCTCAGGTCGCTGATCACGGCCAACAGCGGCTCCGGCCACGTCCGCGAGGTGATGGTCCCGCGGACCGAGGTGGTCTTCCTCGACGCCCAGCTCACACTGCCGGAGGCGATCGCCCTGGTGCGGCGTGCGCGGCACTCCCGCTACCCCGTCATCGACGGCGACCCGGACGACGTGCTCGGCTTCGTGCACGTCCGCGACCTGACGCTGCTGCCGTCGCCCGACCCGGCTGTCCCGCTGCGCCGGCTCACGCGCGAGGTCCACCGCCTGCCGGCGAGCAAGCGGGTGCTGACCGCACTGTCGGAAATGCGCCGGGGCGGGCATCACCTGGCGGTCGTCGTCGACGAGTACGGCGGGACGGCCGGCATCGTCACCCTTGAGGACCTCATCGAGGAGCTGGTGGGCGAGATCCGCGACGAGTACGACCCGCCGCCGCCCGCGGACCGGATCGACGAGGTCGACGGGCTGCTGAACCTCGCCGACCTCGCGGAGCGCACCGGGCTGAGCCTGCCCACCGGCCCGTACGAGACCGTGGCCGGCTTCGTGATGGCCCGGCTCGGCAAGCTGCCGACCGTCGGGGACGAGGTCCGCCACGACGGCTGGCGCCTGCACGTCCGGACCATCGAGGGCCGCCGCGTGGCGCGGGTCGCGGTCGGCCGCCCGGTCCCCCCGCCGCGCCCGCCGAGCTGACGGGAATTCCGGGTGACGACCAGGACCCGCACTGGGGCAGCCTCGTCGACAACCTGCACGTGACCAACGCTCATCGCCGCAGTGGCATCGGCCGGCAGTTGCTGGGCCGAGCCGCGCGGTCGGCGGCCGCACAGGGCTCGACGAAGGCGCTGTACCTGTGGGTCCTGGAGCAGAACACGGCGGCCCAGGCGTTCTACCTGGCATCGGGCGCGACGCACGTCGAGACGGCGATCGTGGACGGCGACCCGGCCCGCCTGAACGGCACTCCGCGCAAGCTCCGCATGTCCTGGCCGGACGCGTCACTCTTCCCGGGCCCAGATCGATGGAGACATCTGGCTGTCATGGCAGCCAGATCCTTCCATGGATCATGACGAAGGGTAGATCGACCAACGTCTTTGAAGAGCGCGACGGCGGCGCGGGGCGCCGGCACCGCGGACATCCCCGCGCGGCCGCAGGTCGCGGGTCCTTGGGGCGACGGCGATGGCAGCGTCCGTGCCGCCGGGGCGGATGCCCCGGCGGCACGAGCGGTGACTGGCGGGAGCGACGGTCGTACCTTGCGCGGACCCGAGCCAGGAACCAGCGTTACGCGGCCTCGATGATCATGCCGGCGCCGACCGTGCGGTTGGTGGTCTCGTCGATGATGATGAAGCCGCCCGTCGTGCGGTTGCGGCGATACTCGTCGGCGAGGAGTGGGACCGTCGTGCGGAGCCGGACGCGACCGATCTCGTTCAGCGTGAGCTGCGTGGCCGAGTCGTCCCGGTGCAGCGTGTTGACGTCGAGACGGTACTGCAGGCCGCGTACCACCGTCCGGGCCGATCGCGTCGTGTGCTTGATCGCGTACTTTCCGCCCACCGCCAGCGGGCGGGTCTCGTCCATCCAGCAGACCATCGCCTCGATGTCCTGGGCCACCGACGGGGCGTTGTTCGGGCGGCAGATCATGTCGCCGCGGGCGATGTCGATCTCGTCCTGGAGACGGATCGTCACCGACATCGGCGGGTAGGCCTCCTGGAGCTCGCCGTCGGCGGTCTCGATGTGCGTGATGCGGGTCGTGAAGCCCGACGGCAGCACCATGATCTCGTCGCCCGGCTTCATCACGCCCGACGCGATCTGCCCCGCGTAGCCGCGGTAGTCCGCCACCGTCGTCGACTGGGGGCGGATCACGTACTGGACCGGGAAGCGCACGTCGACCAGGTTGCGGTCGGAGGCGATGTGCACGTGCTCCAGGTGGTGCAGCAGGGACGGGCCCTCGTACCACGACATGTTCTCGCTGCGCGTCACCAGGTTGTCACCGTGCAGCGCGGAGATCGGGATCACCGTCAGGTCGGGGGCCTCCAGCTTCGCCGCGAACGAGGTGAACTCGTCGGCGATGCGCTCGAAGACCTCCTGCGAGTAGTCGACGAGGTCCATCTTGTTCACGCACAGCACCAGGTGCGGCACGCGCAGCAGCGAGCACAGGAAGGCGTGCCGGCGGGACTGCTCCACCAGGCCCTTGCGGGCATCGACCAGGATCAGCGCCAGGTCGGCCGTCGAAGCGCCGGTGACCATGTTGCGCGTGTACTGGATGTGCCCGGGGGTGTCGGCGATGATGAACTTCCGCCGCGGGGTGGCGAAGTAGCGGTAGGCGACGTCGATCGTGATGCCCTGCTCCCGCTCGGCCCGCAGGCCGTCGGTGAGCAGCGCGAGGTTGGTGTACTCGTCGCCACGGGAGCGGGAGGTGGCCTCGACGGCCTCCAGCTGGTCCTCGAAGATGGCCTTCGAGTCGTACAGCAGGCGCCCGATCAGGGTCGACTTGCCGTCGTCGACGGACCCGGCCGTCGCGAAGCGGAGCAGGTCCATCTGGCGTTCGATCACGGCGGTCACTCTAGAAGTACCCCTCACGCTTGCGGTCTTCCATCGCCGCCTCGCTCACCTTGTCGTCGCCGCGGGTCGCGCCGCGCTCGGTGATGCGGGTCGCGGCGACCTCGGCGATGACCTTCTCGATCGTGTCCGCGTCGCTGCGGACCGCCGCTGTGCACGAGGCGTCGCCCACCGTGCGGTAGCGGACCTGCTCGACGAACGGGGTCTCGCCGGCCTTCAGCGGCAGGAACTCGTTGATCGCGTAGAGCATGCCGCCCCGGTCGACCACCTCGCGGTCGTGCGCGTAGTAGATCGACGGCAGGTCGATGCCCTCGCGGGCGATGTAGTGCCAGACGTCCAGCTCGGTCCAGTTGGACAGCGGGAACACCCGGATCGACTCGCCGGGCGCGATCCGGGCGTTGTAGAGCGCCCACAGCTCGGGCCGCTGGTTGCGCGGGTCCCACTGGCCGAAGTCGTCGCGGAAGCTGAAGACGCGCTCCTTGGCGCGCGCCTTCTCCTCGTCGCGCCGGGCGCCGCCGAAGAGCGAGTCGAAGCGGTACTTCTCGACGGCGTCGAGCAGCACCGGCGTCTGGATGCGGTTGCGCATCCCGTCGGCCGACTCGCGGACCAGGCCGCTGTCGATCGCCTCCTGCACGCTCGCCACGATGAGCTGCACGTTGAGCTCGGTGACGCGGCGGTCACGGTAGGCGAGCACCTCGGGGAAGTTGTGCCCGGTGTCGACGTGCATCACCGGGAACGGGATCCGGCCCGGGGCGAAGGCCTTCTCGGCGAGCCGGAGCATCACGATCGAGTCCTTGCCGCCGGAGAACAGCAGCACGGGCCGCTCGAACTCGGCGACCACCTCGCGCATGACGAACAGGCTCTCGGCCTCGAGAGCGTCCAGGTGGGAGACGCGGTATGGGGGCCGGCTCATATTGGCGGGGACCTTTCAGCTGTTGATCGCGGCCAGCAGTTGCGGCGCCAGTGCCTTCCGACATACGACCAGGTCAGGTAGCCGTGGGTCGGGCTGGTTGTATTCCAACGTAGTCCCGTCGATACGGGAAGCATGCAGACCCGTGGCGACCGCCACAGCAACCGGTGCGGCCGAGTCCCACTCGTACTGGCCGCCGGCGTGGACGTAGGCGTCGACGGCCCCGTCGATGACCGCGGCGATCTTGGCGCCGGCCGATCCCATCGGTACCAGCTCGATCGGTAGCTTCTCGGCCAGCGCGGTCAGCAGCGCCGGTGGCCGGGTGCGGCTCGCGGCCAGCCGGATCGGCTCGCCCTGCACGCCCGGCATCGGCGGGAACGGCGGTGGCGAGTCGGTGCCGAGCACGCAGTGCTGGGCCGGCAGCGCCACGGCGCCGGCGGCCAGCCGGTGGCTCGCGTAGAGGGCAACGTGCACGGCCCAGTCGGCCCGGCCCTCCTCGCCGAACTCGCGCGTGCCGTCGAGCGGGTCGACGATCCAGACGCGGTCGGCCGCGAGCCGGGCGGAGTTGTCGGCGCCCTCCTCGGAGAGCACCGCGTCGGCAGGGCGCCAGCGCTCCAGCTGGGCCACGAGCAGCTCGTGCGACAGCCGGTCGCCGGCCTTGCGCAGCGCGTCGGGGTCGGAGTACCCCATCTCCTCGCGCAGCTTCAGCAGCAGGTCGCCGGCCCGCTGGGCGAGCCAGCGTGCGAACCCGCCGTCCGTGGCGGGTGGTAGGTCGGTCATCTCAGTACGCTCCAGCACCTCGGGTCACGGCGCTCAACGTCCGCAGCATGATCACCAGGTCGAGCGAGAGCGACCAGTTCTCCACGTACTGCAGGTCGAGGCGGACCGCTTCGTCCCACGATAGGTCCGACCGGCCGGACACCTGCCAGAGGCCGGTCATTCCGGGCCGCACGGCCAACCGGCGCCGGGCGTCGTCCGGATACACGGCGACCTCCTCCGGCAGCGGCGGGCGGGGCCCGACCAGTGACATGCTGCCGACGAGCACGTTGAGCAGCTGCGGCAGCTCGTCGAGCGAAAACTTGCGCAGAAGCCGTCCGACGCGGGTGACCCGCGGGTCGTTACGCAGTTTGAACAGCGCGCCGTCGACTTCGTTGAGATGCCGCAGCTCGGCCAGGCGGGCTTCGGCGTCCACGTGCATCGTGCGGAACTTGAAGATCACGAACTCGCGACCGTCCTTGCCCACACGTATCTGTCGGAACAGTACCGGCCCCCTCGACTCCACGCGAACCGCGAGGGCGAGACCAGCCAGAAGTGGAGCCGCCACGACCAGAAGGAGGACCGCGCCCACCCGGTCGAACACGGACTTGACCAGGCGGCGGGCCCCGGTCAGCGTGGGGTGCTCGACGTGGAGCATCGGCAGGCCGTCCACCGGGCGGATGGTCGTCCGGCTGCCGGCCACGTCAATCAGCGTGCTGGCCACGATGAGGTCGATGTCGTCGCGCTCCAGGTGCCAGGCCAGCCGCCGCAGCGAGTGGCCGTCGAGCTCCGGGCACGACAGGACCAGCACGGTGTCGGCCCGGGCCCGGCGCACCGCGCCCGCGATCTGATCGAATGTGCCGAGCACCGGGACGTCCGGCACATGGCCCTCGGCGGCGAGGCAGGCGCCGACGACCTTCAGGCCGTGGTACCGCTCCCGGCACAGCTGCCGGGTCATCGCCTCGACGGCGAGCTCGTGCCCGACCACCACGACCCGCCGCATGCACGTGCCGCGCCGCTTGCGGGCCCGGTGCAGCAGCTGGCGCAGCAGGAACCGGCCGAGCAGGCAGGCGAACGTCACCAGGGGCAGCGCGACCACGAACCAGCCGCGGGCGATGCGCACCTCCGCCGCGTAGGCGACGAACACGGTGGCGGCCGTGAGCGCGAGGCCGGCCCGCAGGACGCGCTGGTACTCGTCGGTGCCGACGAAGAGGTACCGCTTCTCGTAGGCCCGGTTGGCCGCCAGCGTCGCCGAGAACGCGATCGGCAGCAGCGCGCTGAGCAGGGCGTAGCGGGCGTTGTACTCGGTCAGGCCGGCCCCGAACCGCACCTCGAACGCGATCACGCCGGCGAGGACGCCGATCACGAAGTCGAGCACGAGGAGGGTCCGCAGGTACCGCCCCTCCCAGGCCCACCGCGCCCGGTGCCGCGGCGTGCGCGGAGCGTCACCGGGAGGGGCGGTCTTCGTCGGGACGAACGCGGCGGTACCCCGGACCGCGTCCTCGACCTCGGCGGCCAGCTGGGCGGAGACCTCGGCCGGCGGCACCGGTGCGCCGGGCGCGGGCGAGACGGGCGCGGTGGCACGGCTCCGATGGGGCTGGTCGAGATGCTCCGGCGGCTCGTATACCGGTTGTGCCGCGCGCCTGGCGGCCAACGCGTTCGTGTGCCGCGTCGTCGTTCGCACCGGGCTCGGCCGGCGGACCGGCTTCAGCGCCGGCTGCTGGGCCTGGCGGTCGTCGCGGCGCAGGTGCGCCGGGCGGTGGAAGCCGTCCCGCGTACGCCCGCTGTCGACCGCCATCTGTCCGCCTCCCGGTATGCCGTTGTGCTCCTGGTCATGCCTCGTACAAAAGGTGCGACTTGGAGTACAACGTGCAACTCGGGCATACGTCACGGCGGCGCGCAGGCGCCGGGAGTCGGGTCGATACGGTCGGACAGGGCGCTTATCGGCTCTTACGCCGCGTGATACTGGTTCTGGGTCGGCTCCAGGCCGCGCTCGATTACCATCTCGACGGCGTCGGCGGCGCGGTCCACGAAGTAGTCGAGCTCCTTGCGCTCGACCGCGGAGAAGTCGGACAGCACGAAGTCCGCCGGGTTCTGCCGGCCGGGCGGGCGCCCGATGCCGAAGCGGACCCGGATGTAGTCCTTGTTGCCCAGTGAACTCGACATCGAGCGCAGGCCGTTGTGGCCGCCCTCGCCGCCGCCCTGCTTCAGGCGCAGCTGGGTCCAGGGCACGTCGAGCTCGTCGTGGACGGCGATGACCTGAGCGACCGGCACCTTGTAGAACTGGGCCAGGCCGGCCACCGGGCCGCCGGAAAGGTTCATGTACGTCATCGGCTTCACGAGCACGAGCCGCGGCCCGCCGACGCGCAGCCGGCCCTCGGCGACCTCGGCCACGACCCGCCGGTGCCGCGAGAAGCGCAGCCCGGCCCGCTCGGCGAGCAGGTCGGCGACCATGAACCCGACGTTGTGGCGGTGGCGCGCGTACTCAGGCCCGGGGTTCCCCAGCCCGACGACCAGCCACGGCTCGGTGTCCGGCACGGCGTTCTCTCCTCAAGCGGAACATGCGGAAAGGTCGCGGGCGCCCTAGGCGTGCCCGCGACCTTCTCGTCGGTGGTGCTGGTGTGTCAGGCCTCGGCCGGCTCGGGGGTCGCCTCGGCGGTCTCGCCCTCGGCCTCGACGGCCTGGGTCGGCGCGGCGGTGATGACCGCGATGACCAGCTCCGGGTCGGCCGCGAGCTCGACGCCGGCCGGGAGCTGGACGTCGGCGGCGGTCACGTGGCTGCCGGCCTCCAGGCCCTCGATCGAGGCCTCCAGGCCCGAGGGCAGCTTGGTCGCGTCGGCCAGGACCGACAGCGTGGTGCTCTCGGTCATGATCAGCGTGTCGCGGGCCGCCTCGCCGGTGAGGTTCACCGGGATGTCGACGGTGACCTTCTCGCCACGGCGGACCACCAGCAGGTCCACGTGGTCGAAGGTGTCCTTGATCGGGTCACGCTGGATCGCCTTGGGCAGGGCCAGGGCGGCGCTGCCGTCGGAGATCTCGATGTTGAAGACCTGGGTCATGCCGCCGTGGCGGATCGCCGCGGCGAACTCACGGGCGGGGAGTGCGATGTGACGGGGCTTCTCGCCGTGACCGTACAGCACGGCGGGCACCTTGCCGGCCCGGCGCGTGCGGCGGGCACCACCCTTGCCGAACTCGGTGCGGGGCTCGGCGCTGATCTTTACCTCGGACACGACAGAAAACTCCTGATGCGTTGGTGCGGCGGGCACCGGCCGGCGCGACCGGTAACAGTTGTCTCGTGCGGCGCTCGGGCGAGGGGGCGCACAGGGCACAGGCCCGGAGCACCGCGTCGATCACGGAGCTCGCACGACCGTCATGCCGTCTTGCGCGACTGCGCAGGAACTGCATGCCCGGCCCCTCGGGAGCACCCTCGCCGTGGCAACCGCACTAGCTTACCCGAGACGCCAGACGGTGTTCACACCCTCCCCGCCCGGTTGTGCAGATCACGCTTGCCGCGGTTCACCGCAGGGTTAGGAGAGGCCGCCGAACAGGGTCGTCACGGAGCCGTCGTCGAAGACCTCGCGGATCGCCCGGGCCAGCAGCGGGGCGATGGAGAGCTGGGTGATCTTCTCCACCTTCTTGTCCGCCGGCAGCGGCAGCGTGTTCGTCACCACGACCTCGCTGATACGGCTCGCGGCCAGGCGGTCGCAGGCCGGGTCGGACAGCACCGGGTGGGTGGCCGCGACCACGACGTCGGCCGCACCCTCGTTGAAGAGGATGTCCGCGGCCGAGACGATCGTGCCGCCCGTGTCGATCATGTCGTCGACGATCAGGCAGACGCGGCCCTCGACCTCGCCGACCACGCGGTTCGCGACCACCTGGTTGGGCTTGGAGGGATCGCGGGTCTTGTGGATGAAGGCGAGCGGGCAGCCGCCCAGCCGGTCCGTCCAGCGCTCCGCCACCCGCACCCGGCCCGAGTCGGGGGCGACCACGGTGATCGGCCGCCCCGCGTACTTGGCCTCGATGTGGTCGGCCAGCGTGTTCATCGCGAACAGGTGGTCGACCGGACCGTCGAAGAAGCCCTGGATCTGGGCCGTGTGCAGGTCGACCGTGAGGATGCGGTTGGCACCCGCGGTCTTGAAGAGGTCCGCCACCAGGCGGGCCGAGATCGGCTCGCGGCCGCGGTGCTTCTTGTCCTGGCGTGCGTACGGGTAGAAGGGCAGCACCACGGTGATGCGCTTGGCGGAGCCCCGCTTCAGCGCGTCCACCATGATCAACGACTCCATGAGCCAGTCGTTGATCGGCACGACCATCGACTGGACGACGAACGCGTCCGAGCCGCGGACGCTCTCGCGGTACCGCACGAAGATCTCGCCCGAGGCGAAGTCGTATGCGTCCATGGGCGTCGGGTCGACCCCGAGCACCGCGCCGATCTCCTCGGCGAGCGCGGGAAACCCGCGGCCGGAGAAAAGCATCAGGTTCTTGCGGTTCTCCGAAGAAATGCTGGCCATCTGGGGTCGCCCGCTCCCGGTCTCGTGGTTGCGCCTCATTGTTCGTCGGGCGCGGGCCGCTCGACCACTGGACCTGGGTCGACGTGGTGTTCTTCACGTTCCTGAAACACGGCGTTAGCCTCAGCGGCCGCGACAGCTGCCGCGCTGCCAGGTCGCTTGCGCTCGACCCAGCCCTCGATGTTGCGCTGGTGGGCCCGGGAGACGCCCAGGGCGCCCGGCGGGACGTCCTTGACAATGACGCTGCCGGCGGCCGTGTAGGCGCCGTCGCCCACGTGCACGGGCGCGACGAACATGTTGTCGGCCCCGGTCCGGGCGTGGGCGCCGATGACCGAGCGCTGCTTCTTCACCCCGTCGTAGTTCACGAAGACGGTGGCGGCGCCGATGTTGGTGCCCTCGCCGATCTCGGCGTCCCCGACGTAGGAGAGGTGCGGGACCTTCGCGCCGTCGCCCAGCGTCGCGGCCTTGGTCTCCACGAACGTGCCGACCTTCGCCTTGACCCCCAGCTTGCTGCCGGGGCGCAGGTAGGCGAACGGCCCGACGGAGGCCTGCGGGCCGATCTCCGAGGACAGCGCGTGGGTGCGCACCACGGTGGCGCCGGCGCCCACCACGACGTCGATGAGGGAGGTGTCCGGGCCGACCACGGCGCCCTCGCCGACGCTCGTGGCGCCGCGCAGGTGGGTGTTGGGCTCGACCACGGCGTCGCGGGAGAGGGTGACCGTCACGTCGATCCAGGTGGTCGCCGGGTCGATGATCGCCACCCCGGCGCGCATCCACTCGTCGTTGATCCGGTCGCGCATGATGCCCCGCAGGCCGGCCAGCTCGGCCCGGTCGTTGGCGCCGAGAGTCTCGGTCGCGTCCGGAGCGCGGTGGGCGACGATCGGCGAGCCGGCCTCGGCCAGCAGGCCGATGACGTCGGTGAGGTACTCCTCGCCCTGGTCGTTGTCGGTCGACAGCTTGCCCAGCATGTCGCGCAGCGCCGCGGCCTCGAAGACGTAGGCGCCCGAGTTGATCTCGCGGATCGCCCGCTGGGCCGGCGTGGCGTCGCGCTCCTCGACGATCGCCGAGAACTCGCCGCCCCGGTTGCGCACGATGCGCCCGAGGCCGGTGGGGTCGGCGACCTCGGCGGTCAGCACGGTGGCGGCCGCCTTCGTGGTCTCGTGGGTGTGCACGAGCGCGGCGAGCGTCTCGGCCCGTAGCAGCGGGATGTCACCGTTGAGCACCACGACCGTGCCGGTGAGCTCGGGGTTGGCATCCAGCGCGATGCGGACCGCGTGGCCCGTGCCGCGCTGCTCGGCCTGGGTGACCGGGACCGCGGCCGGAGCGACCTGCTCCAGGTGGGCGCGGACCTGCTCGGCGCCGTGCCCGACCACGACGGTCACCGTGCCGTTGTCCAGGAACGACTCCGTGGCGGCCAGCACGTGGCCGACGAGACTGCGGCCGAGCAGGGGATGGAGGACCTTCGGCAGCGCCGATTTCATGCGCTTGCCTTCGCCGGCGGCCAGGATGATCACGTTTCGCACGGGGCGCGCTCCCTCGACGGATAGTCGGTGCGGCCTCATCGTAGTCAGGCAACCCGGACATCACCCGGCGGCGGGCGAACACGCTGGGGTGCCTGGATTCGAACCAGGACTGCGAGGCTCCAAAGGCCTGCGGGCTGCCGTTACCCCACACCCCATTACGCCGCGTTGGAAGCCTAGCTTGCCCTTCGATCCGTTTCGTCCCCAGGGCTCGTTCCCCTCACGGGCAACGGAAGTCAGCCGATCGTGCTGAAGAACTTGGCTGGAAGATCACACAAAACTCGGGGTAACTGACTTGACACGAGCTTCACCTGGCGAACCTACGCCTCCGTAAGTTACGGTGACGTAAGCGTAGCCCCCGCCCGGCGACGAACCTTGAGAGGTGCCATGTCCGTATCGGTCCTTGACCCCACCCCCGCCGACACCCCGGAGCGCGCGCCGAAGCCGCTCACCGAGGGCAAGCAGAGCGTCGGCATCCTGATCGCGCTGTGGGGCTTCGTGGTCCTGCCCTTCGTCGCCCTGCTCGCCGCCGTCCCGGTCGCCTGGGGCTGGGGACTGAGCTGGCTCGACGTCGTGCTCGGCGTGGTCTTCTACGTCATCGGGGGACTGGGCATCGGGACCGGGTTCCACCGGTATCTCACCCATGGTTCGTTCAAGGCGAACCGCGGCCTGCGGATCGCGCTCACCATCGCCGGCAGCACCGCGATCGAGGGCAACCCCACCCAGTGGGTCGCCGACCACCGCCGCCACCACGCGTTCTCCGACCGCGAGGGTGACCCGCACTCGCCCTGGCGCTTCGGCGAGTCGTTCCTGGGCCTGACCAAGGGCCTCTTCCACGCGCACGTCGGCTGGCTGTTCCACCGCGAGCTGGCCAACCGCGAGCGGTTCGCGCCGGACCTCATGGCCGACAAGGACATCCGCCGCATCGACAAGCTGTTCCCGGTCATCGTCATCCTGTCGGCGACGCTGCCCGCGATCATCGCCGGCCTCGTCACCTTGTCGTGGCAGGGCGCGCTGTCGGCGTTCTTCTGGGCCGGCCTGATCCGCATCGGCCTGCTGCACCACGTCACCTGGTCGATCAACTCGATCTGCCACGTCTACGGTGAGCGTCCGTTCGAGACCCGCGAGGGCGACCGGGCCAGCAACTTCTGGCCGCTGGCGATCCTGTCCTTCGGCGAGAGCTGGCACAACCTGCACCACGCCGACCCGACGTGCGCCCGCCACGGCGTCGACAAGGGCCAGATCGACATCAACGCCCGGCTCATCTGGATCTTCGAGAAGCTCGGCTGGGCGACCGACATCCGCTGGCCGAAGAAGGACCGCATCGACGCCAAGCGGATCGCTGCTGGCACGATGAACGGGTGACCGACAGCCTGGACGAAGATGACCTGCGCCCGCCGGCACCGCCGCCACCGGCCCCGGCGAAGGGACGGGTCCGGATGTCCTCCACGCAACGCCGTGAGCAGCTCATCTCGATCGGACGGGCCCTCTTCGCCGAGCGGGGCTTCGACGCCACCTCCATCGAGGAGGTGGCGTCGCGGGCGAAGGTGTCCAAGCCGGTCGTCTACGAGCACTTCGGCGGCAAAGAGGGCCTCTACGCGGTGGTGGTCGACCGGGAGGTCCGGTCGCTGCTCGACCGGATCACCAACGCACTGACCGCCGGCCACCCGCACGAACTGCTCGAACAGGCGGCCCTCGCGCTGCTGGACTACATCGAGTCGGAGACCGACGGCTTCCGGGTCCTCGTGCGCGAGGCGCCGGTGATGTCCCCGACCGGCAACTTCATGAGCGTGCTGAACGACGTGGCGCACCAGGCCGAGCACATCCTCGGCTCGGAGTTCAAGCGCCGCGGCTTCGACCCCAAACTCGCCGAGCTGTACTCCCAGGCGCTCGTCGGCATGGTCGCGCTGACCGGCCGGTGGTGGCTGGAGGTCCGCAAGCCGAAGAAGGAGGTCGTCGCCGCGCACCTGGTCAACCTGGCCTGGAACGGCCTGTCCAACATGAAGGGCAAGCCGACGCTGGTGACCCGGCAGGGCAAATGAAAAAGGGGGCGCCCGAGGCGCCCCCTTTTCATGTCCCTGTCAGGCCGTGCTGTCAGGCGGTCCGAGGCCCGTGGCGGAAGTCCTCCTCGGCCCTGGCGTCCGCGTGGGAGCCGACCCGGTCGTAGAGGCTCGCCGTGCCGATGATGCCGGCAAGGATGAAGGTCACGATCACGTTGACCATCGAGAACGCGAAGATGTTGGCCTCGGTCTGCATGAGCGCGAGCGACGCCATGCCGACGATGGTCAGGACGATGCCGGCGAGCGTGTTGATGACGTGCCCGACGTTGCGCCCGATGAGGTTGGCGCCCAGCACGACGACGCCGGCAACGAGCGAGAGCAGCGAGAACGCCGGGTTGGTCCGCAGGCCGAGCGCCCATTCGGCCTCGTCGCGGGTGAAGAACTCCGCGCCGGAGGTCTGCACGAAGCCGACCACGCCGAAGACCAGCATGTAGAGGCCCGCCACCCCGGCCAGCAGCCGGTAGAGCGGCCGGAGGTGGTGGTTGATCGGAAAGTGTGCAGCCATGGTCGAGATTCTAAGGCCGGGTCAACCGGCGATCTCCGCCAGGGCGAGCCATTGCTCCTCGGCTTCCGCCTTTTCCCGCTGTACCGCGCGAAGCTCCGCGTCCAGCTCGGTGATGCGGGTGTAGTCGGTGGCGTGCTCGGCCAGCTTCGCGTGGAGCGCCTCTTCCTTCTGGGTGAGGCGGTCGATGCTGCGCTCCAGCTTGACCAGCTCCTTCTTGGCGGCGCGCTGGTCCTTCTCCGAGGCCCGCAGGTCGGTTCCCCGGTCCTTCTTGTCGGCGGCCTCCGCGGGCGCGAAGCCGGTCGCTCCCGCCTCCGAGACGTGCGCCAGGTACTCGTCGACGCCACCCGGCAGATGGACCAGGCGGCCGTCGCCGTACATGCCGTAGACGGTGTCGGTCACCCGCTCGACCAGGTAGCGGTCGTGGCTGGCCACGATCAGCGTGCCCGGCCAGGTGTCGAGCAGGTCCTCCAGCGCGGCGAGCGTGTCGATGTCGAGGTCGTTGGTCGGCTCGTCGAGCAGCAGCACGTTGGGCTCGGTGGCGAGCAGCCGAAGCAGCTGGAGCCGGCGCCGCTCGCCGCCTGACAGGTCGGCGACGGGCGTCCACACCCGCGCGCCGGTGAAACCGAAGACCTCGGCCAGCTGGGCCGCGGACAGCTCGCGGTCGCCGAGCTTGACCCGCTTGGCGACCTCCTCGACCGCCTCCAGCAGCCGCAGGCCGCCGGGCAGCTCGTGCAGCTCCTGGGACAGGAACGCCGGGCGCACGGTGGTGCCGCGCAGCACCCGCCCGCCGTCGGGCTCGCGGGTGCCGGCCAGCACGCGCAGCAGCGTGGTCTTGCCGGCGCCGTTCGCGCCCAGAATCGCGATCCGGTCCCCCGGGCCGACGATCCAGTCCACGCCGGACAGCAGCTCCCGCTCGCCGGCCCGCAGCCCCAGGCCGGCCAGCTCGTACACCTGCTTGCCCAGCCGCGTGACGGCGAGCCGCTGGAGCGAGACCGTGTCGCGGGGCGGCGGGACGTCGGCGATGAGCGCGTTGGCCGCGTCGATGCGGAACTTGGGCTTGCTGGTCCGCGCGGGCGGGCCGCGGCGCAGCCAGGCGATCTCCTTGCGCAGCAGGTTCTGCCGGCGGGCCTCGGTCTCGGCGGCGACCCGCACTCGCTCGGCCCGCGCGAGGGTCCAGGCCGCGTAGCCCCCCTCGTAGGCGCGGACGGTCGCGTCGGCGACCTCCCAGGTGGTGGTGCAGACGGCGTCGAGGAACCAGCGGTCGTGGGTGACGACGATGAGCGCGCCGCGGCGCTGGAGCAGGTGCCGCGCCAGCCAGGCGATGCCGGCCACGTCGAGGTGGTTGGTCGGCTCGTCGAGGATGAGCAGGTCGGCCGGGCGGACCAGCAGCGCGGCCAGCGCCACCCGGCGCCGCTCGCCACCGGACATCGGGCCGACCGGCGCGTCAAGGCCGAGGTGCGGCATGCCCAGCCCGTTGAGCACCGTACGCACGCCCGCGTCGCCCGCCCACTCGTGCTCGGCGGCGAAGCCGGCCGGCAGCCAGGCGGTGCCGACGACCACGTCGCGGACGGTCGCCGCCGGCGGCAGGTCGAGCGACTGCGGCAGGGCCGCGACGCGCAGGTCGCGCCGGTGGGTGACCCGGCCCTCGTCCGGCTCCTCGGCCTTCGTCAGCATGCGCAGCAGCGTGGTCTTGCCCGCGCCGTTGAGCCCGACGATGCCGATGCGGTCGCTGTCGTCGATGCCGAGGGAGACCTCGTCGAAGATGCGCCCGGCGGGGTACGACTTGGAGACCTTGTCAAGGTTGACGATGTTGGCCATATCAGAGCACCCTCGCTCCCGGCACCGGGCCGACGGCGGTGCGCACCGCGCGGCAGCAGTCGCGCGACTCCAGCTCGGCCGCCAGGAGCGCCGCGTGCCGCGCGTCCTCGGCCAGGAAGACGCAGGTCGGGCCGGAGCCGGAGACCAGGCCGGCCAGCGCGCCCGCGTCGAGCCCGGCGTCGAGCACGCCCTGCAGCTCGGGGCGCAGGTGCAGCGCGGCGGCCTGCAGGTCGTTGGCGAGCTCGCCGGCGAGCACCTCCGGGTCGCGCTGGCGCAGCGCGGCGAGCAGCCCGTCCGGGGTCCCGGCGTTGGAGTTGCCGCCGAGCTGGTCGAACGTGCGGTACACCGTCGGGGTCGACAGACCCTCCTCGGCCACGGCGAGCACCCAGTGCCAGGTGTGGCCGCCGGTGAGGACCGGGCTGACCAGCTCGCCCCGGCCGGTGCCGAGCGCGGTGCCGCCCAGCACCAGGAACGGGATGTCGGAGCCGAGGGTCGCGGCGATCGCGGCCAGGTCGTCGCGGGACATGCCGGTGCCCCAGAGCTGGTCGCAGGCGACCAGGGCGGCGGCCGCGTCGGCACTGCCGCCGGCCAGCCCGGCCGCGATCGGGATCTGCTTCTTGAGGTGCAGCCGGGCGTGCGGCTCGTGCCCGGTCTCCGCGGCCAGCGCGCGGGCGGCGCGGATCACGAGGTTGTCCTCGTCGAGCGACAGCTCGCCGGTGCCCTCGCCCTCCATGGTCAGCGTGAGCGTGTCGCCGCGCCGCGCGGTGACCTCGTCGTAGAGGCCGATCGCGTGATACACGGTGGTCAGCTCGTGGAACCCGTCGGACCGGGCGGGGCCGACGTGCAGATGGAGGTTGATCTTCGCGGGCACGCGGACCCGGACCGGTCCGTGCGCGGCCAGGCGCGGCCGGTCGAACTCCTCGTCCTCGGAGAAGAGCGGCTCGGTCACTGCTGCACCCTACCCGGGCGCCCCGCCGGCCCGACGCTGGCTGGCGATCCGGGTGAAGTCCTCCACCGTGAGCTGCTCACCGCGGGCGGTCGGGTCGACGCCGGCCGCACGGAGGATCCGCTCGGCCGCGTCCGGGCCGCCCGCCCAGCCGGCCAACGCGCCCCGCAGCATCTTGCGGCGCTGGGCGAACGCGGCGTCGACGACCGCGAACGTCGCCTCCCGGTCGCCTTCCACCTGCGCTTGTTTCGTGAACGCGACCAGGCCGGAGTCGACGTTCGGGACCGGCCAGAACACGCTCGGCGGCACCTTGCCGGCCTGGCGGGCGGTCGCGTACCAGGCGAGCTTCACGCTCGGCACCCCGTAGACCCGGCTTCCCGGGCCTGCGGTGAGCCGGTCGGCGACCTCTTTCTGCACCATCACCAGCCCTTGCCGGAGGGTCGGGACGGTCGCCAGGAGGTGCAGGACGACCGGGACGGCCACGTTGTACGGCAGGTTGGCCACCAGCGCGGTCGGTCCGGCCGGCACCTCGGCGCGCAGCGCGTCGCCGGGGATGACCGTGAGGCGCTCGGCCTGCTCCGGGGCGAACCGGGCCACGGTGTCCGGCAGCGCGGCGGCGAGCACCGGGTCGATCTCCACGGCGTACACCCGGTTGCCGTGTTCCAGCAGAGCCAGCGTCAGCGAGCCGAGGCCGGGACCGACCTCCAGCACGACGTCCTCGGGCGCGAGGTCCGCGGCCCGCACGATGCGCCGCACCGTGTTGGGGTCGTGCACGAAGTTCTGCCCGAGCTGCTTGGTCGGGCGGATGCCGAGCTTGTGCGCCAGTTCCCGGACCTCCGCCGGGCCGAGCAGGCTCACCGCCAGGACCCGAAGGCCCGGTCGCCGTTGGCCGAGATGGCCGCGCACAGGGCGTCGAGGTCGTGGCCCGTGACGTCGGCGAGGGCGCGGACGGTCAGGGGAATGAGATACGAGGCGTTGGGGCGGCCGCGGTACGGCATGGGCGTGAGAAACGGCGCGTCGGTCTCCACGAGCAGCCCGTCGAGGGGGGTGATCGCCGCGGCCCGGCGCAGGTGGGCCGCGTTGCCGAAGGTGACCGTGCCGGCGAAGCTCAGCAGGTAGCCCCGGTCGAGGCACTCCCGGGCGAAGTGCTCGTCGCCGGAGAAGCAGTGCATGACGACCTGGTCGGGCGCGCCCTCCTCGTCGAGCACGGCGAGGACGTCGTCATGGGCGTCGCGGTCGTGGATGACCAGCGTCTTGCCATACCGCTTGGCGATCGCGATGTGCGCGCGGAAGCTCTCGTGCTGCGCCTTGCGCCCGTCCTCGCCGGTGCGGAAGTAGTCGAGGCCGGTCTCGCCGATGCCGCGGACCCGGGGGTGGGCGGCCAGCCGCTCGATCTCCCGCAGCGCCTCGTCGAGGTCTTCGTCGGTCTTGAAGCGCGCCGCGTCGTTGGGGTGCAGTGCGACGGTCGCCACCACGGCCGGGTGTCGCTCGGCGACCTCGACGCCCCACCGCGACGACTCGACGTCGCAGCCGACCTGCACCAGCCGATCGACGCCGGCCGCCGTCGCGGCATTGACGGCGTCCGCTACGGTGGTTGGGCCGCCTTGGCCGTCATCCTCCAGGGTGATGTCGAGGTGGGTGTGGCTGTCCGGCACCGCGACCGGCAGCGGCTCGGTGGCCGGGGGAAAAGTCCCCTCGCGGCTGTGTTTTCTCGCACTCATCGGCGTCAAGCATGCCACCCCCGGTCCGGCGTTAACCATTCGTTCACCTGGAGCACACAACCCGCCCCTAGCGTCGCGAAAGTGACAGTCATCGGCCACGCGGAGGGATCCGCGACCCACAGCGTGACGATCGACGGGGTCGCCTATCCGGCCGAGGAGATCGCCCAGGGCGCGGCATTCGAGGTGTATGCCACGACGCCCGCACCCGGCTTTCTGCCGAATCCGCGACCGGGAGCGCGCTGGCCGTACCGCCGATTCATCCACGCCACCGAGGTGGCCTCGGCCCTCGACGGGCTCGAAGACGAGCCGCTGCTGATGCCGGTGACCCGCGCGATGGACTGGACCGCGATCCACAAGCTGAGCCAGAGCCCGTCGGCGGCGGCCAGCGTGGCCCCGATCCGCCGCACCGCCGTGGTCCGCCGCGGCACCCGCATGATCAAGTTCCTGACCGGCACCCAGCTCGCCGGCTACCTGCGCGGCTGGCCGATCAGCGGCTTCTGCTACCGCGCCTTCGACGTCGCCCACCTGCGCACCCCGGCCGACCTGGCGATCGTCTCCGGAGAGCCGGCCGCGGAGGTGGTCTTCGCGGTCCGCTGGCGTGCCGTCGACGCGTACGACTACGACGTCCCCCTGGCCTCCGAGTACAGCGGCCTGGTCATGATGCCGCCGCACGACCGCCTCGGCCCCCCGGTGATCGGCACGGGCTTCGCCCCGAGCGGCCGCCACATCGTCCCCGAGTTCGTGACCGCCGACCTGGCCGAGCTCCCCGTGCCGGCGAACACGTCGCTGGTCGCCTACACGGCGGACGGCACGGAGGTCACGCTCTACACGTACCTGCCGGAGCAGCGGGCGTGGTCCCGGATGCACGGCCCGCAGTGGCGCCACCTGCTGCCGGACGCCTCGGACCAGGAGTACTTCCCGGTCGCGCCGCCACTGACCCGCTACATCGGCAAGTACCGCGACAACATGTTCGAGGCGATCGTCGACCCGCCGGGCGAGTTCCGCGTGGCGGCGAAGACCCGCGCGGCGCGGTACCCGCTGGAGGCCCTGGCCCGCCGCGTCCCCCGGGCGACGTGGCGCGACGCCCGCTGCACGGTGGTCCGCCAGGAGGGCGACTGGCTTCGCTTACGCTTGTCCCGCCCGGACGGCGATCAGGTGGCCCGGTTGGGCGCGCATTGCGTGGAACGCGGGGTGTACGAGGCGTGGGCTCCGGCGAGCGAGGTGACGGACGCCCACGAGAGCGACCACTGGTACACGCTGTAGCCCGGCCCGCGCCGCGCTCATCCGTTTTGATGCATCATCCCTGATGCATCAATTTTGATGCATCATTTCTGATCCGTCGCTGGGGTCGTTCGCCGCGCGGAACGGGCACAAGTCGCGGGCTCGGAGCCGCCTCGGACCCAACTCGAAACGCCGAGCGGGCCGCGGACAAGGAACCGGAGCACGGCCAGGCAGCGTCCGCGGCGCGAGGGCGCTGGGCGCGGACACGGAACAAGACGGACGCTGAGCGGGCTGCGGACACAAAGTCGGCGCGGACGCTGAGCGGGCCGCGGACACAAAGTCGGCGCGGACGCCGAGAGGACCACGGACACGGGGTCGGCACGGACGCCGAGCGGGACGCGGACCCGGTAGGACACGGACGCCGAGCAGAACCACGGACACGGGCCGGCGCGGACGCTGAGCAGGGCGCGGACAGCAGCGCAGCGAGGAACCAGCACCGAACCGGCGCGGATGCCGTTCGGAGCGCGAACACGGGGCTGGCGCGACAACGAAGCCGGCGCAGGCACGAAACCAGGGGACGAACAAGGAACCCGAGCGGCGCAGATACTGAACCCGGGCGTGGACGCCGAGCGGCGCGCATGGAACCGGGCTCGGACACCACGAGAGGAAGCGGGCACGAACCGGGCGCGACAGGAACAGGGCGCAAGCTCCATGATCGTTGCTTCGGTCGCCCCCGTCGCGATCATGGCCCCGCATCGGTCCTGGGCCATGATCAAGGGCACGATCTGGCTGTCATAGCAACCAGATCGTGCCCTTGATCATGGACACCCGGGCGACGTGAAGCGGCGAGCCCGTCAGGAGGACAAGCGGGCCAGCTCCTCCTCGACGATCGACTCGTCGAGCTTGCGGAAGACCGGGGTCGGGGTCTGGAGCGCAGTGCCTGCGGTGATCGTCACCGGCTCCCACTTGGCGCCGACCGTGTAGTCGCCGGTCAGGATCGGGTACGTCCGGCCGGTGTCCAGGTCCTCGACCTCAACGATGTCGGGCATCGGGGCGTGGACGCCCGAGCCGCCAAGCAGCTCGTGGATCCGCTGGGCCGCATGCGGCAGGAACGGGGTCAGCAGCGTGTTGCAGTCGCGGACCGCCTGCAGGGCCACGTGGAGAACGGTGCCCATGCGGGGCTTGTCCTCCTTCAGTTTCCACGGGGCCTGGTCCGAGAAGTACTTGTTGACCTCGCCCACGATCCGCATCGCCTCGGTGATCCCGGCCTTCTGGCGGTGTTTCGCCAGCAGGGCGCCCACGCTGTCGAAGCCCGCTCGCACCGAGGCCAGCAGGGTCTCGTCCTCCGGGGTCAGGGTGCCCGCCGCGGGGATCTCGCCGAAGTTCTTAGCCGCCATCGAGATCGAGCGGTTGACCAGGTTGCCCCAGCCGGCGACCAGCTCGTCGTTGTTGCGGCGGCGGAACTCCGACCAGGTGAAGTCGGTGTCGTTGGACTCCGGGCCGGCCACGGCGATGAAGTAGCGCAGCGCGTCGGCGTCGTAGCGCTCCAGGAAGTCGCGCACGTAGATGACCACGCGGCGGGACGAGGAGAACTTGCGGCCCTCCATCGTCAGGTACTCCGACGACACCACCTCGGTCGGCAGGTTGAGGGCGCCCAGGCTCTGCGGCTTCGGGCCCGAGTAGCCGAGGAGGATGGACGGCCAGATGACGGAGTGGAAGACGATGTTGTCCTTGCCCATGAAGTAGTACCCCTGGGCCTGCGGGTCCTGCCACCACTTGCGCCACGCGTCGGGGTCGCCGGAGCGGCGGGCCCACTCGATCGACGCCGACAGGTAGCCGATCACCGCGTCGAACCAGACGTAGATGCGCTTGTCGTCGCGGTTCTGCCAGCCCTCGAGCGGGATCGGCACGCCCCACTCCAGGTCGCGGGTGATCGCCCGCGGCTGGAGGTCGCCGATGAGGTTCTTGGAGAACTTCAGGACGTTGGGGCGCCAGTCGGTGCGGGTGTCGAGCCAGGCGTTGAGCTGGTCGGCGAAGGCCGGCAGGTCGAGGAAGAAGTGCTCGGTCTCGACGAACTGCGGCGTCTCGCCGTTGATCTTCGACCGCGGGTTGATCAGCTGGTCGGGGTCCAGCTGGTTGCCGCAGTTGTCGCACTGGTCGCCCCGCGCGCTGTCGTAGCCGCAGATCGGGCAGGTGCCCTCGATGTACCGGTCGGGCAGCGTGCGGCCCGTCGACGGGGAGATCGCGCCGAGCGTGGTCTTGGCGATGATGTACCCGTTGTCGTAGAGGCCCTGGAACAGCTCCTGCACGACCTGGTAGTGGTTGCCGGTCGTGGTGCGGGTGAAGAGATCGTACGAGAGGCCGAGGCCGTGCAGGTCCTCGACGATGACGCGGTTGTACCGGTCCACGAGCTCGCGCGGGGTCACGCCCTCGGCGTCGGCCTGGACCTGGATCGGCGTGCCGTGCTCGTCGGTGCCCGAGACCATCAGCACATCGTGACCGGCCATCCGCATGTAGCGGCTGAAGACGTCGGAAGGCACCCCGAATCCGGACACGTGACCGATGTGGCGCGGCCCGTTGGCATAAGGCCAGGCGACCGCGGCTAGAACACGACTCATGACCTGAAAGCGTAGTGACCCGTCCCCCGCTTCGGCGAACGGATAGTTTCTGCCGACACGCGAGGTGACGTCCGATACGTGGGCGATCGTCCGTTGTCCAATGGAAAACGTGAGTGACCAGCCATCACAGCGTCCCTGGCCGGCGCCGAGCCCGGATGCCGGGTGGTGGCGCGGCGAGGCCGCCGGCATCCCGCCCGCCCCGTCGACCACCACGATCCCCGGCGTGGCCGAGCCCGAACTCGGCGACGCTCCGGTGGCCCGCATCCAGGCGCCGGCGCCGAGGCCGGACGACTTCCCGCTCTGGCCGACCACCACGACCGTCGCCGTGGCGGTGCCGGACGACCCGACGGTCGAGGCCGCGCACCTGGCGGGCGCCGTGGCGGTACGAGATCATCTGGCCGGGCGGCCGGAGCAGTGGCCGACGCCGGCCATGCGGGTCATGCGGCCGCCACGGGTCGCGCCGGGGCGGTCCAAGCGGCCGCCCAAGCGCCTGCGCCACCCGGCGACCGGCCTCGCGTCGATGCTGCTGCTCGCCCTGCTGACCGGGTTCTTCGCGTGGACGAGCGCGGAGCCGTTCTGGCTCGACATGGGCCACGAGGTGCGCGGGACGGCCACGGTGACCGCCTGCGCCGACACGGGCGTGCTGCGCCGCTGCCAGGCCACCTTCCGGAACGAGACGACGGAGCGGAGCGGGGTGGCGCTCCTCGGAGAGAAGCAGGCGCCGGGGGCCTCCGTGAGCGCCCGGATGGTGCCCGACGGCCGCATCGCCTACGCCGGCGCGCCGTCCGGCCTGCGGGTGCGCTGGACGGTCGGGCTGGGCCTGGTGCTGCTGTGCGGCCTGATGCTGTCGTGGCTGACCGGCGCCTGGCGGCTGGGCCGGCTGCGGACCCGGCTGGGCGCGTGGGCGCTCACGACGGCGGCCCCCTTGGTCCTGGCCGTGGGCATCGTGATGGCGTCCTACTGAAAGTTACTTGTGCGCCACGACCGCCGCGTAGACATCGCGCTTCGGGACGCCGTGGCGCAGGGCCACCTCCTGGGTGGCCTGCTTGCGGTCGGTGCCGCCGGCCACCAGGCTGGCGACCTCGGCGGCCAGGGCGGCGTCGGACGGGCGTTCGGCGGTGACCGGCGGGGCGCCGCCCACCACCAGCGTGATCTCGCCGCGGGCCGTCTCGGCGTCCTCGGCCAGCGAGCCGAGCGTGCCCCGGCGGATCTCCTCGTAGGTCTTGGTCAGCTCGCGGCACAGCGCGGCCGGCCGGTCCTCGCCGAACGCCAGGGCCAGGTCCTGCAGCGTGTCGGCGATGCGGTGCGGCGACTCGAAGAAGACCAGCGTGCGCGGCTCGCCGGCGAGCGAGGTGAAGTACGCGCGCCGCTCCCCCGGTTTGCGGGGCGGGAAGCCCTCGAAGCAGAACCGGTCGCAGGGCAGGCCGGAGACCGCGAGCGCGGTGGTGACGGCGCTCGGCCCCGGTGCGGCGGTCACCGGTACCCCCAGTGCCACCGCGGCCCGGACCAGCCGGAAACCGGGGTCGGACACGCTCGGCATACCGCCGTCGGTGACCACGGCGATCGTCCGGCCTTCCCGGAGCAGTTCGGCCAGTTCCGGGGTACGGCGATCCTCGTTGCCCTCGAAATAGCTGACCAGACGGCCGGTGATCACAACGCCCAGGTGCTGCGCGAGACGCCCAAGACGCCGGGTGTCCTCGGCGGCGACCACGTCGGCCGTGGCCAGCACCTCGCGCAGCCGGGGTGAGGCGTCGTCCGGGTTGCCGAGTGGCGCCCCAAGGAGAATCAATGGCACATGTGCGATGGTGGCATCCCGCCCCCTACGATCGCCCAATGACCTCGGGTGTGCTCACCGAAGCGACCAAGCCGGAGCTCCGCGCCGCCGCGCCGGTCCCGGACATCGTGCGCCGCCGGCTGGCCGGGCCGGGTCGCTTCACGCCGAACTTCTGGCTGGTCGCGATCCTGGTCACCGGGATCGGGCTGGTGCTGCGGCTGGTGAACCTGTCCCACCCGAAGGAAACGATCTTCGATGAGGTGTACTACGCCAACGAGGCGTGGGACCTCCTCCAGCACGGCGTCGAGTGGAACCCCGAGGACAACACCCCGCAGTACGTCGTGCACCCGCCCCTCGGCAAGTGGATGATCGGCCTCGGCGAACAGTTGTTCGGCTACAACTCCTTCGGCTGGCGCATCATGGCCGTCGTGGTCGGCACCGCCTCGATCGCCCTCATCACGATGGCCGCCTGGCGACTGTTCCGCTCCGCCATCCTGGCCGGCACCGCCGGGCTGCTCATGTCCCTCGACGGCATGCACTTCGTGCTCTCCCGCGCCGCCCTGCTCGACATCTTCCTGATGTTCTGGATCGTCGTCGCCTTCTACTTCCTGGTCCTCGACCGCGAGCAGCGCCGGGGCCGCTGGCTCGCCGCCCTGGAGGCCGGCCATGACCCGAACCGCCGCCTCAAGTTCGGCGTTCCGTGGTACCGCATCGCCTGCGCGGTCTCGCTCGGCCTCGCCTGCGGCGTGAAGTGGAGCGGCCTGTGGTACCTCATCCTCTTCGCCATCGCCGTGGCGATCTTCGACATGAGCGCCCGGCGCAGCGCGGGCGCGAAGCACTGGGTGGCCGACGGCCTCCCGGGGGCGATCGGCTGGATGGCCGCCATCGTCGGCCTCGCGGTGGTGGCCTACCTGGGCACCTGGTGGGGCTGGTTCGCCTCGGACGACGGCTACTTCCGCCACTGGTACGCGCAGTCGAACGGCCTGGCCGGCGACCGCTTCATCGACCCGCTGGTCAACCTGTGGCACTACCACGTCGAGGCGTACACCTTCCACACCGGCCTGAGCAGCAAGCACCAGTACCAGTCGTGGCCGTGGCAGTGGCTGCTGCTGGGCCGGCCGGTCGCGTTCTACTGGAACACCGACGGCCCCTGCGACGCCGCCAGCTGCGCCTCGGAGATCCTGCTGCTCGGCACCCCGCTGCTGTGGTGGTCGTTCCTGCCCGCGCTGATCGGGCTGGGCTGGCTCGCCGTCGCCCGCCGCGACGGCCGCGCCTGGCTGATCCTGGTCTGCGCCCTGGCCGGCATCGTGCCGTGGTTCCGGGACATGCCCGAGCACCGCACGATGTTCTACTTCTACGCGCTGCCGGCCGAGCCGTTCCTGGTGCTCGCCGTGGTCTACGTGCTCGGCGCGATCATCGGCCCCGCCCGGCACCTGCGGCCCAACAGCGACCAGCGGCTGATCGGGTCGATCGTCGCGGGCGCCTATGTCCTGCTGGTCGCCGCCTGCTTCGCGTACTTCTATCCGATCTATAGCGGAATGGACATTACGTACACCGAGTGGTTCAGCCGGATGTGGCTTGGATCTCGCTGGGTGTAGGAAGCATGGCCCAACTGGGTACCAACAGAGCTGAGACGACTGCCTTATATTATTTGCCGCACGGCAAGCAAAGGCTGGCGGAAAGGCTCGCATGTCCCCCGTTGGTATCGACAAGGCACTGCGGACGACTCCACCGGATCGGCTGGTGGAGACGCTCGACGCGTACCTCAGCGCGACCCACGGCGCCAAGAGCAGCACCGTGTGGCTGGCTGACTACCGCACGACGACGCTCGCGCCCACCGGCGTCGACCTGCCCGGCACGGTCGACGAGCAGCTGGCGTCTGCGACCCGGGCGTTCGCCAGCCAGACCACGGTCCTGGAGAGCGGCGAGGGCCAGGGCTTGGCCCGGCTGCACCTGCCGCTGAGCGCGTGGGGCGAGCGGGTCGGCGTGCTCAGCGTCGGGCTCGACCCCGACCGGGTGTCGGCCGAGCGCCCGCGCCTGCAGGACCTGGCGGAGTCGTTCGCGGTCGCCCTGCAGGCCGCCTACAAGCGCACCGACCGCTACCACATGGCCCGCCGCCGCCGGGGACGGCTCACGATGGCCGCCGAGATGCAGTGGGACCTGCTGCCGGCCCGCGGCTACGAGCAGCCCGGCGTGAGGCTGGCCGGCCAGCTGGAGCCGGCGTACGCGGTGGGCGGCGACCACTTCGACTGGTCCGTCAACGGCGACTGGCTCACGGTGACCGCGCTCAACGGCATGGGCACCGGACTCGAGGCGGCCCTGCTGACGACGCTGGCCGTCAACGCCATGCGCAACGCGCGCCGCTCGATCCCGGCCGGCCAGACGACCCCGGGCAACCTCGCCGACCAGGCGGTGCTCGCGGCCGATGCGATCTTCTCGCAGTACGGCGGCGCCCGGCACCTGGCGACCCTGCTGCTGTCGCTGAACATGGCCACGGGTGAGCTGCGCATGGTCGACGCCGGCTCGCCGCGGCTGATCCTGGTGCGCAGCGGGCAGGTCCAGGAAATGGCCCTCGATCCGCAGCTGCCGCTGGGTATGTTCGGCGACACGCGGTACGTCGAGGAGACCGGCCAACTGCAACCCGGCGATCGGCTGTTCATCGTCAGCGACGGGGTGCACGCGGCCGCCCGGCCGAACGAGGCGACGTACGGTGAGCGGGAGTTGAGCCGTGCCATACGATCGACCCGGCTGCAACCACCGGCCGAGGCGATCAGCAGCGTCATGCGGAGCCTGCGAGACTTTCACGCAGGTGCCGAGCTCATCGACGACGCGCTGATCATCTGTCTCGACTGGGCACCCCGAGCCGATCCGTGACTCCCGCTGCACCCGGAGGACATCGTGCGGAGCAGACCCTCACCGCACCCGTCTGGTAGCGACGACGCGGCACTCACCGCCGCGGTGCTGGTCGACGCCGCGGGTCAGGCACTGGTCGTCGCCACGAGCGCCGCGAACGACAACTCCGGCGTGTCCGCCGCGCAGCTGCGCGTGCTCGGCGTGGTCGCCCAGGCCGGCTCGATCAACCTGACCCAGCTCGCCATCGCGCTGCACACGGCGCCGTCCTCGGCGAGCCGGCTGTGCGACCGGCTGGAGGCGGCCGATCTGCTGCGCCGCACGGCCGACGACCGCGACCGTCGCGAGGTCTGGCTGGTGCTCACCCCGACCGCCCGCAAGCTGCTCGACAATCTGGGTCGGCAGCGGCAGGAGACCATCGCGGCCGTGCTGCGCCGGATGTCGCCGGACGACCGGGCCGCGCTGATGCAGGGCCTCTCGGCGTTCGCCCGCGCGTCCGGACTGCCGGTAGCCGAGGACGCCGCGGGGACCGCCGCGCAGGCGCAAGCCAGCTGAAGTCCCCGCAACACGGCTGAAACGGGCCGCATCTCTTCTACAGCTTTGTAGAAAAACGCGAACGGGTGACATACACACACGATCGTGTAGTGCGGACTGCCGGACATGTCGTAAATGTCGCCTGTCACGGACTGCAACTTGCAGATTGGCACGTGATTGAGTAGCGCGAAGGCTATCTAAGAGGAGTGTCCTTGATGACACGGTTGTAATTCGGAGTAACAAACCGGAGCCTCAGCGGTGCACCTGAGTAGTTGGCAACGTGAATATAAGTAGATCGAACAGCAACACGCCGTACCCGTAGGTAGATTGCGATCTTTTGTTCGAACGATCACGCCATCTCACGCGCTGATCTACCCCCCATGCCACACCCACCGGGCACCTCGCCGCGCCCCTACCCCGGAGGGGTTCACCGTCCGTAGCCAAGGGTCGGCCGGCCACATCTCACGCCGACAGCAAAACCGGACAAATTCTACCGTTCGCACCAGCGTGTGTGCACACGGAGTTCACTGCAACTCGGGTCAGAAATCGGGATGCGTCTATTTGTTGACCACCGAATCTCCGGAAGTGGGGTCGCCTCCACGGCTGTTTACATCGATGTTTCTAAATGCAGGACTCCCCTCCGGGCACCCCTGAGATCTAAGGTGGTCCGCGTCGGTAGTCGGCCATTCACACCACCGGAAAGGTTCGAACCGCACGTCGTATACCCCGCGGCTTCGGGAGTGACGGTGCACACGAGTCAGCACAGCGTTCCACGTGAGAGCACGCTCGACAGATTGGCGCACAACGACGCGGCCGAACGGTTTCTCGGCGCGTCGGGATGGACCCCGTCGGCGGTCCGTCCCATGGAGATCCGGTCGCACCAGCTCGACCCGCGACCGGAGGATGGAGTCCCCGAGCTGCCCGGCGCGCACCTCGCCCGGGCCCGGCTCCTCGACCAGCTCGACGCGGCCGTCGCGCACCCGGTGACGCTGCTGTGCGCCCCCACGGGCTGGGGCAAGACCGTGCTCGCCACGTCATGGATCCGCTCCGGAAGGGCGCCGGGCCGCACCGCGTACGTGCGGTTCGAGGCCAACTGCGGCGCGGCGGCATGGCGGCAGCTCACGTCGGCGCTCACCGGCGCCGGCATCGCTGTCGACCCGGCGACCTACGCGTGGAGCAACGCACAGCGTCACGAGCGTGCCGTCGTGGTCCTCGACGACCTGCACCACGTCACCAACCTGGTGGTCCTGCGGCGCCTGGAGCGGCTCATCGCGCGGCTCGGCGAGCGCATCAGCTTCTTCATCCTGGCCCGCAGCGAGCCACCTCTGTCGCTGTACCGCTGGCGGGTCCGCGGCCAGCTCACCGAGCTGCGCACCGATCACCTCTCCTTCACCCAGGAGGAGGTGACGGGCCTCGCCGCCGGGTACGACGTGCGTCTCGCGCAGCACTTCCGGTACGCGCTCTGGCACGTGACCGAGGGCTGGCCGGCCGCGGTGGCGGTGATCCTCTCCGCCATGGTCGGCCGGCACGAGCCGGAGAGAATCATCACCGACCTGGTCGTCGGCGACGCCGGGCTGAACGAGGGCGTGGGCCTGACCGAGTACGTCCGGCGCGAGATCCTCCAGCACCTCGACCCCGATCTGCGCGAGGTCATGCTCCGCACGTCGATCCTGGAGACGGTGTGCCCCGGGCTGGTCGAGGCACTGACCGGCAGCCGGGGCGGCGCCCGCCTGCTGGCCCAGATGAGCCGGGCCAACGCGCTGGCCACCTTCTACGGCGGCTCCCACTCCTGGTACCGCTACCGCCGCCTGCTGCGCGCCGTCCTGCGCGCCGAGGTGCGGGCGACGCTGCCGGCCGAGGAGCGCAACCTGCACCGCGCCGCGGCCGGCTGGTACGCCGCGAACGGCCTGCCGAGCGACGCGCTCGCCCACGCCGCGGCGGGCGGAGACTGGATCACCGCCGAGCGCATCTTCTTCCAGTACTGGCCGGAGCTCATCGGCTCGGGCCCGCGAGCCCTGTCCCCACGCGCCGGACCACGCCCGCCGTCGGACATCGCCGAGCGCCCGCTGCTCGCGTTCGCGCTCGCCATCTGCTGCCGGGACACCGGGGACCAGAACGGCATGTCGGCCTTCATCCGGCTGGGTGAGCGCGCGCTCGGCGAGTCGCCCGGCGCGACCCAGGCGGAGATCCTGGCCGCCCTGCGGGTCGCCGAGGGCATCGCGATGGAGGACTCACACCGCAGCGGTACCGCGGCCGTGCGCCTGCTGGCCCGGACCGAGGAGGCGACCGGCGAGCACCTGTACGCCGACTCGACGGACGCCGCGCGGGCGGTGGCCTACCTGGCGCTGGCCGGGGCCGAGCTGTCCCGCGGCGCGGTGGACGACGCCGACGCGGCGCTGGAGCGCGGCTCGGAGCTGGCCCGCACGTCGGGGTTCAACCTGCTGGTCGTCCAGGCGAACCGCCAGCAGGCGATCGCCCACCTCATGCGGGGCCGGCTGTCGGTGGCCGCGGCGTGCGCGCGGCGGGTCATCGACGGCTGTCGCGACGCGGGCATCGCCGAGTCGCGCAGCATCAGCTACGCCCGGCTGGTCCTGGCTGCGGTGTGCCGCGAGCGCGGGCAGCTGGACGAGGCCCGGTTCCACCTGGAGGAGAGCATCAGCGCGCACACGTCGGCGGATCCGGGCCAGTGGGTGGCCGGCTCGCTCGCCTTCGCGCAGCTGCTGTTCGCCCAGGACGACCACGCGGGCGCCGCCGAGGCGCTCGAGCCGCTGCTCGGCTGGCGCAGCTCCGCGCTGCCCCCTACGGCGGGGGTCGCCGTAGGGGTGCTGCACGCGGACCTGTGCCTGCTCGAGGGCTACCTGGACAAGGCGCGCGACATCCTGGACGACACGGAGCGGCTCCGGCCGGGCAACCCGGAGGTGGCCCTGGCCATGGCCCGGGTCAGCATCGCCGAGGGCAATCCGGCGGCCGCGGCGCGTACCGTGGAGCGCGTACTGGCCGGCGAGCCCGTGTCGCTCGTGCTGACGGTGTCGGCGATGGTCCTGCTGGCCCAGGCGCTGCGGCAGATCGGCGACCTGCCAGGGGCCACCGAGCGGATCGAGCGGGCCCTGCGGCTGGCCAGTCCGGAGAACATCCGCCTGCCCTTCATCGGGCACGGCTCGTGGATCTCCGAGCTGCTCGACCCACCGGACGACCGCTCGCTGCCGCCCGCACCGCTGCCGACGGAGGCGCCGGTGCAGGCGCCGGTGCAGGTGCAGGCGCCAGCACCCGAGCCGGCCGCCGTCGCGGAGCCCGTCTCGGCGCCGCCCGTGATCGACGAGCGGCTCACCGAGGCCCTCACCGAGCGGGAGACACTGGTCCTGCAGTACCTGCGCAGCATGCTGTCGATCGCCGAGATCGCCACCGTGCTCAGCGTCTCCGCCAACACGGTGAAGACGCACGTCCGGCACGTCTACCGCAAGCTGGGGGTGAGCCGGCGCCGCGACGCGGTCCGCCGGGGAAGGGAGCTGAGCCTCATCTGAGCGCTGCTCACCCGGCCGGTGTGGCCGGAGCCACGCAGTGAACCACCCGGTTCGGGCGAGCCGCCCACCCGGCGCCAGAGGCCACGATATTGCGGTCACCGGTGCTCCGACCGGCGGCGACCCCGGGCCGAGGATGTGGTGCATGATGGCTCTCGCGGTGCACGATCTCGCGTTGCAAGACGACATCAACGGCGTCCGAGTCGCGGTGCGGTGCGAGGTTGCCGACCGCATCGCGAACGTCGGCGGCGACTGGTACCTCAGCATCGCCCTGCCCGGCGGCGACGTCATGCTGGCCGTCGGCGACGTCATGGGCCACGGTCCGGCCGCGGCCGCCACAATGGTGCAGCTGCGGGCCGCGATGACCCGCCTGGCGCTGGCCGGCGACGAACCCGGCGCGGTGCTGTCCGCGCTCAACCGCATGCTGTGCCGCCGCAACACGACGACGATCGCGACCGCGGTGTGCGGCCGGTTCCGCCGTGCCGATCACACGCTCACCTGGGCCCGCGCCGGCCACCTCCCGATCCTGCGCGCGACGGCCGACGGCGTCTCGCCGCTGTTCCAGCCGCCCGGCATGGCGCTCGGTGTCGACCCGGCGGCGCGCTACTGCCACGCCGTCGTCGAGCTGCGCGCCGGGGATCTGCTGTTCATGTACACCGACGGCGTCGTCGAGCAGCGCGACCAGGCGATCGACCAGGGCGTGCAGGACCTCGCCGAGGACGTGCGTGTCGCCATGCGCACCTCGGCACCCGGCGAGCGCCTGCGCAACGCCCTCGACCACGCCCGCCGCGGCAACCCCGACGACGACGCCTGCCTCCTCGCCGCCGAGCCTGTGTAGCTTCGCCGGGCGGCCACCCGCCTGGTCACCCATCGAGGGTGATCCCTGCTCACCCGGATCGCTCGAATCATGTCCCCAGGCACGACACGTTGCCGATTTCGGCTGGCGCCGATGTCCGGGAACCGGGAAGGCCGGGGGATCCGCCCTCGTCCGCGGGAGGGATCAACCGCCCTCCCGGTCTCCGGCACGGAGGGGTCGGTGCCGGTGGATCGGTCGCGCGGGCGGCGTGATCGGGACACCACTTGTCGCGCCTGTTCCGGGGGGAACAAGTAACGGGGGAAATAGGCCGTGCCGGTCTCGGTTCCGACCGGGGCCGGCACGGCCTCAACGTTTTTCCCGCTCATCCCTCCTTCTTCTTCGACACAGGCATCGACTCAGGCAAGGGAGACGACCGCGGATGCGCAACGGCGGCGGTGCGGTGAGGGAATGGACGGCGTTCGGCACCACGATGCTCACGCTCGTGGGCACGCTGAACGTCTCGCAAGGGCTGCTGGTGGGTTTCGCCAGCGGCGGGGTGGGCTTCAACCGGAATGACGTGGCGTTCACCAGCGCCGGCACCTGGGCCGCCGCGACGGTGACGCTCGGCGTGCTCCTCGGCGTCACCGGTATCGCCCTGCGCCGGCGCAAGGGCGCGGTGAAGTTCGCCGCGGCCGGCATCGTCGCACTGCACGCGATCTCGCAACTGGCCATGCTGCGGGCGTACCCGGCGTGGTCGCTGCTGATGGTCACGCTCGACGTGATCATCCTGTTCGTCCTGACGGTGCCCCGCAGCCGCGCGGCCGAGGAGGACGACGAGGAGCAGCCGGCGCCGGCGCCGACCGCCAAGCTGGCGCTGCGGCGCAACAACCGCTCCGACGCGTACCGGGGCCGGCACAAGGCGGGCCACCCGATCGTGCGGCACAGCGCGGCGAACAGCGACATCATCCTGGTGGACCTGATGGTCGACCCGGAGGCGATCGCGTCGGAGACCATCGAGGTCGAGATCATCGACATCGTCGATCCCGACGACCCGGCGATGTGGACGAGGGCGATCGGCCACGCCACGGTGCCGGTGCAGCTCGCCGAGCCCACGGAGGAGTCCGTGGTGCCGGTCCAGCGGGCCACCCTCGACCCGCTGGTCGACCCGCTGCCGGTCGTCATCGCGGCGGAGGACGACGAGCCGCAGGAGCTGGCCGCCATCGGCGCCCGCCCTTACGTGGAGAACTGAGCGTCCCTTCCCTGCACCGCGCGGCATCAGCGGCGGCGTCCATCGTGGACGCCGCCGCTTGCTGTGTGTCGTGGCCCTGCCTGGTGTCGTGGCCCTGCCGGGTGTCGTGGCCCTGCCTGGTGTCGCGGCCCGGCTGGCTCTGCTCTGGAGACACAGAAAAGCGCGACCACCGGGCGGGTGTGGTCGCGCTCTGCGGTTCGCTTGCCTACAGCAGGTTGAGCTCCCGGGCTCGCTCGATGACCTCGCGGCGGCGACCCACGCCGAGCTTGCGGTAGATGTTCTTCATGTGGGTCTTCACGGTGTTGACGGAGACGTAGAGCATCGAGGCGATCTCACCGGCCGACAGGGTGCCCTGGAGGTACCGCAGGACCGCCAGCTCCCGCTCGGTGAGCGGCTCGGCCAGTTCCCCCGCCGCGGCCACCGGACGGCCGAAGCCGTTGAGCTCGGCGGCGATGTCCTCGGCGAGGCTGCGGAAGCCGCTGCCCGCCGGAAGGTACGTCACCAGCAGCTCGCGCACCGGCTGGCCGCCGGCCACGAAGGGCCAGCGGATGGACTCGTCGTCGCAGTACCGCAGCGCCTGCTCCAGTGCCCGTCCGGCCTTCGACCGGTCGCCCAGCGCCCGCAGGGCCCGGGCCGAGGTGAGGTTGGCGTCGACGGTCCACACGAGCGATCCGGTGGTCGGCTCGAGGTACGGCTGGACCGCACCCAGGGCCGCCGCGGGCCGCCGCTCCGCGAGGTGGGCCTTCGCCTTCACCACGCCGAGCCACGGCGCCAGCATTTCCACCGGCTCCAGGGTCAGCAGCCGCTTGGCCGCCTCCACGTCGCCGGCGGCGAGCCGCAGCTCCGCCTCGGCGAGCGTGACGCAGTGCTGCAGCCGCGGGGTGTAGCGCCAGTCGGCTAGCTGGCGGCGGATGGCGGCCAGTTCCGTGCACGCCGATCGCGCGTCGCCGGCGGCGGCGCGGATGTGTGCTCGGGACATGGTCGCCACCGCCACCAAACCAGGGTCGGCGAGGCCGCCTCCGTCGAGTGCACGGTCGAGGTAATGCTCGGCTGCACGCACCCGGGCTTGGAGGTAGCAGACCTCGGCGACGGTCAGCTGTGCCCACACCACGTCGCTGCCCTGCGTCTGGCCCTCGCGGTCGGCCAGCGCCAGCGTTTCCTTGCCGTAACGCATGGCGGCGGTCAGTCTGCCCCGCGCCGCGTTCAGTTGGGCGAGCTGTCGTAGTGCGGCCAGCTGCGACTGGACGCCGCCGCAGCGGCGGGCCAGGTTGAGCGACTCCAGCAGCGCGTGCTCGGCGGCCGGGAGGTCGCCCTGGATGAGCCGCGCACCACCCACGGCGACGAGGGCCAGGGCCCGCATGCGCGCGGTGTCCTGGTCGTCGAGGCCGGTGTCCTCACGCAGGAGGGCGGGGGCGGTTGCCAGTACCAACTCCGGCTTCTGGCTTTGATGCGCCTCCGCCATGCGGAAGCTGTCCACGATCGGGCGCAGCTGCGCCCGGACCGAGTCGACCAGCGTGTGCTGCGACCGGTCCACGAGGTGCAGGAACGTCTCCGTCCCCTGCGGGTCGCTGGCGTCGAGCCGCTCGGCGGCGAACGCCAGGGCCAGCTTCGGGTCGTTGCGGACCTCCTGCGGTGGCGGCGGCACCAGCTCCTTGATGGTGCGCAGCCGGGCCCCCGGGACCAGCTCCTGCCAGCTCTGCGACAGCAGGTCCGCCGCCTGGCCCCAGTTGCGGGCGGCCAGTGCGTGGCGCAGCGCGTCGGCGGGCAGGTCGTGCGACGCGAACCAGTCGGCCGCGCGCCGGTGCAGCTGCCGGACCTGTTCGGGCCGGCGATGGCGGAGCTCGTCGTACAGCATGAGACCGAACAGCGGGTGGCACCGGTACATGCCGGCGTTGCCGCTGCCCTGCACCACGAACAGGTTCGAGTGCTCCAGCTGGGCCAGGATGCGGGCCCCGTCGACACGCCCCGTGAGCGCCTCGACAAGCTCCGCGCTGACCTGGTCGAGGACCGACGTGCAGAGGACGACTTCGCGGACGTCCTCCGGCAGCGTGTCGAAGACCTCGCCGACCAGGTACTCCCCCAGCGCCCGGTCCTGGAGCGCGAACCGCGGCACCAGGCTGTCGGGCTCCGGGTGACCCTGCACCGCGAGCGCGGCGAGGCGCAGGCCGGCGGCCCACCCCTTCATCACCGCGTGCAGTTCGACCAGGGCCGACTCGGCGAGCCGCACCCCGTGCGCCACGAGCATCTGCGCGGTCTCGTCGAGCGTGAAACCCAACGGGCCGGTGCGCAGCTCGGAGAGTGCGCCGCGGATGCGGAAGCGGTACAGCGTGAGCGCCGGATCGGTACGGCAGGCGATGACGAGACGCAGGCGTTCACCCGCCTGGGAAAGCAGCGTCTCCAGTTCCCCCCAGACCCGCGGTACCGAAAGCTCCTGCAGGTCGTCCAGGATGAGGACGACCGGCGGGCCCGGCCGGCGGAGCAGGTCGACGAGCGCTTCGAGCGCCTCGCCGTCGGCCGGCGGCTCCGTCACCTGGTGCTCGGCCGTCGCGGCGGCCACCGCCTCCAGTACGTGTTCCCAAAAGCGTGGGCCGTGGTGCGCCTCTACCGTCAACCACGCCAGCGGAAAGGGCACTCGGCCCGCCGCCACCCACTCGGCCAGCAGGGTGGTCTTGCCCCACCCCGCCGGAGCGGAAATCAATGTCAAAGGCCCCGCCACGGCTCGATCGAGAGCGTCCAACAGACGCGGTCGCGGCACGTGATAGCGGGGCGGCTCGGGCACTGCGAAGTGCAGTGCGGGACGGGTGATGGTGTCAACGAGCGTTTTCTGCCCCAACGTATTTCGCCCCCTCCCACCCACCGCAGCACGGCGGATGACCACGGGATTGTGAGGCGACAAAAGGTGAGGTCGCCTCACCCGTAGGGGGTGAACAAATGACGGTGCGTGGTCACCCCGTCTTCTGGGGCTGCCGACGGACGCACCGGAAGCCGACGTGACAGCTACCGGAGTCGATGGCTTCGGGCTGTCGAGCCGCTGGTCGGAAGCGGTGGTCGTAGCCGGTGGAGCAGAGATACGAACCGCCCTTGACCACGCGACTGGCGAACACCGCGGCGCCGGCCGGGGTGTCGACGCGCGGGTTGTCCGCAACCTCACCCGCGAGGGTGAGCGGGTCATCACCCGCGTCGAACCGCGCGTTGCCCGAGCGGTAGTAGTCGGACGTCCACTCCCACACGTTGCCGACCACGTCGAACAAACCGTACGCGTTCGGGGCGAACGCCCCCACCGGGCTGGTGCCGTGCCCGCTCTCGGTCCGGTCGAGCCAGGGGAAGATCCCGTTCCAGATATTGGCCCGGCCGGGCTCGGGCTCGTCGCCCCACGGGTAGGACGCGCCGTCCAGGCCGCCCCGCGCCGCGAACTCCCACTCCGCCTCGGTCGGCAGGTCCTTGCCGGCCCAGGTCGCGTAGGCCATCGCGTCCTCGTACGCGATGTGCACCACCGGGTGGGCCGAGCGCCCGCGGATCGAGGAGTCCGGGCCGAACGGGTGCCGCCAGCAGGCGCCGGGGCGCAGCTCCCACCAGACGCGCCAGTCGCGTAAGGGCACCGGCCCCGGCGGCTGGACGAACACCATGGAGCCCGGCGGCCCCTGGTCGGTCTGGCGCTCGGCGACCGTCTCGTACGCTGTCTCCTGGACGAACAGCGCATACTCCGCGTTCGTCACCGGGTGCGAGTCGATCCAGAATCCGTCTACGGTGACCTTCTGTACCGGCGCCTCTTCCGGATAGAAGCCCTCGGCGCCCATGGCGAAGGTGCCACCGGGTATCCAGGCCATCTCCACGTTGGCATTGTGGCGACGACGCCGGGTGAACCGTCCTCACCCACGTCGGGTGAGGCCACCTGTCCATCGGCGCGTCGAGTGGCGTTCCGGCAGGTGATCAGCTCTCACACCGGGCGCCCGCGGCCTCTTGTCCGCCTTTCACACCGGGTGGGTGATGTCCGATCATCCGGCTCGGCCGAACGATCGCATCCAAAAGCACCGGTTCGCAAGTCCGTAGGGAGGGAGGTCGCCACACGAGCTTCGCCGGATCCGGCCGCGGCGCCTCCTCTCTTGTCCGCCGCGGCCGGACGACGAACCAGCTCACTTGAGGTGCGCCTTTCCGACCGGTGTCCAGAACCCGGAAAGGAACAGGACAGGTCATGGCTGAGACCAGAACCGCCAGGACCGGCACCGCGTGGTTCGGCTGGGTCACCTTCGCCGCCGTGTTGCTGGTCGTCATCGGGCTGCTCAACATCCTCGAGGGACTCGTGGCGCTGTTGCAGAACCAGGTGACTTTCATTGACGGCGACAGCCTCGTGGTTGTCGACCTGACCGGCCTGGGCGTGGTGATGCTCGTCTTCGGCGGTCTTCTCCTCGCCGCCGGCATCGGGCTGATGGCCCGCAACAACATCGCGCGCATCGCGGCGATCGTGATCGTCGCCGTGCACGCGATCGCCCAGATCGGCTCGCTCGGCGCGTACCCCGTGTGGTCCCTCCTCATGATCACCTTGGATGTGATCATTCTGTTCGCGTTGACCGTGCACTGGTCGGACGCGACATCCGCGCTTGAGACCGGTCCGGGGAGCCATCGGATGATGGATCGCGACTACCAGCAGCCGCGTGGGGCCGGCTTCCCGGTGAACGCGCCGCCGCCTGCGACCATGCAGCGCGGTGGTCCTGCGCATGCGGCCCCGGATGTGCCCGCGGCGGCTGGTCCTGCTCCGGCTGGTCCCGCTCCGGCCGGTCCCGCGCCCGCCGGTCCCGCTCCAACTGGACCCGCTCCCGCCGGTCCGGCTTCGGGTGGGCCGGCTTCAGGCGGGCCGGCTCACGCGGCTCCCGACAACCCGTACCAGCAGCCGAGTGCCTACCAGCCCCCGGCCACGCAGGCACCGACGACGCCGCCGGCTCCCAACGCCGGCCCGTACCCGCCGTCGAACCGGCCGAGCTCGCCCGCGCATGCCGCGCCGACCTCGGGCTACGGCACGGGCGCGGACGAACACTGACGCTCTCTTCCTACGGAAAGGGGCCGGCTCGCCGTTCTTTCTGGCGGGCCGGCCCTGCTTTTCTCTGCTTTCTCTTCTCTTCCTCGCTCACCTCGGCGTACGCCGCCCGGATACGCCAAAGGCGCCGGCGCGGGCCTGGGAGCGCGCCGGCGCCTAGGGCGCCGTCCATGTCGTACAGACGATTCAGGAAGGGTTTTGCTGTGATTTGCGATGGGTGGGCGGCCTCCTCCGGATCAGCCGCCCACCCATCGGCTCCCGCCGCCCTCGCTGAAGGTCGTCCGGTGCTCAGGACGCGGGCCGTATTCACCGCTGACCCCTGGACCGCTGAGTACCCCCTGCTCAACGGTTTTCACCGGGCGACCCAGCTGGGTCATCACGTCGGGGACCACCGACGACGTGATGCCCGCGGCTGGCGGGAACGGGCGGACCACTGTGGACGGTGCAGCAGTCACCGTCAGATCCGCCCGCAGTTCGGGCTCACCGATCACCGGCAGCATGGCGGTCATGCGGCCCGCCGCTCAGTGGTCGTTCGCCTCGTCATGGCAAGAATCCTGCTGGCAATCAGAGTGACGCGTCGTCACCCGCCCTGGGTGAAGGTTCTGCGCTCACCCAGTCATGCGGCCATCGACCACGACCACTCCCGCTGGCGACTCGCCACCCACCGATCAGTTTTGATGCATCACGCCTGATGCATCAAGCTTGATGCGTTGGCGACCGGCGGGCCTTTGGTGATCACGACGGCTCGGCGCACCTACAGAGCGGCAGGCTGCGGTCACGCTTGGACGTTGGTCAATCTACCTTCGCGGGTCGCGATCTTTATCAGGTAGATCGATCAACCTCGAACTCCCCCTGCTCAGTGACGGCCAGACGGCGGGGTCACCGGGCACGTAGGCCAGGCTGCGGTGCCGGGTGGCCACGTCGCGGCCGGGACGGCGCCGCGGCGGGCCACATGCCGCAGCCGGTTCTCGTCGCGGCGGTAGGGGCCGTTCCCTGGGCGCCGTAGAGGTGGCGGGGCCAGGCGCCGCGACACCGGCCGAGATGCGTTCGGTCAGTCGACCGACCGAACGCCCAACTAGCGGAACTCGACGGCCAGGCGGCCACTCCGCGCCGCGACACAGGCCGATGTGCAATCGGTCAGTCGACCGACCGAACGGAAGGGCCCCGGTCCACTGTGGACCGGGGCCCCGGGGCGGGGCAGCGACGTCTCACATCGAGGACAGGTTCGCCATCTCCTTCTCCGCCAGCTCGACATCCGCGGTCAGCTTGGCGTGCTCCTCCGTCAACACGTCCAACAGCCGGCGAGTCACCTGCAGGCTCTCGTTCCCGACCGAGCGCGTAGTGGCCAGGAGGTTCTCCGCCGCCTCGCGTTGACGCTGGCGGCGCGCGTCCCACTGGGCCCGGCGGGCGGCCTCCGCGCGGGCCTCCTCGGTACGGCGCTGGGACAGCGCGGTCTGGAAGTCGCGCATCGCGTCCTCGGCGTGCTTGCGGGCCTCGGCGAGCATCGCCTCCGAGGCGGCGCGGGCCTTCTCCAGGTCCTGCTCGGCCTGGACGCGCAGGGCGCCGGCCTCTTCCTCGGCGAGCTCGATCATGCGCTGGATGCGGCCGCCGACGATTTTGGACTTCTCGTCGCCGCAGGTGCAATTCTTGAGCTCGGTGTTGAGGCGCTCCACCCGGCCGGCGAGCTGCTGCTCGCGGTAGCGCGCCGAGGCCAGCTCGGTCTCCAGCGTGGTCAGGCGCATCTGCATCGTGGCGATGTACCGGTCGACCTGGGCGCGATGATAGCCCCGGAGACTCAGTTCGAACCCGTTCTCGGGGCGCAGCTCGATCTCGCCGACAAGAGCGCTCATCCTGGCTCATCCCCCTCCCCGGCCCGTCCAACAATGACGGGCGATACGGGAACGCTGCCGACCGGTGTGGTGACCGCGCGTCATCCGTTCCGGGTGAGCCTCCTGCGGGCGGTGTGTCGGCGCAGCTGCGTCGATGGAACCGTTGCTACACAAGGCAAACAGAGCCCCACGCGCTGGAAGACCACCCAGGCCGGGTGAGGCCCGGCCGGTGAGAGCGGTGCTTTGCTCGTCACGTTTGACCGGGAGAGCCGAAAGCGAAGCCGGGACAGCGAAATCGGGGGGCACGGGTGTCACAAGCGTTGGTACAGCAGGATCGCCGCGGATTCGCACCGTCAGGTTTGGCGGTGCCGGATCTGCCGCCGGGGTACGTGATGCGGGATCGCGTGATCGCTCAGCTGGACGCCGCCGTGCGCGCGCCGCTGACGCTGGTCACCGCGCCCGCCGGATGGGGCAAGACGGCTGCGCTGGTCGCCTGGGCCCGCACCGCGCGGCTCGGCGACGGCAGCGAGTCGCCGGTGGTGCGATGGGTGACTTCCCATTCGGCACACGGCGCGGACGTGCCCGGCCAGCTGCTGGGTGCCCTTTCGACCCGGCCCGACGAGGAGCTCGACAAGACCGGCGAGTGGTACGGCGACGACCTGCTCCGCGCCGTGGACGCACTCGAGCGACCGCACATCGTGGTGGTCGACGACGTGCGCGAGATCAGCGACGCGGACGCGCTGGCCGAGCTGGAGGCGCTGGTGCGCCACGGCATGGGCCGCCTGCACCTGGTGCTCTCCTGCCGCCGGGATCCGTCGCTCCCGCTGTACCGCTGGCGCGTCAACGGCTCGCTGACCGAGATGCGCACGAATGACCTCTCGCTCACGATCGGCGAGACCGCGCAGCTGCTGGCGGCGCACGACGTGGTGCTGCCCGGCGCGACGCTCTACGAGCTGCACTCGATCACCGAGGGCTGGCCGGCCGGCGTGCGGCTCGCCGCCATGGCGATGCGCGGCCACCCGGAGCCCGAGCGGGTGCTCGACGACGGCGGCGCGTTCAGCACCGCGGTCGGCGACTTCCTCACCGGCGAGGTCATCGAGTCGCTGCCGCCGGACACCCGCCGGCTGCTGCTGGAGGCCGCGGTCGCGCCGCGCCTCAACGCCGGCCTGGTCGAGGCGATCACCGGCCGCGACGACGGCGCCCGGGTCCTGGCCGAGCTCAAGGGCTCCAACGCCTTCCTCACGCGCAACGCCGGGCCCGGCGGGTGGTACCGCTTCCACCCCCTCTTCGCCCGCACCCTGCACGCCGAGCTGCTGCGGCGCAGCCCCGAGCGGGTGCCCGAGCTGCACCGGCGGGCGGCCGCCTGGCACGCGACGTACGGCATCCCGGCCGAGGCGATGCGCCACGCGCTGCTCGCCGAGGACTGGCCCACGGCGGTCGATGTGCTCGAGAAGCACTGGCCCGACATCGTCGGCGGCGTGCGGTACGACCGGCCCCACGAGGCCGCGCCGCACGCGCCGGGCGCCGAGGAGGCCGCCGACCCGCGGCTCGTGCTCGCGTTCGCCGCGGAGCGCCTGCGGGTCGGCGACCTCGACGGCGCGCGGGACTTCCTGCGCCGCAGCGACCGCGACAGCGGCAACCCGATGCTCGCCGGCTTCGCCGCGGCCGAGGCCTGGCTCGCCGGCGACGCCCGGCGGACCCTGTCCGCGCTGCCGGAGCTGCACGCCAACACCGACGAGGTACGCGCGCTGGCCATGCTCGACGAGGGCGAGGCCCGCCTGCGGCTCGGCGAGCTCGCCGCCGCCGGCGCCCCGCTGCACGGCGCGCTGGTGCTCGCGCAGCGGGCCGGGATGGCCCAGGCGCAGGTCTGCGCGGCCAGCCAGCTCGCCGTCCTGGAGGCCACGCGCGGCCGGCTGCGGGCCGCCGCCCGGCTGGGCCGACAGGCACTGGTGACGGCCGACCGGTTCGGCATCACCGACGCCACCGACCTGGGCTGGGTGCGGATGGCCCTGGCCAGCGTGTACGGCGAGTGGGACCGCATCCAGGAGGCCGACCGGCTGCTGGACGAGGGCCTCGACCTGGCCGCCGGGGACCCGGACCTGCTGGTGGCCATCGCCACGGTACGGGCGAAACTCCGCCACGGCGCGGGACGGCTCGCGGCCGCCCTGGAGGTGCTGCACACCGCCCGCCGGGAGCTCGGCGGCGCCCCGCTCGCACCGTCGGTCGAGCGCGCGCTCGCGCTGACCGAGGCCGAACTGCGCATCAGCGGCGGCGACCTGGGTGCCGCGCGCCGGCTCGTCGCCACGGGCGGCGACCCGGACGTGTTCCCGGGCTGGGCCGCGTGCGTGGACGCGTCGGCGGCGCTCGTGGAGGGCAAGGCCGCGGCGGCCGCCTCGACGGCGGCGCAGTTCGCGACGCCGTCCACGGACTCCGCGCTGACGTGGACGGTCCACGCGGCGATCCTGACCTCGCTCGCCGGCCGTGCGCTCGGCGACCGCAACCGGGTCCTGCGCGGCCTGGAGACGGCGCTGGACATCGCCGAGGAGGAGAGCTTCCGCCGTCCGTTCCTGGTCGGCGGGCACCCGGTGCGCGACCTGCTGGCGAACTTCGCGCCGCTGCTGCCCGTGTACCACCCGCTCGCCGCGGAACTCGCCGCCGGCTCGTCGCCGCTGGCCGGCGGTGCCCGCGGCGGCGGGGACGGGAGCCTGGTCGAGCCGCTGACGGAGCGGGAGCTCACCGTGCTGCGGTACCTCCAGGGCACCATGTCGAACCTGGAGATCGCGTCGACGTTGTACGTCTCGGTCAACACGGTGAAGACGCACGTCAAGAACATCTACCGCAAGCTGCACGCCGGCCGCCGGCGCGAGGCCGTCGAGCGTGCGCGGGAACTGCGGCTGCTGTGAGCCGGGTGGCGCTGGTCCGGGTCCTGGACCCGGACCCCGGCCCGGCCAAGGCCGCCACCCACCGCTGCGTCTGGGGTGCGCTCGCCGCCACGGTGGCGTGGGTCGCGCTGAACGTGAGCGGAGTGGACCACGCCCAGGCCGCGGCCGTGGCGGTCGGCCTGCTGACCGTCTTTCCCTGGCTCGGTCCTCTTCTGGGTGTACTGCTGGCCGCCACGCTCGCGGCACTGGTCCAGCAGCCCTTCGCGCCCCTGTTCGGTCTGGCCACCGCCGCGTTCATCACGCTGGTCGGCGTGTCGGCGCAACACCTGCCGGGCTGGCTCGGCCCGCTGTCGCCGCCGGCGCTCGGCGCGGCCGTGCTGTTCGGCGCGGGCCTGGCCGGCGTGCCCGGCGGCCTCACCGCCCTGCTGACCGCGAGCACCCTGTCCACGGTGCTGCGGCGCATCGACGGCCAGCGATGATCGACTATCTGCGCGGGCACCGGGTCGCGATCGTCCGGCGCGGCGGCACCGCGATCGAGCGGGCCCTGGGCGCCGTCGGCGACGAGACCGCGCGGGCCAAGGGCGGCCCGTTCTGGCCGGTCGACGGCTGGGTCCACGCGCTCTACGCGGGCGGGCTGACGGTGGCCGCCGCCGTGGCGCTGACCATCAACTGGCTGGGCCCGCCGGCGTTCGTGCGCGGGTTCCTGGCGCTCGTCGCCGCCACCGTGTTCCTGCTGGTCGGCTACGTGCTCGTGGCCACGCCCACGCGACGGGGGCGGGCGCTGCGGCGGTACCTCACCGACCCGCGCGACCGGACCGTCTTCGAGGCGGCGGCGTCCGACGCCGACCGGATCCGGCTGACCTGGCCGGCCCTCGAACGCCTCGGCGAACCGACCGACCCGACCCCGATCCTCGAGCGGGCACTGTGGGACCTCGCCCAGGCCCTGGCGGAGCGGGGCCGGCTGCGCGCCGCCGACCGCGACCTGCGCCACTCGGTCGGCGAGCCGATCGGCGCCGGCAGCCTCTTCACCGCGGTCACCGACCGTCAGGCCGAGATCACCCGGAAGCTGACCGAGGTCGATGCCGAGGTCCGCCGGCGGGCCGGGCGGCTGCACCGGCTGGCCCAGCTGTGCCAGGACTTCCTCGACCACCGGGCGGCCCAGACCCGGGCCAAGGTGCGGGTCACCGCCGCCGACGCCCTGCTCGGCGCGATCGCCGAGCGACCCGAACGCGGGCCGGAAGAGCCGGCCGCGACCCTCACGGAACGCACGGAGACCGTACTTGCCGCGTACCGGGATCTCGCCGACGAATTCGAGTGAAAGGACCCCACTCGGCTACCCTGCCGGGGTGCGTGGGGATCTTCTTCGTCGGCGGCTGCTGATCGGGCTGGGCGTCGCCGTGGCGGCGGCCGGGCTGTTCCTGGCCTACCTGCGCATGGCCCGCGCGTTCCCGATCAACGGCGACGGGGGCAGCAACTCGCTCCAGGCCTGGGACATGTTCCACGGCAACCCGCTGCTCACCGGGTGGACGCTGTCCGACGTGTCGTTCTGGTCGACCGAGCTCCTGCAGTACGGGCTGGTGCAGTACGTCACCGGCGTCAGCGCCGACCAGATCCACGTCACCGCCGCCATCACCTATGTGCTGATCATCCTGTTCGCCGCCGCGCTGGCTCGCGGGCGGGCGACCGGACGCGAGGCGTGGTTCCGGGTCGGCATCGTGCTGGCCATCCTGCTGCTGCCCGTGCCCGGGACGGGCTACCAGACGCTGCTGTCCTCCCCGAATCACACGGGGACCGCGGTCCCGCTGCTGCTCGCGTGGTGGGCGGTCGACCGATTGACCGACAAGCGCTGGATGCCCGCGGTCGTCGCCGTCGTGCTCGGCTGGGGCGCGATCGGCGACAACCTCATCACGTTCGTCGGCGCGGTGCCGCTGATGGTCGTGTGCGCCCTGCGCGCGATCCGCAGCCGCGGGGCCGAGCGGGTGCGCGACCTCATGCTCGTCGCCGCCGGTCTGGTCTCGATCCTGCTGTCGCACGCCGGGCTGTGGCTGCTGCACCAGAAGCTCGACGGGTTCCACGCGCCGAAGCCGCCGATCGAGCTGTCCCCCGTCGACGAGTGGCCGGACCGGGCGTGGATGACGGCCCGGATGGTCGGGGTCATCTTCGGCACGCACCGGCCCGGCTGGCAGCCGCCCGCGCTGGAGCTGACGCTGTCGGCGCTGCACGCGATCGGATTCCTGGTCGCGCTCGGCGCGGTGCTGCTCACCGGCTGGCGGACCTTCCGTTTCCGCGCCGACCGGATCGACTCGATCCTCGCGGTCGCCATCTGCTCCAACCTGGGCGCGGAGATCGTCTCCACGCTGTCGGTCGACCTGATGGCCGCCCGCCTGATCGCGCCCGTCCTGCCGATGGCGGCCGTGCTCGCCGCCCGGCTCGCGGGGCCGTGGCTCGCGCGGCAGGACGCCGGTCGCGCCGTGCAGTGGGGGCGGGGCGTCCTCGTCGGCGTGCTCGTCGCGTTCACCGTCACGCTCGTCGCCTACAGCCCGCCGCGCGCGCCCGGCTCGGAGGGCCAGGAGGTGGCCGACTTCCTGGAGGCGCGCGGGCTGCGGTACGGCATCGGGGCCTATTGGATGTCCAACAACATCACGGTCACCACGGAGCGGAAGGTGACCGTCGCGCCGGTGGTCGGCGGCGGCGACAAGCTGCTCCCGTACTGCTGGCAGGCCAAGCGCGACATGTACAACATCGACCACGATGCCCGCTTCGTCGTGCTGGAGCTCGACCGTCCCTACTACGGCACGCCGGAGCAGGCCCAGGCCCAGTTCGGCCCGTGGGTGGAGCGGCACGACATGGGCAAGTACACGGTGCTGCTCTACGACAAGAACCTGCTCGACGGCTTCCCGTCGCCCTGCTGAGCCGGTCCTTCCTCAGGGGGCCGTGAGAATCACCGGGCCGTCGTCGGTGACGGCGATCGTGTGCTCCCAGTGGGCGGCGCGCGAGCCGTCGACCGTCGACACCGTCCAGCCGTCGATGAGCAGCCGGTGCCGGTCGGAGCCGCTCTCGATGACCATCGGCTCGATCGCGATGACCAGCCCGGGGCGCAGGCTCAGGCCACGGCCGGGGCGGCCCTCGTTGGGCACGTGCGGGTCCTCGTGCATGGCGGTGCCGACGCCGTGGCCGCCGTAGCCGGTCGGCATCCCGTACCCGGCCGCGCGGCACACCGACTGCACCGCGTGCCCGATGTCGCCGATCCGCGCACCCGGTGTGGCCGCGGCGATGCCGGCGGCCAGCGCCTCAGCGCACGTGTCCGAGAGCTTCTGGGCGGCGGCGTCGACCGCGCCGATCCCGACCGTCACGGCGGCGTCGCCGTGGTAGCCGTGCACGTGCGCGCCGAAGTCGATCGAGAGCAGGTCGCCTTCCTCGAGCCGGCGCCGGTCGGGGATGCCGTGCACGATCGCGTCGTTGACCGACAGGCAGAGCACGGCCGGATAGGGCACCGGGGCGAACGACGGGTGGTAGTGCAGGAACGACGACTTCGCCCCGCGCTCCGCCAGCATGGTGCGGGCCAGCTCGTCCAGTTCGAGCAGCGTCACTCCCGGCTGGGCGGCGGCGCGCACCGCCTGCAAGGTCTGCGCGACGATCCGCCCCGCCTCGCGCATCGTCTCCAACTCGGACGCAGTCTTCAGAACCACCATGGCGAAGATTCTAATACCAGCATTATCATCGAACCATGGTGCGTAACCCGCTGACCGCCGACGAGCGCCATCGCGGGCTCGTGCTGGGCCGGCTGCTCCAGCAGGCCCGGGGAGGCCGCAGCGCCGCCGCGGTGGCGCTCGAGGCCGGCATCTCCCTCGACACGTTGCGCAAGATCGAGCGCGGCGCGATCGCCACCCCGGCGTTCTTCACCGTCGCCGCGCTGGCCCGCGTGCTCGGCCTCGACCTGACGACGCTGGCCTCCGCATTGACGACGGACGAGGCGCGCGTCGCCTAGACGCCGAGGTTGTACCCCGGGTAGTCGGTGTTCGTCACCCCACCCGCCGCGAGCCGGCGCAGCTCCACCGCGAGGTCGTCCCACGGCCAGACGTTCACCACGAAGCGGCGCACAGCCACCCCGTCTTCGTGAATGCTCACGACGTAGTACAAGTCGTCGGTCCGCTGGTTGAAACTGTCGAACCGGGCAGTCCAGGATCGATGCACATCGAGCGGATCCGGCACCGTGAAGTCGGGAAACTCCAGTTCCACACGCCCTCCTCGGCCGTTCGCGTGCGGTACATCTGCCCGGCCTATCCTGCGCGTGGCGAAGCCGGAGGTGCTCTGGTGTCGTACGTGGTGCTGGCCTCGGTGGGCGGGGCCCTGGCAATCCTGGTGGCCGTCATGTTGCTGCGCCGACCGACCCGAACCGTCACTCCAACCCGTCCACCCGCCGCCGACCTCGCCTTCCGCCGGGGCTGGCAGGCGAGCGGCGACCCGCCCCCGGAGGTGAGCCGGGAGGTGGCATGGCTGTGGTCTGCCTATCACCTGGAGCACGCTCCCGCACCGCACATGCAGCTGTTCGTGACGTGGTCGTACGCGGGCCTGGCGGGCGGCCTCCCGGTCTATGTCGCCGACGTGAGCGTCGCGGCGGAGGGCATGGACCTGAGCCGCTACCCGGGCGGCGGCCTGGTGGTGACCCAGCTCCCGGCCCCGCACGGCGGCCCGGTGCGGGTGATCCGCCGCCCGAGCGGCCTGCTCCCGGTGGGCGCCTGGCGCAGCGGTGTGCCGGCCTTCGACGACTGGTTCCGCGTGGACGCTCCCGCTCCTGGCACCGCTCCCCACCTGCTGGACCGCCCGATCGCGGCGGCGATGGCGGCCCGCGGGGACTGGAACTTCGGCATCCACCACAACCGCCTGATCTGCCTCTTGACGGCCCCCTTCACGGCGCCGGTCCAGATCGAGTCCACGGTGGACACGGTGTCCACGCTGGCGGGCATGCTGCCGCGCCCGCTGTACCGCCGCTAGCCGGACCCGCGGCGAACGGGGCGAAGGCGCCGACCTGAGCCGGGTAGATTCGCGCGAATGACTCGCGAGTTGGTCGATGCGCCAGTGACGGTGCGGCTCGGCGGGCGGTTCGCCAAGCTGTGGACGGCCGGGACCACCTCCGCACTCGGCAGCGGGCTGACCACCGTCGCGGCCCCATTGCTGGTGGCGGCCGAGACCGACTCGCCGTTCAGCGTCGCGGCCGCCTCCGCCGTGGCCTGGCTGCCCTGGTTGCTGTTCGCGCTGCCCGGTGGGGCGCTCGCCGATCGGGTCGATCGGCGCAAGCTCATGATCGTGCTCGACTGGGTGCGGGCCGCGGCTGTGTTCGGGCTCGGGGTCGCCATCCTCGGGGGCGTCATGAGCGTGTGGCTGCTGTACTCCGTGCTGTTCGTCATCAACGCCGGCGAGATCGTCATGCGGGTCGCCAGCCAGGCCATCGTGCCCGACCTCGTGCCGCGCGAGCAGCTCGAGCGGGCCAACGGGTGGCTCTTCGGCGGGCTCATGCTCGCGCAGAACGTGATCGCCGCGCCGCTCGGGAGCCTCCTGTTCGTCGTCGCGGCCAGCTCACCGTTCCTGGGCAACGCCGCCACCTATGCGGCCAGCGCGCTGCTGCTGTGGTCGATCAGCGGACGGTACCGGGTCGCGGCCGGGACCAAGCAGAAGAAGTCGTTCCGCGGGGAGATCGTCGAGGGGTTCCGCTGGCTCGCCGGGCAGCGGCTGCTGAGAACGATGGTCGGGCTCATCGCGCTGCTCAACGTCACGCTGACCGCGGCGACCTCGGTGCTCGTGCTGCTCGCCCGGGACCGGCTGGGGCTCGGCGAGGTCGGGTACGGGCTGCTGTTCACCGCGATGGCCGCCGGCGCGGTGATCGGGTCGGTGATCGGCGACCGGATCATCGCCTGGGTCCGGCCCACCTGGACGATCCGCATCGGGCTGCTCATCGAGGCCGGCATGCACCTCGCACTCGCCGCATCCCGGGAGGCGTGGCTGATCGGGCTGGTGCTCGTGCTCTTCGGCGTGCACGGCACGCTCTGGGGGATCGTCGGCAGCTCCCTGCGGCAGCGGCTGACGCCGCCGGAGCTGCTCGGGCGGGCCGGCAGCGTCATGATCTTCGTGGCGGCGGCCGGCAACAGCGTCGGCGCGCTGCTCGGCGGGGCGCTGGCGAGCATGTTCGACATCACCACGCCCTACTGGGTCGGCTTCGTCGTCGCCACCGTGGTCGCGGTCGCGAGCTGGCGGGTCTTCAACGGGGCGACCGTCGAGGCCGCCTATGCCAAACTACCGCCGTGACGCGGAGCGGAGCGGTCGACGTGCAGTACCCGGACGAAGGCGGGGGCCGGGCGGCCCTCGTGGTCGCCGACGACCCCACCTTCGCGACGATCGTCGAGGAGCGGGTGCGGTGGCTCGACGAGGTCGCGCCGTACGAGCCGGGCGCCTTCTACAAGCGTGAGCTGCCGGCGATCCAGGCCGTCCTGCAGCACGAGCGCCTGGACCTCATCGTCGTCGACGGCTATGTCGACCTCGACCCGGACGGGCGGCCGGGCCTCGGCGCCCACGTGCACGAGGCGCTCGGCATCCCCGTGATCGGGGTCGCCAAGACGGCGTTCCACAGCGCCACCCACGCGATCGAGGTGCGGCGCGGCGGTGCCGATCGCCCGCTGTACGTCACCAGCATCGGCCTGCCGCGGGACCGGGCCGCCGACATCGTGACCCGCATGGCCGGGCCGCACCGCATGCCCGACGCGCTGCGGCGGGTGGACGCGCTCGCCCGCGGTCACGCCGCCCCCCGCGCGCATGGGGCCGACGCCTCACCCGCCCCGGGGGTTCGGGGCGAGTAGCGGCGGCGCCGACGGTGGGTGGAACGGCGGTGGGTTCTCCACACCCGCGGCCCGCTCCAGCAGCGCGACCAGCCCGGCCCGGGTGGCGACCACGATCATCGTCTGGGTGCGGTCGAGGGTCCGCCAGCGGCTCTGCTCCGGCGCCCAGAACGTCTGCACGCCGACGCCCATGCCGGGCCGGCCGGTCTGGACGGCGACCAGGCGGAGCAGGCCGGGCTCGCTCACGTCGCGGAAGTACTGGCCCTCCAGCCGCGAGCCTGCACCGACGGGCACCTCGGCGACGAGCAGGACCCGGCGCCCGACCGGGATCGTGTCGATGACCTCGCTGCCGACCATCGACGCGGCGAACGCGGGCGCGGCGAGGTACGACACGCTGCGGGACAGGTTGATGTCGAACGCCTGCTTGATCCGGCGGGCGAAGTCCTCCTCGAACAGCCGCAGCACGACCCGCAGCTGCTTCGCGGGGTCGGCCTGGCGGGCGAGGTCCCGCCCGATGAGCGCCGCCTCCAGGTTGTTGACGTCGGCGGTCGTGACCGCGACCAGGCAGCGGGCGGTGGCGACCGACGCGGCGCGCAGCGTGTCGGTGCTGTTCGCACTGCCGATGATCACCGGAATGCCCAGGTCGCGGGCCACCTGCACGCCACGCGCCTGCTCGTTGCGGTCGACGCCGACCACGTCGATGCCCTGGTCGTGCAGCTCGCGGAGCACCCGCGTGCCGATGTTGCCCAGCCCGACCACCACGACGTGGTCGGAGACCGGCTCGGCGAGCCCGCCGGCGGCGATCGCCAGCCGGGCCTTGACCACCACGCCGACGATCGCCGCGGTCAGCGCCGGGATCAGCGCCACGCCGGCCAGGACGAGGGCCAGCGACACCGCCTGGACGAGGACGGAGTCCTGGAGGTTGGGGTCGGCGCCGCCGAGGGCGGTGAGCAGCGTGAGATACAGGGCCCGCCACGGGCTGACGTGCCGCACGAGCCCGACGGCGACCGTGCCGGCGGTGAGCACCCCGAGGGCGACCAGCAGCACCCGGCGCAGCCCGCCGCTGAACAGCAGCCGGGACGCGCGCAGCGGATGCCGCCGGCGACGGCGCCGCTTCACGAGCTTGGCCTTGCCGTAGACGCTCACGAGAACCAGGTCGGCCCGCTCGTCGTCGGCGGGCAGGCTCTCGGCCTCCGCGGTGACCGCCAGCCCGGCCCGGACGTCCGACGGGTTGGCCTCGGCCCGGTCGACCGCCATGAGCTGCTGGCCGTCGCTCAACCGGATCGACGTCGGCGTGTTGTCACCGAGCGCCGCGGCGACGAAGGCCGGCGCGGCGATCTCCGACGCCGACAGGACGGCGCAGTTGACCAGCCGCTCGGTCACGCCCGCGCCGAGCACGGTGTTGAACATCCGCAGGACCACGCGGACGTGCGGGTCGACCTCGCGGGCGACGAGCGCCGCGTCGACGTTGGCCACGTCGTCGGCGTCGACGAAGGCGATCGCGTCGGCGTCGGTGAGGTCGGCCGCCTCGAACACCTCGGTCGTCGCCGCCCGGGCCTCGATCAGCACCGGCCGGTGCCCGGGGTCGTCGTCGGCGTGGATCGCCGCGATCTCCGGTGCCTGGTTCTGGGTCAGGGACGGCACGATGACCGTCACCTGCGCCGAGTACGTGTTGATCAGCTCGCCGACCAGCCGTCGGGCGAGTGCGTTGTCCCCCCAGACGACGAACTTGCGCACGCCCGAGATCGTATCGACGGGACGCTAGTGTCCGTGGCGGCAGCAACGAGCCCGTGCAAGCAGCTCTTGCATGCGATCGCCCGCCTCCGACGCGTGCTTGACGGGGCTCGTGAATGCTAGTTGAACGTCTCGCGCCCGGCTGGCGAACTCAAGCCGGAGCACGAGTCCGAACCGGTCCATTCGCACCGGAAGGATCCGTCGTACCCCGTGCAGGTGGTGCGGCGGGATGAGGCGGGACAGCCGCTCGACGGCGTCGGGATGCGCGCTGAGCAGGTGGCAGAGCAGGTCGGCCTCGTGCTCGGCGAGCGGGTCGGGCGTGGCGTTGGCGAACGCGGCCGGGTCGACGTCGACCTCGTCCGGCCCGAACGCAGGGTCCTGCAGAGCGGCCGAGCCCAGCTCCATGACCACGAACAGTTCTCCCGCGTCCGTGACCGTGCCGCTGGCCGCCCCCGCGTC
>NZ_JAHYSG010000015.1 GCF_022095675.1 Dactylosporangium sp. AC04546 | reverse complement strand
GGGCGATCGGGGTGGCGGGGTCGTCGCGGTAGCGGCGGACGGCCTGGGGGATCGCGGCCAGCCGGGGCGCGCGGTCGGCGGCCCAGGCGGCGGCCGGGAGCTTGCCGCAGTGCACGCCCTCGACGCCGAACCGCCAGATGCGGCAGGCGGTGAGGACCATGTGCGCGGCGGACTCGTCGTCGTCGGTGAGGCCGCGCCAGCGGTCGAGCCAGTACCGGCCGCGGTCGCGGACCCACGCCGCCGGCACCGGCCCGAGCACCTCCGCGGGCGCGGCGCCGAGCAGGGACCGGCCGGTGGCGCGGGCCACGGACAGCTCCGCGACGAGGTCGGCGTCGGCGGGGGCGGCGACGGTGACCTCGACGCCGGACGGGTACCGCCCGACGTGCAGCTCCAGCGCCGTGGCCGGCCCGGGCGCGCCGGCCACGTCAGCGGCCACGACGTGCAGGTCGATGCCGCTCGCCCCGCCGGTGTCGGCGTCGCGGACGAGGGCCTCCAGCGCCGCCGCCTCCGCCGCGGCGAGCCGGCCACCCCGAACTTCCCGATCGCCATGGCCCGCGTCGCGGACGAGGGCGTCCAGTGGCGCTGCGTCCGTTGCGAGCCGGTCGCCGGGGTCCTGCACGTCGACGACCACCAGGAGGTCGAGGTCGCTGCGGCCCGGGAGGAAGTCGCCGGTGGCGAGGGAGCCGTGCAGGATCACGGCGAGGACCGGTGCCTCGACGAGCCCCGGCACGGCACGGGCCAGCCGGTCCGCCGCGGCGAGCGCCGCATCGATACCTTGCACGGTCCCTGCCCGGCTACTGCTGCGGCGGCCCGCTCGCGGGCGGCGCGTCCGGGTCCGCCGGCGGCTGCGCGTGCCGCGGCTGGTGCGAGGGCGGCTGTGGGGGCTGGGGCTGTGCGGGCTGCGGCGGCCACGACGCGGGCGGCTGCTGCGCGGGCGGCTGCTGGACGCCGGTGCCGTACACCGTCGTGGGCGGCTCCTGGGCCGACGGCTGCTGGGCCGGAGCGCCGTAGAACATGGTGGGCGGTTCCTGGGTGGTCGGCTGCTGGGCCGGTCCGGCGTACGGGCCGGCCGGCGGCTGGCCCGGGGCGCCGTACGGTGCGGCCGGTGGCTGCCGGGTCGGCTGCTCGGCCGGGCCGCCGTAGGGCGACGACGGCGGCTGCTGGGCAGGTGCGCCGGTGAACCGGGTGGTCGGCAGGTCGGCGTTCGTGGCCGGTCCCGGCTGGGCGCCGTAGATCGCGGTCGGCTGCTCGCCGGGCTGCTGTCCGGCCGGCGCCGGGGGCTGGCCGGTGGCCGGGGCGTTCGCCGGTGACGAGGGCGGAGCCCACGGAGCGGGCTGGGAGCTGGGCGGCCAGGACGTGGGCTGGCCGGTGGCCGGCTGCGGAGCGCCGTACGACGCGGCCGGGGGAGCGCTCGACGGCTGTGCGCCACCGTACGGAGGCGCGCTCGACGGCTGAGGGCCGCCGTGAGGAGGGGCGCTCGACGGCTGGGCCGCGCCGTAGGACGAGGCTGGGGGCGCGCTCGCCGGTTGCGGGCTGCCGTACGCAGCGGACGGGGGAGCACTCGACGGCTGTGCGCCACCGTACGGAGGCGCGCTCGACGGCTGAGGGCCGCCATAAGGAGGGGCGCTCGCAGGCTGGCCGGCCCCGTACGCGGCGGGCTGCGTCGACGGTGGCTGAGCGGCGCCGTACGCCGGAGGCTGCCCGGGCTGGGCCGTCGGTGGCTGCGGTGCACCGTACGGGGGCTGGGCGCCCGCCGGGGCCGTGAACGGCGGCTGCGGCTGGCCGAAACCGCCCGGCGCCGCCGGCTGGGCGAACGGGGCGGGCTGCGGCGAGCCGGCGGTGCGGCGGCGCAAGACGAACGACACGGCCAGCAGCAGCACGCCCAGGCTGATCAGCAGGGCGTCGATGATGCCGTACGTGTTGGCGACCGTGGTGAAGTCGTCGGCCTGCACCTCGTTGATGTTTTCGATCATCGACTGGATGTGCAGGATCTGGACCACGACCAGGATCTGGTCGGCGGCGACCAGCACGAAGCCGGCGGCCGCCAGCAGCGCGGCCGGCAGGCCGAGGCGGCGGAGCATGATCAGCGCGAGCACCGCGCCGGCGAAGGCGAAGAGCACGACCGGCACGTGCATGCCGACCTGCACGCCGGTGGACAGTGGTTCTACCGCGTCGGTCATCGGCCGACCCTCCCCCAGGTACCGGACAGACGCCCCACCCTACCGTGCGGGTACGACAGGACCGCGGAAGGCGGCGCGGTACGACTGCGGCGGCACCCCGACCACCCTGCGGAGACGACCGGGTGCCGGTGCACGTCGAGGGCTGGGCCCACTTCACCGAGACCCCGGCCGACGTCGAGCGGGGACGTCGTTCGAGGTCCGGTGAAGCGGGCCCTCCCGGTCAGCCGGTGAGTGGTGAGCTGCCGGCCTTCCGGGCCGCGGCAGCCGTGGTGCGGGGCGGGATGCTGGACGTGTCGAACGCGTACGTGATCACCGCGGTGGCGATCGCGTCCGCGTTCGTGTCCAGGGCGAACGTGTTGACGTTGCCGATCAGCTGGTACTGCGCGCGCAGCTGGCGGTAGAGCGCCGCGTCGCCGCCCTTGCCCTCGACGCGGAACAGGTCGTCGCACGCGTCGTGGTAGCAGGGGTCGTACGCGACGCCGGCGATCCCGCCGTACCTGGCGACGTCGTCGGCGCTCTTGACGCCCTCCGCCCCGGTGAACAGGCCGCCGGCCGGGATGCCGACGCCGATGAACGGCCCGTAGTCGGAGCGGCCGGTGAAGTCGGCCGCGCTGGTCGCCTGGCGCCGGCCGGCGAAGAACGCCTCGAACAGCTGCTCGATCTGCGCCGATCCGGCCGGGCCGGGGCCGGCGCCGGACGCCGCCGAGTCGTCGCCGTCGTAGACGCCGAACATGTAGTTGGGCGAGGCGACCATGTCGAAGTTGAGGTACAGCGTGATCGCCGCCTGCTGCTCGGGCGTGAGGCTGCCGACGTAGAAGGTGGAGCCGACGAGGCTGGCCTCCTCGGCGCCCCACCAGGCGAACCGCAGCTTGTTCGCCGGCCTGGCCTTCGCCGCCTGGAGGGCGACCTCGAGCAGCGCCGCGCTGCCGCTGCCGTTGTCGTTGATGCCGTTGCCCTCCGGTACCGAGTCCAGGTGCGCGCCGGCCATGACGACGCGGTCGGCCCGGCCGCCCTTCGACTCGGCGATGACGTTCTCGGTGGTGCGGATCTCGGCGACCGTCTCGGCCGTCAGGTGCACGGTGAGGCCGGCCGTGGCGGCGAACGCCTCGCCCGTGGCGTAGGACACCCCGATCGCGGGGATGCCGACCGGCGTACCGAGGGTGCCGAGCAGCAGGTCGTAGCGGTCCGGGCTGGCGACCGGGTCGCCGTTGCCCTGGTTCATGATGATCGCGCCGACGGCGCCGGCCGCCTCCGCGTTGGCGGCCTTGGTGCCGAACGGGCACCCGCCGCGCTGCATGAGCGCGACCTTGCCCACCACGGCGGCGGTGAAGTCGGTCGCCTCGCAGCCCGACGTGACCGCGGTGCGCGGCGCGACCAGGTTGAGGTCGACCGGCACGACCGCGGCCGTGACGTCGCCGGAGCCGGAGCAGGTCATGAGGTCGTAGTCGGTGCCCTCGACGTAGGTCGCCGGCGACGGCGTCGTCCGGGCGAACGACGAGGAGGTCTCGTCGCAGAAGTTGAACTCGAACGGCTGGCGGGTGACCTGGTAGCCGGCGTGCGTGAGCAGGGTGGCCACGTAGTCGGCGCTGCGTTGGTGGCCGGGCTGCCCGGAGGCCCGGTTGCCGCCGTTGAGCTCGCCGATGAGCTGCAACGCGAGGAGGTGGCGCAGGACCCCGGGCAGGGTCACGGCCTTGGTCAGCTGCTTGGGGGTCATGCTGCCGGGCGCGGCGTTCGCCGGCGCCGCCAGGACGGCCGAGGCCACCAGGACGGCGGCGGTGGCCGCGCCGAGGACTCTGCGGAACAAGTTGTGCTCCCCTCTGTGGTCGGACGGGATCCTGGCACTGTAGGCAGAACAGGAAGATCGACAAAAGTCGTTCTGCAAGGATGGTCGGGTGAGTGAGCGGGAGCGGGACGGCTACGTCCTGAGCAGCGATCCGGCCGTCGTCGACCTCGACACCGTGCACCGGTGGCTGGCCGGGGACTCGTACTGGGCGGCCGGGCGGGCCCGGGACCTGGTGGCCCGGTCGATCGCCGGGTCGCTGCCCTACAGCGTCCACCGCGACGGCGCGCAGGTCGGCTTCGCCCGCGCGGTCACCGACCGGGCCACGTTCGCCTGGATCTGCGACGTGTACGTCGACCCGGCGCACCGCGGCCGCGGCCTGGGCGGCTGGCTGGTCGACGCGATCGTCGCGGACCTGTCGGCCCAGGGCCTGCAGCGGTTCCTGCTCGCCACCCGCGACGCGCACGAGGTGTACCGCCGCTCCGGCTTCGAGCCGGTCGCCGGCCCGCAGCGGTTCATGGAGATCGACCGCCGCCCGACCCGGGCCGCGATCATCGCGCACCTGGAAGCCGCGGAAGCCGCCCGAGCCGCCGGAGCCGCGGAAGCCGCCGGGGCCACCGAGGTCACCGCGGGCGGCGCCTGACCGCTACGCTGCCCGGCATGGCGGGCAGGCCGGACCTCGGGCCGGTGCAGGAGACCATGCTCATCACGCTGCACGCGCGGGCGCTCACCGGCGACCCCGACGCGGCCCGGCTGGTCGGCGAGCTCGACTACGACTTCGCCGCGTTCGCCGCGCACGGGCGGCTCACCACCGTGTTCCACGTCCTGCGCTCCACCGTGTTCGACCGGTGGACGGCCGCGTTCCTCGCCGAGCATCCACAGGGGACGGTCGTCGAGCTCGGCGCCGGCCTCAGCACCCGCGACCGGCGGCTCGACAACGGCACCGCCACCTGGGTGTTCGTCGACCTGCCGGACGCCGCCGCGCTGCGCGCCAGGCTGCTGCCCGACGGCGACCGCCGGCACACCGTCACCGGCTCGGTCACCGGCGACGCCTGGGCCGGCGCGGTGGCCGCCCGGACGCCGGGCGTGCCCGGGCCGTGCCTCTTCCTCGCCGAGGGCGTCCTGGTGTACCTCACGCCCGGCGAGGCGCGGCGGGCCGTCACCGTCGTCGGCGAGCGGTTCCCCGGCGCCCGGCTCGCCCTGGACACCTACGGGACCTGGGTCGTGCGCCGCCGCGGCGGGCGCAGCGGGCCGCTCGGCGCCACCGCCGCCGCGCTGAGCTGGGCCTGCGACGACCCGCGCGAGCTGGAGCAGTGGGGCGCCGGGCTGCGGCTGGCCGAGACGACCCGGCTCACCGCCGTGCGCGGCACCGGCCTGCCCGCCGCCACCCGGGCCGCGCTGCGGGTGCTCGACGCCGCGGTGCCCCGCCGGATGACCAACACATCCGTGAGCCTCTACGTGTAACCATCCCGCCCCGCGCGACACAAGGACGGGTATGAGCGACGTCGACGAACGCGGCGCCGAGTGGTTCCGGGGCGTCTACGCCCGGCACTACCCGGACGTCGTGCGCTACGGGGTGCGGCGCACCGATGCCCTCGCCGCCGCCGAGGAGCTGGCCCAGGAGGTGTTCCTGGTGGCCTGGCGGCGGCGGTGGGAGGTCCCCGACCGGACCCTGCCCTGGCTGTACGGGGTGGCTCGCCGGCTGCTGGCGAACCACCGCCGGGGGATGGGGCCGCCGACGGTACCGCTGCCGGACACCGCGGGCGCGGACCCGCACGAGCCGGTGGCCGCGCTGCTCGACGTGCGGGCCGCGCTCGGCCGGCTCTCCGACGACGACCAGGAGATCCTCCGGCTCGTCGCCTGGGAGCAGCTCACCGCCGGGGAGGCCGCGGTCGTCCTCGGCTGCGGGGCGACCGCCGCGAAGGTCCGGCTGCACCGGGCCCGGCGGCGGCTCGCCGCGCTGCTGGCCGACCGGCCGGAGCCGGTATCGCTGCGGGTGGCAGGAGGGACACGATGAGCGACGCCATGGAGCTGCTGCGCCGGGCCGACCCGGCGGCCGGGGTGCCGGTCGGTCCGGGCGATGCGGACGAGGTCATCCGGCGGGCCGCGCACGACGTCACGACGTACGAGATCGACCCGCCGCGGCCGGTCCGCCGGCGGGCCGTGCTGCTGGCCGCCGCCGGGGTGGCGGCGGTGCTGGTCGCCGCCGGCGTCGGGGTGGCCGTGCTGCGCGGCTCCGACGCGCCTCCGGTGACTCCGGAGGCCCCGTCCACCGGCCCGTCCACCGGCCCGTCCACCGGCCCCTGCCTGAGCGACCTGGCCGGGCGCATCGAGCCGACGCCCTACGACCGGGGGAGCGGGCGGTTCGAGTACATCCGGACCGACACGGCTGGCGGCCGGACGGCCGACACGGGCAAGGGCGGCTTCGCGCGGGCGACCTGGCGGGCCGACGTGCAACAGTGGGTCGCCGACGACGGCTCAGGCATGATCACGACCACGCGCGGCCCCGTCACGTATGCCGATCGGGAGTCCGAGGAGTTCTTCGCCGCCCGCCCGGAGATGCTGGGCCAGCAGGAACCGACGAAGGTGTTCGGGCCGGGCGCGTTCCAACGCCGCCCGCTGCCGGCGGCCGATCCGGCGGCGCTCGCGGAGCAGCTGTCCGAGCCGCGGGACAACGGCCCGTCCCAGGCGCTCGTCAACGTGGCCACCCTCAACCAGCGGCACTGGCTCCTGGACGCCGCGCACCGGGCCGCGGTCCTGCGGTTCCTCGCCGGAGTCGACGGGGTCGCCTGCGCCGGCGAGGAGACCACGCCCGAGGGCCGCACCGGGATCCGGGTCACCGCCCCCCTCGGCAGGGGACCGCACCCGTCCCCCGGTGACCAGGGCGGCTGGGCGCTGCTGTTCGACACCCGCACCGGCGAACTGCTCGCCAGCGGCGGCTCCGGCCAGGGCGCCACCTGGCACGTGCGGTTCCTGGAGCGCGGCCACCGGGACGCCCTGCGCTGACCGTCAGGATTTGATCGACATCACCGCGCTCGCGGCCTGGCCCTCGCCGAAGTGCCAGGCCGCGAGCACCTCGTGGCCCGGCAGGTCGGCGGCCGGGCGCAGGTCGCCGGTGGGGTCGGTGCCGGCGAACCAGGCGCCGTCGGAGCGGGCCCAGTGCGGCGTCAGGCACAGCGTCATCAGGTGCTCGCGCAGCGCGGCGTCACCGACCCCGGACAGGGCCCCGGCCCAGCGCGGCTCGACCACGGCGCGGCGGGGCAGCGGGACGAGGCCGTCGGGGGCGCTCATCGTCCAGGTCGCGGCCTTCATCGCGTCGAGCAGGGTCCCGTCGGTGACGACCCGGTGGACGACCGGCAGGTACCCGGCCGCGGCGAGCTCGGCCGGGTCGGCGTCGGCGCCGAGCACCGGGCCGCCGTCGAGCAGGAACAGGCTGCGGGCGTGGTCGAAGCGCCACCGCTCCAGCGACAGCAGCGCGTCGCCGCCGTCGGCCTCGGCGGCCGGCGCGGGCGGGACCGCGCCGAAGTCGGCCTCCTCGGGGTCGAACTCGTCGGAGGACATGTCGTCCCAGTGGTACAGGGCGTACGTCGCCGCCGGGTCGAACGCGTCGAGGGGCCGGCCGAGCAGGACGCCGAACGCATCGGTGAGGTTCACCCCGGCACCCTACGGCGCAGCTGCGCCGACAGGTCGAGCGCCGCGCGGACCGGGTCGCCGCCCCAGCGGCTCGCGAACGCGTCGTGCAGCGTCCAGCCGGCCCGCCGCAGGGCGCGCTGGCGCTCGACGTGGGCGGCGTTGCCGTCGGGGTGCGGGCCGCAGATCAGGCCGGTCCCGTCGGCGACGACGTCGATCGTCCAGCCGCCGACCGCGTAGGCCGTCCGGACGTCGTGCCCGGCGGCCGTGAGCTCGGTGGCCATGCGCCGCACGAACGGTACGACCGCCGCGTCCGGATCGTCGTGGGAGCCGCGGGGGCCCTCCGCGTGGGCCAGGTAGTCCGCGACCAGGCCGGTGCCCCCGGTCAGTGACGTCACCACGACGAGCCGCTCCCGGGCGCGGGTGACCATGACGTTGAACAGGTTGGGCTCGGCGGCGAAGCGCTGCCGGGCGGGGGAGTCGCCGTCGACGAGGCCGAGCGACACGATGACCGTGGCGGCCTCGCTGCCCTGGAACGCGTGGACCGTGCCGGTGCGCAGCCCGAGCCGCTCGATCTCCTCCACCGGCAGCGTCCTGAGCAGGGCCGCCTCGATCGCGTCGGCCTGCGCGCGGAACGGCGTGACGACCCCGATGCCCGTGCTGCCGTTCAGTTGCGCGATCGCGGCCAGGATCGCGTCGACCTCCCGCTGGTTGACGCCGTCCTTGACCTCCGCGTCGGGGACGTGCACGACGTCGATCGCGTCGATCCGCTCGGTGCGCGGGTGGCGGGTCATGAGGTGCAGCCGGCCCTGGTAGAAGCGGCGGGCCGAGAAGTCGATGAGGTGCGGGGCGCAGCGGTAGTGCTCGTCGAGCCAGGTGACGGGGGCGGCGCCCACGGCGACGTCGTACGCGCTGGAGCGGCGCACGTCGACCCGCTCGCTGAGGCCGTGCCGTCCCAGGGTCGCGGCCACGTCGACGTCGGCGACGAAGCTGACGAACCGCAGCTGGTTGGGGTCGCCGGCGACGAGGGCGCGGCGGGCGCGGGCCAGCACCGGGGCGGCCCGCAGCTGGTCGATGTGGGCGGCCTCGTCGAGGATGACCAGGTCGAACAGGCCGGGCGTGGGCGGCAGCAGGTCCTCGACGTCGGTGACGGTGCCGATCCACAGCGGCAGCGCCTCGACGAGGGCCGGGCCGTCGAGGGCGGCGAGGGCCTCCCGGCGGCCGTTGCGGCCCGTGCGCAGTGCGGCCGCGAGGGCAGCGGTACTGCGGCGGGCGTCACCGCCCCAGCGCTTGCCGCTGGTGGCGCTGTGGCGCATGGCCGTGCCGACGGCGTCGGCGAGCCGGCGGTCGGCCTCGTCGAGGGCGTCCCAGGCGGTTGCCAGATCCGTGCCGCCGCTGACGGCGAGGGTGGCGGCCGCCCGGTCGGCCTTCAGGGCCTCGAGGAGCTGGGGGAGGCGGTCCTCGTCGACGCCGGTCAGCCGCTTGAGGCGCCATCTGCGGGCGAACCGGATTTTCCGTATCTTGTCCGGATCGAAGTCTTTTGCGAAGACCTTTGGGGCCTCGGCGCGGAGCCCGGCCAGCAGGGGCTCCCAGGTCCGCATCGTCGCGGCGGCCCGCTCCAGGTCGAGGGCGGCGCCGATGCCGCCGGCGATCGCGTCGACGGCCTGCCGGGCGGACTCGACGGAGGCATCGTCGGCGCGCAGCTGCTGGCCGGTGACGCCGGCCGGCAGGCCCGCGGTGAGGGTGGCCACGATGCGGCCGCGGCGCTCGGTGTTGCCGAACAGGACCGGCTCCGGCCCGGGGTACCGCGCGAGGAGCTCGCCGAGCACCTCGGCCGCGTGCGCCGACTGGGTGGCGACGAGCACGGACCCGCCCCGGTGGACGGTGTCGAGGGCGGCTGCCACGACGGCGTGGCTCTTGCCGTTGCCGGGCGGCCCGGAGACGACCACGACCGGCTCGTGGCGGGTGCGGCGCACGACCTCCCGCTGGGCCCGGTTGAGCGGCAGCGGCGACACGACCGGCTCGTCGTGCTCGGCGGCCGCGGCGCCCGACCCGTAGACCGCCGCGAGCGCGGTCTGCTCCAGCCCGGCCCGAGTCGACCAGGCGCGCAGCGTGTCGCGCAGCCCGGCGGCGGAGACGTCCCGGGCCACGTAGAGCGCGGCGATCGCCTGCCCCACGAGCTCGTCCACCGGCAGCGTGGCGAGCGGCGCGGGGCCGTCGAGGAGCCGGTCGGGCTTGAACCCGGCGGCCTCCGCGGCGGTGGTGACCCATCCTCTGGTACCGACGCTGCCGAGCCACGCCGCCGTCCCGAGCCCGGGTGCCGCCTCGAGGGTGCGGGCGTGCTCACGGTCGGTGAGCAGCGGGGTGAGCTCCAGGTCGCCGGCGGGGACGACCTTGTAGCTGCGGCCGGCGCGCTCCAGCCGGACGGGCTCGGCGACGAGAGGCACCCGCAGCTTCTTCACGGCCCCGTCGACGTCGGCGACCCCGAGCAGCCAGGCCCACCCGCGCCGCAGGATCCGCTCGTCGCGGTGGAGCGCGTCGAGCGCGGCGAGCCGGTCGGCGGCCCGGTTGCGCGGCGCACGGTCGGGGTCGCGGAGGAAGAGGATCGGCTGGTCGCCCTTGGCGACGTCGAGCGTCCGCTCCCGCCCCGCGGGCGCGAGGTCGGCGAGCGCGGCCAGCACCCTGCTCGGTTCCATAGACGCCCGATTCTGTCACCGCCCCGCGAGGGCCCGGCGACGGCTCCTGCCACACCGCCACCTCGCCCCAACTGCCCGGCCGGGGCGTTGCCGGGTGGGGGAGGGCGAACATGGACGTTTCGGTGACCCGTGACCGGCCGTCCGGTCCCGATCATGGAGGCAAGCCCGTGACCTCGGGAATCGGAGCGATGTGGGAGCGCGACTTTGACGGTTCTGTTACGTGCGGGCACCTCGAGTGTCCTTGACACGCCCGGCAGCCGTGGCCAAGATGTAAAAACCAAGCGCTTGTTAGGTTTTGAACATCCCGGCGGCTCGGCCGCGATCTGCCTGAAGGTTGACGTTTCGTAACATTCCGTGACAGGGGTACACATGGGCGTTTTATCGACGAGTCGCATCGTCGGCTGCCTCGCACTGGCCGCGCTCGCGATCAGCGCATGTGGCAGTAAGGCGGACGACCAGAAGCCGACCAACGGCACCGCATCAGGCGCGCCGATCATCATCGGACTGGACGAGGACAGCACCGGCTCCGGAGCTTCGTACTCCACCATCGCCGGCAAGACCATCCGCCTCGCCGTGCAGGACATCAACGACAAGGGCGGCGTCATGGGACGGCCGCTGCAGCTCGTCGTCGAGAACGACGAGTCCGACCCGACCAAGGTCCCGGCCGTGCTGCAGAAGCTCGCCGGCCAGGGCGCCAAGGTCCTGCTGCTGCAGAGCGGCAGCGCCGCCATCCTCCAGGCCAAGTCCACCCTCACCCAGCTCGGGCTGCCGGCGATCGCCCCCACCGGCGTGACCGCCACCCTCGTGGCGCCACCCAACCACGAGCTCATCTACATGCTCGCCAACACGACCACCGACTGGGCCGAGGTGTACTGCGGCGCCTTCAAGGCCGCCAACATCACCAAGCTCGGCGTCCTCACCGACGACACCACCACGATCGCCGCGCTCGACAAGGCGCTGTTCGCCGCCATGACCTGCGTGGAGATCGTCGCCACCGAGAAGGGCGCGGCCAACGCCAGCGACCTGTCCGCACAGGTCGCCCGGCTCAAGAACGCCAAGCCCGACGCGGTGCTGGTCACCAGCGTCGGCGGCGCGTTCGAGGTCCTCGCCCAGAACACGCTCGGCGCGCAGATGGCCGGCGTGAAGCGGTTCTCGCTCGCCTCCATCGGCAACCAGCCCTCCAGCTGGAAGCTCGCCGCCCCCGGCGCGCTCGAAGGCCTGATCTTCATGGGCTCGATCAACAACGAGAACCCGCGGACGCAGGAGCTGGTGAAGCTGCTGCAGGCCAAGAACGGCAAGGACTACGACATCACCGCCTACGACGCGCAGGCGTGGGACTCGGTGCACCTGCTCAAGCAGGCCATCGAGAAGGCCGGCGGTCCCGACGACCCCAAGAAGCTCAACGAGGCCATCCAGAGCATCAAGGGCTACCCGGCGACGTTCGGCCAGTCGAACTTCACGCTCAGCTTCAGCGCCGACAAGCACCTCGGCGCGGACGGCCCCTGCGGCCTGTCGCTCGTCGAGTTCGGCAAGGACAACAAGCCGAAGGGCCCCTGGGCCACCTTCCAGCCGCCCTGCAAGAAGTAGGAGTACCCCAGAATGGGCCAGTTGCAGCTGTGGTTGTCCGCACTCGAGATGGGGTGTTTCTTCGGCCTGCTCGCGCTGGCCTATTACCTGGTCCTCGTCGGCGCCGGCTTCTTCAACTTCGCGATCGGCCCGTACGCCATGGTCGGCGGCCTGTGCACGTCGTACCTCGTGCTCTACGAGGAGATGAACGTCTGGGCCGCCGCCGCGGTGGCGATCCTCGCGTCGGCGGCGCTGGCCGTCGTGACGGAGCTGGCGGTGGTCCGGCCGGTCCAGCGCCGCTCCGGCGGCGGTGAGCTACCGGCGCTGGTCGCGGTCGCCGCCGTCCTGTTCACCATCCAGCAGCTCGGCGGGTACCTCTTCGGCTACACCACCCTGCCGGGCCAGAACCTGCTCACCTTCGACCCGGTGCCGGTCGGCGACATCGTCGTCCAGCCGGCCACGGTCCTGCTGCTCTGCTTCACCGTCGTCGCGTTCGCCGGGCTGGCGGCCTGGATCCGGTACACCCGGACCGGCCGCCTCCTGCGGGCCGTCGGCGACAGCACCCACGCCGCCTCGCTGCTCGGCCTGCCGGTCAACCGGGTGCGGCTCGTCGCCTTCATCGTGTCGGGCCTGCTGGCCGGGATCACCGGCCTGCTGTTCGCGCCGAAGGCCGGGGTGAGCTCGCTGTCCGGCCTGAGCTGGGCGCTGTCGGGCTTCCTGGCGATGGTCGTCGGCGGTACCGGGTCCGTCTGGGCCCCGCTCGCCGGCGGGCTGCTGCTCGGGGCGGTCGAGGTCTTCGTGCCGTACTACTTCGGCGGCCAGTCGCACGTCTACGGGCTGCTCTTCGTGGCCCTGATCTTCTTCGCCTTCAAGCCGAGCGGTCTCTTCGTCAGGAGGGTCAGAGCATGAACCGGATTCGGGGCTCGCTGGGCCTGCTGCTCGGCGTCGCCGGTGGTGCGCTGCTGCTGACCTGGGTCGGCACGGACGGGTACAAGCAGACCCTGGTCACCACCACCGCGACCTACGCGCTCGTCGCGCTCGGCATGTACGTGCCGTACCTGATGGCCGGGTCGCTGTCGATGGCCTACGGCGCGTACGCGGGCATCGGCGGCTACGCCGTCGGGCTCATCTCGGCCAAGACCGGGCTGCCGCTCGTCGCCGCGTGGATCGTCGGGCCGATCGTCGCCGCCGTCGTGGCGGTGCTGCTCGGCCTGGCCACCCGGCGGCTGTCCGGGTTCTTCCTGGCCGCGGTCACGCTGCTGTTCGGCATGGCGTTCACGGCGCTGCTCGTCGACGCCGAGGCGCTGTCCGGCGGCTCCGGCGGCCTCGGCTCGCTGCGCCAGCTGAACCTCTTCGGCTGGCAGCCGTCGCACTACCAGGTCGTCGTCGGCTCGGTCGTCGTCGTGTGCGCCATCGCGTTCCTGCTCGACCGGCTGCGCATGTCGCCGTGGGGCGTCATCGTGCGGACCATGCGCGACGCGCCCCGCGCCGTCGAGGCGGCCGGGGTGCGGGTGCCGGTGATGAACCTCGTCGCCCTGGCCGTCGGCGCGGCCATCGCGGCCGTCGGCGGCGGGCTGTTCACCTACTCGGCGGGCAGCGTCACCCCCGACACGTTCACGCTCAACCTGGTCTTCCTGGCCATCTTCATGCCGCTCATCGGCGGCTCGGCCACGCCGTGGGGCGCGGTGCTCGGCGCCGTGATCGCCGTGCAGCTCACGCTGAACTTCCCGGCGGTCGAAACCAGTGGCACGCTGATCCTCGCGCTCGGCGTGCTGGTCATCCTGCTGGTCGCGCCGCAGGGCGTGATCGGTTACGCGAGCAGGCTCGTGCGACTCGTAGGGGGACGGCGTGGCTGAGACACTGCTTTTCGGATCGGGGCTCACCAAGCGGTACGGCGGGGTCACCGCGCTGGAGGACGTCTCCTTCACCCTGGAGGCCGGCGAGATCCTCGGCCTCGTGGGGCCCAACGGCGCCGGCAAGACCACCCTGGTCGACCTCATCTCCGGGGCCCAGCCGGCCACCGAGGGCAGCCTGACCCTGCGCGGGCAGCGCCTCGCCGGGCCGGCCGCCAAGCGGGCGAAGGCCGGCCTGGCCCGCACGTTCCAGTACCCGCAGCTGGCGCTGGAGCTCACCGTCGCCGAGAACCTGCTGCTCGGCCGGATCGCCAAGCGTCACGGCACGATCTGGCAGATGGTCTCCGGCGCGTTCCGCGGGGCGCTGCGCCCGCAGACCGCCGCCGACGCCGAGGCGGTCGAGCAGCTCGCCGGCGAGCTCGGCATCGACCGGCTCGACCGGCCGGCGGGCGACCTGTCCCTCGGCGAGCAGCGCCTCGTCGAGGTCGGCCGGGCCCTCGGGCAGGACCCCCTCGTCCTGCTGCTCGACGAGCCGTTCGCCGGGTCCGACGCCGCCGGCGTGGCCGGCATCTCCGAGGTGGTCCGCACCGTCCAGCGGCGCGGCCACGCGGTCATCCTGGTCGACCACAACGTCGACCTGGTGGCCGGGCTCGTCGACCGGATCCTGCTGCTCGACCGCGGCCGGGCGGTGTTCGACGGCAACCCGCGGGAGTGCCTCGACAGCCCGCAGATGCAGCAGGTGTACTTCGGGGTCGCCGCGACGGACGAAGAAGTGGAGGACGTCGAGCATGTCTCATGAGCTGCGCCTCGAGGGCCTGCGCGTGCGCTACGGCCACGCCAGCGCCGTCACCGGCCTCGACCTCGTCGCGCCCGGCGGCGTCGTGACCGCCCTGGTCGGCCCGAACGGCGCCGGCAAGAGCAGCGCGCTGCTGGCGGCCTACGGCTCGGTGCCGTCGACCGGCCGGGTCCTGCTCGACGGCGAGGACGTCAGCCGGCTCAAGCCGGCCGCCCGGGCCAGGGCCGGGATCGCCGTGGTACCGCAGGGAAGGCAGCTCTTCCCCAAGCTCAACGTGGCCGACAACCTGCAGGTCATGGCCGAGCTGTTGCGCCTGCCGCGCTCGGCGGTCGACACCGCGATCGACCGCTTCCCGATCCTGCGCACGCGCCTGAAGAGCCTGGTGGGCGTGCTGTCCGGCGGCGAGCAGCAGATGCTCGTGGTCTCCCGCGCCCTCATGGGCTCACCGCGGGTGCTGCTGCTCGACGAGATGATGACCGGCCTGGCCCCGCTCGTCGTGCAGGAGCTGCTGCGCACCGTCACCGGCCTGGCCAAGGAGGGCGTCGCGGTGCTCATGGCCGAGCCGGCCCTGGGCGCCGTGCGGGGCGCCGTCGGCCGCGGCTACGTGCTGGTCCGCGGCGAGGTGGTGGCCCAGACCGAGGACGGCGGCCGCGCCCTGGACGAGCTCTACCAGGGCCGGATGGGCGTGCTCAAGACCGCGGCCCACTGATCGCGGCGACCAGCCGCCGGTACCCGGCGGGCGTGCCGATCGCGGCACGCTCCGCCGGGTTGGCCACGTAGTAGGTGACCGCCCCGGCGAGGAACCGGCCGTCCACCGCCGACAGGTTGGTCGCCAGCACCGCCGCGCGCCGGCTGCGCAGCGCCAGGCCGCGCCGGCGGACCAGGTCGGGCCGGTTGACGCCGAGGATGGTGGCCATCCAGTTCATGCCGCGCAGCGGGCCTGCGGCGACCGCCTCCCACGGCACGAACGTCTCGCTCAGCGCGCCGATGCTGCGCAGCCCACCGGGGTGCAGCTCGATCCGGCCGCCGTCGCGGACGAGCGCGGCGACGCACACCGCCACCCAGGCGCAGCAGAGCAGACACGTCGCCAGCGACATGAGCACGATCGGGGTGAGTCCGTCCGCAGCGCGCGCGACGCGCACGGGGATGCTCAACAGCAGGAAGCCCAGCGCGGCCGCGCCGCCGGCGACGACCACCCCGTGCGCCGGTCGGGCGACGAACGCGCCGCCGGCGATGTCCAGCCGGGCCGGTCGTCGCCAGCCGAGGCTGAGCCACAGGTAGACCGGTGCGGCGGCGAACATGACGGCGAACGGGGCGACGTTCATCGCGACCACGCCGAGGCCCGCGACCAGCGGGAGCGGGCCGTCGGAGGTGGCGAGCCAGTGGCGGCGGCCGGGGTCGGAGTTCAGCGCGTGTGCCCCGCCCCACAGCACCAGGAACCCGGCCACGTAACCGATCGCGATGAGAGCGGTACGACGCGTCAATGTCACATGGTCATGGTCGCAGGCGGGTCAAGAACGCGGGCCGCCGATCGCGGCCAGCAGGCGCTCGTAGCCGGCGGGCGTGCCGATCGCGGCGCGCTCCGCCGGGTGCCACAGGTAGTAGTTGATCGCGTTGGCGAGGAACCGGCGGTGGACCAGCGCGAGGTGCGCCGGCAGCCGCAGCCGGGCCGGGTCGCGCAGCGTGGCGCCGCGGCGGCCGACCAGGTCGGGCCGGGCGATGCCGAGGTCGACCTCGCCGAGGCGGGAGGCGCCCGGCAGCGGCCCGGCCGCGATCGCGTCCCACGGCACGAACGTGTCGCCGAGGGCGTCGACCCAGAAGAGGCCGTCCGGCCGCAGCACGATCCGGCCCGCGCCGCGCACGATCGCGGTGATCCAGACGGCGACGCCGACGACCGCGGCGCCGTACAGCGGCACATAGAGCAGCGTGATCGGGTTGATGCCGCCGGCGAGCCACTGCGGCACCCCGAGCAGGACGACCCCCGTGACCAGCCCGACCGCCGCCACGCCGACCACGTAGGCGGCCGGGGCGACGAACCCCTCCCCGGCGGTCTCCAGCGAGCTCGGGCGGTCCCAGCCCAGCAGCAGCCACAGCTGCAGGACCGACGACGCCAGGATCACCGCTGACGGCGCCAGGACCGTGCCCAGCGCGTGGGTGTCCCACGGCCAGCGCGGGCGCAGCCCCAGCTCGCCGGTGGCGACCCAGAGCAGCAGCACGCCGACCGCGGCGCCGATGACGATGAGGGCCGTGCGCCGCGTGAGCATCACGCGGCCATGGTCTCAGGCGGTGTAGCCGCCGTCCACGTCGAGCTTCTGGCCCGTGATGAACCGGGCCCGGTCGCTGGCCAGGAAGCACACGGCCTCGGCGATGTCGCCGGCGGTGCCGAACGTGCGCAGCGGGATGTTGGCCCGGGCCGTCTCCAGGGCCCGCTCGTCGAGGTCGCCGCCGGCGATGAGCCGCTCGGCCATGCCGTCGGTGAGCATGCCGGGGCCGACGCAGTTGGCCCGCACGCCGTAGCGGCCCTCTTCGGCGGCGATGCCGCGCACCAGCGCCTCGACCGCGCCCTTCGGGCCGGACGACAGCCCGTCGCGGACCGGGTGGCGGCGGGTCGCGGCCGTGGTCACCGCGACGATGCTGCCCTGGGTGGCGCGCAGCGCCGGCAGTGCGGCCGACACGACGTTGAAGAAGCCGGCCACGTCCTGCACCAGCTGCTCGCGGAAGCGGTCCGGGGTCACCTTGCTCAGGTGCACCATCGGGACGTGCGGTCCGGCGGCGTGCACGAGGGTGTGCAGCGGCCCGGCCGCCTCGACCAGCGCGGCGCAGGCGGCCGGGTCGGCGAGGTCGGCCCGGACGGTGCTGATCGCGTGGCCGCCGAGCTCGGCGGCGAGCGCCTCGGCGGCGGCCTTCGAGGAGCGGTAGGCCAGGACGACCGAGCTGCCGCGGGCGGCGAGCAGCCGGGCGACGGCGGCGCCGATGCCGCCGGTGGCGCCCGTGACGAGGGCGGCGCCGCGGCGGTAGGCGAAGTCGGGGGCGGTCATGGCGGGTACTCTACCAAGCAAGCGTTTGGTAGAGTCCAGCCCGTGGAGCTGAAACTCGGTGTCATGGCGGCCCTCTCGGGCGCCGGCGCGGCCGACCCGGCCGTGACCGCGCGGTTCGTGAGCCTCCTCGAAGAGCTCGGCTGCGAGTCGGTGTGGGCGGTCGAGCACGTCGTCATGCCCGGCGACTACGCGTCGCGCTACCCCTACGACCCGGCCGGCCGGATGGGCCTCGCCGCCACCGACGACGTCCCCGACCCGCTGCACTGGCTCACGTTCGCCGCCGCGCACACCCAGACCCTGCGCCTCGGCACCGCCATGCTCATCCTGCCCGAGCACCAGCCGGCGACCCTGGCCAAGCGCCTCGCCACGCTCGACGTGCTCAGCGGCGGCCGGCTCCTCGCGGGCATCGGCGTGGGCTGGCTGCGCGAGGAGTACGACGCGCTCGGCGTGCCGTTCGAGCACCGCGGCGCCCGCGCCGACGAGTACCTCGAGGCGATGCGCGCCCTGTGGACCGGCGACCCGGCCAGCTACCACGGGCGGTACGTCACCTTCGACAACGTCCACAGCCGGCCCCGGCCGGTCCGCGGCACCGTCCCGATCGTCGTCGGCGGGCACAGTGTCGCCTCGGTGCGCCGCGCCGCGCGGTACGGTGCGGGGTGGTACCCGCTCGGCGTGCGCGGCGACGAGTTCACCGGCCTGCTCGACCGGCTGCGCGCCGAGTGCGAGACCCTGGGCCGTGACCCGGCGGACGTCGAGGTCACCATGCGCGCCCCCGGCAACCGGGCCGAGCTGGAGACGCTGCGCTCCCTCGGCGTCGGGCGGGTGGTGATCCGGGCCGACCCGCGGGATCCGGTCGACGTCCGGGACAAGATCCGGTGGTACCAGCGGGAGGTCCTGAAGGTATGAGAACCGTCATCGTCACCGGCGCGGGGCAGGGCCTCGGCCGCGCCCACGCGCACGCGTTCGCCGCGGCCGGGCACCGCCTGGTGCTCAACGACCTGTCGGCCGACGCCCTGGAGGCGGTCGCGAAGGAGCTGCCGGGCGACGTCGTCACCGCCCCCGGCGACATCGCCGACTGGGACTTCGCCGCCTCGCTCGTCGACCTGGCCGTCACGACGTACGGGCGGCTCGACGCGCTCGTCAACAACGCCGGGCTCAACCGCGACCGGATGTTCACCAACGTCACCGAGGCCGAGTGGGACGACGCCGTGCGGGTCAACCTCAAGGGCCACGCCGCGCCGATGCGCCACGCCGCCGCCTACTGGAAGGCGCAGGCCAAGGCCGGCACGCCGGTCGCCGCCCGGATCGTCAACACCACGTCGGGCGCCGGGCTGCTCGGCAGCGTGGGCCAGTCCAACTACAGTGCCGCCAAGGCCGGGGTCGCCGCGCTCACCCTGGTCGCCGCGGCGGAGCTGCAGCGGTACGGCATCTGCGTCAACGCGATCGCGCCCAGCGCCCGGACCGCCATGACGGAGGTCGCCTTCGCCGACGCCATGCGCGCCCCCGAGTCGGGCTTCGACGCGATGGCGCCGGAGAACGTCTCGCCGCTCGTCGTGTGGCTGGCGAGCGAGGACGCCGCCGGCGTGACCGGGCGGGTCTTCGAGGTCGCCGGCGGGCAGGTGAGCCTGGCCGACGGCTGGCGGCACGGCCCGGCCGTCGACGCCGGCCGCCGCTGGGAGCCGGCCGAGCTCGGGCCGGTCGTACGCTCGCTGATCGCCGGCGCCGCCGCCCCGGAGGCCGTCTATGGAGGATGACTTCCGCCGGCGGGTCCGCGACTGGATGGCGGAGCATCTCACCGGCGAGTTCGCGGCCCTCGCCGGCACCGGCGGGCCCGGCCGCGAGCACGAGCACGTCGAGCTGCGGGCCCGCTGGGAACGGGTCCTCGGCGAGGCCGGCTGGATCGGCCTCGGCTGGCCCGCCCCGCACGGCGGCGGCGCGAGCATCGCCGAGCAGGTCGCGTTCCACGAGGAGTACGCGCGGGCCGGCGGCCCCGGCCGGCTCAGCCACATCGGTGAGCACCTGCTCGCCCCGACGCTCGTGGCGCACGGCACCGACGCGCAGCAGCGCCGCTTCCTGCCGCCGATCGCCGCCGCGACCGAGCTGTGGTGCCAGGGGTACAGCGAGCCCGAGGCCGGCTCCGACCTGGCCGGCGTGCAGACCCGGGCCGAGCTGTCCGGCGGCCGGTGGCACGTCACCGGCCAGAAGGTGTGGACGTCCCTCGCCCACGTCGCCGACTGGTGCTTCGTGCTGGCCCGCACCACGCCCGGCTCCACCCGCAAGGACGGCCTGTCCTACCTGCTCGTCCCGATGGACCAGCCGGGCGTCACCGTCCGCCCGATCGTGCAGCTCACCGGCACGTCGGAGTTCAACGAGGTGTTCTTCGACGACGCCGTCACCGACGCCGACCTCGTCGTCGGCGCGCCCGGCGACGGCTGGCGGATCGCGACCAGCACCCTCGCCCACGAGCGCGGGGTGGCGACCCTCGGCCAGCAGATGCAGTTCGCCCGGGAGCTGGACGCGGTCGTCGACCGGGCCCGCGCCACCGGCACCTTCGACGACCCGGTGATCGCCGACCGGATCGCCGAGGCCTGGGTCGGCCTGCAGGGCCTGCGCCACCACGCGCTGCGGACCCTGACCTCGTCGGACCCCGACCCGGCCGCCGCGTCGGTCGCCAAGCTGCTCTGGGCCGGCTGGCACCAGCGACTGGGGGAGCTGGCGATCGCGGTGGAGGGCGCTGGAGCGACGTTGATCGATGCCGCGCCGTATGAGCTGACCGATGCCCAGCGGCTGTTCCTGTTCACCCGGGCCGACACGATCTACGGCGGCGCCGACGAGATCCAGCGCAACATCGTCGCCTCCCTCGTCCTCGGGAGCCGCTGATGTCCTCCTCCTCGGAACACGACGAACTGCGCGCGTCCGTCCGTGCCTTCCTGGCCGACCCCGGCTACAGCTGGGCCCGGCTCACCGGCGAGCTGGGCCTCACCGCGCTCGTGGTCCCGGAGTCGCACGGCGGGTTCGGCGCCACCCTGCTCGAGGCCGGCATCGCCCTGGAGGAGGCGGGCGCGGCGCTGCTGTCGGCCCCGCTGCTGTCGACGGTGACCGCGTCGGCCGCCCTGGATCCGTCGGTACCGGCGGCAGCCGCGCTGCTGCCCGCCCTCGCCGAGGGCACGACGATCGCCACGCTCGCCCTCGGCGGGGACTGCGCCGTCGACGGCGGCCGGCTCACCGGCACGGCCCGGCACGTCCTGGACGGCGACGCCGCCGACGTGTTCGTCGTCGCGGCCGGCGACGACCTGTACGCCGTCTCCGCCGCGGTCGCCGACGTCCGCGTCCACCCGACGCTCGACCAGACCCGCGGCCAGGCGACGGTGGTGTTCGACGCCGTCCAGGCCTCGCTCGTCGCGCCCGGCGGTGCCGGTCACGCCCTGGCCGTGCTGCACGCCGGCCTGGCCGCCGAGTCGCTCGGCGTGGCCCGGGCCGCCCTGGCGACGGTCGTCGAGCACCTGCGCACCCGCCGCCAGTTCGGCGTGCCCCTGGCCACGTTCCAGGCGCTGCGGCACCGGGTCGCCGACCTGCACGTGCTCGTCGAGCAGGCCACCTCCACGGTCTGGTACGCCCTGCGGGCGCCCGCAGCGGAGTTCGCGACGGCCGCGCCGCTGGCCAAGCTGGTGGCCACCGAGGCCGCGTGGACGGTCACCACGCAGGCCATCCAGCTGCTCGGCGGGATCGGCTTCACGTGGGAGCATCCGGCGCACCGGTACCTCAAGCGCGCCACCGCCAACCGCCTGCTCGCCCTCGACCCGGTCGCGCTGCGGCGCCGCCTGCTGGCCGGCGCGTACCCCTGATGCGCGTACCCCTGATGCGCGTACCCCGGATGACTGGCTGTTCTGGTGACGCTCGGTCAACGGTACGGCCGGGGTTGAACGTCGCCCGGCACCGTCCGGAAGGCCGGTTCTGGCGCGGATCAGGGCCCGATCCGCGCCCGATCTACCGGTGTGCTCCGCTGCCGTGCGTGTCTAGGGTCGGATGATGAACGCACAGCCCGTGGTGGTCCTCGCCGAGAACGACTACCGCTACGGCGCCGGCCCGCTGCGGCTGCGCGTCGAGCGCGTCGTCCGCGGCGAGGAGTTCCACCTCGACGGGGAGGCGTGGGTGACCGTCCACGGCACCCGGCTGCGCGCCGACGGCACCGAGCTCGGCCCGATCCGGGTCCTGGTCCGCGCGGCCCGCCTGCCCCGCTAGGACGTGCACCGCCGGCTGAAGGTGGCGGTGGCCGCGACCATGACCGCCGCGACGGCCGCACCGATCCACCGCACCCGACGCCGCATGATCGCGGAGTTTAGAGCGGGATCACGTAGCTGATGAACCCCCGGTGCTCGGCGACCTGGTCGTAGAGCTGCCGGGCGGTGACGTTGTCGGCCCTGGTGTGCCAGTAGACCCGGTCGAGGCCCCGCTCCCGCGCCCACTCCTCGACGGCCCCGATGAGCGCCCGCCCGACCCCGCGCCCCCGGACCGCGGGGTCGGTGAAGAGGTCCTGGAGGTAGCACACGTCCCGCGAGCTGGTGCTGGCGTGGACGAGGAAGTGCACGATCCCGACGAGCTCGCCGTCGATCCGCGCCCCGAGGGCGTGCACCCGCTGCCCGTCCCGGAAGGCCTGCCAGGCCTCGTCGAACCGCTCGGCGGGCCAGGTCCGCCCGTAGAACTCGTGGTACCCGGCGAACAGCTCCTGCCAGACGGCCCGATCGCTCTCCCGCAACCCCGCAACCTCGATCACGCCGCCAAGGTTCGCACAGTCACTTGAGCCCGCGGCGCGGGTCGAAGAGGTCGCCGCTGCGCACCAGGTCCCAGATGGCAAGGGCGAGCTCGTTCGGCGGCTGTGCGGCGGTCGACGGGCTGATGCGGGCGCAGAGCTTGTCCAGCACCCGCCCGGCCTCGTTGAGCATCTGGGCGGCCGCCAGCCGCAGGATCGTCGCCGTGGACGTGGCGGCGGGCTGGTACCACCGGGCGTCGGTCAGGCCGGGGACGAGGTCGATGATCTCGGGGCGGCGTGCGACCAGCAGCGCGAGGTGGACGGAGACGGCGTGGTCGACCGGATGCGCGAAGGCCCGCAGCGTCGCGTCGGTCAGGACCATCAACGTGTGGCCGTCCCGGTCGAGCTCGATCTTCCAGAGGTTCGGCAGCATCATCAGCGCCGCCGGTTCGGACAGCGAGACGCCGTCGCGCACCAGGTCGTCGAGCTCCTCGTCACCGGCCTTGCGGTCGTTCGTGGTCGACAGGAACGCGGCGTAGCTCAGGATCGCGTCGTCGGCCGGCGGCGCGAAGGTGCCGCCCTGGTGGATGACGGCGTACCCGGCCCGCACGTACAGCGCGGCCGGGTCCCCGGTCAGGTAGGCGAACCCCGTCAGCTCCGAGATGTTGATGCCGGAGCTCACGGAATGGCGGGCGACATTGTGCTCCGGGTCGAAGCTGAGGTTCTCCAGCAGTGCCGCACGGCAGTCCGCGCGGAGAGCCGAGCGCCAGAGCCAGACCAGGTCCTCCCAGTCCGCGCGGTCCGCGCCGCTGGGCAGCAGGTCCTCCAGCGCGGCCGACGCCGACGGGGCGAGGGCGGTGCGGAGCAGGACCAGGTTGGCGGTGTAGGCGGCGAGCGCGGCCACCGGGTCGGGGACCGTCGTGATGTAGGTCGCGAAGTGCTGGTTGCCGACGCGGCGGCGGGCCTGGGCCAGCAGCCGGGACAGGAGCCTCAGGACCGCGGCGCGTCCGGGCTCGTCCAGGCGGGCGGCGATGTCCTGCGCGAACGGGAGGATCCGTTCGCGGGTGGCGAGCGTCTGATGCGACAGCAGGGCCTGGACGAGGTCGTCGTCGATGTGACGCCCGGCGGCCGGCATCCGGGCGGCCAGGTCGGCGAGCAGGCGCACGGTGTGGTCGGCGATCAGGTACTCGCCGAAGGTGGCGTGCAGGAACTCGTACGAGCGCTCGGCCTGCGCGTCGCGGTGGCCGTCGGACTGGGCCGTGTGGACGAAGAAGAACTGCCCGACGGTCCGGCGGGCCGGGCGCATCCCGTCGGTGCTCGGCGGGTCGGGCATCGCCAGCAGGTCGGCGTTGAGGGCGTCCTCCGACACGGACTGCTGGCCGCGGTTGAACATCGCGAACGCGGCCACGGCCAGGTGCCACAGCCGCAGTTCGACGGCCCGGTCGAACTCGTCCGGGTCGCCGCCCGGGTCGGTCTTGACGACCTCGCGCCGGACGAAGTTGTCCAGCAGGCGGCCGTAGAGGTCCGCGGTGGACAGCGCCGCGGCGTCGAGGTCGGGGACGCCCGGGTCGGCGGCGTAGAGGGCCAGCATGAGCAGCAGCAGCGGCTGGCGGGCGATCGGCACGAACCGGAGGGCGGCGTCGGCGGACAGCAGCCGCACGGCACCGGCCCGCGCGGCCGCGGCGTTCGCGCCGCCCCAGGCGGTGAGCCAGGCGGACACCTGCTCGTTCGTGAAGTCGTCGAGCCGCAGGACCGGTGTGCCCGGCGGGATCGAGGCGCGGTCCACGACCAGGGTGCGGCTGGTGACGATGACGACCACCGGCAGTTCCATGCGCGCCTCCTGCCGCTGGAACTCGACGATCCGCTGGATGTACCCGCTGTTGTTGGCCGACGAGGCCTGCAGCAGCTCGTCCAGGCCGTCCAGGAGCACCACCCGCGTCGTGTCGCGGGCCGCGGCGGTCAGCTGGGCCCAGTCGACCCGGCCGTGGGTGGCGTCGCGCAGCGCCTGCTGGATCTGCTCGTACACGGGAGCGTCGGCGTCGACGTTGCGCAGCGGTACGCGGATGACGGTGTGGGTCTGGGCCGGGAGCCGGGCCGCGATCACCTTGGTGAGCAGCGACTTGCCGGCGCCCGGGTGGCCGAGGACCAGCAGCGGCCGGGTGACGCTCTCCGGGGTGCCCAGGTGGGCGGCGATGAAGGCGTCGAGGTCCGGGCGCTGCGACTGTTGGTCCCACCACTGCTCCTGGCCGAGGCCGGCGCCGGACCCGCTGCGGGCGGCCCGGAAGCTCGGTGTCACGTAGGCGTCGCCGATCAGTGGGAAGGCCACCGAGTCCACGTGCCGCATGGCGTCGCGCGGCAGGATCGGCTGGTCGAGGACGCTGCGGTTGGCGTCGTGCAGCAGTGACCGCGGGTCGTGGGCGGCCGGGGCGGCGACGGTGCGGCTCGCGGTGAGGAGCAGTTCGAGGCGCCGCAGGACCTGGGACGCGGCGGCCGCGGCGTCGCGCAGGTCCGCCTGCGCGTCGCGGACCGCCTCGTAGCTCGCGGCCTGGCCGACGAGCAGCGTCCACACCAGGAACTCCGGTACGGCGCCGGCCAGGCGCAGGTAGTGGTCCAGGTAGACCGCGCCGGCCCGGGCGGCGACCCGCTCGGCGAGGCGGTCGTGGTCGGGGTCGTGGTCGGGGCGCTCGCCGCGGCCCTCGCGCGCGGCGAGCCCGTCGAGGAACCGCATGACGTGCTCGGCCCGCGTGGCGAAGAACTCCTTGAGCGGGCCCTTCGCCGTCTCCTGGAAGCCGGCGACGGCGGTCGGGATCGGGGCCGGTGCCTCGTAGAGCGACTCGAGCGCGCCGTCGCCCGGCGTACCCACGCGGTGCCGCCGCGCGTCGGTGAGCCCGAGGCGCCGGTAGGCGCCGCCGAGCTCGGTGCGCAGTGCCTCGAACAGCGCGGCGCCGACGATCGTGGTGTGGGCGGCGACCACGAGCTCCTGGCGCAGCCTCCCGGACGTCCCGCGCAGGCGCTCGGGCGTCGCGTCGAGGAGCTTGCGGATCAGGCCGAGGGCCTCGCTGTCCTGGTCGACCCAGCCGAACGCCGCCGCGCCGGGGATGCCGGCGGCCAGGATCGCGCCGCCGAGGACCGTGTCCAGGGCGGTCAGGGTCGGGTGGTCGTGGTGGCCGAGGATCCGCAGGGCGCCGCGGTAGGTCAGTTCCGGGTTCAGGCGCACGAAACGGCTCCCTAGGCTGGGGAGACATCAGCCTAGGGAGCCGCGTTCGCGGAACGGTTCCGTCCCGCGGGTCCTTACCGGTGGCCGTTGGTGGGCTTCGAGGTGTCGGCGTAGCGGGGGAGCTGGCCGCCGCCGTCCAGCAGCAGGCCCGCGCCCGTCATGTAGCCGGCCAGCGGCGACGCGAGCAGGAGCACCGCGTCCGCCACGTCGTCGGGCGTTGCCATGCGGCCCAGCGGGACCGTGGCCGCCACCGCGGCCAGGGCCTCCTCGTCGCCGTAGTGGGCCTCGTTGTCGTCCGTGCGCACCACACCCGCCGTCACCAGGTTCACCCGCACCTTCGGGGCCCACTCCAGGGCCAGTGCCCGGGTCAGGACCTCCAGGCCGCCCTTGGCCGCCGCGTACGCGGCCGTGCCGGGGGACGGGCGCATCGCCGAGACCGAGCCGATGTTGATGATCAGGCCGCCGTCCGGCTGGTCCTGCATCACCGCGTTCGCGGCCTGGGCCACGAAGAACGGGGCGAGGAGGTTCAACCGCACCACCGCTGTCACCAGATTGGGTGACACCGTGGCCGCCGGGACCGACGGGGAGCCGCCCGCGTTGTTCACCACCAGGTCCAGGCCGCCGAAGTGGGAGACGGCCGCCGAGACCAGGGCCTGGGCCTCGGTGGGCTCGCGGACGTCCGCGGCCATGAAGACCATCCCGGGCGGGAGGTCGCCGGGAGTCCTGCGGCCGCAGACCAGGACCTGGTAGCCGGCCGCCAGCAGGCGCTCGGCGATGCCCCGGCCGATGCCTCTCGTGCCGCCGGTGACGAGCGCCGAGCGGGGCTCAGAGCCGTTCGATGATGGTGACATTCGCGGTCCCCCCACCCTCACACATCGTCTGCAGACCGTACCGCCCGCCGGTGGCCTCCAGCTCATGCAAAAGGGTGGTCATGAGGCGCGCACCGGTCGCTCCGAGCGGGTGGCCGAGGGCCACCGCGCCGCCGTTGACGTTCACGCGGGCCGGGTCGGCGCCGGTCTCGCGCTGCCACGCGAGGACCACCGGTACGAATGCCTCGTTCACCTCGAAGAGGTCGATGTCCTCGACCGTCAGGCCCGCGCGTTGCAGGGCCACCGCCGTGGCGGGGATCGGGCCGGTGAGCATGTACACCGGGTCGTCCGCCCGGACGCTCAGGTGGTGGATGCGGGCGCGGGGGCGCAGGCCGTGGGTGTCGACGGCGCGGGACGAGGCGATCAGCAGGGCCGCCGCGCCGTCGGAGATCTGGCTGGCCAGGGCCGCCGTCACTACGCCACCCGGGGTGAGGGTCGCCAGCGCCTCCATGCGCTCGCGGGACGTGTCGCGGCGGGGGCCCTCGTCGTGCCGCACGTCGCCGAGGGGGGCGATCTCCCGGTCGAAGCGGCCGGCGTCGACGGCCGCCGCGGCCCGCCGGTGGCTCTCCAGCGCGTACGACTCCATCTCCGAGCGGGTCAGCGACCACTTGGCGGCGATCAGCTCCGCCGCCCGGAACTGGCTGATCTCCTGGTCGCCGTAGCGGGCCTGCCAGCCGGTCGAGCCGCGGAACGGGTCGTCGAAGCCGTACTCCCGGCCAGCCAGCATGGCGGCCGAGATCGGGATGGCGCTCATGTTCTGCACGCCGCCGGCCACGACCAGGTCGGCGGTGCCCGACAGGACCGCCTGGGCGGCGAAGTGCACGGCCTGCTGGGACGAGCCGCACTGGCGGTCGACGGTGACGCCCGGGACGTGCTCGGGCAGGCCCGCGGCCAGCCACGACGTGCGGGCGATGTTGCCGGCCTGCGGGCCGAGCGCGTCGACGCAGCCGAAGATCACGTCGTCGACCGCGGCCGGGTCGACGCCGCTGCGTTCGACCAGGGCCTTGAGGACGTGCGCCCCCAGGTCGGCCGGGTGCACGCCGGCGAGGCCGCCGCCGCGCCGCCCGACGGGGGTCCGGACCGCATCAACAATGAAGGCGCTCATGTCCAGCACCTTACCAAGCGAGCGCTTGGTTGGTAAGGTGGCCGGCATGGAACCGTTGGCCGCCCGGACCATTCCCGATCTGGTGCTGGCGGGCGCCGCACAGCACGGCGACCGCGAGGCGATCGTCGACGGCCCCGTCCGGCTCACCTACGCGCAGCTGGCCGACGAGGTCGCCCGGTTCGCCGGCGCCCTTGCCGCCCGGGGGGTCGGCAAGGGCGACCGGGTCGCGCTGTGGGCGCCCAACTCGTGGCGCTGGATCGTGGCCGCCCTCGGTATTGTCACCGCCGGCGGGGTCATGGTGCCGCTGAACACACGGCTCAAGGGCGCGGAGGCGGCCTACATCCTGCGGCGCAGCGGCACCCGGCTGCTGTTCGTGCAGGACGGTTTCCTCGGCAACTCCTACGTCGCCTCGCTCAGGCAGGCGTGGGAGGAGGAGCCGGACCGCACCGTCGAGGCCGTCGTCGACCTGGTCGCGCAGTGGGACGAGTTCGGCCGGCACACCACGAAGCCCGACGTGAGCGTCGGCCCCGACGACCTCGCAGACCTCTTCTTCACCTCCGGCACGACCGGGCGGCCGAAGGGCGCGATGCTCACCCACGGGCAGACCACCGAGCTCTACGCCGCCTGGAGCGAGCTGGCCGGCCTCACCGCCGGCGACCGGTACCTGCTCGTCAACCCCTGCTCGCACACCTTCGGCTACAAGGCCGGCGTGATCGCCTGCCTGCTGCGCGGGGCGACGATCGTGCCCCAGCCGGTGTTCGACGTGGAGGAGACGCTGCGCATCGTCGCGGCCGAGCGGATCACGGTGCTGCCCGGACCGCCGACGCTCTACACGTCGATCCTCGACCACCCGCACCGCACCGCCGTCGACCTGTCCAGCCTCCGCGTCGCGGTCACCGGGGCCACCACGGTCCCGGTCGTCATGATCGAACGGCTGCGCGAGGAGCTGAAGCTGGCGACCGTGCTCACCGCGTACGGGCTCACCGAATCGTGCGGCACCGCGACCATGTGCCACCCCGATGACGACCCGCTCACCGTGTCGACCACCTGCGGGCCGGCGGTCCCCGGGGTTGAGGTGCGGGTGGACGCGACCACCGGCGAGGTGCTGGTCCGCGGTTACAACGTGATGCGGGGGTACTTCGAGGACCCCGACGCGACGGCCGACGCGATCGACGCGGACGGCTGGCTGCACACAGGTGACGTGGGCGTGCTGGACGAGCGGGGCTACCTGCGCATCACCGACCGCCTCAAGGACATGTTCATCGTCGGCGGCTTCAACGCCTACCCGGCGGAGATCGAGCAGGTCCTGGCCCGGCATCCGGCGGTCGCCGAGGTCGCGGTCATCGGCCGGCCCGACGACCGGCTGGGTGAGGTGGCCCGCGCGTTCGTCGTGCCACGGGCGGGCACCACACCCGACATTTCCGAAATATCGGAATTCTGTAAAGCGCGCCTCGCCAACTACAAGGTCCCACGCGACATCGTCCTCATCGACGCCCTGCCCCGCAACGCCAGCGGGAAGGTGCTCAAGACCAGCCTGCGGAGCCACTGAATGGACACCGTCATCGTCACCGGCGGCGCGAGCGGCATCGGCGCCGCGATCGTCCGCCTCGCGAAGGAGCAGGGCCTCAACCCCGTCGTCTGGGACCTGAGCCCGGGCGGCATGGTGGTCGACACCCGCGACCGCGCCGCGGTCGAGGCCGCCCTCGCCGAGGTGGGTCCCGCCCGCTACCTGGTGAACAACGCCGGCCCGGCGAGCTCCACGAACCTGACCTTCAGTGCGGGGCTCGAAGGTACCGCCGGATCCGTCGAGCTCGTCACGTCGGCCTGGCTCGCCACGGACCCGCCCGACGGGGCCGCGGTCGTGAACGTCGCCAGCGTCGCCGGGAACCTCGTCGGCACCGACTCGGCCTGGTACAGCGCCGGCAAGGCGGCCATCGCCGGCTACACCCGCCACCTCGCGACCCGTCTCGCGCCGAAGGTGCGGGCCAACGCCGTCGCGCCCGGCTTCATCGAGACCCCGCGGATGGCCGGCTTCGCCGACAGCCCGCTCGGCCGGGCGCTCGTCGAGCGCAACCCGATGCGCCGCGCCGGGCGTCCCGAGGACGTCGCCGCCGCGGTGCTGTTCCTGCTCTCGCCGGCCGCCGCCTACGTCAACGGCGTCCTGCTGCCCGTGGACGGCGGCTGGACGGTCACGCAGTGAAGCATCGGTGCTGATGCGTCACGACTGATGCATCAGATGTGATGCATCAAGACTGATAAGGAAGGTGATCCGTGGACGCCGTGATCGTCGCCGCGGTGCGCTCCCCGATCGGCCGCGCCTACAAGGGCTCGCTGGCCGGCGTGCGCGCCGACGACCTCGCCGCCCAGATGGTGCGCGCCGCGCTCGACAAGGTGCCCGCCCTCGACCCGGCCACGCTCGACGACCTGATCCTCGGCTGTGCCCAGCCGGCGGGCGAGCAGGGGTACAACCTGGGCCGCCAGGTGGCCATGCACCTCGGGCTCGACATGGTCCCGGGCACCACCGTCAACCGCTACTGCGCCTCGTCGCTGCAGGCGATCCGGATGGCGTTCCACGCGATCCGCGCGGGGGAGGGCCACGCGTTCGTCGCCGCCGGGGCCGAGATCGTCTCGCACTACCCGGCCGGCAAGGCGGACGGCATGCCGGACACCCGCAACCCGCGCTGGCCCACGTTCGCGCCCTCGGCGCACTGGTCCGACCCGCGTGAGCGGGGCGAGCTGCCCGACGTGTACGTCGCGATGGGCGAGACCGCCGAGAACGTCGCCCAGCTGTGCGGGGTCTCCCGGCACGAACAGGACGAGTTCGCCGTGCGCTCGCAGAACAACGCCGAAAAGGCCCAGGCCGACGGGTTCTGGGACCTCGACATCACGCCGGTGACGCTGCCCGACGGCACGGTCGTGCGCCGCGACGACGGGCCGCGGGCGGGCGTGACCCTCGACAAGGTCGCCGCGCTGCAGCCCGCGTTCCGGCCCGACGGCACCGTGACGGCCGGCAACTGCTGCCCCCTCAACGACGGCGCCGCCGCCCTCGTCGTCATGAGCGCCCAGCGCGCCGGCGAGCTGGGCCTGACGCCCCTCGCGCGGATCGTGAGCACCGGCGTCTCGGCGGTGAGCCCCGAGATCATGGGCCTCGGCCCGGTCGAGGCGAGCCGCCGCGCCCTCGCCCACGCCGGCATGTCGATCTCCGACATCGACCTCGTCGAGATCAACGAGGCGTTCGCCGCGCAGGTGATCCCGTCGTACCGCCGGATGGGCGCCGACCTGGACCGGGTCAACGTCCACGGCGGCGCCATCGCGGTGGGCCACCCGTTCGGGATGACCGGCGCGCGGATCGCCACCACCCTCATCAACGGCCTGGTGCACCGGGACGGCCAGTTCGGCCTGGAGACCATGTGCACGGCCGGCGGCCAGGGCATGGCCATGGTCGTGGAGCGGCTCTCGTGACCGGTGCTCTGGAGGGCAAGGCGGTGGTGGTGACCGGGGCCGGGCAGGGCCTCGGCGCCGCCTACGCGACGCTGGCCGCGGCCGAGGGGGCCGCGGTGGTGGTCAACGACGTCGACGTCGAGCTCGCCTCGGCGATGGCCGGGCGGATCGGGTCCGCGGGCGGGCGCGCGCTCGCCGTGGCCGGCACGGTCGCCACCTGGGAGGGCGCCGGCGCGATCGTCGGCGCCTGCGTCGAGGCGTTCGGCAGGATCGACGGCCTGGTCAACAACGCCGGCATCTTCCGCCTCGCGCACCCCGCCGAGCAGGACCCCGACGACTTCCGCCGGGTGCTCGAGGTGAACCTGCTCGGCACCGCCTACTGCGGCCTGCACGCGATCCGGGCCATGCTCGCCCAGGGCGGCGGCGCGATCGTCAACGTCACCTCCGGCGCGCACGCCGGGTCGGCGGCGATGGGCGCGTACGGGGCCAGCAAGGGCGGCGTCGCCTCCCTCACCTACTGCTGGGCCGCCGACCTCGCCGGCACCGGCGTGCGGGTCAACGCCGTCTCCCCGAACGCGCACACCCGCATGGCCGACGCGTTCGAGGCCTACCTCGGCACCGCGGCCCAGGGCCAGAACCTGCACAAGCCCCCGGAGCAGAACGCGCCGGCGGTGATCTACCTGCTGTCCGACGCCTCGGCCGCGCTGCACGGCCAGATCGTGCGGATCGACGGCGACGAGCTGTCGATGATCGCTCATCCGACGGTACTGGGGGAGGGCGCCCGCGACGCGTCCTGGTCCGTCGGCGGCGTCGCGGCGGCGTTCGAGGCCGGGGCCGTCGGCCCGCTGATGCCGGTCGGGCTGCACCGATCACGCCATGAGGCAGACTTGGGCGGGTGACCGACCGCACCTGGAAGGCGTTCGTGGGCGCCCTGGCCGACCGCGTCGAGCGTGACGTCCGCGCCGTCCTCGACGGGCTCGACCCCGCGCTGCTCGACGCGGTGGCCGTGCCCGGCACCAACCCGATCGGCTGGCTGCTGTGGCACCTCACCCGCAGCCACGACCGCAACGTGAGCGAGCTGGCCGGCCTGCCCCAGCTGTGGATCACCGACGGCTGGCACGCCCGGTTCGGCCGGCTCGCCGACCCCGACGAGACCGGCTACCGGCACACGCCGGAGCAGGTGGCGGCGTTCGTGAGCCCGGAGCCGGCCGTGCTCGGCGCCTACCACTGGGCGGTCGCGGCGCGGGTCCGCACGTACCTCGACGCCGCCCCGGCCGGCGACCCGGACCGCCTCGCGACCAGCCCCACCCTGGGCGACACGGTCCCGGTCCGCGACCGGCTCGTCGGCGTGCTGGTGGAGGGCCTGGAGCACGTCGGCCAGGCCGCCTACCTGCGGGGCCTGCTCGAACGGCGCTAGTTGACGACCCGGTAGGTGAGGTGCGTGGCCTCGGGGGTGTCGACCGTCGACAGGTGCTCCAGCCGGACCGGCTGCAAGCCGTCGAACAGGGGTGTGCCGCCGCCGAGCAGGACCGGGGCGACGTGCAGGCGCAGGAGGTCGGCGCGGCCCGACGCGAGCACCTGGCGGGCCACCGACGCGCCGCCCATGACGTGGACGTTGCGCGCCCCGGCGGCGGCCTGCGCGGCGTCCAGGGCCGCCGTGATCCCACCGGTCACGAACGTGAACGTGGTGTCGCCCCGGCGCACGACCTCGTGCGGGCGGTGCGTGACGACGAAGACCGGCATCCCGTAGAAGCCGTCCTCGCCCCACCCGCCGGTGTCCTCGTACACCCGCCGGCTGGTGACCACGGCGCCGGACCGCTGGAACAGCAGCTCGTCGAGCAGCGCCCGGCCCTCGGGGTGCCGCCACACCCAGTGGTGCAGCGCCTCGCCGCCGACCCCCAGCCCCGGCTGCAGGTCGGCGCCCGGCCCGGTGACGAAGCCGTCGACGGATACGGAGATGTCCACCTCGATGCGTCCCATGCGCTGTTGACCAGCCGCGGCGGCCGAACTCATCGGTGCTCCTGTGACAAGGTGTACAGCCACGCCCGGCCGGGGCGGTGGCGGCCTACGATCGCGCCGTGGAGCCGACCACCGACGACCTGCTGCGGGCGATGGCCGTGCTCGGCGCGCCGGGCGACCCGCTGTACATCATGCGCGACCTCGACGACGAGCACCGCCGCCTCGCCCTCCTGGCGCACCTGACCGCCGCCCTCGAAGCGCACCTGGCGGCCGCCGAGGAGCGCTCCGACCTGGGCGTGGAGGACCTCGCCGACCTGCACTGGGACGCCGACCGCGCCGCGGCGGCGCCGCTGCGCCGGGCTCAGGTGGCCCGGCTGGCCCGCGTCCAGCACGGCCTGTGGCGCGAGCGCGGCAAGCACGCCGACCCGGTGACGGACGCCGCCCTGACCACGCTGGCCGCGCTGACGGCCCTGCTGGAGCGCGGCGGCGCCCACCCGATGCTCCCGGACGCCGTGACGGCCCTGCGCGACGCCGCCGACCACCTCGGCACCGTCCTGCGCGCCACCCCCGAGCACCCGGTGTAGGCACTCAGCGGCGGGCGAGGCCGTCCAGGAACAGCGACGTGCAGTCCTCGGCCAGGCGGGTGATCGGGTACGCCGTGGTCGGCTTGAACCAGCGCACCGACAGCCAGACCGCGTCACGCATCAGGCGGTACAGGATCTTCGGGTCCAGGTCGCTGCGGATCACCCCCGAGGCGATGCCCGCCTCGATGACCTGCAGCCAGGCCGCCTGGACCTCCTTGCCGGCGTTCTTCAGGTACCCGAAACGCTCGATCTGGGTCAGGTAGTTGACGTCGTTCTGGTAGATCTCGGTGGCGTGCGGGTGGGCTTCGACGACCTCCAGCGACGCCACGATGAGGTCGTGCAGCCGCGTCCTCGGGTCGGTGTCGCCCGACAGGACCCGCTTGTACCGCGCCCGCAGGTCCTCCAGGTAGGAGGTGACGATCTCGTCGACCATCGCCTCCTTCGACTCGAAGTGGTGATAGAGGCTTCCGGACAGGATTCCGGCCTCGTCCGCGATCTCGCGGACGGTCGTGGCGGCCACGCCCTTGCGGGCGAACAACCCCGCCGCGCTGGCGAGAATCCGTTCGCGTCGATCCCCAGGCTCTCGCGCCATCCCGTGCCTTCTTGTCGATGTGTGCCGGCACCAGGAGTGTACGTGTGCCGGGCCGTGAGATACGGCTCGTCGGTGAGTGTAGCGTAATCAAGCAAGCGCTTGGTACGGTCAGCTTTGTCCTTAGGCAAAGAAGGCGGACCATGGCGAACAAGCGGATGACCGAAGACGAGGTCGTGGGCCGGCTGCGGTCCGGCATGACCATCGGGATCGGCGGCTGGGGCTCTCGGCGCAAGCCGATGTCGCTCGTGCGGGCGATCCTGCGCTCCGATCTCACGGACCTGACCATCGTCAGCTACGGCGGCCCCGACGTGGGCCTGCTGCTGGCGGCGAAGAAGGTCCGCCGCCTCGTGTACGGGTTCGTGTCGCTCGACACGATCCCGCTCGAGCCGCACTTCCGTGCGGCCCGGCAGGCCGGCGCGGTCGATGTCACGGAGTACGACGAGGGCATGCTGCGCTGGGGGCTGTACGCCGCCAGCTGCCGGCTGCCGTTCCTGCCCAGCCGGGCGGGCCTCGGCTCCGACGTGCTGCGGGTCAACCCCGAGCTGCGCACGATCGCCTCGCCGTACAGCGACGAGGAGCTGGTGGCGGTGCCGGCGTTGCCGCTGGACGTCGCGCTCGTCCACCTCAACCGGGCCGACGAGCTGGGCAACGCGCAGTACCTCGGCGCCGACCCGTACTTCGACGACCTCTTCTGCACCGCCGCCGAGCAGGCCTACGTGTCGGTCGAGCGGATCGTGCCGACGGAGGAACTCACCCGGGACGCCCCCGTCCAGACGCTGCTGCTGCAACGCTGGATGGTGCACGGCGTCGTCGAGGCGCCCGGCGGCGCGCACTTCACCAGCTGCGACCCCGACTACGGCCGTGACGAGGAGTTCCAGCGCCGCTACGCGCAGGCGGCCGCCGACCCGCAGGCCTGGGCGGCGTTCTACGAGGAGTACCTGGGGGTGGCGGCATGAGCGACGCGACGCGCGCCGAGGTCTGTGTGGTCGCGTGCGCCGAGGTGTGGCGCGGCGACGGCGAGATCCTGGCCAGCGGGATAGGGCTGGTGCCGATGATCGCCGCCCGGCTGGCCCGCGCCACGTTCGCCCCCGACCTGCTGGTGTCCGACGGTGAGGCGCTGCTCACCCAGGGCACCTGGGCGATCGGCGGCACCCCGCCCGTGATCGAGGGCTGGCTCCCGTTCCGAGTCGTGTTCGACCTGCTGTACCGCGGCCGCCGGCACGTCATGATGGGCCCGAGCCAGATCGACCGCTACGGCAACGCGAACATCTCCGCCATCGGCGCCGACTTCGCCCGCCCGGACCGGGCCCTGCTCGGCGTGCGCGGCGCGCCCGGCAACACGGTCAGCCACCCGACCAGCTATTGGGTGCCCAAGCACGGCCGGCGCTCGTTCGTCGAGGCGGTCGACATGGTCAGCGGCATCGGCTACGACCGGGCCGCCGCCAACCCCGCCGCCGGGCGGTATCACGAGCTGCGCCGGGTGGTCAGCAACCTCGGCGTGTTCGACTTCGACACCGCCGACCACCGAATGCGCCTCGCCTCGGTGCATCCGGGCGTGACGGTGCAGGAGGTGCTGGACGCGACGGGGTTCGATCTGGTGGTGCCGCCGGACGTCGCGCAGACCCGCCTGCCCACCGACGCCGAACTGGCCCTGATCCGCGAGGTGATCGACCCGAGGTCGACCCGCGACCGGGAGGTGCGGGGGTGACCGCGCTGCGGACGCCGATCTGCGAGCTGTTCGGCGTCCGGTACCCGATCGTGCAGACCGGTATGGGCTGGGTCTCCGACGCCGCCCTGACCGCCGCCACCTCGAACGCCGGCGGGCTGGGCATCCTGGCCAGCGCCACGCTGTCGTTCGAGGAGCTCGCCACCGCCGTCGCCGAGGTGCGCCGGCGCACCGACCAGCCGTTCGGGGTCAACCTGCGCGCCGACGCGCCCGACGCCCGCAAGCGGGTCGACCTGCTCATCGGCGAGGGGGTGAAGGTCGCCTCGTTCGCCCTGGCCCCGAAGCCCGACCTGATCGAGCGGCTGAAGTCGGCCGGCGCGGTCGTGGTGCCGTCGGTCGGGGCGCGCCGGCACGCCGAGAAGGTCGCGGCGTGGGGCGCCGACGCCGTGGTCGTGCAGGGCGGCGAGGGCGGCGGGCACACCGGCCCGGTGCCGACCTCGCTGCTGCTGCCGCAGGTCGTCGACGCCGTCGGCATCCCGGTCATCGCCGCCGGCGGGTACTTCGACGGCCGCGGCCTGGTCGCCGCGCTCGCGTACGGCGCCGCCGGCATCGCGATGGGCACCCGGTTCCTGCTCACCAGCGACAGCCCGGTGCCGGTCGAGGTGAAGCAGCAGTACCTCAAGGCCTCGCTGACGGACACGGTGGTCACCGACGCCCTCGACGGCGTCCCGCAGCGCGTGCTGCGCACGCCGTTCCTCGACACGCTGACCGGCGGCCGGCGCCTCGCCAGCGCCGTCGGCAGCGCCCGGACCTTCCGCAAGCTCACCGGGCGCAGCTGGCTCAGCCTCATGCGGGAGGGCCGCGCGATGCACCGGGAGCACGGCCTGAAGTACTCCCAGGTGCTGCTCGCGGCGAACACGCCGATGCTCATCCGGGCCGCCATGGTCGACGGCCGCCCGGAGCAGGGCGTGATGGCCACGGGCCAGGTCGCCGGGCTGATCGACGACCTGCCGAGCTGCGCCGAGCTGGTCGAGCGGATCATGGCGGAGGCCGCCGGCACGCTGAAGCGGCTCGCCTGATGCCGGTGTACTCGATCGAGGGCGTGGTCCCGGTCGTGCACCCGGCGGCCTTCGTGCACCCGACCGCGGTGCTCATCGGCGACGTCCACGTCGGCCCGCGCTGCTACGTCGGGCCGCTCGCCAGCCTCCGCGGCGACTTCGGCCGGATCGTGCTGGAGGAGGGTTCGAACCTGCAGGACTCCTGCGTGTTCCACACGTTCCCCGGCACCGAGGCCGTCCTGGGCCGCGACGGGCACGTCGGGCACGGCGCGGTCCTGCACGGCTGCGTCACCGAGCCCGGCGTGCTCATCGGCATGAACGCGGTGGTCATGGACGACGCGCTGATCGGCGCGTACGCCTTCGTCGCCGCCCACTCGCTGGTCAAGGCCGGCTTCGTCGTCCCGTCACGGACGCTGGTCGCCGGGTCGCCGGCCAAGGTCGTGCGCACGCTGACGCCCGCGGAGCTGGCCTGGAAGGCCAACGGGACCAGGGTGTACCAGGATCTCGCCGAGCGCTCGCGGACGTCCCTCGTCGAGGTGGCGGCGCTGGCGCAGGCCGAGCCGGACCGCCCGGCGCTGTCCACGTCCGCCGACGTGGCCGTCCCGCTGGACCAGGCCCGGGCCACCCCTTCCGAACCTAACAAGCGCTTGGTAGGCTGACGTCATGGTGACCAGGACCAAAGGCCACGGGCTGCTCGAGGGGCGGACCGTGCTCGTGACCGCCGCCGCCGGCACGGGCATCGGGTACGCGACCGCCGAGCGCTGCATCGAGGAGGGCGCGACCGTCGTGATCAGCGACCGGCACGAGCGGCGCCTCGCCGAGTCCGCCGACAAGCTGGGCGTGCTCGGGGTGCCCTGCGACGTGACCGTCGAGTCGCAGGTGCAGCACCTCGTCGACACCGTCGTGGCGACCCACGGCGGCCTGGACGTCCTCGTCAACAACGCCGGCCTGGGCGGCACCGCGCGGCTCGTCGACATGACCGACGAGCAGTGGAGCACCGTCCTGGACGTGACGCTCACCGGCACCTTCCGCTGCACCCGCGCCGCGCTGCGGCACATGGTCCCGCGCGGGCGGGGTGTGGTGGTCAACAACGCCTCGGTCATCGGCTGGCGGGCGCAGGAGGGGCAGGCGCACTACGCCGCGGCCAAGGCCGGGGTCATGGCGCTCACCCGCTGCGCCGCCATCGAGGCGGCCCCGGCCGGGGTGCGGGTCAACGCCGTGGCGCCCAGCCTGGCGATGCACCCGCACCTCGCCAAGGTCACCACCGAGGAGCTGCTCAGCGAGCTGTCCGGGCGCGAGGCGTTCGGCCGGCCGGCCGAGCCGTGGGAGGTGGCCAACGTGATCGTGTTCCTCGCCAGCGAGTACAGCTCGTACATGACCGGCGAGGTCGTCTCCGTCAGCAGCCAGCACCCGTAGGAGCACTTCATGGTGGACGCCAGCGCCGTGGGCCGGGTGGGGGAGCCCTTCACGCTCGACGTCGAACGCGGCAAGATCCGCGAGTTCGCCCGGGCCACCCACTCCGCCAACCCCGCCTACCTGGAGGCGGAGGATCCCGTGGTACCGCCGACATTCCTGACCACCGCGTTCTTCTGGCAGTCCGGCGAGAGCGACCCCTGGGAGGCGGTCGCCATGGACCAGCGCAAGGGTCTGCACGCCGAGCAGGAGTTCGTCTTCCACGGCCCGCCTCCGCGGGCCGGCACCCGCCTGACCGGCCGGTCCCGCATCGAGTCGGTCACGCGGAAGGAGGGCCGGCGGGGGACGCTGACGTTCGCCGTGATGGTCACCGACTTCCACGACGAGGACGGCAACCTCGTCGCGACGGCCAAGCTGACCGGGGTGGAGACCGCATGACGAGCTTCACCGTCGGCCCGCTGACCCGCACCGACCTGGTCCGCTACCAGGGCGCCTCGGGCGACTTCAACCCGATCCACCACGACGAGCAGTTCGCGCGCGCCGCCGGCATGCGGGCGCCGCTGTCGCTGGGCATGCTCCAGGCCGGGCTCATGGCGACCTGGGCCACCGACCGGTACGGCGCGCGGAACGTCCGCTCGTTCCGGGTCCGCTTCGCCGCCCAGGTGTTCCCCGGCGACACCGTCACCTGCGACGGCGCCGAGACCCGGCGGTACACCGCCGAGGACGGCTCGCCGCTGGTGGACCTCGAACTGACCTGCACCACCCAGGACGGCACGGTCGCCGTGTACGGCTGGGCGACCTTCATCGGAGAAGACGCATGATCGAGACCACTGTGGACGAGCGGGGCGTGGCGGAGATCGTCATGAACAACCCGCCGGTCAACGCCCTGCCCGTGAAGGGCTGGTTCGACCTGGCGGCCGCGCTCACCACCGCCGGCGCCGACCCGGCCGTGCGGGCCGTCGTGCTGCGCGCCGAGGGCCGCGGCTACAACGCCGGCGTCGACATCAAGGAGCTGCAGGCCGCCGCCGACCACGCCGCGCTCGTCGGGGTGAACCGGGGCTGCGCCGCCGCGTTCGCCGCCGTCTACGACTGCCCGGTCCCGGTGATCGCCGCCGTGCACGGCTTCTGCCTGGGCGGCGGCATCGGCCTGGTCGGCAACGCCGACATCATCGTCGCGTCCGACGACGCCACGTTCGGCCTGCCCGAGGTCGACCGGGGCGCGCTGGGCGCCGCGACGCACCTCTCCCGGCTCGTACCGCAGCACAAGATGCGCGCGATGATGTACACGTCGGCCACCGCGACCGCCGCCGAGCTGCACGCGTTCGGCTCGGTGCTGCGCGTCGTGCCCCGCGCCGAACTGCGGGCCGCGGCGTTCGAGCTCGCCCACGACATCGCCGGCAAGGACCCGGCCGTCATCCGCGCCGCCAAGGAGTCGCTCAACGGCATCGACCCGTGGGACCCCAAGCGCAGCTACCGCTACGAGCAGGGCTTCACGTTCGAGCTCAACCTGACCGGCGTGGCGGACAAGGTCCGCGACGAGTTCGGCCGATGACGGTCGAGCTCGCCGACACCGCCTCCGAGGCCGCGTTCCGCGCCGAGGCCCGGTCCTGGCTGCGCGCCAACGTCCCGTCGTCGCCGCTGCCGTCGGGCGACACGCGCGAGGGCTTCGCCGCGCACCTCGACTGGGAGCGGCGGCTGTTCGAGGCGCGGTGGTCCGTCGTGTCGTGGCCGGCGCAGTACGGCGGCCGGGACGCCTCCCTCTGGGAGTGGCTCATCTTCGAGGAGGAGTACTACGCCGCCGGCGCGCCGCAGCGCGTGACCCAGAACGGGATCTTCCTGCTCGCCCCGACGCTGTTCGAGTTCGGTACCCCGGCGCAGCGCGACACGCTGCTGCCCCGGATGGCCGCGGCGCAGGACCTGTGGTGCCAGGGCTGGTCGGAGCCGGGCGCCGGCAGTGACCTGGCCGGCATCGCCAGCCGCGCGGTGCCCGCCGCGGACGGCTGGCGGCTGTCCGGGCAGAAGACCTGGACCACCCGCGGCGCGTTCTGCACCCACCTGTTCGGCCTGTTCCGCACCGACCCGTCGGCGCCCCGCCACCGCGGCCTGACGTACTTCCTCGTCCCGCTCGACACCCCGGGCGTCACGGTCCGCGGCTTCGGCCGCCTCGACGGCGACGAGGGCTTCGCCGAGGTCTTCTTCGACGACGTGTTCGTCCCGTCGTCGGCCGTGCTCGGCGGCGTCGGCGAGGGCTGGCGGGTGGCGATGGCCACGACCGGCTCCGAACGCGGCCTGACCCTGCGCTCCCCGGGCCGCTTCCTGCACACCGCGTCGCGCCTGATCGCCCTGGCGGCCGCGCAGCGCGACCGCCTGCGCCCGGCCACCCGCGAGCGCGTGACGAGGGCCTGGCTGGCGGCCCGCGCCTACCAGCTGTTCACCCTCAACCAGGTCACCGACCTCGTCGAGGGCCGCCCGCCGGGCGCCCGGTCGAGCCTGAACAAGCTGTACTGGTCGCAGCTGGACATCGACCTGCACGAGCTGGCCCTGGAGCTGCTGGGCGCCGAGGCGATCCTGGACTCGCCGTGGACGCGGGGCTTCCAGTTCTCCCTGGCCGGCCCGATCTACGCGGGCACCAACGAGATCCAGCGCAACATCGTCGCCGAGCGGGTGCTCGGCCTGCCGAGGGCCTGAAGGGGGTACCGGTGCGATTCGCCCCGACCGAAGACCAGCTGGCCTTCCGCGACGCCGTCCGCGAGCCCCTCGCGAAGGGCTGGCCGGCGCTGGCCGAACTGGGCCTGTTCGGCGCCCTGGTCCCGGCCTCGCAGGGCGGCCTGGGCCTGGCGGAGACGGACCTGGTGGCGGTCCTGGAGGAGATCGGCGCCGCCGCCCTGGAGGCTCCGGTGACGGCCACGGCCTTCGTGGCGGCCCCGCTCCTCGCGGCGCTGCTGCACGACCCCGTTCGGTCGGTCGACCGACCGAGTGTCAACGCTGCCACTCGGTCGGTCGACCGACCGAACGAAAGCGGTTCGCTTGGGTCGGTCGACCGACCGAATGAGAGCGCGTCCTCTCGGTCGGTCGACCGACCGAGTGACACCGCTTTCCCTGAGTCGGTCGACCGACCGAACTCCCCGGCCGCTGACCCCGCATGGATTGCCGCCACGCTCGACGGTGTCGTCAGTGGGCGGATCCAGATCGCGCTCGCGGGGCCGGGCGGGCTGGTGCCGTTCGGGGAGGGTGCCGACCTGGTCCTGCACCTCGGCGAGAACGAAGCCCGGCTCAGCGACGGCGCCGGGGCGCCCGTGGCCACCGTGGACCCGGCCCTGCACGCGGCCCGGGCGGCCGGCGGCGACGTGCTCACCACCGACCCCGGCCTGCTCGCGACCGCACGGCGCAGGGCCGGCATCGCCTACGCCGCCGAGCTCGTCGGGCTCGGGCGGCGGATGGTCGAGCTCACCGTCGAGTACGTCAAGCAGCGCCACCAGTTCGGCGTGCCCGTCGGCAGCTTCCAGGCCGTGAAGCACCAGCTCGCCGACGCCGCCCTCGGCATCGAGTTCGCCCGGCCTGTGGTGCTCGCCGCCGCCTGGGCCGCCGAACACGACACGGACGCCGAGACGGCCGTCGACGCCGCCGTCGTGCAGGCCGCCGAGGCCGCGCACGCCGCCAGCCGGGCCGCGATCCAGTGCCACGGCGCCATCGGCTACACCGTCGAGTACGAGCTGCACCGCTACGCCAAGCGGGCCTGGGCGATCGAGGCCCTCGGCGACACCGGGGCCCGCCTCGACCGGATCGCCGCCGCCCTCCACCTCCAGGAGACCCAGTGACCGACGAACAGACCCACGAAGAGGTCGTCCAGTACCGCACCGACGGGCCGGTCGCGGTCGTCACGATGCACCGCCCGCAGTACCGCAACGCCCAGAACTCCGCCATGACCTACGCCCTCGACGACGCGCTGTACCGCGCGGCGGCCGACGACGAGGTCAAGGTGATCGTGCTGGGCGGGGCCGGGGAGCACTTCTCGGCCGGGCACGACATCGGCACGCCCGGGCGCGACATCGACACCAGCTTCGAGCGGCGGGCCGGGCTGTGGTGGGACCACGTCGGCAAGCCCGGCGCGGAGAGCCGCTTCGCCCGGGAGTCCGAGGTGTACCTCGGCATGTGCCGGCGCTGGCGCGAGCTGCCCAAGCCGACGATCGCCATGGTCCAGGGCGCCTGCATCGCCGGCGGGCTCATGCTCGCCTGGTGCTGCGACCTCATCGTGGCCGCCGACGACGCGTTCTTCGCCGACCCCGTCGTGCGGATGGGCATCCCCGGCGTCGAGTACTTCGCCCACCCGTGGGTCATGGGGCCCCGCTACGCCAAGGAGTTCCTGTTCCTCGGCGAGCGCGTCGGCGCCGAGCGGGCCCTGCAGCTGGGCATGGTGAACCGGGTCGTGCCCCGCGCCGACCTCGAGACGTCGACGATGGACATCGCCCAGCGGATCGCGAAGATGCCGCGGCTCGGGCTGGCGCTGACGAAGAAGGCCGTCAACCAGGCCGAGGACCTCATGGGCCTGCGGGCCGGGATGGACTCGGTGTTCGGCCTGCACCACGTGGCCCACGCCCACAACGCCGAGACCGGCACCGACGCCCTGGCCGGGCACGACGCCCGCACCATGCGCGACGGCGGCCGATGATGCCGCAGCGGTACTCCGGCAGCGTCGCGCTGGTGACGGGCGCCGCCTCCGGCATCGGGCGGGCCACCGCCGCCCGCCTGCGCGACGAGGGCGCGCGGGTCGCCGGCCTCGACGTGTCCGACGCCGCCCAGGACGGCGTGTTCGCGGTGCGGGCCGACGTCCGCGACGAGGCCGCGGTCGCCGAGGCGGTCGAGCGGGTCGCCGCCTGGGGCGGGCGGCTCGACCTGGTCGCCAACGTGGCCGGGGTCGCCGCGTACGCCCACACCACCGACGTGACGCTCGCCGAGTGGGACCGGATCCTCGGCGTGAACCTCACCGGGACGTTCCTGGTCAGCCGGGCCGCGCTGCCGCACCTCGTCGCCGCCCGCGGCGCGATCGTCAACGTGTCGTCCCTCGCCGGCGTGCGCGGCTGGCGGTACAGCGCCGCCTACTCGGCGGCCAAGGGCGGCGTGGTCGCGCTGACCCGGTCCCTGGCCGTGGAGTACGCGCCCGTCGGCGTGCGGGTCGCCTGCGTCTGCCCAGGGTCCGTGGACACGCCGCTGAAGGCGGGCCTGCGGCCGGTACCGAATCCGCATCCGAAGCTCGACGGGCGCGGGGGCGCGCTCGTGGACCCGCCCGTCGCCGACCCCGACGAGGTGGCGGCGGCGATCGCGTACCTCGGTGCGGCCGAGGCCCGGTTCGCGACCGGGGCCGTCCTGCGTCTCGACGGGGGTGCCGGTGCCTGAGCCGCTGTTCCCGGCGGACACGAGCGCCGGCCACTACGCCGACGGCGCCTGGACCGCCGACACGATCGCCGACCTCGTGGCGCGCAACGACCCGGAGCGGGTCGCGTTCCACGCACCTGAGGGCACGATCACCTGGGGCCAGTACGACGACCTGTCGTCCCGGCTCGCCCGGTCCTACCTGGACCGCGGCTTCGCGCCCGGCGACCGGCTCGCCGTGCTGCTCACCGGCGGCGCGCTCACCCACGTCGCGTACCTCGCCGCGCAGAAGGCCGGCCTGGTCACCGTCGGCATCGGCCCGCGCGCCGGCGACGCCGAGATCACGCACCTGCTGCAGGTCACCGGCGCGGCCGGTCTGGCGACGGCGCCGCACCACCGGGGCCGCCCGGGCGCCGAGATCGCCGCGCGGTGCGGTGCCCGCCGGCACGTGCTGCTCGACCTGCACGCGCTGCCGGCCGCGACGCCGGCGCCGGCACCGGGCCTCGGGCCCGACGACCTGTTCTTCCTCAACTCCACGTCCGGCACCACCGGCGTGCCGAAGTGCGTGCGGCAGACGATGAACAACCGCAAGTACTTCGGCCCCCTCGCGCACGCGGCCGGCGGGATGGGCCCGGACGAGGTGTTCGCCAGCGTGCTGCCGGCGCCGTACGGGTTCGGGCTGTGGAGCGCCCACGTCGTGCCGGCGATGTACGGCTACCCGACGGTGCTCAGCGCCGAGTTCGACGCGGCCGAGACGCTGCGGCTCATCGAACGGCACCGGGTGACGGTGCTGTGCGCGGTGACGGCCCAGTTCATCATGCTGCTCAACGACCCGTCGTTCGCCTCGACGGACCTCTCGTCGCTGCGGGTGCTGTTCACCGGCGGCGAGCGGGTCCCGGCGTCGCGGGCCGCCGAGTTCGAGGAGCGCACCGGCTGCGCGGTGCTGCAGTTCTACGGCTCCAACGAGGCCGGCCCGATCTCGGTCACCTCCGTCGCCGACCCGCGGCAGCGGCGGCTGTCGACGGCCGGCCGGCCGATCCCGGCCATGCAGGTGCGGCTCGTCGGGGAGCGCGGGCAGGTCGCGGCGAAGGGGCCCGGGTGCACGCCGGGGTACCTCGACGACCCGGACGCCAACGCCGCGCTGTTCCGCGACGACGGCTGGCTGCTGACCGGCGACCTGGGCGCGATCGACGACGAGGGCTACCTGTCGATCACCGGCCGGGCCGCCGACTTCATCATCCGCGGCGGGCACAACGTGAGCGCCCTGGTCGTCGAGGAGGCGGTGGCGACCCACCCGCTCGTCGCGCAGGTGGCCGTGGTCGCGGCGCCCGACCCGGTGCTGGGGGAGCGGGTCTGCGCCTACGTCGCCGTGCGGGGCGAGCTGACGCTCGACGACCTCCGGGCGCACCTGGACGCCGGCGGGGTGTCGAAGCAGAACTGGCCGGAGCGTCTCGTGCCGCTCGACGGGCTTCCCATCGGTACCGGTGGCAAGGTCGACAAGGCCGCCCTGCGCGCCGACGCGGCCCGCCGGTTCAGCCCAGCCTGACCAGCGTCTGCGCCACCTGGCCGTCGCCGACGGGGCGCCCGGCGACGGTCGCCTCCACGTCGAAGAGGTACCGGCGGCCCCGCACCTCGGCGAGCACCGCCGTGACGAGCACCTGGTCGCCGGCGCGCGCCGGGCCGGTGTGCCGCACGCCGATCCAGGTCCCGAGCGACGCCGTCGCCGGGCCGAAGTGGGGGCGCAGCACGTCGGCGGCGGTGTCCTCGAGGTACGCGATCAGGCTGGGCGTGCTGAGCACCGGCACGGCGCCGGGCACGTGGTCGGTGGTCGCGTCCGCGGTGACGACGAACGTGCGGGTGCAGTCCGCGCCCGGGCCGAGGTCGGTGCGCAGCAGGTCGTGCGGGGCCGGCCGGCGCGTGGGGCCGTTGCGGAGGCGGACGTCGGCGACGAGCCGGTCGCCGTCGCGGAGCCGGATCGTCACGACGTCCCCGTCGCGCCGCGCGACGCCGACGGTGAGCTGCCCGTCCGGGTCGCCGCTCAGGTCGCCGTGCCAGATGACCTGCTCCACATGCGTGCTGTTGTCCATGCCCGTGTCCATGCCCGTGTCCATGCCCGGCGCTCCTTGACATCGTCTCCCGGTCGATCACAGAATTGCACAACCAAGCGCTTGATTGGTAGGTATGCGTTGTGACCTTTCCCCCCGGTACCGCCCCGGCGCCCGGCAGCGTCCACGAGCGGTACGTCGCCGACCGCCTCGCCGACGCCGCGGGCGCGGGCGAGAACCTGGCCGACGTCGTGCGGCGCCACGCCGCCGCGAACCCGGACGGGGACGCGTTCGTCGCCGGGCAGGACCGGCTGAGCTGGCGGCAGTTCGACGAGTACTCGACCTGGTTCGCCCACCGCCTCGTCGAGGCCGGGCTGCCGCGCGGGGCCCGCGTCGGGGTGCTGCTGCCGGACGGCGTCGAGGTGCACGTCGTGTACCTGGCGGCGATCAAGGCCGGGGTCGTCGTCGTGGCGATCGGGCCGCGGGCCGCGCGGCTGGAGGTACGACACCTGCTCACGGTCGGCGGCGCGACGGCACTGGTCAGCTTCGCCGCCCACCGCGACGAGCCGGTCGCGGACCTCGCCTCCGGGCTGGGCATCGAGACCCACCTGGTGCTGCCGCCCTACCCGGCGTGGGACGTCGTGCCCGGCCCGCCGCTGCCGGGCCGCGAGCTGGCCCCCGACGAGATCCACCTGCTGAACTCGACGTCGGGCACCACGGGCATGCCCAAGTGCGTGGTCCACGACCAGTACCGCTGGTTCTACTACCACGAGCTGGCCGTCGAGTGCGGCGACCTGCGCCCCGACGACGTGTTCCTGACCGTGATCCCGGCCCCGTACGGCTTCGCGCAGTGGACGGCCAACTTCACCCCGGCCCTGCTCGGCGCCCCGACGGTGGTCATGCCCCGCTTCAACGCCGACGAGGCGCTGCGCCTCATCGAACGCGAGCGCGTGACGGTCGTCTGCTGCGTCTCGACCCAGTTCATCATGATGCTGAACTCGCCCCTCGCCGACCAGGTCGACCTGTCGTCGCTGCGCTGCATGTTCACGGGCGGCGAGGCCGTCCCGTTCGAGCGCGCGTCGGAGTTCGAACGCCGCACGGGCGCGAAGGTCCTGCAGTTCTTCGGCTCCAACGAGACGGGCGCGCTGTCGCGCACGTCGGTGACGGACACCGAGGACCAGCGCCTGCGCACCGCGGGCCGGGTGATCGACGCGATGCAGGTCCGCCTGTTCGCCGACGACGGCACGGACGTCACGGCCGAGGGTGGCCCCGGCCAGGCCGCGTGCGCGGGCCCGGCGACGTGCCTGGGCTACTTCAACGACGACGCCGCGAACGCGTCGCTGTTCACGCCCGACGGCTGGATGCTGACCGGCGACATCTGCACGATCGACGGGGACGGCTACCTGCGGGTGGTCGACCGCAAGTCGGACTTCATCATCCGCGGCGGCAAGAACATCAGCGCCGCGGCGGTGGAGGACCACGTGGGCTCGCACCCGCAGGTCGCGATGGTCGCCGCGGTGGCGATGCCGGACCCGACCTTCGGCGAACGCGTGTGCGTCTTCGTCGTGCCCCGCTCGCCGGACCCGCTGACACTGGACGACCTGCGCACCCACCTGGACGCGCGGGGCGTGTCCCGCGAGAACTGGCCGGAGCGCCTGGAGCTGGTGGAGGACCTCCCGAGGGGCTCGGGCGGCAAGATCGCCAAGGCGGAACTCCGCCGCACCCTGCGCCCCGCCCGCTGAGTCGATCACCGCTGACCGATACGGCGGCCGACACCCGCCGATCGTCCCGTCCATTCCACCGTCGGTCGCCTTACGCTCGGACCCGTGACGGATCGGTTCCGCTTGGGCGTGGATTTCGGGACTTCCACCACGGTCGCGGTGCTGTCGTGGCCGGACGGGCGGGTCCGGCCGTTGCTGTTCGACGGCTCGCCGCTGCTGCCGTCGGCGGTGTTCGCCACGTCCGACGGTGGTCTCCTGGTCGGCCGGGAGGCGGTGCAGGCCGCCCGAGCCGAGCCGGAACGCTTCGAACCCAACCCGAAGCGGCGCATCGACGAGCACGTCGTGCTGCTGGGCAGCACCGAGACGGCCGTCGTCGACCTGTTCGCGGCCGTCCTGCGCCGGGTCGCGGCCGAGGCACAGTCGGTCGCCCGCGAAGCCGTCGTCGATGTCACCCTGACCCATCCAGCCGCCTGGGGAGAACGACGTCGCGGCATCCTGGTCGAGGCCGCCCGCCGCGCCGGGTTCAGCAGCCGGCAGCTCGTTGCGGAGCCGACGGCGGCGGCCTCCTACTTCGCGCAGCTGCCCGGCGCGGACATACCCGCCGGGCGGGCGGTCCTCGTGTACGACCTCGGCGCCGGCACCTTCGACGCGAGCGTCGTGCGCCGAACCACGGACGGGTTCGAAGTACTCGCCGCCGAGGGCCTGCCCGACACGGGCGGGCTGGACGTCGACGCGGCCGTGATGGCCCACTTGGCCACGGTCTTCGCCGACGGCGCCCCCGATGTCTGGCGCCGGCTGGCCGAGCCGGTCAACTCGGGCGACCGACGGCATCGCCGCACGCTGTGGGAGGACGTGCGGATCGCCAAGGAGGTGCTGTCCCGCTCCGCCTCCACGCTCATACCGGTGCCGATCGTCGAGCGTGACGTGCCGCTTGGCCGCGAGCAGCTCGAGCGGCTCGCGGCGCCGATCCTGGAGCGGACGATCACGACGACGCAGCAGGCGGTGCGTGCGGCCCGGCTCCAGTCGTCCGACCTGGCCGGCGTGTTCCTCGTCGGCGGCTCCAGCCGCATCCCGCTGGTGTCGACGCTGCTCCACCGGGCGCTCGGCATCGCGCCCACGGTGATGGAGCAGCCGGAGCTCGTGGTCGCCGAGGGAAGCCTGCATCGCGCGACCGTGCCGGCCGCTGCGCCGCCGGTTGCCGCCGGGGCCCCGGTCGCCGCCACGCCCGCGGCCCACGAGCATGAACCGGCCTTGGTGCCGCCGGGCCCGGATGCGGTGGCACCGGGTGCGCCCGCCGGTCAGGACGCCGACGCGGGCGTGACGACCATCGTTCGGCGGCCAGCCGCTCGACCGGCCGCTCGACCGGCCGCTGCGGCCGACGCGGCGCCCACGCTCAGCGTCACCGTGCCCGTGTCGACGGCGCTGCTGGTGTCGGCCGCCGTCCTGGCGCTCGCCGGGTCGGTGATCACGCTGTGGCCGCAGTACGAGCCCGGCGCATGGAAGGACCCGGCGTGGTTCGTCGGGAAGGCCGACGCCCTCGTGGGCATCGGCATCGTCGCGGCACTCGCGCTCCGCCGCGGCGGTGTGGGTGTCGCCGCCGTGCTTCTGGGCGCGATGACCTGGGGGTTCGCCACGTTCTGCGAGTGGCTCGACGGCCTCGACCCCGGCGGCGAGGGCGGTGTCGGCCTGAGCAACTGGTCCTATCTGGGCGCGCTCTTCTCGGTGGCCGCCGGCGTCTGCCTGGTGATGTACCTCCGCCGCGGCCGGCAGACCGATCGCCTGACTGATCGGCTGATCGGGCACCCGTGGCAGGTGTGGGTCCCGGTGCTGTCCGGGGCCGTGATCGCGTTCATCGAGGCCGCCGCGGCCGGGTCGGGCCGGCCGGAGGGCGAGGTGCCCTGGGAGCTCAGGTACTTCGCTCCGTTCCAGATCGTGAACCCGCTCATCCTCGCGCTCGTCGCCGCGGCCTTCGCGGGCATCCAGTTCCTGGCCCTCACCGTCCGGCCGAGGTCCGTCGGCGTCGCCATGCTCACGGGCTGGTACCTGATGTCGGTGGTGGTCCTGGCCACGCTGTGGCTCGGCGCGGCCGGAATGTTGTCCGACGATAGCGAGTACTCGCCGCCGATCCTCCTGACGGCTGCACTGGCCGTGCACGCGCTCGTGCTGGCGTGGACGCGCCGGCAGCCCGGCCGACTGATCAGGACCCCGGCTGGTGCGGCGGTGCCACGCCCCAGCCCCAGCGCGGCATCCGGGCGTCGCGGACCGGGTCGGCGTCCGGCTGCGAGTTGACCAGCGCCAGCCTGGTGCCCCACTCCAGGTAGCCGACGAACGCCGCGCGGAACTCCGGGTCCGGCGGCAGGGCCACCTCGTCGGCGGCGTCCTGCATCAGGTTGACCCAGCGGCGGCGCTGTGGCTCGGTGATCGCCATGCCCAGGTGCTTGGAGAGCATGTGCGGGTAGCCGCCGTGCCCGGTCGTGTACGCGGCCGGGCCGCCGAACACCTCGGCCAGCCAGGTCGCCACGTGGCGGGCGTGGTCGGGGTGCATCCGGGTGAACAGCGGGGCCAGCAGGTCGTCGGCCAGGACCCGGCGGTAGAAGGCGTCGCACAGGCGCTGCAGGGCCTCGGTGCCGCCGGCCCACTCGTATAACGTCGGCGTCGTCACGCGCACCAGCCGACCACGCCGCCGGGTTGTCCGGCAAGTACGCACCGAACGGTAAGGAGGCGTCCATGCCCAAGCGGTACCACTGCCCGGTGGAGCTCGCGATCGACGTCATCGGCGGCGTGTGGCGGCCGGTGATCCTGGCCCACCTCAAGGAAGGCGTGCACCGCCACGGCGAGCCGCAGCGGCTGCGCGAGCTGGAGGCCGACGGGCTCGTCGCACGGGCCGACCTGGGCACCGTCCCGCCGCACGTCGAGTACCGGCTCACCGAGGAGGGCGAGACCCTCGCGCCCGTCCTGCAGGCCCTGTACGACTGGGGCCGGGGACGCGCCGCGCGGACCGGGACACCCGTCGCCGTGCCCCGGTAGAGTCCCGGACCATGTTCGAGCGGTTCGCCCCGGCGGCGCGCTACGCCGTCGTGCAGGCCCAGCAGGCCGCGGCCGACCTCGGGCACGACCGGATCGGCACGGGGCACCTGCTGCTCGGGCTGCTCGCCGACCCCGACGCCCGGCTGACGTGGCTGTTCGGCCAGGCGGGGGTCACGCGCGCCGCGGTGCTCGCCCGCGCCGCCGGGTTCGGCGAGCCGGTGAGCGGCACCACGCAGGGGCCGCCGTTCACGCCGCGGATGCGGACCGTCCTCGAGCTGACCCTCCGCGAGGCGCTGCGCCTCGGCCACCACCAGGTCACCCCGGAGCACCTGCTGTTCGCGCTGGCCCGTGAGGGCGGCGGCGCCGCGGTGCGCACCCTCACCGCGCTCGGCGTGCCGCCGGCCGCGCTGGCGGCGGGCGTGGGCGAGCTGGTCACCGGGCCCGTGACCACCGTGGTCCGCGGGAGCGGTCCGCCGCCGGCGAAGGAGCCCACCCTCGTCGTCGACGTGGGCACGTCGGCGTCGTCGGCGGCCCTGGTGGGCGCCGACGGTACGGTACGACTGCTGCAAGAACCCCTGAGTGGGTTGTATGCCTGGCCGTCCGCGGTCTGCCGCGACGGCGACGCGCTGCTCGGCGGGTCGGCCGCCAACGGGCGGAGGCCGGCGGTGCCGGCCGCGTACCGGGCCGAGTTCAAGCGCGACCTCGGCGCGGCCCCGCCGGTCCCGCCCGGCGAGCGCGACCCGCGGCCCGAGGACCTCGTCGCCGCCCACCTGCGCGACACCGGCGGCCCCGGCCTGGCCGCCGCGCTCACCCCGCCGGGCCTCACCGGCGACGCGGCCCTGCGGGTCCGGCTGGACGTCGCCGACGTCGTCCGCGGCCTCAAGCACCGTCTCAGCGGCGCCGAGCAGGTCGAGGCCCGGCTGTCCCCGGCGGCGCCGCCGGTCGTGCCGCCGCTGCCCGGCGGTGCGGGCGTGCTGCTGCGGTGGCTCGTCGACGCCGACACGCGGTACCGCGGCGGCACCCCGATGGCCGTGGTCCGCTGCGACGACGGCTCGGTCCGCCGGCTGACCGCCCCCGCCGCCGGCGGCATGGTCGTCGCGCACCAGGCCGCCCCCGGCACGCGGATCGCCTCCGGCGACTGGCTGACGACGGTCGCCCTGACCCCGTCCCCGCCGCACTGATGGGCCAGCCCCTGGTCGACCTCGACACCCCGCCGGCGCCGCCCCGGCGCCGGATGCCGCGGTGGCTGCCCTGGCTGGCCGCGCTGCTCCTGGTCGGCGCCCTGGTCCTGGCCCGCCCCGACGACCGCCCGCCGTCCATTGCGGTGGTCGTGGACGCGGGCCAGCTGGGCCCGATCGCGGCGACGTACGACGCAGGAACGGTCCGCATCGAGAGCCAGCTGACGGTGGTCAACTCGGGTGCCGTGCCCGTCGAGCTGGAGGACCTCGCAGCCGAGGCGGAGGGCCTGACCGTCCACGCCGACGGCGGCCCGCGGTCGCTCGGCCCGGGCCGAGCGGTCGTGGTCGGCGTCCGGGTGCAGCTGTCGTGCGGGACCGTGCCGCTCACCCCGGTCCGCTTCCACCTCACCGTGCGCACCGCGGACGGCCGCCGGTCCGTCGTCGAGCCCCTCGTGGCCATCGCGGACACCCCGTGGACAGCGGTCGCGGGCGCCGCCTGCCCCCACTGAGCGGTGCCCGCTGATCCGGCCCGCCCAGCGGTCGCCGACCGGGTGGGGGACGCCGTGCACCGGGCGGCGATGATGGGCGGATGATGCTGCTCGTGCCGGTCGACCCCGTCGTCCCGCGGCGGGTCGACGCGCACTTCGCCAACGAGGCGGCCGCGGCCCGCGCGGCCGGGGTGGCGGTGGCGCTCGTCGACCACGACGCGCTCGCCGGTCGGGGTGACGCCGGGCGGGCGGTGGAGCGGGTGCCCGGTGGTGCGACCGCCGTGTACCGGGGGTGGATGCTCGGCAGCGACCGCTACGCCGCGTTCGCCGCCGCGCTGGCCGAGCGGGGCACGACGCTGCGGACCCCGCCGGAGGCGTACCGGCGGGGGCACGAGCTGCCCGGGTGGTACGACACCCTCGAAGGTCTCACGCCCGAGTCCGCGTGGACCAGCGGGCCGCCCACCCGCGCCGCCTTCGACACCGCGCGGCGGGCGATCGGCGACGGCCCGGCGGTACTGCGGGACTACAGCAAGTCCCTCAAGCACTACTGGCACGAGGCCGCCTACATCCCCGACGTCGCCGACGCCGACGCGGCCTGGGCCGTCGGGGAGCGCTTCGCGCAGCTGCGAGGTGACGAGTTCACCGGCGGGTTCGTGCTGCGCCGCTTCGAGCCGTTCACGGGCGCCGAGGTCCGCACCTGGTGGGTCGGCGGGCGGTGCCGGCTCGTCACCGCCCACCCCGACACGCCCGAGCAGCTGCCGCCCGGCGACCTGGAGCTCCCGCCCGGGCTCGCCGGGGCCGTCACCGGGCTGCCGTTCGTCACCGTCGACCTCGCCCGGCGCGCCGACGGCGCCTGGCGGGTCGTGGAGCTCGGCGACGGTCAGGTCAGCGACCGGCCCGCGAGCACGCCGCCCGAGCAGCTTCTCACGGCTGTGCTGGACGGGTGACGAGCTCGCGCAGGCGGGAGCGCTGGATCTGGCCCGTCGCCGGGGTCCGCGGGATCTCGGCCACCGCCGTCACCAGCCGCGGGTGCTGGAACGCCGCCAGGCGTCCGTCCACATGGGACCGGACCGCGGCCACCGTCGGCGGTGCGGTGCCCGGCGGTACCACGACCACCGCGCACACCAGCTCGCCCCAGCGCGGGTCGGGGACGCCGACGACCGCCACGTCGAGGATGCCCGGCAGGTCGCGCAGGGCGTGCTCGACGTCGGCCGGGCCGACCGACTCGCCGCCCGTGCGGATCACCTCGCGGCTGCGGCCGGTCAGGAAGAGGTACCCCTCCTCGTCCAGCGTCCCCAGGTCGCCCGAGCGGTAGGTGCCGTCGAGCGGTGCGCTGCCCAGGTAGCCGTTCATGACGGCCGGGCCGCGCACGCACACCTCGCCGTCCGGGTCGACCCACAGCGCGTTCGGCGGGGCGCCGCGGCCCACGCTGCCGGGTTTGCGGGCCAGGTCGTGGTCGTGCAGCGCGGCCATCCGGCCGGCCTCGGTGGAGCCGTACAGGATCGTGGTCGTGGTGCCGGGCAGCCGGGCCTTGATCCGTTCCACCAGGTCGGGGGCGACGCTCGACGTGCCGGTGTCGGCGTGCAGCAGCGAGCGCAGGTCGGCCCGGCGGTGCTCGGGGTCGAGGAGGCGCTCCCAGACGGCCGGGATGCAGTACAGCGCCGACGGGCGGCGCCGCTGCACGACGTCGACGATCTCCTCCGCGGAGGCCTTGTGGACCAGGTGGACCGCGGTGCGGTGCTGCCAGGCCTCCATGACGTAGTGCCAGCCGCCGTAGTGGTACAGCGGGAACGTGCAGACCACGCCGCCGTCGCCGCGCAGGCCCGCGCTGAACGTGCCGCCGCCCGGCGCCGCCCGCAGCCAGCTGGCCCGGTGGCTGACCAGCGCGCCCTTGGGGGTGCCGGTGCTGCCGCTGGTGAGGTACACGATGTGCGGGTCCCGGTCGTCGAGCGGCCGCGGCGCGAAGCCGGCCGCGCCGCCGTCCAGGTCGGACGGGCGCAGCCCGCCCTCGGCGACGGCCAGGCGCGGCCGGACGAGCTCGCGCACCCGGTCCAGCTCGGCGGCCGGCAGCGCCGGGTTCACCGGCGCGAAGAGCACCCCGAGGCGCGCGCACGCCACGAACGCGTCGAGCACCCGCAGGGTCGGCGGCGCGCTCCACAGCAGCGTGTCCCCGGCGCGTAGGCCGAGCCCGGCCAGCGCGTTCGCGGTGCGGTCGGCGCGCTCGTCGAGCTGGCCGAACGTGAGCTGCTCGCCGCCGAGGGTCGCGGCCGTGCGACCCGCCCCGCTGAGCGCCGCGACCGTGACGATGTCACCGATGAGGAGGCTCATGCGTCCTCCGCTCCGCTCCGGCCGCACGAGCTCCAGACTGAGCCCATGATGAGCGGCCTCCTCCGCTTCGCTCCGGAACCGCTCATGTGTGGTATCCCCAGTCGAGCAGGTCCACCTGCGCCGGTCCGAGCGCGCCGTGGGCGGTCTTGTCCCGGGTGATCGCCAGGGCCTCGGGCAGCGCGTCGATCCCGCGCAACCGGTGGGTGACCAGGGCACCGAGGTCGACGTCGCCGCGGCGGACCAGCGCCAGCGCGTGGTCGAAGGCGCTCGCCCCGGGCGCGTAGCCGCCGGCGCCCGAGCGCGGGTGCAGCAGCGCGACCGCCCGCTCCCGCAGCCGCCCGAGCGGCGCCGGCGAGCGGTCCGGCAGCACCGACACGACGACGATCCGGCCGCCGCGGCGCACACAGCGGGCGGCGAGGTCGAGGGTGGAGGTGCCGCTGAGCCCGGCACCGGGGGCGCCCCCGGCGGTCTCGAACACGACGTCGGCCCCGATCCCGTCCGTGGCCTCGGCGACGGCCGCCTCGACGTCGTCCCCGGCCTGGACGGCGAGGTCGGCGCCGGCGCGGCGGGCCAGGTCGAGCTTGGCCGGGCTGCGGCCGGTGACGACGACGGTACCGGCACCGCCCAGGCGGGCGAGCCGCACGTGCAGGACACCCATGACCCCGGCGCCGAGCACCAGCACCGTCTCGCCGGGCCGCACGTCGGCCAGGGCGTGCCCGTGGATCGCCCCGGCCAGGGGCTGCACGGCCGCGGCGGCCGACGCGCCGACCCCGTCCGGGACCGGCACGACCGTCCTGGCGGGCACGAGGACCCGCTCGGCGAACGCGCCCGGCCCGCTGAAGCCGAGCACGCTCGGCGCGGGGCAGGCGTCGGGCCGGTCCCGGCGGCAGGCGGCGCACCGCCCGCAGGCGGCGGTCTCGACCGCCGTGACCCGGTCGCCCGGCTTGACGTCCGAGGACGGGCCGGGACCGACCGAGCGCACCACACCGGCGAACTCGTGCCCGCCGAAGCGGGTCGGCCCGGCCGCCAGCCGCTCCGCGAGCACGCCGTGCATCGCGACCGGCTCCCCGGCGATGAGCATGCACTCGGTGACGCTCGGCTGCACGCAGGCCACGTCGATCACCACCTCACCCGGCCCGGCGACGGGGTCGGCCACCTCCTCGACGGCAACGTCCCCGAACCCTCGCATGACGAGCGCCCGCACCGCACCACCTCCAGCATCTCGTGCCGCCGCGCCGCCACCCGCGTCCGTGCCGGGCGGCCTTGACGGCCGAATCAGATTTTGTATTCAATATTCAAACCGCGTCAAGGGAGGCCAGCATGGACGGAACTCAGGTGGCGACCGCCCGCGGCCCCGGGATGCATCCGGCGGCCGGGGGCGCCGGCGACGGGCCGGTCGCGTGGGACGGCACCGGCGAGTGGGAGGTCGTGGTCAGCGGCATCGGCGGCCAGGGCATCCAGCTGCTCGCCAAGACCCTCGCCGAGGCCGCCACCAGCGAGGGCCGCCACGCCATGCTCGCCGCCGACTACGGCGGGGAGATGCGCGGCGGGCCGTCGAAGGCATCGGTCGTCGTCGGCGCGGCGCCGCTGCGGGCCCTGCCCATCCTGCCCACCGCCGGTTCGGCGATCCTCGCCCACCACCGCTTCAGTGAGCACGTCGTCGAGCGGCTGCGGCCCGGGGCGTTCGTCCTGGCCAACGCGCCGCTCGTCGACCCGGCGCACCTGCGGGCCGACCTGCGGGTCGTCACGGTCGACGCGAAGGCCGTCGCCCAGGCGGCCGGCGCCCCGAACGCGCTGGGGTTCGTGCTGCTCGGGGCCTACAACGCGCGGGCGCGCCTCGTCGCCGCGCAGGAGCTGGAGGACGCGATGACCAGGCTGCTCCCGCCGTACCGGCGCCAGCACGCCGAGGCCAACATCCGGGCGCTGCGGGCGGGGGCGGACGCATGACGCTCCAGCTGCTCGAGGGCGGCGCCGCCATCGCCGAGGCGGCGATCGCGGCCGGCTGCCGGTTCTTCGCGGGGTACCCCATGTCGCCGTTCACCGGCCTGCTGGAGGAGATGTCGCGGCGGCTGCCGGCGGCCGGCGGCGTGTGCCTCAACGCGGAGAGCGAGATCGAGGGCGTCAACATGACCCTCGGCGCCGCGGCCGCCGGCGCGCGGGCCGCCACCGGCTCGTGCGGGCAGGGCATCGCGCTCATGCAGGAGGCGATCGCCGAGGCCGCGCTCAACGAGACCCCGTTCGTCGTGTTCAACCTGGCCCGCAACCAGCAGGACTACTTCCAGGCCACCCGCGGCGGCGGCTGGGGCGACTACCGCACGATCACCCTGGCGCCGAAGGACGTGCCGGAGGCGGTCGAGCACACCCAGCTGCTGTTCCACCTCGCCGACCGGCACCGGGCGCCGGTCGTGCTGTACGGTGACCCGCTGCTCGCCCAGACCCGGGTCGGCGTGGACGTCTCGCCGCGCGACTTCGGGCCGCTGCCGCCGAAGGACTGGGTGCTGGACGGCACCGGCGGCGGCACCGGCCGCAGCCGGCAGGTGTGGACCTGGGCGATGGGCAAGGCCACCGACCCCGGACCCGGGCCGGACGGGCACTGGCGGGCGATCGCGGAGAAGTTCGACCGCATCGCCGAGCTGGAGGCCCGCCACGAGCAGGCCCACGTCGAGGACGCCGAGACCGTGGTCGTCGCGTTCGGCTCGGCGGCGAAGTTCGTCGAGCACGTCGTCGCCGAGCTGCGCGCCGAGGGGCACCGCGTCGGCTGGTTCCGGCCGGTGACGCTGTGGCCGTTCCCCGGCGCGGCCCTCGAAGCCGCGACGAAGGGCGCCCGGAACGTGCTGGTGTTCGAGCTCAACGCCGGGCAGATGCTCGACGACGTCCGGCTGCACGCCGCCGACCGCCGCGCCGTGCGGTTCATCGGCGGGGTCAGCATCGCCGAGTCGGGCCTGTCCTACGGGCCGCTGCTCGACGCCCCCGTCATCCGTGAGCGCATCCTGGAGGCGACCGCATGACCATCGACACCAGCGGCCCGCCGGTCCGCGACGCCCGCAAGGTCGCCGACTTCAAGCCGAACCTGATCCTGGGCGAGCACTCGCTGTGCCCCGGCTGCGGTGAGCCCGTCGCCCTGCGCATCCTGCTGGAGGTACTGCAGGAGCTCGACATCGTGCAGCGGACCATCGGGGTCGTCGGGCACGGCTGCTACGGCAGCTTCGTGCGCATCATGGACGTCGACGTGCTGCAGTGCCTGCACGGCCGGGCCCCGGCCTGCGCCACCGGCATCAAGCGGGTCCGGCCCGGCGTCGCCGTCTTCACCCTCCAGGGCGACGGCGACATGGCCAACGAGGGCCTGCAGGAGGTGCTGCACGCCGCCGCCCGCGGCGAGAACATCACCTGCGTGATGCTCAACAACGGCGTGTTCGGCGACACCGGCGGACAGCAGACCGCCACCACCGTGCTCGGCCAGCGGACCAAGACCAGCATCGAGGGGCGCGACCCGGCCGCGCACGGCTACCCGATCCCCGTCGCCGACCTCGTCGCCGGGCTGCGCGGGACGGCCTACGTGGCGCGGGGCGCGGTGTCCAACGCGGCGGCGGTACTGCAGGCCAAGCGCATGCTCCGCAAGGCCTTCGAGACACAGCTCAGCGGCGCCGGCTTCAGCCTGGTCGAGATCCTCACGATGTGCCCGACGGGCTGGTTCGTGCCGACCGCCGAGGGCCCGCAGTACCAGCAGGGCACGATGGAGGCCACCTATCCGCTCGGCGAGCTGGTGACACCGTGACCGGTTCCGGAGCGAAGCGGAGGAGGCCGGTCACCATGGGCTCAGTCTGGACGGCATGCGGCCGGAGCGAAGCGGAGGGCGCATGACCCTGGAGCGCGCCAACACCAGCGAGGCCGTGGCCGCGCACATCCTGGGCCGGCTCTTCGACGGCAGCCTGCGCAGCGGCCAGCGCATCGACCTCGACGAGGTCGCCGCCGAGCTCGGCGTGAGCCGGGTGCCGGTCCGCGAGGCCCTCATCCAGCTCGAACGCGACGGGCTCGTCGACCGGGCGCACTACCGCCGCGCCCACGTCGGCGCCTTCGGCGAGGAGACGGTCCGGGAGGCGTTCGCGCTGTACGGCATGCTCAGCGCCCTGACCAACCGGCGCGTCGCCGCCCGCCGCGACCCGGCGGTCGCCGAGGCGCTGGGCAAGCTCGACGAGGCCCTGGCCCGCTGCGACGACCCGGCCGAGTACGAGTCGCTGGCCCGCGAGTTCCGCCGGGTCGTCAACGTCGCCGGCGCCGGCAACCACCTGCGGGCGCTGCTGCGCACGTTCAGCGGCCTGGTGCCGGCCGCGGCCCGGTTCTCGATCGACGACGCGCTGCCCGAGGAGCGGACCGCGCTGCACGCCGAGTACGTGGCGCTGCGCGACGGCCGGGTCGACGCGGCGGGCGCCGCGGCCCTGGCCCACCTGCACCTGACCGCCGACAACGCGGTGCGCGCGCTGCGCCGCCGCGGGGTCTTCGTCGCACCGGACGGCCAGGACGGTCCACTGTGGACCGACGTGGCGGCCGTCATCGAGGAGGAGTCGTGAGCCGGACCACCCGCGGCACGCTGCAGATCGACGCCGAGGCCTGCAAGGGGTGCGAGCTGTGCATCACCGCCTGCCCGCCGAGCGTGCTGACGATGTCGGCGACCGTCAACGAGCAGGGCTACCGCTACCCCGAACTGCACGACGGCTGCACCGGCTGCACGGCGTGCCAGCTGGTCTGCCCGGACTTCGTGTTCGCGGTGTACCGCTACACGCCGGCCACCTGAGCGTCACCCGGCGCGCGCAGACTCGCGCGATGGACACCACCGCCCTGGCCCGTTCCCTGCTGGAGCCGATCCCGGCCAACCGCACCGCCGGCGTCGAGGTGCTGCGCGCGGCGGACGGCGCGGCCGAGGTCGCCGCCACCGTGCCGGCCGCCCTGACGAACGTCATCGGCTCCCTGCACGCGAGCGGCCTGGCCGCCCTCGCCGACGCGGCCGGCCTGGCCGCGGTGATCGCCGCCTGCACCGGCCCGTCGGACTTCACGGGCGTGGTCCCGCTGGGCGCGTCGGCGACGCTGCGCTTCCTGGCCCCGGCCCGCGGCCGCCTGACCGCGACGTGCGTGCTGGACGCGGCGGCCCGCGCGGCCCTGGCGGAGCTCTTCGCGTCCCGCACCGACCGCGCCCGCCTGACGACGACGGCCGTCATCACCGACGAGTCGGGCACCACGGTCTGCGAGGGCACCTTCGACTGGCGCGTCCGCCGTACCTAGGCCGGCGCGTTGGCCTTGAGGAACGCGGTCAGGGCGGTGATCGCCTCCGGGGCGCCCTCGGCGCTGATCGTCACGAACGCCGTGCCGTGCAGGGCGCCGGGGACGAGCTGGAGGGTGCGCCGGTCGCCCGGGGTTGCGGCGTGCAGGGCCTTGGCGTCCTCGGCGAAGCCGCTGTCGCCCGTCGCGGCGAGGTACAGCACCGGGGCCGTCAGCTTCGGCACCGCCGCGAGGGCGTCCATGCCGCTGTAGCTCGACGGCGCCGACAGGCTCACCACCGCGGTCGGGCTGACCGCCGGCGCGGCGGTCAGCACGGCGGTGCCGCCGCGGGACGCGCCGATGAGCACGACGGCCGTCGCGCCCTGCGCCCGGGCGAACGCGGCCGCCGCGGTCACGTCGCCGGGCAGCGTCGAGCCGGGGCCGCGCCGGGAGCGGCCCTCGCCGTTGAAGTCGAAGGCCAGGACCCGGTAGCCGGCCGCGGCCTGCTGCCTCGCCCACGACAGCCACGAGCAGGCGTTGGCGCTGGCCTGCGCGGCGAGGACGAGGGCGGTGCGCCCGGTGCCGAGGACGTAGCCGGTGAGGTACACCCCCTGGGCGTCGGCGAACGTGACCTGCCGGTCGTCGAGCTGCGGGTCGGAGCACCGGCCGGGCGTCGGGCTCGGCGCCGGTTCGGTGGCCGGCGTCGAGGTGGCGGCCGTTGAGGCGGCCGGCGCGCTCGAGGGCGACGGGGACGAACCGCAGCCGGCCAGGACGAGCAGGGCCGCGACGACGGCCAGGGTTCTGCGCATACCGGTAGGACCTGCGACGGGCGTCGATGGTTGCGGTGGGCGCCCGAGATCCCGGCGGCAGCGCTACCGGACGGCCACCGGTGACGGAGCGGGGTCGGCGACGGCGAGGTCGGTCAGGTCGCGCAGCCGGCGGATCGGTGAGCGCAGCAGCACGGCCGGTGCGGCGGCGGCCGCGACCGCGAACAGGACCAGCGTCCAGCGGGCGCCGAGCAGTCCGGCGACGGTACCGCCGAGCAGCCCGCCCACCGGGATCGCCCCCCACGACACGAACCGCACCGTGGCCACCACCCGGGACAGCAGCTCCGGCGGGCTGGCGAGCTGCCGGTACGTCCGCGTCGTCACGCTGAGCACCACGACCCCGCCGGCGAAGACCACGTTGCCCACGGCGAACGCGGCGTAGGCGCCCGGACCGGCGCCGGCCGGGATGAGCAGCGCCCCGCCGAGCGCCACGACCGCGGCCGCGACGAGCGCCCGCGCGGTGCCGAACCGCCGCGCGACCGCGGGCGTCAGCGCCGCCCCGGCGAGCGTGCCGGCCCCCTCGGCGGCCAGCAGCACGCCGACCACCGCGGCCGGCGCGTGCAGCTCCCGCACGAGGTACAGCGGGTACAGCGCGAGCTGCGCCCCGCACACGAAGTTCACCGCGGTCGCGACCCACATCCCGGGTGCCATCACCGGATGGCGCGTCACGAACCGCCACCCCTCCCGGATCGCGGCGAGCCCGCCGGGCCCCGCCGCCGCGGCGGGCGTCGTGCGGGGCCGGGCCGGGAGGGTCCGCAGGAACGCGGCCGAGACCAGGTAGCTCACCGCGTCCACGAGCAGCGTCGGCACGGCGCCGAGCGCCTGGACCGCGACGCCGCCGAGCGACGGGCCGCCGAGCTGGGTCGCGGCCTGGGTGGCCGAGTTGAGGCTGTTGCGGGCCTGGAGGCGGTCGCGGTCGACGATCGTGGGCAGGTACGTCGCGGTCACCACGTCGAAGATCACGCTCGCGACGCTCACCACCAGCGCGACGGCGACGAGCTGGGCCACCGTGAGCACGCCCTGCCACCAGGCGAGCGGGACCGATGCGACCGCCGCCGCGCGGGCCAGGTCGGCGCCGACCTGCGTGCCGCGCATGGGCAGGCGCTGCACGAGCACCCCGGCGGGCAGCCCGAGCACCAGCCAGGCCAGGTACCCGGCCGCGGCCACCAGGCCCATCTCGAACGGGCTCGCGGAAAGGACTGTCAGCGCGGTGAGCGGCAGCGCCACCGCACCGACCGCCGAACCCGCCTGGCTGGCCGTGCCGGCCGTCCACCAGCGCCAGAAGACCGGCACGCGCCACCCCCGTCGGAATAGTGAGTTCCAAAATGGAACCTACTAGACTGGGTGCCCGAGGGGAAGCGACGGGAGGTGCGGCGGTGCGGCGCGAGGACCTGGCCGACGCCGACTGCGGGATCGCGCAGGCGTTCGGCGTGATGGGCGACTGGTGGACGTTCCTCATCGTGCGCGACGTCGCCGGCGGCACCACCCGCTTCGACGGCCTGCAGCGCGAGCTCCGCGTGAGCCGCCGGGCGCTCACCGAGCGGCTCACCAGCCTCGTCGAGCACGGCGTGCTCGAACGGCGGGCGTACTCGGCGCACCCGCCGCGCTACGACTACCTGCTCACGGCGAAGGGGGAGGGTCTCCTGCCGGTGCTCGTGGCGCTGCAGGACTGGGGCAGCCGGCACGTCGCCGGGGACGGCACCCTCACCGGGGCGGCGGGCGAGGCCGAGGTGCGCCGGGTCCACGCGCTGCCCGGACGGCGGATCCCCGGGATCGACCTGCCGGGGTGGACGGTGCTGTACTTCTTCCCCGGCGCCTTCGCCCCCGGCACCCAGGGCCACCCGCCGGGCTGGGGCGACATCCCGGGCGCCGCCGGCTGCACGCTGGAGTCGCTCACGTACGCGCGCCGGGCCGGCGAGTTCGCCGCCGCCGGCGTGCGGATCGAGGGGGTCAGCACCCAGCGGCCCGACCAGCTCGACGCGTTCGCCGCCCACGCGCGGCTGCCGTTCCCGCTGCGCTCCGACCAGGACGGGCGGCTCGCCGCCGGGCTGCGGCTGCCGACGTTCCGGGCCGCCGGCGTCGACCGCTTCAAGCGGCTCACGCTGCTGGCCGACCCGGGCGCCGTGGTGCGGGCGGTGCAGTTCCCGGTCACCGACCCGGCCGGCTCGGTCGACGAGATGCTCGCGACCGTAACCCGTTTGCATCCGCAGGCCCGCACCCGGTAGAACTCTCGTCGGTGGCGAACGACCGCCAGGGAGGAGGAGCCCGCCATGTACCGCTTCGTCCTCCTTGGAGACAGCACATGCAGTACGACATCCGCCCCATCCGCGGGCGGGACGAGCTCGACCTGTTCCGGTCGCTGCCCTATCAGCTGAACGACGAGCTCGACGACGACCTCGCCGCGGGACGCCGCCGCCCCGACTGGATGTGGGTGGCGCTCGACGGTGACCGGCTCGCCGCCCGGCTCGCCTGGTGGTCGCGCACCGGCGAGCCCTACCTGCTCGACATCCTCGACTACGCCGACGGGCACCAGGACGCCGCCGACGCAGTGCTGGCCGCCGCGCTCGCAGCGATGCCCGGCCGGCCGCCCTACACCAGGTTCCTGCGCTCCGACTGGCGCGACACCGAGCCCGGCCCGGTCCGGGGCCGCATGGCCGTGGCCGAGCGGGCCGGGGCGAGCCTGCTGGTGGAGCGGCTGCGGCTCGAATGGCGGGCCGGGACGCCGCTGCCGGAGGACTCCGGGCGGCTGCGGTACCGCGGCTTCCGCGACGACGCCGAGGCGCTCGACCTCATGACCGCGACCCTGGACGGCACGCTCGACGCGCACTCCCGGGCCGACCTGGCCTCGGCGACGCCTCGGGAGGTCGCGGCCGAGCACTTCCACGGCGAACTGGTGCGCTGGCCGGGCCCGCGGGACTGGTGGCGGGTCGCGACGCTGCCGGACGGCGAGCCCGTCGGGTTCGTGTTCCCGGCCCGCAACGACTACAACCCGATCATCGCGTACCTAGGGGTGCTGCCCGCCCACCGCGGCCACGGCTACATCCACGACGTCCTCGGGGAGGGCACCAGGGTGCTCGCGGCCCAGGACGTGCCCCGGATCCGGGCGACGACCGACGTCGGCAACACCCCGATGGCGGCCGCGTTCGCGCGGGCCGGCTACGTGAACTTCGAGCGCGAGATCGTGATGACCTGGTCGTGACCGGGACGTCCTGAGACACAGAGAGACACACAGACAGCGGCCGGTCGCCCGTGCGAGGGGCGACCGGCCGGTGCCGTGCGTGTGGAAGACGGGTCAGTTGGCGGTCAGCTGGCCACCCTCGCCGTGGTACTCGGTGCCCTGGGTGAACTCGGAGGCGAAGGACTGACGCAGCGCGTCCAGCTCCGCGAACTGCGACTGGTGCGACTCCTCGGAGCCCTCGGCCGCGAAGATGTGGTTCGAGTCGTACGAGTCGTTGCTGTAGTTCGTGAAGTTCTGCTCCTCGTAGTGCGTGCCGTCCGGGCTGTCGAACTCGACGGAGCTGCCCTGCTGGAAGTCGGTCGACTCGGCCGACTCGGTGTCCTGCTCGTAGACGTTGAAGTCGCTCTGGTAGTCAGCCTCGCTGCCCTCGGCGGTGTGCAGCTGCTCCAGCTCGCCGCTCTCGGCGCCCGTCTCGAAGTGGCCGTAGTCGACGTCGCTCATCCGTATCTCCCTGAAGCTCTGTGGTGGTCGTTGCCGTTGAGAAGAACGGTACGGACGTGCGGCGCCGGACGAATCCCGGAAACGTGCCACCGCTCATCAGGAGGCGATCAGCCGGGTGACCGGCTCGCGTGCCGCGGGCCCACCCGCCCGCCGTGGCGCAGGCTGCTGGCATGGACCGTCCAACCCACCACCGCTACGCCGTCGTCGGCGGCCACCAGCTGTTCTACCGCGAGGCCGGGCCGCCCGACGCCCCCGCGGTCGTGCTGCTGCACGGCTTCCCGGCCAGCTCGTACATGTTCCGGCGGCTCATCCCGGCGCTGAGCGACCGGTACCACGTCATCGCCCCGGACATGCTCGGCTTCGGCCTCTCCGACGCGCCGGACGGCTTCGGCTACACGTTCGACGCGCTCACCGAGCTCACCGCGGGCCTGCTCGACCAGCTCGGCCTGCGGCGGTACGCCATCTATGTCCAGGACTACGGCGCGCCCGTCGGCTGGCGGCTGGCGCTGCGCCCGGAGCGGCCGGTGACGGCGATCGTCACCCAGAACGGCAACGGCTACGAGGCCGGCTTCAACCCCGAGTTCTGGGCCCCGATCTGGGCCTACGCCGCCGACCCGTCCCCGGCGACCGAGGCGCCCGTGCGTTCGGCGCTGGAGCTCGACGCGGTCAAGTGGCAGTACCTCGAGGGCACACCCGACCCGAGCGTCATCGCGCCGGAGACCTGGCTGCACGACCACGACCTGCTGCGCCGCCCCGGCAACGACGCCATCCAGCTCGCCCTGTTCCGCGACTACCCGTCGAACCTGCGCGTGTACCCGCGGCTGCACGAGTACCTGCGCCGGGAGCGCCCGCCGGTGCTGGCCGTGTGGGGCCGCAACGACCGGATCTTCGACCCGGCGGGCGCGCTCGCGTTCCGCGAGGACGTCCCCGACGCCGAGGTGCACCTGCGCGACGGCGGCCACTTCCTGCTGGAGAGCGACTTCGACACCGTGGCGACGTACACCCGCGAGTTCCTGGGCGAGATCCTCGCGCTACGGCGTTAGCGCCTGCCGGAGGTCCGCGATGATGTCCTCCGGCTCCTCCAGGCCGATCGACATGCGCAGCATCCCGGGGTCGATGCCGGACTCCTGGCGCTCCTGCTCGGTCTGGTGGGTGAAGACCAGGGACGCCGCGTGGGTGATGAGCGTCTCGGTGCCGCCGAGACTGACGGCGTTGTGCGCCAGCTTCGTGCCGGCGATGACGCGCTGGGCGGCCTCGGCGGTACCGACGGTGAAGCTGAGCATCCCGCCGAAGCCCGCCATCTGGCGCCGGGCCAGGTCGTGCTGCGGGTGCTCCGCCAGGCCGGGGTAGTGCACGGCCCGCACGGCCGGGTGGTCGCGCAGGAACGTCGCGACCGCGAGGCCGTTGGCGTTGTGCCGGGCCATCCGCAGCGGGAACGTCCTGAGCCCGCGGGCCAGCAGCCACGCCTCGAACGGGTGGCAGACCGGCCCCAGCACCCGGGCCGTCTCCCACGCGCGGGCGATGAGCTGCGCCGAGCCGGTGAGGACGCCGGCGGTCACGTCGCTGTGGCCGTTGAGGTACTTCGTCGCCGACTGCACGACCAGGTCGACGCCGAGGTCGAGGGGGCGGGTGTTGTACGGCGTGGCGAACGTGTTGTCGGCGATCAGCAGCGCGTCCGGGGCGGCGGCGCGGACCGCGGCGAGGTCGGTGAGCGCCATCGTCGGGTTGCTCGGCGTCTCCACGTACACGACGTCCGTCCCGGGGCCCACCGCGGCGGGCACGGCGTCCTGGGGTACCAGCTGGACGTCCACCCCCAGCGAGGGCAGCACGGTGCGCAGGAGCGTGAGCGCCGCCGTGTAGTGGCTGGTCTGCGCCACGACCCGGGTGCCGGCGCGGACGTTGGACAGCAGCGCCGCGCTCACCGCCGCCATCCCGCTGCCGACGAGCAGCGCCGCCTCGGCCCCGTCGAGCCTCGCGAGGATCGTCTCGGCCTCCCGCGCGTTCGGCGAGCCGTAGCGGGTGTAGAACGCGGTCGGCGCGACCGCGGCGGCGATCTGCGCGGCGGCGGGGGAGCGGGGCAGCTCGTACGTGCTCGTCTGGTAGATCGGCAGGGTCAGCGGCGTGCCGCCCGGGCCGTTGTCGACGGCCGGGTGCAGCAGGTCGGTCATGCTGGGGTGCTCCATGCGGCCAGTATCTGCCCTCGTCGCGGGCGGTCTGAGGGCCAACCGCGGACGGGTGGCCTGCTACACCTCGTCGCGGATCATGCGGATGAGCCGGTCGAGCACCGCGCCGCGGCTGACCCGCAGGCCGTCGTGCTCGTACTCGTTGGTGACCCAGGTTCGCGCGCCGCTGATCGCCTTCGCGGTGCCCTCGGACAGTTCCCGGTCGACGTACATGTCGTCGTAGTAGACGGCGGCGGCGACGGGGACGGTGTTGTCCCTCAGCCGGGCCGGGTCGTAGAGCGCCGGCCAGTCGTCCTTGGCCGCGAGCAGCTCGGCGACCTCGGCGAAGGCCGGCTCGATCGTCTCCGGGTAGATCATCTCGCCGGTGAACAGCGCGGGGTCGCTCGCGAAGCGGGGGAACTCGGCCCGGATCCGCTGCGCGGCCCAGGCGGTCGGGCCGCCCTGCGCGTAGCACGCCTCGTGCAGCAGGGCGTACAGCGGCGCGGCGGTGAGGTCGAGCCGGTGGCGCACCTCGGCGAGGAACGCGTCGGACAGCACGCCGGGCGCGTCGAACGCGTCCTCGACCAGGTAGTGCAGCTCGTGCGAGCCGGTGCTGGACCCGAGCGCGAGGCCGAGCGAGCGGAACGCCGTGACGCTGACGTCCGTCTCCCCGAGCGCCCCGACGACGGCCCGGACGAGCTCGGCGTCGCCCGGGTACCGCGCGTAGTGGGCGTCGTTCCTGGCCTCGACGCGCGGGTAGGTGGCGCGGTACACGTCGTCGGCGGTGGCCCGCAGGCCCGGCAGCCCGCCGGTGATCATGACGTCGCGCAGCCCCCCGGGGGCGAACGACAGGTACGTCACCGCGCAGAAACCGCCGAAGCTCTGCCCGAGCACGCTCCACGGCCGGCCGGCGGTTCGCTGCCGGATCAGCTCCGCGTCGCGGACGATGGCGTCGGCGCGGAAGTGGGCGAGGTATTCGGCCTGCGCCTGGGGATTGCCGCGCGCCCGCAGCCGCTGCCTGGTGATCCGGGTCGACCGCCCGGTGCCGCGCTGGTCGAGCAGCAGCACGCGGAAGTCCGTGAGCGCCCGGTCGAGCCAGCTGTCGCGCCCGATCGGCCGCGGCGACCCGTGGCCGGGCCCGCCCTGCAGGAACAGCAGCCAGGGCAGGTCGTCCCCGGCGCGTTCGGCCGCCACGACCTCGCGGGCGAACACCTCGATCCGTTCCCCGTCCGGCCTGGCATGGTCGAGCGGCACCGCGAACGTGTGGTCGGTCAGCACCGTTCCCGGATGGCGGAAGGTCGTCATGGCTCGTACGCTACCGGCGGCCGTTCTCGGTGCGAATTGCCCGTATTTGCGAGCAATGTTCGCTACCGTGCCAGGATGAGCTGTCGCGTACCCCTCGCTGTGGTGGCCTTGCTGCTGGCGCTGTTCCTGCCCGTTTCGTCGGCGTCGGCGTCGGTGGCGGTGGCGCCTCCGGACTCGGTGGTGGTCCAGCCGGGCGACACGCTGTGGGCGCTGTCGCGCCGCTACGGCACGACGGTGGCCGAGCTGCAGCGCCTCAACAGCCTGGGCGCGTCGACGCTGATCAGGATCGGCCAGACCCTGGTGGTGGCCGACACGCGGGCCCGCAAGGTGGCCCTGGCGGTGGCGTACGCCGAGGCGCAGGTCGGCAAGCCGTACCGGTTCGACACCGAGGGCCCGGACACCTTCGACTGCTCGGGCCTGGTGATGCGGGCGTGGGAGGCCGCGGGCGTGGACCTGCCGAGAGTGACGTACGAGCAGATCAAGGTGGGCACGAGGATCACGCGGGCCGCCCTGCGGGCGGGCGACCTGGTCTTCACCAACAACGGCGGCCACGTGGTCCTGTACATCGGCAACAACGAGATCATCAACGCCGGCCACACGGGCGTCTCGGTGTCCCGCCAGCGGCTGATGGCGGAGGCGAAGGTGGTCGCCTACGTCCGGGTCGCCGGCGAGCTGGACAGCCTCAGGCGATGAGCGCGCGGATCCGCTCGGCGCCGACCGCCAGCAGCAGCGTGGGCAGGCGCGGCCCGGACTCGCGGCCGACGATCAGGCGGTACAGCAGGGAGAAGAACTCCCGCTGGGCCACCTTCAGCTCCGGCGTGGGCGGCGTGTCGAGGGGCAGGCCCAGCTGGAGCTTCGGCACGCCGTAGACCAGGGTCGTCAGGCCGTCGAGGGACCAGTGCGCGTCGAGGCCGTCCGCGAGGCGGGCGAGGGCGTCGCGCTGGCCGGGCGTCAGGGACGACAGCAGCTCGCCGTCGGGCCCGGTGCGCACGTGGGTGCGCTGCTCCGCCGGGACGCACGTGGTGACCCACCGCAGCGCGCAGTCCAGCCGCGGGCGGGCCTCGTCGAGCGACACGACCGGGTCGGCCGGGTCGATGTCGGCCAGGATCCGCAGCATCTGCGCCGGGTCGCCGACCGTGATGTCGGCGACGGAGGCGAGCATCCGGTACGGCAGCGGCCGCGGCGTGGCCGGCAGCGGGCCGTCGGCGGTGCCGATCGCGCGGTGGTACGCGGCGGCGTCGGCCGGCGCGGCCGTGCCGGCGGCGGTCTTGCGCCCGAGCGTGTCCCACTCGTCGTACAGCCGCTGGATCTCGTCGTCGAAGGCCACCTTGAACGACTGGTTCGGCCGGCGCCGGCTGTACAGCCAGCGCAGCAGCGACGGCTCCATGATCTGCAGGGCGTCGGCGGGCGTCGGGACGCCGCCGCGGGAGCTGCTCATCTTCGCCATGCCCGCGATGCCGACGAAGGCGTACATCGGGCCGATGGGCGGCCGCCCGCCGAACACCTCGGCGACGAGCTGGCTGCCGACGACGTACGACGAGCCGGGCGACGTGTGGTCGACGCCCGACGGCTCGAAGTGCACGCCCTCGTAGGCCCACCGCATCGGCCAGTCGACCTTCCAGACCAGCTTGCCGCTGCGGTGCTCGCGCAGGACGACCGTCTCGCCGTGGCCGCAGTCGCAGGTGTAGGTGAGCTCGGTGGTGTCCTCGTCGTAGGCGGTGACGGTGGTGGTGTCGCGCCCGCACACCGAGCAGTACGGCCGGTAGGGGTAGTAGCCGGCGGCGCCCTCGCCGTCCTCGTCGTTCTCCTCCGGGCGGATCTTCGTGCGGTACTTCGCGAGGACCCCGTCGATGTGCACCCGCTCGCGCATGGCGTGCAGGATCTGCTCGGTGTACGCCCCCTCGGTGTACATCTTCGTCTGGCTGACCGGCCGGTACGTCACGCCGAGGTCGGCGAGCGACGCGGCCATCGCGGCCTTGAAGTGCTCGGCCCAGCTCGGGTGCGCGCTGCCGCGCGGCGCGGGCACCGCGGTGAGCGGCCGGCCGACGTGCTCGGCCCACGACTCGTCGACGCCGTCGAGCCCGGCCGGCACCCGCCGGAAACGGTCGTAGTCGTCCCAGGACAGCAGGTGCACGCAGTCGTGGCCGCGGCGGCGGATCTCGTCGGCGACGAGGTGCGGGGTCATGACCTCGCGCAGGTTGCCGAGGTGGATGGGGCCGGACGGGCTCAGCCCCGACGCGCACACGATCGGCGTGCCGGGCGCGCGGTCCTTGGCGGCCTCGACGACCTCGTCGGCGAAGCGGGCCACCCAGTCATCGGCGATACCTTCTGTCACACCCCTATTCAAGCAAGCTCGGTGCCGGCGCTCTCGCGCAGCGCCCGGCAGACCTCGATGCCGTTTTCCGGTATGCGGGCAAATCACCACAACTATCGTAGATGGTGACATGGAAGCTCCGTTCCTGCGGCTCATCTCGCACGAGCTGCGCACCCCGCTGACGGGGATGCGCGGCTACCGCGACCTGCTCGCCGACGAGCGCGCCGGGCCGCTCACCGACCGCCAGCGGCACATGCCTCCAGCGCCCGTCGTTTGGCAACCATAACGTGAAATGAAGTCCGCCTTAGCTCCGTTGACATCGAAGCTGCCGAATCGGAATCTTCGTCAGGCAAGTTACTTGACAGTTCTGGTTTGGAGGCTGCTCGTGAACCACCCCCTCAGGCTGGCCGGCCTGGGCGCCGCGGCCCTGGTCCTCGTCGGCTCGGTGACGACGTTCCTCGTCGTGCGCGGGGCGGACGCGGCGACGGAGACCCTGCTCTCCCAGGGCAGGCCCGCCACCGCGTCGTCGGTCGAGACCGCGTCCCTCGGCGCGGCCCAGGCCTTCGACGGCAACGGCGGCACCCGCTGGGGCAGCCTGGAAGGCGTCGACCCGCAGTGGATCCGCGTCGACCTCGGCGCGACCTACGCGGTCACGCACGTGAACCTCAGCTGGGAGGCCGCCTACGGCACGGCGTACCGCATCCAGACCTCGCCGGACGGCAGCGCCTGGACCGACATCTACAGCACGACGAGCGGCAACGGCGGTACCGACGACCTCACGGGCCTGACCGGGACGGGCCGCTACGTGCGGCTCTACGGCACGACCCGCGCCACCCAGTGGGGCTACTCGCTGTGGGAGTTCAAGGTGTACGGCAACCCGGCCGCGACGCCGAGTCCTTCGGTGACCGCTTCGGCGTCCCCCTCCACGTCGCCCTCGCCGTCCCGATCCGCTTCCGCTTCTGCGTCCCCGTCGCGGACCACCTCCGCCCCGGCGGGCAAGGACCTCACCGATCCCCGCAAGAAGGACATCGCCATGCAGCTGGTGTCCTCGGCCGAGAACTCCTCGCTCGACTGGAAGGCGCAGTACAAGTACATCGAGGACATCGGCGACGGCCGCGGCTACACGGCCGGCATCATCGGCTTCTGCTCCGGCACGGGCGACATGCTGGAGCTGGTGGAGCTGTACACCCAGCGGGTCCCCGGCAACGTCCTGGCCAAGTACCTTCCCGCCCTGCGGAAGGTGAACGGCACCTCGTCGCACACGGGCCTGGATCCGAACTTCGTGAAGGACTGGCGCACCGCGGCCACGGACCCGCAGTTCACCAAGGCCCAGGACGACGAACGCGACCGGGTGTACTTCAACCCGTCCGTCCAGCAGGCCAAGGCCGACGGCCTGCGGGCGCTCGGCCAGTTCATCTACTACGACGCGATCGTCATGCACGGCCCGGGCAACAGCGCCGTCAGCTTCGGCGGCATCCGCAAGGCCGCCCTGGCCAAGGCCAAGCCCCCGGCCCAGGGCGGCGACGAGGCCACGTACCTGCACGCCTTCCTGGACGCCCGGGTGGCGGCGATGAAGACCGAGGAGGCCCACAGCGACACCAGCCGCGTGGACACCGCCCAGCGCGTCTTCCTCAACAACCGCAACTTCGACCTCAACCCGCCCCTGAGCTGGAAGGTGTACGGCGACCCGTTCACCATCCCCGCCTGACCCACCGCGACCGCGCGGGCCCGGCCGGCGAGCACCGGCCGGGCCCACCGGCGGGCCCGGCCGTAGGATGGCCGGAGTGACCAGCACCGACCTTGACGGCCTGCGCGCCGGCGACCTCGAGACGCGTGAGGCGCACCTCTACGGGCTGCTCGACCGGGCCCGCGACGACGGCGACCCGTCGGCTATCGCCGCTCTGCACACGCTGGTCCGCGACTACCGCGACTACCACCGCTCGCTCTACACCCGGGCGATGAACCAGGCCGCCGCGTTCGCCGTCGCGGACCCGCCGCAGGACCTGCGGGCGGCGCTGCTCGCCGCGCTGGCCGACACGCGGTACAACTGCCAGGCCTGGGCGGCGATGGGGTGCGCCGCGATGGGGCTGCACGAGGCGGTGCCGCGGCTGGAGGAGCTGCTCGACCATCCACAGTGGATCGTCGTGGACGAGGCGGTCAAGGCCCTCGGCCGCCTCGGCGACGCCGATACCGTGCCCGTGCTGCGGCCGCTGCTCGCCGAGGACGTCGACTGGCTGCGGCTGCGGGCGGCCGAGGCGCTCGCCGAGATCGGCGGCCCGGAGGCGCTCGAGGCGCTGTGGTACGAGTTCGAGCACCGCCGGTTCGCGCGGATCGGGCACATCGCCAGCGCCCTGGCCGAGTTCGCCCCGGAGGTCATCCCGAGGCTGACCGCGGCGGCGCAGGACCCCGACCCGAACCGGCGCTACTGGGCGGCCGTCGCGCTCGGCTCGACCGGCGACGAGCGGGTCGCGCCGACGCTGGAACGCCTGCAGGCCGAGGACCGCGGCTCGACGGTGTTCGACGGCGAGGTCCGCGCCGCGGCGAAGAAGGCACTGCGCACCCTGCGCCGCATCCAGGCGGCCATCGCCGCCCGCTCCGCCTGACCCGGCCCCTCAGTCGGTGTCGGGGTGGCGGGGTGCCCCGCTGCACACGTGGAAGTGCAGGTGCTTGGAGTCCTGGTAGCGGCCGAGGTTCGTCAGCACGCGGCACGCCCCGTGCTCCCGCTCGACGTCGGCGGCGACCTGGCGGACCACCGCGAGGACACGGCCCAGCAGCGCCTCGTCGGCCTCGCCGAGGTCGGTCAGCGACGGCACGTGCCGCTTCGGGACCACGACGACGTGCACCGGCCAGAACGGCCGGGTGTGCTCGAAGGCCAGCACATCGGCGGTCTCGGCCACGACGGTGACCGGCGTGCGGCCGCTGAGGGCCTCGTCGCAGTAGAAGTCCTCACCCGGCTGGTTCATGCCCGGCACGATAGCCGCCCGGCCGGGCCCGGTGATCATCTGTGTCGGCCTGGCGACCGAGACGGCGCCGCTCTCCAGCGGGCTGGGCAGGGGCGAGCGGCAGCAGGCTCACCAGCACCGTGCGCAACGCCACGAGCAGCCGGCCAGGCCGTGCGCTGCGTGTGGGAAGCTGTGGCTTCGGTTGGTGGCTGACGATGCGCTGGTGGGAGGCTCGGTGGCACGACGATGGTCGGGTGTCGTCGTGCTGATCGTTGCCGCGCTGACGTTCTACCTGATCACGTCGGACCGGTACCCCGAGCAGGGTCCGCATCGTCCGGCGCTGACCGGGTCTGCGACGGCGTCCGACAGCGCCGCCCGGGATCGTTCCGGGCAGCCTTTGATGGCTTCGGATGGCGTGACCTTGCTGCCACGTTCGTTCGTGCTGGGGCCGGCAACCGAACAGGACGTCCCGATACCGCTCTGTGCGGCGTTGGGCGTCGCCTCCGTCCTCGGATGGCGCCGTACGCGGCCGATGGCCTGGCGAGTTCTCGGCACGCTGCGGCCCAGGCTGGATGTCCTGCAAGTACTTCGCTGCTGATCACCGCCGGTGTGCGGCACGACGCTGACCGACGCGAGCCCCTGAGGCATCAGGGGCCAGGGCGGTCTGCGCGGTCGCGCCTATCAGTGTCCTGACCGGTACGAAGAGCTTGAGGTTGATCATGCAGACACATTCCGGTTGTCCGCGCGCCCGTGGTCGTGCCGTACTGGCGGCGGCGCGGTCATGAACGTCGGCGTCATCGGGCAGGCGGTCGGCCTGTTCGCGGTCACGAACATCGACGACATCCTCGTCCTCGCCCTGTACTTCTCCCAGGGAGCCGGGCACAAGGGCGCGGCGAGAAACATCGCTGTCGGGCAGTACCTCGGCTTCGCCGCCATCCTGGCCGCCGCCGTGGCCGCCGCGTTCGGCGCGACGTTCCTGCCCGAGAGCGCCGTCCCGTATCTCGGGCTTCTCCCGCTCGGCCTGGGCATCAAGGCCGCGGTCCAGGCATGGCGGCGCCGCGGCGACGACGAGGAGACCCAGGCCAAGCAGGGCGGCCCGAAGATCCTCGAGGTGGCCGCGGTCACCTTCGCCAACGGCGGCGACAACATCGGCGTCTACGTCCCCGTCTTCGCCACCGCCGGCGCCGGCGGCATGAGCGTCTACGTCGTCGTCTTCCTCATCCTGCTCGCCGTCTGGATCGCCGCCGGCCGGTACTTCGCGACCCGCCCGGTGATCGCCAAGGCGCTCAGCAGATGGGGGCACATCCTGATGCCGATCGTCCTGATCGGCATCGGCCTGCTCATCCTCATCGAAGGCGGGGCCTTCGGCTTGTAGCCGGGCGGCACTCCAGCCGCATCCGCCCACCGGTGGAGGCCGTGGTCAGCGCAGATCACGGCCTCCACGGGGGCGTGGCGGCCGGGTCGCCAGGACGTCGGTTGACGGCTTCCGGGCAGCGTCGGGCAGTCGGCGCAGCGCCGTGGACGGGCGGCCCGCGTCACTTCGGGAGGACCGCCGTACGGAGCATGCGGGCGAGCCAGTCCCGGTAGGCGTCCTCCGGCCAGCCCGCGTCGAGGACCAGGGCCGCGTAGTGGGCCGGGTCGTTGAACAGCCACACCACGTCGACCGCCCGGCCCTCGTCCGGCAGTGCCGTCAGCGTGGCGACGCGGCGCACGACCATCGCCGCGCCCGCGCGGCGGTTCGCGCACAGCGTCCGCCACAGCTCGGCCGTCTCCGGGGCGTCGTCGGCGGCGCGGCGGACCGCCTCGAACAGCCGGGCCGCGCGCCGGCCGATGACGAGGCAGACGTACGCGTACGCCGACAGGGCCGCCGCGGCGTCGCCGGCCTGCAGCACCGGGGCGAACCAGGGGCGCTCGGCGACCGGGACCGGCTCGTCGTCGCCGGCCAGGGCCACGTCGAGGACCTGCTTGAGCAGGGCCGGCTTCGAGCCGAACGCGGCGGCCACCGTCGGGCGCGCCACGCCGGCCACGGCCGCCACGTCCGCGAGGGACGTCGCGGCGTAGCCGCGCGCCTCGAACAGCTGCGCCGCGGCGGCGAGCACCGCCTGCCGGGTGCGCCGGGCGTGCTCCTCGCGGACCGGCGAGTGGTATCGCCGCTTGACCTCTCCCATCAATCCGTCATACTAACGGAACATTGACTAGACGGGAGTATGGTCAAATGGAGGCGTACGTCAGGCGCGACGGCGACGGCGAGGCACTGTGGTTCCTGGGCAGCCTGGTGACGGTCAAGGCGACCGGCCGGGAGACCCACGGGCGGCTCACCGTCGTCGAGTTCGTCAACCCGCCCGGGTTCGCCCCGCCGGTGCACCGCCACGCCGACGAGGACGAGATGTTCTACGTGTTGGACGGCACCGCGCGGTACCACTGCGGCGAGCAGGTCTTCGAGGCGGGCCGGGGCGACTTCGTCCTGCTGCCGGCCGGCGTCCCGCACACGTTCGTGGTCGGCGCCGACCGCCCGCTGCGGACGCTGCAGCTCACCGTGCCGGCCGGGTTCGAGGGCTTCGCCGCGGCCGCGGGCACCCCGGCGGCCGAGCGGCGGCTGCCCGACCCGCAGCCGGTCGATCCGGCCGCCCTCGCGCAGGCCGCCGCCCGCCACGGCATCGAGCTGCTCGGGCCGCCCCCGGTGTAGCCGGGAACCGTCAGCCAACCGCGGCAACCCGACCGCAACCGGGACGCGCCTGGTACCGGTGCGTTCCGGCTCAGGTCGGCCCGGCCCGCACCGATCATCGGGCCATGTCGGAGAGCGCGCTGGAGCAGCACGAGGGCGAGTACCGGGCTCGCCAGATCAGGCTCGGCACCTGGATCGCCGTCGGCGTGATCCTCATCGGCGCCGTGCGCGTCCAGATGGACTGGCAGGGCTCGCCCTGGCTGGTCGGGCTCATCGCCGCCGCCGGCATCGCGCAGGCGTTCCTCGCCTGCCTGCCCTGGCAGGAGCTGGCCGGCCGGCCCTGGCAGCACCAGGCCCTCATCACCTGGTGGCTGGCCAACGTCGCGCTGCTGCTGTGCTTCTGCGCCTACGACGTGGCGGCCCTCGCCATCTACCCGGCCGGCGTCACGCTCGTGCTCGCCTCGACCGCGGCGCTCGCCTCCGAGCGGGCCGTGATCAGCATCGGGTCGCTGTCGGTCCTGGGGTACCTCGGCCTCGTCGTCACCCGCGACCGGCCCGTCACCGGCACCCTCGCGGCGCTGACCGTCGCGCTGATGGTGGGCGTGACCTGGTTCTGCGCGCGGACCGCCAGCAACCGCCGCCGGCTCGACACCATGCGCCGCGCGGCCGAGCGCAGGATCGAGGCGCTGCTGGAGAACTCCTCCGACGCGGTCCTGGCGGTGCAGCCGGGCGGCGGCGTGACGTATGCCAGCCCGTCGTGGCGCACGATGCTGGGCTACGACCCCGGGTACGTGAGCAGCGACCTGCTCATGGACATCACCCACCCCGACTTCCTGCCGGTCGTCATGGAGTGGTGGCTGGCCCTGGCCGGCGGCCCGCCCGGGGCGAGCGCGCTCATCGAGTCGCGGGTCCGCCGCGCCGACGGCGGCTTCATCCACGCCGAGGTCACCGGCACCAACCTCCAGCACGACCCGGCGCTGCACGCCGTCGTGCTCGGCATCCGCGACATCACCGCACGCAAGGAGCTCGAGGAGGAGCTGACCCGGCAGGCGTTCGCCGACTCGCTCACCGGCATGCCGAACCGGGCCCTGTTCCGCGACCGCCTCGAGCACGCCATCGCCCGCAACCGCCGCGGCGGCGGCCGGATCACCCTGCTGCTCGTCGACCTCGACGACTTCAAGATGGTCAACGACAGCCTCGGGCACACCGCCGGCGACCAGCTCATCGCGACCACCGCGCTGCGCCTGCACCAGCAGCTGCGGGCCGCCGACACCCTGGCCCGCCTCGGCGGCGACGAGTTCGCCGTCCTGGTCGAGGACATCAACGAGATCGAGGCGATGGACCTCGCCGAGCGGCTGCTCGCCGCGATCCGCCGCCCGCTGCGCCTCGGCAACCGCGAGGTCGTGTGCTCGGCGAGCATCGGCGTGGCCACCGCCAAGGCCGGCGACGACGACGCCGGCCCCGACCCGGGCGAGCTGCTGCGCAACGCCGACCTGGCGATGTACGCCGCCAAGGGCGCCGGCCGGGACCGCTACGCGCTGTTCGACCCGGCGATGTACGCCGACATCATGCGCGAGGCCGAGGACCGCGCCGAGCTGGAGCGCGCCCTGGCCGACCAGGAGTTCGTCGTGCACTACCAGCCGATCGTCGACCTGCCGACGAGCCGCCTCATCGGCGTCGAGGCCCTGGTCCGCTGGGAGCATCCGCAGCGCGGCATGCTCGGCCCGAACACGTTCATCCCGCTCGCCGAGTCGACCGGCCTCATCGTTCCGCTCGGCCGCTGGGTGCTCCGCCAGGCCTGCGGCCAGCTGGCCGCCTGGAGCGCCGAGTTCCCGCTCGCCCGCGGCATCCGGGTCAACGTGAACCTCTCGGCCCGCCAGTTCCAGCACGAGGGCCTGGTCGAGGAGGTCGACGGCATCCTCGCCGAGACCGGCGTCAACCCGCACCAGATCGTCCTGGAGATCACCGAGTCGCTGCTCATGCAGGACACCGACTCGACGATCGACACCCTGGGCCGGCTCAAGGCGCTGGGCGTGCGCCTGGCGATCGACGACTTCGGGACGGGCTACTCATCGCTGTCGTACCTCAAGCGCTTCCCCGTGGACATCCTGAAGATCGACCGCTCGTTCGTCGACGGCATCGACACCGCCGACGGCGACGCCACCCTCGCCGAGGCGGTCGTCCAGCTCGGCCGCGCCCTGCAGCTGCAGACGGTGGCCGAGGGCATCGAGACCAACGAGCAGTGGTCGACCCTGCAGGACCTCGGCTGCGAGTTCGGCCAGGGCTACCTGTTCGCCCGCCCGGGCGCGGCCGCCGAGATCGCCACCATTCTCGAAGGCTCCAGCCTCACGAGCTGACGACGGTGCCCGACTCGTCGACGGTCTTGTCCCGCCAGTACACGTCCCACTCGTCGTCGACGTGCGCGGGGACCTTGCCGGCGGGGTAGCGCACGTAGCCCGGCGGCGGGTCCCGGCCGTCGCGCACGCAGACCCGGCCGGTCGGGTTGCCGACCGCCTTGGCCGGATACTCGCCGTTACGGCAGATCTTGTCCCGTCCGAGGCAGCCGCCGCTGAGCAGCGCCGCGGTCAGCGCGGCTGCCGCGAGGGATGCCGTTTTCGTCCGCACAGGTGTCACCGTACGCAAACCCCGTGCGATCGGCATATCGTGGCATCGCTAACATCATCAACGGCGGGGGAGGGCGATGCGCGCGACCAGTCACAACAGAGCCGCGGTGATGAACGACGTCGCCCGGCTGGCGGGCGTGTCCCACCAGACGGTGTCTCGGGTGCTCAACGACCATCCGAGTGTCAGTCCGGCGACCCGGGAGCGGGTCCTGGAGGCGGTGCGCCAGCTCAACTACCGGCCCAACGCCATGGCCCGCGGCCTGGCCGGGCGCCGGTCCCGGGTGGTGGGCGTGGTCAGCTTCGACACGATCCTGTACGGGCCGGCCTCGACCCTGCTCGGCATCGAGCGGGCGGCCCGCGCCGCCGGCTACGGGGTCAGCATCGTCACGCTGGAGCGCATCGACCACACCGGCATGGTGGAGGCGCTCAACGCCCTGGCCGACCAGTCGGTCGCCGGCGTCGTCGTCATCGCACCGCAGACCGCGGCCGCCGCGGCCCTGCACAACATGCCGCTGGGCATGGCAGCCGTCGCCGTCGAGTCCGACACCGGCGGGGAGATCCCGGCCATCTCGGTCGACCAGGTCACCGGCGCCCGCCTGGCGGTCCGCCACCTGCTGGAGCTCGGCCACCGCAAGGTGTGGCACCTGTCGGGCCCGCGCGACTGGCTGGAGACCCACGGCCGCATCGAGGGCTGGCGCACCACCCTGGAGGAGGCCGGCCTGCCCGCGCCGAAGCTCATCACCGGCGACTGGGGCGCCCGCTCCGGCTACACCGCCGGCCTGGAACTCGCCGCCCGCGACGACGTCACCGCCGTCTTCGCCGGCAACGACCAGATGGCGCTGGGCATGATGCGGGCCTTCCACGAGCACGGCATCCGCGTCCCCGACGACATCAGCATCGTCGGCTTCGACGACATCCCCGAGGCCGAGTTCCTCTCGCCGCCGCTGACGACGATCCGCCAGGACTTCGACGAGGTGGGCCGGCGCTGCATCGCGGCCCTGCTGCGGCTGATCGAGGCCGACCTGCGCGAGGGCCCGGACCGCCCGGACCCCGACCCGAAGGTCACGCCGACGCTGATCCTGCGCCGCAGCACCGCCCCGCCCCGGCCCGCCTAGGCCTGTCTACGCCCGCCTAGGCGGCGCGGGACGAGCGGGCCGAGGCGCGCACCACCAGGTGCGGGGCCAGGTGGACCGGGCCGGCCGGGGCCGGCGCGCCCGACAGCTGGCCGACGAGCAGCTCGACGCTGCGCCGGCCCAGCTCGGCGAAGTCCTGGTGGACCGTGGTCAGCGGGGGCAGGAAGTAGCCGGACTCCGGGGTGTCGTCGAAGCCGACGACGCTCACCTCGCCCGGCACCAGGCGGCCCGCCTCGTGGAACGCCCGCAGGACGCCGAGCGCGATGTGGTCGTTGCCGCAGAACACGGCGGTCACGGCCGGGTCGACGGCGAGGCGCTGCCCGCGCAGGTAGCCCGACCGGGCGCTCCAGTCTCCGGGCTCCACCCGCGGGACGATCGCGCCGGCCGCGTGCAGCGTCTGCCGCCAGCCGTCGATGCGGTCGCGTGCCTCGGGCCAGTCCGCCGGTCCGGGCACGTGATGGACCGTCGCATGGCCCAGCTCCAGCAGGTGCCGCGTCGCCAGGCTGGCACCCCGGACGTTGTCCACCCGCAGCATCGGCACCGACCCGTCATCGGCCCCGCCGACGCCCACCGCCGGCGTGCCCGCCGGCACCTGGGTCAGCGCGTCGGCCACCGAGTTCTTCGGGGCGATCGCGATGATCCCCTCCACCGCCTGCGCGCACAGCTGCTCGACCGCGTCGAGCACCGAGTGGCGGTCCAGTGAGCGCACGGTCGCGATGCTCACGTAGTAGCCGGCCTCGCGGGCGGCCTTCTCGATGCCGTAGATCATCGACGCCGGGCCGGCCAGGGTCGTCTCAAAGCCGATCAGCCCGATCGTGCGGGACCGGGCGGTGACGAGCGTGCGGGCCGCCAGGTTGCGGCGGTAGTTGAGCACCCGCACCGCGTCGAGCACCCGGCCGCGGGTCGCCGGGCTGACGTTCGGCAGGTTGTTGAGCACCCGGGACACCGTCTGGTGCGACACGCCCGCGAGCCGCGCGACGTCGCGCATGCCGACCTTGCGCAGCGGGGGCTGCACGGCGTCGAGCTCGGGCCCGCCGCCGTGCGCCACTGGCCCCCGCCGATCGCGGTCTGGCCCAACGACCGATGCAGCCACCGAGTGTCTCCTTCCGGCAACTATCCGAGCGCCGGGACTTGACGCCCGGCATGAGAACGCTAACACTCTCGAAATACAAGCGCGATGGCCAATGTAACGACGGGCCTACGCGGCTGAACCCCACACCGCACACCCCGGCGGCGTGGCGATCCGCCCTTGATTGTGAACGTTCACCAGCAGCGAAGCAGCACCAAGCGCACGCCCCCTGCACGACACCCCAACATCCCCGAAGGGACATCACCCAAGTGTTGAAGAGATGGTCCGCGGCCGTGCTCGGCGGCCTGCTCGTCCTCGGCGCCATGGGCGCCTGCGGTGGCGAGAACGAGGCCGGCAGCAACGGCGGGAACGCGGACGACGGCAAGATCACGATGGGCTTCGCCCAGGTCGGCGCCGAGAGCGGGTGGCGCACGGCGAACACCAAGTCGATCCAGGAGGCCGCACAGGCCGCGGGCATCGAGCTGAAGTTCTCCGACGCGCAGCAGAAGCAGGAGAACCAGATCAAGGCCATCCGCAGCTACATCGCGCAGAAGGTCGACATCATCGCGTTCTCGCCCGTCGTCGAGTCGGGCTGGGACACCGTGCTCAAGGAGGCCAAGGACGCGAAGATCCCGGTCATCCTGACCGACCGCGCGGTGGACTCCAAGGACACCTCGCTGTACAAGACCTTCATCGGCTCCGACTTCGTGCTCGAGGGCAAGAAGGCCGGCGAGTGGCTGGTCAAGGAGTACCAGGGCAAGACCGACACGGTGAACATCGTCGAGCTGCAGGGCACCACCGGCTCGGCGCCCGCCAACGACCGCAAGTCGGGCTTCGCCGACGTGATCAAGGCCGACCCGAAGTTCAAGGTGATCGCCTCGCAGACCGGTGACTTCACCCGGGCCAAGGGCAAGGAGGTCATGGAGGCCTTCCTGAAGGCCAACCCGAAGATCGACGTGCTCTACGCGCACAACGACGACATGGGTCTCGGCGCGATCGAGGCGATCGAGGCGGCCGGCAAGAAGCCCGGCGTCGACATCAAGATCATCACGGTCGACGCGGTCAAGGACGGCATGACGGCCCTGGCCGCTGGCAAGATCAACTTCATCGTCGAGTGCTCCCCGCTGCTTGGCCCTCAGCTGATGGACCTGGCCAAGAAGGTTGTCAAGGGCGAGACGGTCGAGCAGCGCGTGCTGACCGAGGAGACCACGTTCACTCCCGAGCAGGCCAAGGCCGCCCTCCCGAACCGTAAGTACTGAGACACCGCCATGACCGAAGCAATGCTGACGATGACCGGTATCAGCAAACAGTTTCCGGGCGTCAAGGCCCTCGAGGACGTGGATTTCCGCCTGTACCCCGGCGAGGTCCACGCCCTCATGGGGGAGAACGGCGCCGGGAAGTCGACCCTGATCAAGGTGCTGACCGGGGTCTACAGCACGGACGCGGGCGAGATCGTGCTCGACGGGCAGCCGGTGAGCTTCACCGGCCCGTTGGCGGCCACCCAGGCCGGGATCAGCACGGTCTACCAGGAGGTGAACCTCTGCGCCAACCTCTCGGTCGCGGAGAACATCTTCATCGGCCGCGAGCCGACCCGCTTCGGGCACATCCGGTGGGGGGTGATGCGCCGCCGCGCCGCCGACCTGCTGCACCGCCTGGAGCTGGACCTCGACGTGGCGGCGCCGCTGTCCACCTACTCGATCGCGGTCCAGCAGATGGTCGCGATCGCCCGGGCCATCGACGTCGAGGCCAAGGTGCTCGTCCTGGACGAGCCGACCTCAAGCCTCGACAAGGGTGAGGTGGCCCAGCTGTTCCGGGTCATGCGGCAGCTGCGCGAGCAGGGCATCGCGATCCTGTTCGTGTCGCACTTCCTCGACCAGATCTACGAGGTGTGCGACCGCATGACGATCCTGCGCAACGGGCGGCTGGTCGGCGAGCACCGCGTCGCCGACCTGCCGCAGCTGGAGCTCGTCAGTCTCATGATCGGCAAGGAGCTCGCGGCGCTGGAGCGCCTCGAGGACCAGCCGAAGCGCAACCTGTCCGCCGCCGAGCCCATCGTCGTGGCCGACGGGCTCGGCCGGGCGGGTGCGGTGGAACCGTTCAGCCTCACGATCCACAAGGGCGAGGTGGTCGGCCTGGCCGGCCTCCTCGGCTCCGGCCGCACCGAGATCGCCCGGCTGTTCTTCGGCGCCGACAAGGCCGACAGCGGCCGGGTCAGCATCGACGGGAAGTCGGTCGCGATGCACGGCCCGCGCACCGCGATGGGTCACGACATCGCCTACTGCTCGGAGAACCGGCGCACCGAGGGCCTGGTCGAGGAGCTGTCGGTCCGGGAGAACGTCGTGCTCGCGCTGCAGGCCGCCCGCGGGTGGTCCCGGCCGCTGTCGCGCCGGCGGCAGGACGAGCTGGTCCAGAAGTACGTCAAGGCGCTCGACATCCGCCCCGCCGACCCGGAGCTGCCGGTGCGCAACCTCTCCGGCGGCAACCAGCAGAAGGTGCTGCTGGCGCGGTGGCTCATCACCGAGCCCCGGCTGCTCATCCTCGACGAGCCGACGCGCGGCATCGACGTCGGCGCCAAGACCGAGATCCAGCGGCTCGTCATCGAACTGTCCGACGGCGGGATGGCCGTGCTGTTCATCTCCGCCGAACTGGAAGAGGTTCTCCGCCTGAGCCACAAGATCGCGGTACTGCGGGACCACCGCCTGGTCACCGAGCTACCCAACACCGACGACGTGGACACCGACCGGCTGATGGCGGCGATCGCGAGCGGAGGTGGCCCGTTGTGAAGCGCTTCCTGTGGCCCCTCGTGGTCCTCGTGATCCTGCTGGTCGTCAACGTGCTGTTCTCGCACAGCTTCTTCAACATCGAGCTGCGTGAGGGGCACCTCTACGGCAGCCTCATCGACATCCTGCGCGCCAGCGCCCCGCTCGCCCTGGTCGCGCTCGGCATGACGCTGGTCATCGCCACCGGCGGCATCGACCTGTCGGTCGGCGCGGTCGTGGCCATCGCCGGCGCCCTCGCCTGCCTGCAGATCAGCGACCTCGGCGACCAGAACAGCGTCACCGGCGTGCTGCTCGCCGTCGGCCTGGCGCTGCTGCTGTCGCTCGGCCTCGGCCTGTGGAACGGCTTCCTGGTCGCGACCGTCGGCATCCAGCCGATCATCGCGACGCTGATCCTCATGGTGGCCGGGCGCGGCCTCGCCCAGCTGATCACCGACGGGCAGATCATCACGATCAACAGCTCGCCGTACAAGATGATCGGCGCCGGTTACTGGTTCGGCCTGCCGCTCAACGTGCTCATCGCCGCGCTGGTCGTCGTGCTCGCCGTGCTGCTCGTGCGCCGCTCCGCGCTCGGCATGCTGCTGGAGGCCGTCGGCGGCAACGCCGAGGCGAGCCGCCTGGCCGGCATCCGCTCGCGCTGGCTGATCCTCACCGTCTACGTCTTCGCCGGGCTGTGCGCCGGCATCGCCGGGCTGATGATCAGCTCCAACGTGTCCAGCGCCGACGGCAACAACGCCGGCCTGCTCATCGAGCTCGACGCGATCCTCGCCGTCGTCATCGGCGGCACATCCCTGGCCGGCGGCCGGTTCTCCATCCTCGGCACGGTCCTGGGCGCGGTCATCATCAAGACCCTCGACATCACCATCTACACGATCGGCGTCCCGCCCGAGATCACGCTGCTGTTCAAGGCGATCGTCGTCATCGCCCTGTGCCTCGCGCAGTCGCCGAAGTTCCGGGCCGCGTTCCAGCGCCGCCGCCGTCCCCCGGCGGCCGCGGCGCCCACCGCGGCGCAGAAGGTGCAGGTGCCCGCATGAGCACGATCGCATCGGCCGGCGACCTCCGTCGCTGGGTGACCCCGCGGCAGCGGCACATCCCCGTGCTGGCCACGCTCGCCCTGCTCGTCGGCATGTACGGCGCCGGCATCGTCGCCTACGACGGCTTCGACGACACGCAGGTCGTGCTGAACATCTTCATCGACAACGCGTTCCTGCTCGTCGTCGCGGTCGGCATGACGTTCGTGATCCTCACCGGCGGCATCGACCTGTCGGTCGGCGCGGTCGTCGCGCTCACCACGATGATCGCCGCCTCGCTGCTGGAGAAGGGCTGGTCGCCCGGCGTCGTGCTGCCCCTGGTGCTCGCCGTCGGCGCGGTCATCGGCCTGGGCATGGGCGCCGTCATCCACTTCTTCGACATCCAGCCGTTCATCGCCACGCTCGCCGGCATGTTCCTCGCCCGCGGCCTGTGCTACGTGATCAGCACCGACTCGATCGCGATCACGGACGGGTTCTGGACCCACATGGCCCAGGACAAGCTGCGCTTCGGCGGCTTCCACATCTCCTACAGCGTTGTCATCGCGCTCGTCGTGGTGCTCGCCGCGGCCTACGCCCTGGCGTACACCCGCTTCGGCCGCAACGTCTACGCCCTCGGCGGCAACCAGCAGTCGGCGCTGCTCATGGGCCTGCCCGTGGGCCGCACCCGGATCGCCGTCTACACCCTCAGCGGCCTGTGCTCGGCCCTCGGCGGGGTCCTGCTGAGCTTCTACATGTCCTCCGGCTACGGCCTGCACGCCCTGGGCATGGAGCTCGACGCGATCGCCGCCGTCGTCATCGGCGGCACCGTGCTCACCGGCGGCTCCGGCTTCCTCTTCGGCACCGTCCTCGGCGTCGGTGTGCTCGGCCTCATCCAGACCATCATCACGTTCCAGGGCAACCTCAGCTCCTGGTGGACCAAGATCGTCATCGGTGCGCTGCTGTTCATCTTCATCGTCCTGCAGCGGGCCGTGGCGCGGAGAAGCAGATGACGCAGTATGTAGTCGGTGTCGACTTCGGCACCCTGTCCGGCCGGGCCGTCGTGGTCCGCGTCGGCGACGGGGCGGAGGTCGGCACGGCCGTCCACGAGTACCGGCACGGTGCCGTCGAACGGACCCTCCCGCACACCGGCGAGGCGCTGCCGCCGCACTGGGCGCTGCAGGTCCCCGCCGACTGGGTCGACGTGCTCAGGCACGCGGTCCCGGCGGCGGTCGCCTCGGCCGGTGTCGACCCGGCCGACGTGATCGGGATCGCCACGGACTTCACCGCGTGCACGTTCCTGCCGGTGCTCGCCGACGGCACGCCGCTGTCGGACGTGCTGCCGGCGGACCGCCACGCGTACCCGAAGCTGTGGAAGCACCACGCGGCGCAGGGCCAGGCGGACCGGATCAACGCCCTCGCGGCCGCCCGCGGCGAGCCCTGGCTGCCGCGGTACGGCGGGAAGCTGTCCTCCGAGTGGCAGCTGGCCAAGGCGCTGCAGGTGCTCGAGGAGGCGCCGGAGACCTACGCGCGGGCCGACCGGTTCATCGAGGCGGCCGACTGGATCGTCTGGCAGCTGGCCGGCGTCGAGACCCGCAACGCCTGCACGGCCGGGTACAAGGGTGTCTTCCAGAACGGCTCGTACCCGTCCAAGTCCTATCTGGAGGCGCTGCATCCGGGCTTCGGCGACTGGGTGTCCAAGGTGGACGGCCCGCTGTCCCCGCTCGGCGGGCGGGCCGGCTCGCTGACCGCCGAGGCGGCGCAGTGGACCGGCCTGCCGGCCGGGATCGCGGTCGCGGTCGGCAACGTCGACGCGCACGTCACCGCGCCGGCCGCCAAGGCGGTCGAGCCGGGCCAGCTGGTCGCCATCATGGGCACGTCCACCTGCCACGTGATGAGCGGCGGGTCGCTCGCCGACGTGCCCGGCATGTGCGGTGTCGTGCAGGACGGCATCATCCCCGGGCTGTGGGGCTTCGAGGCCGGCCAGTCCGGCGTCGGCGACATCTTCGGCTGGTTCGTCGAGACGCAGCTGGAGGGCGGCCTGACCCACGAGGAGCTGACGTCGCGGGCCGCGGCGCAGCGGCCGGGCCAGCACGGCCTGGTGGCGCTGGACTGGCACAACGGGAACCGGTCGGTGCTCGTCGACCACGGCCTGTCCGGCGTCATCGTCGGCCAGACCCTGCACACCCGTCCGGAGGACGTCTACCGGGCCCTGATCGAGGCCACGGCCTTCGGCACGCGCACCATCGTGGAGACCCTGGAGTCCTCGGGCGTGCCGGTGACCGAGTTCATCGCGGCGGGCGGCCTGCTCAAGAACACCCTGGTCATGCAGATCTACGCCGACGTGCTGCGCCGGCCCATCTCGGTCATCGGCTCGGAGCAGGGCCCCGCGCTCGGCTCGGCGATCCACGCCGCGGTCGCGGCCGGCGCCTACCCGGACGTCCGGGCGGCGGCCGCCGAGATGGGCCGGGTCTCCCGGGCCGTCTACACGCCCGACGCCGGGGCGGCCGACGTCTACGACCGGCTCTACGCGGTCTACGCCGAGCTGCACGAGCACTTCGGCCGTGGCGGCACGGACGCCCTGCACCGGCTGCGGGCGCTGCGCGAGGAGGTGGCCGCGTGACCTCCGTCGACGACCTCCGCAAGGAGGTGTGCGACCTGCACGCCCAGCTCATCCGGTGGGGCCTGGTCACCTGGACCGCCGGGAACGTCTCGGCCCGGGTGCCCGGCGAGGACCTGCTCGTCATCAAGCCCTCCGGGGTCATGTACGACGAGCTGACGGCGGATCACATGGTGATCTGCGACCTCGACGGCCGGCTCGTCGAGGGCGACCACGCGCCGTCCTCCGACACCGAGGCGCACGCCTACGTGTACCGGTACATGCCGCACGTCGGTGGGGTCGTGCACACCCACAGCCCGTACGCGACCGCCTGGGCGGCCCGGGGCGAGCCGATCCCGTGCTCGCTCACCGCGATGGCGGACGAGTTCGGCGGGGACATCCCGGTCGGGCCGTTCGCCCTCATCGGCTCCGACGCGATCGGCAGGGGGATCGTGGAGACGCTGAGCGGGCACCGCTCCCCGGCGGTCCTCATGCGCCAGCACGGGCCGTTCACGATCGGCGCCTCCGCCAAGGCCGCGGTGAAGGCCGCCGTCATGTGCGAGGACGTGGCCCGCACGATGCACTTCGCCCGGCAGCTCGGGTCCGTCGAGCGACTGCCCGCCGCGGCCGTCGACTCGCTGCACGACCGCTACCAGAACGTCTACGGCCAGCACAACTCCGGTAAGAAGGGCGCACGATGACGCACGAGGTTTGGTTCCTGACCGGCAGCCAGGGCCTGTACGGCCCGGAGACGCTGGAGCAGGTGGCGTCGCAGTCGCGCCAGATCGCCGCGGCCCTCGACGAGGCGCCCGACATCGGGGCCCGGGTCGTGTGGAAGCCGGTGCTCACCTCGGCCGCCGACATCCTGCGGATCTGCCTGGAGGCCGGCAACAACCCGGACGTGGTCGGCGTCGTCGCCTGGATGCACACGTTCTCGCCGGCCAAGATGTGGATCTCCGGCCTGGACGCGCTGCGCACGCCGCTGCTGCACCTGCACACCCAGTCCAACGTCGCGCTGCCCTGGGCCGAGATCGACATGGACTTCATGAACCTCAACCAGGCCGCCCACGGCGACCGCGAGTTCGGCTACATCCAGTCCCGCCTCGGCGTGGCCCGCAAGACCGTCGCCGGGCACGTCACCGACCCGCGGGTGCTGCAGCGCATCGGGGCGTGGACCCGGGCCGCCGCCGGCTACGCGGCGATGCGCTCGCTGCGCCTGGCCCGCTTCGGCGACAACATGCGCGACGTCGCGGTGACCGAGGGCGACAAGGTCGAGGCGCAGCTGCGCTTCGGCGTCTCGGTGAACACCTACGGCGTGAACGACCTGGTCGCCGCGGTGGACGCCGCGCTGGACGCCGACGTCGACAAGCTGGTGAAGGAGTACGCCGACACCTACCGCGTCTCGGCCGCGCTGCTGGGCGACCGGGCGGAGTCGCTGCGCTACGCCGCCCGCATCGAGCTGGGCCTGCGCGGGTTCCTGGACGCCGGCGGCTTCAAGGCCTTCACCACCAACTTCGAGGACCTCGGCGGCCTGCGCCAGCTGCCCGGCCTGGCCGTGCAGCGGCTCATGGCCGACGGGTACGGCTTCGGCGGCGAGGGCGACTGGAAGACCTCGGTCCTCGTGCGCACCCTCAAGGCGATGGCCCCCGCCGGTGTGTCCGGCGGCACGTCCTTCATGGAGGACTACACCTACGACCTCACACCCGGCAACGAGGTCATCCTCGGCGCCCACATGCTGGAGGTCTGCCCGTCGATCGCCGCCGACACCCCGTCGTGCGAGATCCACCCGCTCGGCATCGGCGGCCGCGAGGACCCGGTCCGCCTCGTCTTCGACGCCGCCCCCGGCCCCGCGATCGTCGTCGGCCTGGCCGACCTGGGGGAGCGCTTCCGCCTGGTCGCCAACGAGATCGAGGTCGTCGCCCCGACCGCGCCGCTGCCGAAGCTGCCGGTCGCCCGGGCGGTCTGGAAGCCGGCCCCGTCGCTGTCCACCTCGGCCGAGGCCTGGCTGACCGCCGGCGGCCCGCACCACACGGTCCTCTCACAGGCGGTCGGCGCCGAGGAGCTGCACGACCTGGCCGAGATGGTCGGCACCGAGCTGCTCGTCATCGACAACGACACCACCACGCGGGAGTTCACCAAGGAGGTCCGCTGGAACGCGGCCTACTACCGCCTCGCCCGCGGCATCTGACGGGCCCGTCACGGCCCGGGCGGGCGTCGGCGCCGCCCGGGCCGCGGCCGAACGCTTGCGGTGACGGGCCGGGGCGGCGGACGATGCTTGCCATGCAGCGCGAGGAGAGCCACCTCACCGGTGGCGGCGGGGTCCGTATCGTGTACGACGTCTGGACGCCCGCCGGCGACGTGTCCGGGGCCGTCGTCCTGTCGCACGGGATGGGCGAGCACGCCCGGCGGTACGACCACGTCGTCGCCCGGCTCGGCGAGCTCGGGCTGGCCGTGTACGCCCCCGACCACCGCGGCCACGGCCGCTCCGGCGGCAAGCGCCTCCTCGCGCGGCGCATCGGCGAGTTCACCGCCGACCTGGACCTGCTCTTCGCCGAGGTCGCCCGCCGCCACCCCGGCCAGGCGCCGTTCCTCATCGGGCACAGCATGGGCGCGATGATCGCCCTCGCATACGCGCTCGAGCACCAGTCCGCCCTGCGGGGCCTGGTGCTGTCGGGCACGCCGGTGCTGCCCGGCAAGGGCATCCCGAAGCCGGCGATGGCCGTGGCGAAGATCCTGGGCCGCATCGCGCCGGGCGCGCCGGTGCAGTCGCTGCCGTCGGCGTACATCTCCAAGGACCCGGAGGTCGTGGCCCGCTACGACGCCGACCCGATGGTCCACCACGGCAAGGTCCCGGCCGGCCTGGGCGGCGCGATGCTCACCCAGATGGCCCTGTTCCAGCAGCGCCTGCCGTCCCTGACGCTGCCGGTGCTGGTCCTGCACGGCGCCGAGGACCGCCTGGTCGACCAGGAGTCGAGCCGCCTGATCGCCGCCCGCGCGGGCTCCAAGGACCTGACCCTGCACGTGTACGAGGGCCTGCACCACGAGGTCTACAACGAGCCCGAGCAGGACCAGGTCCTCGACGACCTCGTCGCCTGGCTCAAGGCCCACTGAGGGCGGGAACATTCCGGCGCCTGCCGGACGTTGACACGTGTCATGACCGACATGATCGCCGAGTACCGCAGGGGTGTCCTCTACCTGGACGCGGGCGACCCGATCGAGGCGGCGAAGATCCTCGAGACGGTCCTCGTGGAGGAGCCCGGCAACGCCGAGGTGCGCCTCTGGCTGGCCCGGGCCTACTTCGGGTCCGCGCAGCTCAACCGGGCGGAGGCGCAGCTGCGCGCGCTGGTCGACCGGGACCCGACCGACCACTACGCCTGCCACCTGCTGGGCCGCACGCTGGAGCGGCAGAGCCGGGGCCGCGAGGCGCTGCCGTACCTGCGCCTGGCGGCCGCGATGGCCGACGTCCCCGACTACGCCAAGGCCGTCGAGCGGGTCGCGGCCAAGCACTGAGACCAGTCCACCCGGCCGGTCCCGAGCGTCTGCCCGGGGCCGGCCGGTCGTCTTGTCGTCCGGTGGGGGGCAGGGGCAGCGGTCCGCGGACTGATCGCCTACGGTGTCGGGCGTGACGAGGTATCGGTGGCGTGCCCTGTGGACCGGACTGTGGCGCACCGGGGCCGCGTTCCTCGTCACCGCCTGCGTCGTGGCGATCACCGGGCTGATCGCGGGGCGGCCCGGGTTCACCTGGCTGCTGGTCGGCTCCGGGCTGTCCGTCGCCGCCGCCGTCCCCGGCTACCTCGTGCACCGCGCCGGCGCCCCCGAGCACACCGCCCCGCTGCGGATCGTGATGCTGCTCGTGCTCACGTTCACCGCCTGGCTGACGACGCTGCTCGTGCTGCCGGTGTATATGGCGAACCAGGGCCAGCCCGTCAACGCCGTCGTCACCCAGATCACCAACGGCTGGCAGCGCGAGGACGGCGGCGACTTCCCCGTGTTCCACGTCCGCGACCCGGCCACCGGCGACGACCTCGGCGGGGTGCGCTTCCTCGACGGCGAGCCCAGGGTCGGCGACCTGCTGGCGGTCCGGGTCGACCCGCGAGGCTGGTTCAACGTGACCGCCGAGCACCCGGTCGGCCGGTTCACCACCCTGGCCCTGATCATCGTGGCCAGCTGCGCGCTGCTCGCCTTCGTCATCGGCGTCGGCGGCCACATGCCCGACGACTGACCGGCGGCGGTCGCATCCACGACCCGGCGGGCGCGTACAAGTGCGCAGACGGCGGCGGCCGCAGCCGGGACCGTCAGGGGCATGACGCACACGAACAACGCCCACCGGGTCGTCGTGCTGGGCGGCGGGATCGCCGGGCTGCTCGCGGCCGCGGCGCTCGCCCCGCGGCACGACTCGATCCTCATCGTCGAACGGGACCTCCTGCCGGCCGGGCCCCACGACCGCCGTGGCGTCCCGCAGGGCCGGCACGTGCACGCCATGCTGCCCCGCGGGCTGCAGGCCGCCGAGGAGCTGCTGCCCGGCTTCACCGAGCGCCTCGTCGCCGCCGGCGCGCTGCGGGGCGACATCTGCGCCGACGCCCGCTGGCACCTCAACGGCCGCCGCCTCCGCGCCGCCCGCAGCGGCCTGACCGCCGTCGCCGCCAGCCGTGCCCTCATCGAGCACACCGCCCGCGACATGGTCCGCCGGCTGCCGAACGTGCGGTTCCTCGACGGCTACGACATCGTCGGGCTGGGCACGGACGGCGCCGGGCACCGGGTCGTGCGGGTCACCAGCCGCCACGGCGACGGGTCGCGGGTCCTGCCCGCCGGCCTCGTCGTCGACGCCACCGGCCGGGGCTCGCGCATGCCGCAGTGGCTGGCCGAGGCCGGCGTGACCCCGCCGGAGGAGGAGGTCGTCACGATCGACCTGCGCTACTCCACGCGGATCTTCGCCGACGACGGCCGCCTCGGCACCGACCTCGTCGCGGTCACCGCCCGCTACGACGAGCACCGCCGCAGCTCCGTCGTGCAGCGCCTGGAGGGCGGCCGCATCCTCGTCACGCTCGCCGGCGTCCGCGGCGAGGTCCCGCCGACCGGACTCGACGACTTCCTGCGCTACGCCGAGAGCCTGCCCGTCCCTGACACCGCCGACGTCGTCCGGGGCGCGACCCCGCTCGGCGACGCCGCCACGTTCCGGATCCCGGCCTACGTGCGGCGCCGCTACGAGCGGGCCGAGGTGCCGGACGGCATCGTCGTCATCGGTGACGCCGCCTGCGCGTTCAACCCGGTCTACGGGCAGGGGATGTCGGTCGCCGCGCTGTGCGCCCTCGCGCTGCGCGACGGCCAGGACGGCTACTTCGCCCGGCAGGCCGAGGCCCTCGAGGCGCCGTGGGCCCTGGCGACGGGCAGCGACCTGGGCGGGTCGGCGCAGATCCGCGCGCTGCAGCTCGCCGCCTGCGACGACGACGAGCTGGCGGTCGCGTTCCTGCGGGTCACCGCCCTGGTCGACCCGCCGTCGGCCCTGGGCCTCATCGTGGCTCAGCGGCTGCCCAACCCGGCCATCAACGCCGTCGGGTAGCGATCGCCCTTCGCGGCGCCGTCGGGCACCGCCCGGTCGATCGCCGCGAGGTCGTCGGCGGTCAGGGCCAGCTCGGCCGCGCCGAGCGCTTCGGTGAGCCGCTCCCGGGTCCGGGCGCCGACGAGCGGGACGATGTCGGCGCCCTGGGCGAGCACCCAGGCGATCGCGACCTGGGCCACGGTGGCCCCGCGCGCCGCGGCGAGTGCCCGCAGCTGCTCCACGAGGGACAGGTTGTGCTCGACGTTGCCCTCGGCGAAGCGCGGGCTGTGCGCCCGGAAGTCGCCCGGGGTCAGCGCCCGGTCGCTGCGCCAGTGGCCCGAGATGAGGCCGCGGGACAGCACGCCGTAGGCCGTCAGGCCGATGCCCAGCTCCCGCAGCGTGCCGAGCACCTCGTCCTCAACGCCGCGGGAGATCAGCGAGTACTCGATCTGCAGGTCGGCGATCGGGTGCACGGCGTGCGCCCGGCGGATCGTCTCGGCGCCGACCTCCGACAGCCCGATGTGGCGCACCCAGCCCGCCTCGACGAGCTCCTTGAGGCCGCCGATGGTCTCCTCGATCGGCACCGCCGGGTCGAGCCGGGCCGGCCGGTAGATGTCGACGTAGTCGGTGCCGAGGCGGGTCAGCGTGTAGCCGAGGAAGTTCTTCGTCGCGATCGGGCGGGTGTCCACGCCGGCGAAGCCGCCGTCCGGGCCGCGCAGCCCGCCGAACTTGACGCTGAGCACCACGTGCTCCCGGTCGCCGGCGCGCAGCGCGTCGCGGATGAGCAGCTCGTTGTGGCCCATGCCGTAGAAGTCGCCGGTGTCGATCAGCGTGATGCCGGCGTCGAGCGCCGCGTGGACCGTGGCGATGCTCTCGTCGCGGTCGGCCGGTCCGTACATGCCCGACATGCCCATCGCGCCGAGGCCGAGCGCCGAGACGGCCGGGCCGGTGGTGCCGAGGTTGCTGGTTCGCATGATGCCGCTCCTGTACTGCGTGTGGGTTCCCTTCGACCATCCGCCCACCGGGGCGGAGGTACCAGCGGAGCATTTGCCCTAGGACCGGCAGTCCCTGGCTACGACCGGCGCTCGCGCGGACCATGGACCCATGCAGCGCGCCGACCTCGCCGACTTCCTCCGCCGCCGCCGACTGGCGATCAACCCCGGTGACGCCGGCCTGCCCGAGGGTCCCCGGCGGCGCACGGCCGGCCTGCGCCGCGAGGAGGTCGCCATGCTCGCGGGCATGTCCACCGACTACGTCGTGCGCCTCGAGCAGGGCCGCAGCGCGCAGCCGTCTTCGCAGATGCTCACCGCCCTGGCCCGCGCGCTGCGCCTCAGCGACGACGAGCGCGACCACCTGTTCCACCTGGCCGGGCACCGCCCGCCGCCGTCCGGCGGCGCCGAGGCCCACGCCCGGGCCGGCCTGCTGCGGATGCTCGACCTGCTCGGCGGCACCGCGGCGATGGTCGTGTCCGACCTCGGCGAGACCCTCGCGCAGAATCGCATGTCCACGCTGCTCATGGGCGACCAGACGGCGCTGCGCGGCGACCGGCGGTATCGGATCTGGCGCTGGTTCACCGAGCCGCAGGCCCGCTTCGTGCACCCCGCCGACGAGGAGGAGCACCACTCCCGCTCGATGGTCGCCGACCTGCGCGCGACCGCGGCCCGCCGGGCCGGCGACAGCGACGTCGAGGGCCTGGTGCGGCGGTTACGCGCGGCCAGCCCCGAGTTCGCCTCGCTGTGGGACGAGCACCAGGTCGCGGTCCGCCGGGCCGACCGGAAGGTGATCGTGCACCGGCAGGTCGGGCCGGTCCAGGTCGACTGCGAGACCCTGATGACGCCCGACCAGGGTCAGTTCCTGCTGGTGTATACCCCGACGCCGGGCACCGACGCCGCCGAGAAGCTGGCGCTGCTCGCCGTGGTGGGGCTGCAGCAGTTCGCCTGAGCTGGGGCTTCAGGACTTTTTCATCGACCTTAATCAAGTCTTATATTGACAGCTGATAGTTAACTTTCCTATCGTCTCAGCCACCTGTCATCGCATCGGCGCCCCTCGAACCTCGCCGCCGCCCCCGACGAGGCGGTGCGGTCCCGCGGGCTGCCCCACCATGCCCTGGGCGCCGGTCGACCCACCCGAAGGAGCACCCATGTCCTCCCACTCGGAGTCCGGGACCGCCCGTCCCGGACGCCACCGGGCGCGCCGGTCGGCCCTGGCGGCCGGCGCCGTCGCGGTGGCCACGGCCGCCGTGGGCGCCGTCGTCGCCCTGGCGAGCCAGTCGGCCGCCGACGCCGCCGTGCTGCCCAACGGCTTCAAGAGCGTCGGCTACATGCCGTCCTGGGCCGGCAGCGCGACCGCCATCCAGTACAGCAAGCTCACCCACATCAACTACGCCTTCATCCTGCCCAACAGCAACGGCAGCCTGCAGGGCCTGGACAACCCGGCGAAGCTGCAGCAGATCGTCTCGCTCGGGCACGCGGCCGGCGTGAAGGTGTCGATCGCCGTCGGCGGCTGGAACGACGGCAACGACTCGGGCTTCGAGGGCATGGCGGGCAACGCCACCGCCCGCACCGCCTTCGTCAACAACATCGTCAACCTGGTCAACCAGTACAACCTCGACGGTGTCGACATCGACTGGGAGTACCCGGACCCGGGCACCTCCGGTAACAACTACACGGCGCTGATGTCCCAGCTCAGCACCGCGATGCACAGCCGGGGCAAGCTGCTCACCGCGGCCGTGGTGTCCGAGGGCGGCACCGCCAACGGCGTGCAGCCGGCCGTGTTCGGCTACGTGGACTGGCTCAACATCATGGCGTACGACGGGGGCAGCCCGCACGCCAACTACGACTGGTCGATCAACTCGGTCAACTTCTGGAAGGGTCGCGGCCTGCCGGCGTCGAAGGCCGTGCTGGGCGTGCCGTTCTACTCCCGGCCGAACTACTACACGTTCGCCGACCTGGTGTCCCGCGACCCGGCCAACGCCAACCGCGACTGCACCACGGTGAACGGCTCCAACGAGTGCTACAACGGCCTGCCCACGATCCGCCGCAAGACCCAGTGGGCGATGGCCAACGCCGGCGGCATCATGAACTGGGAGCTGTCCCAGGACGCCACCGGCGCGAACTCCCTGGTGTCGGCGATCTACGAGACGGCGACGGGCGGCACGACCCAGCCGCCGACCACGACCCCGCCGACCGGCCGCACGGGCCGCATCACGGGCCTGGCCGGCAAGTGCGTCGACGTCGCCGCGGCGTCGACGGCCAACGGCACGGCGATCCAGCTGTACACCTGCAACGGTACGAACGCCCAGACCTGGACGGTGGCCACGGACGGCACCCTGCGCGCCCTCGGCAAGTGCATGGACGTGACGAGCGCCGGCACCGCCAACGGCACGAAGATCCAGCTCTGGGACTGCAACGGCACGGGCGCCCAGGTCTGGCAGAGCCAGGCCAACGGCACCCTGCGCAACCCGGTGTCGAACCGGTGCCTGGACGTCACCGACAACAGCTCGGCCGACGGCGCGAGACTGCAGATCTGGGACTGCTTCGCCGGCGCGAACCAGCGCTGGACCCTGCCGTAACGAGGGGTGTGATGCGGCCGGCGGCCCTTCCTCGGGGGAGGGCCGCCGGTGCGGCATGATGCCGGCATGCTTGACGACGACAACCTTGACGACGAGGCCCGGCGGATCGCGGCCCGGGTCGGTGCGTCGGCGTACGAGGTGCGCCCGCACGCGTACGCCGGCCGGGAGCACCGGATCGCCCGCTTCGACGTCGGCGGCACCGCCTTCGCGCTGGTGCCCGGCGGGGCGGCCGAGCGACGCTGTTCCGGTGGGGCGACACCTACCCCGCGGGCACCGAACCGCACGAGGACGGGCCGCACCGCGGCGTGAACCGGTTCGGGCTGCGCATCGGCCACGACCCGTACCTGGACGAGCGCACCGCCGACCCGACGGTGGTGTGCGGCGGGGACGGCGGCAGCAACGTGTGCGGGGGCGCCGGCGACTTCCTGTCCTGGCTGACCCTCGCCACCGCGTACCGCGACGCCGAGTACGCCGAGTTCCTCCAGCGGGAGGGCGCGAACGTGGACCAGTTCCTGGTCCGGCCGGCCATCCCGCTGGAGGGCTGAGCGGCTACTCGAGCTCGACGGGCAGGGCCGTGGTGCCGTGGATCAGGACGCCGGGGCGCCACACCAGGTCCTCGGCCGGCACCGCGAGGTGCATCGACGGGAACGCCGACAGCAGGTCGGTGAACGCGACCTGGGCCTCCAGCCGGGCCAGCGGCGCGCCCAGGCAGTAGTGGATGCCGTGGCCGAACGCCAGGTGCTGGTTCTCCGGGCGGGACAGGTCGAAGCGGTCCGGGTCGGGGAAGCGCTCGGGGTCGCGGTTCGGGCCGAGCAGGGAGATGCCGACGAGGGCCCCGCGCGGGATCGTCACCTCGCCGAACGTCACCGGCTCGACCGCGGTGCGGAACGTGGCCGTCTCGACCGGGCTCTCCAGGCGCAGGAACTCCTCCACGGCGGCCGGGATGAGGTCCGGGTCCGCGATCAGGCGCTTGTGGTCGTCGGGGTGGGTGAGCAGGGTGTACATCCCGTTGCCGATCAGGTTGACCGTGGTCTCGTGGCCGGCCAGCAGCAGCAGGAACACCATCGACGTCAGCTCGTCCTCGCTGAGGCGGTCGCCCTCGTCGCGGGTCGCGATCAGCCCGCTCAGCAGGTCGTCGGCCGGCTCGGCGCGCTTGCTGGCGATGAGCTTCATCAGGTATCCCAGGAAGGCCGCCGCCGCCTCGGGCACCCCCGCGGTGCTCGCCGAGCCGCCGACCATCACCGACGTCCAGCGCCGGAAGTCGGCCTGGTCCGCCAGGGGCACCCCCAACAGCTCGCAGATGACCTGGATCGGCAGCTGCACCGCGTAGTCCTCGACGAGGTCCGTCGATGCCTTGCCGCGCATCCCGTCGATCAGGGCCGCGCTGAGCTCCTCGATCCGGGGGCGCAGTTCTTCGACCCGCCGGGCCGTGAACACCTTCGCCACGAGCCGCCGCAGGCGCGTGTGATCGGGCGGGTCGTTGGCCAGCAGATGGCGGGTGAGCGGCGAACTCACATTGTTGTCCGTGATCGCCTTCGCGTTGTCCGTAGCGCCCTGCCGCTTCGAGAACCGCGGGTCGCCGAGCGCCGCCTTCGCGTCGGCATAGCGGGTGACCAGCCAGATCTCCGAGCCGGTCGGCAGCGTGACGCGGTGCACGGGCGCCTGCTCCCGCAGGGCCGCGTACACCGGAAAAGGATTGTTCCAGAACTCCTGCGAGAACAGCGTCGTCGTCACCTATTCACCGTAACGAATCACGACCCGGATCGTGATCGCCCGCGCGGCCGGTGTTCACCAAGCGCCTCTTAAGTCGTCGCCAACCGCGCCGGGGTCCCCTGACGATCGACGAAAGGGGACCATCATGCCGGACCTGCTGGGCATCACCATCAACCACCGCTCGATGCGCGGCGACGCGCGCCGCTTCGCCGAGCTCGTGCGCGGCATCGCCGCCGGGACCACGCCGAACCCACCCTCGCGGGCGCGGGCGATCCAGAAGTACCTTATGACGCTCCTCGACGGCATCCACCACCATCACCGGGCGGAGGACGAGGTGCTGTGGCCGGTGCTGGAGCGGGTCGCGGGGGCGGAGGTCGACCTGGCCGAGCTGACCGACGACCACGCGCAGCTCGACCCGCTGCTCGACCGGCTGCGCGCCGAGGCCGCGGCGCTGGCCGCCGCGCCGGACGACCGCGCCGCGGCGGGGCGGCTCGCCACGAGCCTGGAGACGCTGCGGGACATGCTCGACGAGCACATCGAGGACGAGGAGCGCACGATCTTCCCGATCATCGAGCGGTACGTCCCGGAGGCCGACTGGCAGCGCGTGGAGACCGCGGTGCGCAAGGGGACGGCGGTGGGGTTCGAGCTGCCGCGGATCGAGCGGTACGCCACCGCTGCCGAGCTGGCGCAGCTGCGGCGCGTGGCCGGGCCGGTGCTGCTGGTGATGCTGGCGCTGGTGCGGCCGGGCTTCCGTCGGCGCGAGAAGGCGATCTTCGGCTGAGCCGGCTGTGCGGGCCGGCTCGCCCCAGCGGGCTCGATGCATCAGGCTTGATACATCAAGCCTGATGCATCGGAAGCGATGCATCGGAAGCGATGCGTCGGGCTTGATGTATCGGAAGCGGCGCATCAAGAACGGCGCATCAAGAACGGCGCATCAAGAACGGCGCATCAAGAACGATGCATCAAGAACGATGCATCAGAAGTGATGTATCAGAGCTGATGCATCAGGTGTGCTGCGCCGCCGCGGCGGACCAGTGGGCGGCGCCGACCGAGTCGGCCAGCGCGCCGGCCGCCGCGAAGTGCCGGGCCGCCGCCGGCGGGTCGCCGAGCGCCAGCGCGAGCCGCCCCAGGACCAGGTCCACCGGCGGCCCGCCGATCGTCCCGCTCGCCAGCCCGACGAACTGCCCCGCCCACGGCAGCAGCGCCTCGTAGCACCGCGCGGACCAGTCCGCGTCGCCGAGCGCGGCGGCGTTCTCGGCGCGCAGGCCCATCCAGGTCAGCCAGTAGTAGTCGGCGCGGACCGGGATCGCGTCGGGGTTCCACACCGCGAGGGCCTCGTCGAGGCGGCCGCCGTCCACGAGGGCGCGGGTGATCATGTCGTTGGCCTCGCCGGGGGCGATCGCCACGATGGGCTCCAGCTGCGCCAGCAGGGTGTCGGCCCGGTGCTGGGCGAGGCGGACGAAGAACACGCCGAGCAGGCCGACCTCGGCCGCGTTCGGCTGGCCGGCGCGTTCGATGGGGCTGATGAGCTCGAGGTACAGCCGCTCGGCCGTGGCGAAGTCCCCGGCGAACAGGGCGCGGATGGCATCCAGGATCGACAGTACCGACAGCGTGATGCCGAGCTGCCCGGCCGTGGAACGGTGCAGCGCCTCGTCGATGTGCGACTGGGCGGCGGTGAAGTCGTTGCGCTCCAGGGCCGCCTGGAACAGCACGTGGTGCGCCTGGGCCGCGAACCCGGGCCGCCCGGCCCGCCCGGCCGCCGCGAGCAGCTCGGCGCCGACGGACGGCAGCTCGTGGCGGCGCTGCGGGTTGAGGACGGCGAAGTACCGCGCGTTGAGCGCCTGGCAGCGCAGCTCCGCGTCGTCGCCGGCGAGGGACAGCGCCTCCGCGCTGGCCTCGGCGCACCGCGCGGTGTCGTCGCCCTCCAGCTCGTACACCAGCGCCACCAGGAGCCGGCACCGCACGGACGGCGGCGGGTCCGCGGCGAGGGCCGCCTCCAGCAGCGCCACGAGCGGCGCGTCGACGACCCGGGCCGGGCGGATCGACCAGGCCACCGGCGCGTCGAACGCGGTCAGCGCCCGGTGCAGCGCCGCCGGGTCGCCGAGGTCCTGCGCGGCGGCGACGGCGTCGGAGCGCGCCGTGCGGGCGCCGAGCATGTCGCCGGCGTGCGCGCGGGCGGACACGAGGCCGCACAGCACGTCGAGGCGGAACCCGGGCTCGGGCGCGCCGGCCGCGTCCGGCGGGCCGGCGGTCGCCAGCAGGTCGAGCGCGTCGAGGGCCCCGCGCCACAGCGTGGCCGCCTCGTCGTGGGCGTGCAGCGCGGCGGCCTGGCGGGCGGCGGCCGCGGCGTGGCGGGCCGTGCGCTGCGCGGTCGCGGCCGACAGCGACGCGAGGGCGTGGTGGGCGAGCGCGGCCGCGTCGGCCGGGCGGACCCGTTCGAGGGTGGCGAGGACCCGTTCGTGCAGCCGGCGGCGGCGCAGCAGCGGCATGTCGGCGTACAGCAGGTCGCGCAGCAGCGCGTGGGTGAACCGCACCTGCCCGGGCGCCGGCTCCTCGAGCAGCCCGGCGAGCACCCCGGCCTCGAGGCCGTCGAGCACGGCGTCGTCGGCACCGGTGCCGGAAGGCCAGGAGGGCGCGGAAGGTACCGAAGGCGCTGAAGGTGCCGAAGGCGTGGAAAGACCGGACGAGCCAGACGAACCGGATGCGTCGACGAGGACGTCGACGTCGACGTCCCGGCCGACGACGGCGGCCTGGCGCAGCACGGTCTGGGCCGGCGCCGGCAGCCGCCCGAGCCGCCGCCGCAGCACGTGCCCGATGCCGGCGGGGATCGCCGCTACCGCGCTGGCCGCGCCCTCGGCCGAGATGAGTCGGGCGGTCTCGGCCAGGAACAGCGGGTTGCCGCCGGTCCGCGCGTGCACGAGCGCGACCGTGGACGGGTCGAGGTCGTCGCCGAGGTGGGCCCGCAGCAGCCGGGCGGCGTCCTCGGCGCCGAGCCCGCCGAGGTCGAGCTCCACCGACCGCGGGCCGGCGAGCGCGGCCCGGGCCCCGGCCAGCGCGGCCCCGCCCTCACCGGGCCGGTGGGTGGCCGCGACGAGCACCGGCCGCCCCGCCAGCTCGACCGCGACGTGCCGCAGGACCTGCAGCGTCTCACCGTCGGCCCGGTGCACGTCGTCGAGCACGACGAGCAGCGGCCCGCCGTCGCCGAGCCGGTCGACGGCGGCGCGGGCGAGCTCGAAGCCGGCGTCGGCGACGCCGAGGATCTCCGTCCAGGCCCAGGCCGGCGGTGCCCCGTCGACCTCCGGGCAGCGCCCCCACAGCACCTGCCAGCCGCGCCCGGACAGCCGCGCGCCGAACATCCTCAGCAGCGTGGTCTTCCCGGCGCCGGCCTCGCCGCCGACCCAGACGACCCGCAGCCCGTGCCGTTCGGCGGCGCCGGCCTCCAGGTCGAGCCGGTCGAGCTCCGATTCGCGCCCGACGGACGGGCGGTCGGGCAGCGCCACGACGGCAGGCGCCATCACCGCCGGCGGGGCCATGGCCGGCGAGGTCACGGCCGGCGCGGCCAGGTGCTCGGCGTGGGCCAGGACGTCCGCCTCGATCGCGCGCAGCGCCGGGCCGGGGTCGACGCCCAGCTCGTCGGCGAGGCGCTCCCGCGCGGCCCGCAGCGCGGCGAGCGCGTCGGCCTGCCGCCCCGCCCGGTACAGGGCCGCGGCCAGCAGCGCCACCGCCTGCTCGCGCAACGGGTGCGCCTGGACGTGGCGTTCCAGCTCCGGTACCGCCAGCGCCGCCCGCCCCAGCCGCAGCGCCACCTGCCCGGCCGTCTCGACGCAGACCAGCCGCAGCTCCTCCAGCCGGGCCGCCTCGGGCACGGCCCACGGCTCGTCGCGGAACTCGGCGTAGGCGGGCCCGGCCCACACGGCCAGGGCCTCCTGCAGCAGCGGGTCCGCGGCGGCCGGCTCCATGACGGCCGCCCGCCGCAGCAGGTCCTCGAAGTGCCAGGCGTCGACGGCCTCGGCGGGCAGCCGCAGCGCGTACCCGGGCGCGACCGAGACGACGACCCGCGCGGGCGTGCGCGGCGCCCGGCCGGGTTCGAGGACCCGGCGCAGGTTCGACACGTACACCTGCAGGGCCGCCATGGCCTTCGGCGGGGGCTCGCCCTGCCACAGGTCGTCGACGAACCGGTCGGCCGGCACGACGTGGCCGCCCGCGGCGACGAGCCGGGCCAGCACCGCCCGCTGGCGGGGGCCGCCGAGGTCGAGCGCGGCCCCGCCCAGGTCGGCCCGCAGCGGGCCCAGTGCACCGATCCGCAGGTTCATCAGTGGAACAGGGAGGAGACCGACTCGCCGTTGTGGATGCGCCGCATCGCCTCGGCCATCGCCGGGGCGATCGACAGCACCTTCAGGTTCGGGACCCACTTCTCCTTCGGGATCGGCACGCTGTTGGTGCAGACGATCTCCAGCACGTCGGGCTGGGCGGCGATCCGCTCGAGGGCGCCGTCGGTGAACAGGCCGTGGGTGCAGGCGACCCGGATGCTGGCCACGCCCCGCTCGCGGAGCTTGCCGATGAGCTCGATGACGGTGCTGCCGCGGGCGATCTCGTCGTCGAGGACGATGACGTCCTTGCCCTCGATGTCGCCGATGACGGTGCTGATGACCACCCGGTCGTCGGAGAAGCGCTGCTTCGCGCCGGCCGCCACCGGTACCCCCAGCATCCGCGCGAACGCGGAGGCCGGCTTGGCGTTGCCGAGGTCGGGCGACACCACGACGCTGTTGGACAGGTCGTAGCTGCGGAAGTGCCCGGCCAGCTCACGCAGCGCGTGCAGGTGGTCCACCGGCACGCTGAAGAAGCCGTGGACCTGCGGCGAGTGCAGGGTGAGGGTCAGCACCCGCGACGCGCCGGCCGCGCTGAGCAGGTCGGCGACCAGCCGGCCGCCGATCGAGATGCGCGGCTCGTCCTTCTTGTCGGAGCGGGCGTAGGCGTAGTGGGACATCACCACCGTCGTGCGCGCCGCCGACGCGCCCCGCGCCGCGTCGAGCATGAGCAGCAGCTCCACCAGGTGCTCCTGCACGGGCGGGACGAGCGGCTGGATCAGGAACACGTCCCGTTCCCGGCAGTTGGCCTGCAGCTGCACCTCGAGACAGTCGTTGGCGAACCGGTCGATCCGCACGGGCAGCAGAGGCACCTGCAGCTGCGCGCAGATCTCCTCGGCCAGCCCGGGGTGCGCGCTGCCACTGAACACGGCGATGTCCCGCAATGGGATGGCTCCTCGCAGAGGGCGATTGGTCATCCCGTTGATACCACACCCAACCGGCGGCCCGTCTCGGCCCGCACGTCATCGGCCGGGCAACGCCCCCGCAGGACGTACCGGTCGGTGAACGCGGCGACCGCGTCGCGCACCGACAGCGGCGCGCCCTGGCGGGCCAGGACCTCCCCGGCGGCGGTGAAGCAGGCCAGCGCGGCCCCGGCCAGCGCCGGGTCGGCGAGCCCGTCGCGGGCGGCGGTGATCCAGTCGCGGTGCCGGCGCAGCGGCGAGCGCAGGTGCTCGGTCGCGTCGGCCGCCGCCTGGGCGCCCTCGGGGTCGTCGAGCAGCGCCGTGACCACCGCGACCGGCACCGTCCAGCCGTCGCCGGGCTGCTGGTCGATCATGCGCAGCTCGAGGTACCCCCGCGGCCGCACCGGCGGCACGAGCGTGCCGAGGTGCCGTTCCAGGTCGTCCAGGGTGACCGGGCGGGGCCCGTGGCCGCGCAGCCAGTCGCGCATCGTCAGCCCGGCCGGCACGTGCCAGCGCTCCGGGCCCTGGTGGGCGATCATCGCCACCCCGGCCGCGAGCGCGTACCGCGACCAGTCCCGCCGCGGGTTCTCGCTGCGCCGCGGCGCCCGGGTGCGGCGCGCGTCGGTGCCGAAGCGCAGCGCCTGCCGGTACGACACCCACCGCCGCCCGGCCCGCGTGACGTGCGGGGAGTTCGCGAACGCCGCCATGACCACCGGCCCGATCGCGTCGGCCAGCCACCAGCGGCGCCGGAAGTCCGTCCAGTCGCCGTCCTCGGTGCCCGCGTCGAGGCAGACCTGGATCGACGCCGAGTTGCACATGACGGCCCGGCCCTTCGGCCCCGTCCGGTCGTGGTACTCGGCGAGGGCCACGTACCGCGGGTGGTCGGTCACCAGCCGTGGCCGGCGCGCCATGTCCAGCCCGGTCCCGTCGAGCACCAGCCCGTGCGCGCCGAGCACCCCGCGGACCAGCTGGAGGTCCGCGGCGACCGCCGCCGCGCAGGTCGCGGTGTCCGCCCCGACGGCCGAGGACAGCTCCAGCTGCCCGCCCGGCTCGATCGTCACCGCGCTGCCGCCCGGCAGCGGGTTGCCCAGGTGGGCGAGCAGGTCGAGCAGCCGGGCCGGCGCCGGGCGGTGCTGGGGGCGGCGCGGGTCGCGCACGCAGTACTCCAGCTCCACGCCGACGCGGCCGACCGGTCCGACCCGGAATCCGGCGGCGGCGACGTAGGCGGCCGCGGTGGCCTCGGTGAGCGGTGCGTCGTGCAGGTTCAGGTCGTTCATCGGCGGCCTCCCGGAAGCAGGGTGCACGCGGCCCAGGGCTGGTGGTGCGGGTGGTTGAACTGCGGCGGGCCCGACCGGCGGCGGGTGCCGGGCGAGGTGCACTCCATTAGGCGGTCGCCGTGCCGTTCCTGTCCAGCGCTGCGGGACAACGGGCGATGAACTCTGGATGGGAAACCGCTGGGTTCACCGCGCTCACCTGGGGCTGGCGAAGTCCTGGGTCCAGTACGGAACGCCCCGGCCGTCGTACACGACGGCCACCCCCACGTTGCGGAAGCGGCAGTCGAGGATGTTGGCCCGGTGTCCGGGACTGCTCATCCAGTCGTCCATCACCTCCCCGGCGCTGCGCTGCCCCCAGGCGATGTTCTCCCCGTAGGAGGCCCACCGGTAGCCGGCGGCCCGCACCCGCACCCCGGTCGCACCGTGGGAGAAGTAGCCCCGCAGCGCCATGTCCCGCGAGTGGACCCAGGCGGCGTGGTCGAGCCGGGCGTTGGCCGTCACCGGCCCGCAGCCGGCCCGCGCCCGCACGGCGTTGGTGATCGCGACGACCCCGCGCACCATCCCGCCGGCGTCGGCCCCGGCCGGCGCCGGGATCGCGATCCCGGTGGCGGCCGCGCCCGCGGCGACCGTCACGGCGACACCTCTGCGGATTCCCATCTGCCCCTCCACGAAGTCCGGCGGATGAGCCGAACCTAGGGCAGTGCCGGACGTTCGGGCAGAATCCGCGGAAACCCGCCGATCTGCACCCGTTTTCGGCTACAGCACGCGGGTGGACGCGGCCGACCCCGGTCCGGATTCACCCGTTCGTGGGGGTTCGGGACCGGCCGGGCTACAAGGACGCCGGCACCGGCGACGTCGCGGACGACAGGGGGAGCAGGTCGTCCAGCGGGGTGCGGGCGCCGAAGCGGTGGGCCCGGGCGTACGTCGGCTCGGGCAGCGCCGCCTGCAGGGCCGCCTCACACGCCCGGCGGGCCGGCAGCTCGCACGCCGGGGTCGGCGCGCCGATCTCGGCGCGGATCGCGTCGGCGGCGCCCAGCAGGGCCACGGCGTGGGTCGGGTCGCCGCCTCGGCGGCGGGCCTCGGCGAGGGCCTCCAGGACGCTCGCGGTACGCCAGCGGTCGCCGACGCGTCGGTGGATCGACAGGGCCGCCCGCAGGCGCTCCAGGGCGGCCGGGACGCGGTCCTCGGCCAGGTCGACGCGCGCCAGGAGGTCCTGGGCCCAGCCGATGCCCTCCGGGAACGACAGTTCGGTGAACCGGTCCAGGGCCTCGACCAGGCGGTGGCGGGCGCCGGGCTGGTCGCCGCGGAAGTGGGCGACCGCGCCCAGGTGGGTCAGCGACGACGCCACCGACTCGGCGTCGGCCAGATCGCGGAACGCGGCCAGGGCGGCCACGAGCAGCACGGCGGCGCCGTCGAGGTCACCGGACAGCCAGGCGGTCGCCCCGGCGAGCTGGGTCGCGCGCCCCTCGCCCCAGGCATCGCCGGCTTCGCGGTACAACTGGATCGCCTCGTTCAGGACGGACGCGGAGCGCGTGTAGCGGGCGCGCTCGCGCTCGACGCTGCCCAGGAGGGTGAGCAGCGGGCCCCGCGCGAGGCCCGACGCGCCGGTCAGGGCCTGGTGGGCGAGGTTCGCGGCGGCCGGGTAGTCGCACGACAGCATCGCGAGGGTGGCGGCGGCCGACGCGGCGGCGGCCCGGACGGGCGCGGGCGCGGCGGGGCGGCGGACCAGGGCGTCGGCGAGCCACTGCCGGCCGGCCTGGTAGCCGCCGACGAAGTGCTGGAACGGCCCCATGGCGGTGGCCAGGCGCAGGTCGTCGGTGCGCTCCGCGCCGGGGCGGCCCGACAGCCAGGCCATCGCGGCGCGCAGGTTGTCCTGCTCCAGGGTGAGGATGCGCAGCCAGGCGCGCTGGTCAGGGCCGCGGATGCCCTCGGCGGCCCGCTCGGCCAGGCCGAGGTAGTGCCCGGCGTGGGCGTCGCGGGCGGCGGCCTCCTCGTCGGGGGCCTCGGCCAGGCGGGCGGCGGCGTACGCGGCGACGGTCTGCAGCATCCGGCCGCGGGTGCCGCCGTCGTGCAGCAGCGACCGCTCGGCGAGCGCGGCGGTCAGGCCCGGGCGGTGCGCCGGCAGGGCGGCGACGGCGCCGGCGTCCCAGCCGCCCTGGAACACCGCGAGCTGGCGCAGCAGCGCCTGCTTGTCCGCCGACAGCAGGTGGTAGCTCCAGTCGAGGGCGGCGCGCAGCGTGCGGTGGTGCTCGGGGCCGGTGGCCTTGGCGTCGGCGAGGACGCGGAAGCGGTCGGCGAGCAGCCGGTGGACCTCGGGCACGCTGAGCAGCGCCGCCCGCGCCGCGGCGAGCTCGATGGCGAGGGGCAGCCCGTCGAGGGCGGCGCAGATCGCGGCCGCGGCCGGGCGGTGGGCGGCCGGCAGCGGGCGGCCGGTGCGCTCGAACGTGCGCGTCTCGAACAGCCGCAGCGCGGTGCCGTCGTCGAGCGGCTGCACGGCGAGGACCGTCTCACCCTCGACGCCGAGGGCCTGGCGGCTCGTGACGAGCAGCCGGACCAGCGGCCTGGCGGCCAGCAGGCGCTCGCAGAGGACGGCGACCGGCTCGGCGACGTGCTCGCAGTTGTCCAGCACGAGCAGCAGCTGCTCGTCGCCCAGCTCGGCGAGCAGCGTGTCGGTGTCGTCGAGGTCGGCCCGGCGGGTGACGCCGAACGCGTCGAGCAGGAACCCGGGCGCCGCGGCGGCCCCCTCCATCGTGGTGAGGTCGGCGAAGCGGACCGGGCCCGGGGCGGCGCCGGCGACGGCCAGGGCGAGGCGGGTCTTGCCGCTGCCCGCGGCGCCGACGAGGGTGAGGATCCGGCCGGCCAGCAGGCGCGTGGCGGCGCGCAGCTCGGCCTCGCGGCCGACGAGCTGCGTCAGCGGACGCGGCAGTCCCGCGTCGGGATCCATCCGGCGACTGTACCGGCACCCGTCGATCCCCGGGCACCAGCCGAAACGCCGGTGCGTAAGGATGCGGACGGGTGGGTATCGCCGACCGCATGAGGATCGGGATCATCGGCTCGGGCAACATCGGCGGTACGCTCACCCGCCGGTTCCGCGAGCTCGGCCACGACGTGACGGTTGCCAACTCGCGGGGGCCGGGCTCCCTGGCCGGGCTGGCCGCGGAGACGGGCGCGACGCCGGGCACCGCCGAGGAGGCCGCCAACGCCGGCGACCTGGTGGTCGTCGCGGTGCCGCTGCGTGCGGTACCGCAGCTGCCGGCCAACGCCCTGGCGGGCAAGCTCGTCATCGACACCGACAACTACTACCCGCAGCGGGACGGGCGGGTCGCCGCCATCGAGGAGGGCACCACCTCCAGCCGGTGGACGGCGCGGCACCTGCCCGGCGCCGTCGTGGTGAAGGCGTTCAACAACATCCGGGCCGAGCACCTGCTGGCCGACGGCCGCCCGCCCGGCGGCGCGACCCGTATCGCCCTGCCGGTCGCCGGTGACGACCCGGCCGCGAAGCGCACCGTCATGGCGCTCGTCGACGACCTCGGTTTCGACCCGGTCGACGCGGGTGGGCTCGACGACAGCTGGCGGCAGGAGCCGGAGACACCGGTGTACGGTACGGATCGCGACGCCGACGGCGTGCGCGCCGGGCTGGCGGAAGCGACACGCTGAGGGCGGACAGTTGGCGTTCCTGGTGGAGATGCCCGACGGCGGGTTCCTCGAGGTCGAGGAGCGCGATGACGTGGCCCCCGACGAGGTGCTCGGTGTGCTCGGGGCCGCGCCGCTGGAGGGCACCGGCCTCATCACCTTCGGCGCGGTGGTGCGCGCCGGGCTGGCCGAGGCCGAGCAGGACGACTTCGCCGACTGGCTGTTCGACCGGGTGGTGATGTTCGCCGAGATCGGCGGCGAGCGCGACGGCTGGGAGCGCCGCTCCGACGGCACCTGGCAGATCGCCGCCTTCCGCGGGGAGGCACTGGGCTGAACGGCCGATGAACGGTGGGCCACCCGGTCTATCGATGACCGGCTAGCCTTGACGTTGATGACGATCGAGGTCCAGGGTGCGGGGCGGCTGCTGCGGGTCGGCACCGCCACCGAGGTCGGCCGGCGCTATCCGGCCAACTTCGACGTGCTGCACGCCACCCGGCTGCAGCGCCGGCCCGGGCTGTGCGCCGTCGTCGCCGACGGGATGGGCGCCGGCGAGGGCAGCCGCACCGCCGGGCGCACCGCCGTCGACGTGTTCACCGCCGCCGTGCAGGAGCACCGCGGCCCGTTCGAGCCGACGCCGCTGTTCGCCGCGGTCGCCGACGCCCAGCGGCGGGTCCGGGCCGCCGGGCAGGAGCTGCGGGAGCTGACCGGCTGCACGCTCACCGCGCTGGTCGCCGACGCGACCGGGGCGTGGGTGACGCAGATCGGCGACTCCCGGGTGTACCGGCTGCGCGGCGGCCTGCTGGAGCTGCTCACCATCGACCACACCGAGGCGTGGCTCGGCGCGGTGCACGGCTGGTTCCCGGCCGACTCGCCGCAGGCCGAGGCCGCGCGCTACCAGCTGCACCGCTTCATCGGCCATCCGGGCCTGCCCGAGCCCGACGTGCTGAGCGTGACGATGTTCCCGGGTGACGTCTACTGCCTGTGCACCGACGGGGTCGCCGAGCAGGTGCCGTACCGGCGGATGGAGCAGCTGCTCGGCTCCGCCGCCCCGCCGGACGCGATCGCCGCGGCGCTGGTGGCGGCGTCGCTGGAGGCCGGCGGCCGGGACAACGCGACCGCCGTGGTGGTTGCCGTCGCCTGACCGGGGCATCTTCGCCGCATGCGCCTCGGCACACCGCTCACGCCCCGCACGGTCGAGCTCGGCCGGCGGCTCACGGCGCGCACGGCCGGGCTCGGCCGGCGGCTCACGCCGCGGTCGGTCGGCGCCCTGTACCTGCTGGTCCTCGCCGTGGTCGCGGCGGTACTCACCTGGACGGGCGACCCGGGCACCAGCCACGGGCGCCGCTGCGCCGCACCGGGCGCGGTGGAGATGCCGGAGCGCGACATCGACGCGACCGACCTGAGCGAGCGGAAGCTGCGCTGCGCCGACCTGGAGCGCGCCACCCTCGACGGCGTGGTCAGCGAGGCCGACCTGCGCGGCGCGAACCTGCACCGGGCCCGCCTGCAGGGCGCCGGTCTCACCGACGTCGACCTGTCGGGCGCCGACCTCACCCACGTCTCGGCCGGCGACGCCTCCCTCGACGGGGTCCGGCTGACCGGCGCCGACCTGGGCGACGCGTCGTTCCACGCGGCCGAGTTCACCAATGCCGGCCTGGACCGGGCCTCGCTGCGCCGCGCCGACCTGCGTGACGCGGTGTTCCGCCGCTCCGACCTGCGCGGCGCGGACCTGCGCGAGGCCGACCTGCGCGGCGCCGAGCTCACCGACTCCGACCTGCGCGGCGCCCGCCTCACCGGCGCCCGCGTGGACGGCGTCAGCTACGTCGACGTGCTGTGCCCGGACGGCCACAAGTCGTCGGGCGGCTCATGCTGAGAGCAGCTCGGCCAGCTCCGCCGCGTTGCGCTGGGCGTAGTCCGAGTAGCAGTTGTTCATCAGCACGTGCGTGCTGGAGGCGTGGGCGGCCAGGTCGCGCACCTTCGGCGCCCACTCGCGCAGCTCGTCGGTGGAGTACTCGTAGCCGAACTTCTCGTGGATGTCCCGGCTGGTCCAGCGCTCGCTGTGGCCGTGGAAGCGCATCATCGCCAGGCCGGCCGTCGCCTCCAGCACCGGCGGCACCGACTCGCGGTGGCCCTGCGGCATGTCGACCGCCACGTACGGCAGCTCGTGGCGGCGCAGGAAGTCCAGGGTCTCGGCCGCGTTGTCACCCTCGAACCAGGAGTGGTGCCGCAGCTCGACGGCGACCGGCAGCGGGCCGCAGCGGCGCTTGACCTCGACGAGGGTGTCCTTGTTCGAGCGGCGGACGGTGAACCACGGCGGGAACTGGAACAGCACCGCGCCCAGCTTGCCGGCGTCCACGAGGGGGTCGAGGGCGCTCAGGAACCTGGTCCACACGTCCTCGTACGCCTGGGCCGGCAGGTCCTTGGGGTACAGCGTCTTCTTGTCGGTCTCGGGGCGCAGGTCCGCGTAGATCGCGGCCGGGCGGGTCGGGTGCCCGGTGAGCAGGCTGAACGCCTTCACGTTGAACACGAACCCGGGCGGGGTGCGCTCGGCCCACAGCCGGGCGGTCTGCTCGGCCGGCGGATGGTAGTACGTCGCGTCGACCTCGACGAGCGGGAACCGCGACGCGTAGTACGCGAGGCGCCCCTCGGCGGTGTCGGTGCCCGGCGGGTACCAGCCCGACGTGAGCAGCGTCGGGTCCGTCCAGGACGCGGTGCCGACCCGGATGGCCATATGCTGCATTGTGCTCTCCCTCGGCTGGAACGACGTGCTGAGCTGGCGTTCCCGGCGGCAGCGCCTGCACCGCCCGGACGGCGACCCGCTCGGCGTGGTCCGCGCCCTCGCCGGCGTGCAGGCCCAGGTCACGGCGTCGGCCGAGCAGGCCGTCGCGGCCCGCACCCCGGTGGCGGACCCGGCGCCGCTGCGCGCGGCCGTCGCCGAGCGGCGCCTCGTCAAGACGTGGGCGGCCCGGGGCACCCTGCACCTGCTCGACGCCGCCGAGGCCCCCGCCCACCTGGCCCTGCTCGCCGCGTCCCGCACCTGGGAGAAGGGCTCCTGGCAGCGGACGTTCGTCACCACGGACCAGCTGGCGAAGATCGCGGCCGCCGCCTGGGACATCCTCGACGGTACCGTCCTGAGCCGCGACGAGCTGACCAACGCCATCGTCGAGCACGCCGGCGACCCCTCGCTGGAGGAGCACCTGCGCTCCGGCTGGGGCACCGTCCTGAAGCCCCTGGCCTGGCAGGGCCTGCTCGTCTACGGCCCGAGCGGCGACAACCGCGTCACGTTCACCCGCCCCGACACGTTCGTGCCCGGATGGACCGGCCTGCCTTCGCCGGAGTCCGCCGCCGGGGTGGTGATTGCGTCGTACCTCGGCGCCTACGGCCCGGCCTCACCCGCCACGTTCGACCAGTGGCTCATCCGCGGCGCCTCGAAGAGGGCCCAGCTGAAGGCCTGGTTCGCCGCGCTCACCTCGGCGGGCGTCCTGACCGAGGTCGACGTGGAGGGTGAGGTGCTGTACGCCCGGACCGAGGACCTGGCGTCCCTCGCCGACCCGGAGCCGTTCGACGAGGTCCGCCTCCTGCCGGCATTCGACCAGTTCGTGCTCGGCCCCGGCACGTCGGACACCCACGTGGTCCCGGCGGCCCGCCGCGCCGAGATCAGCCGCGCGGGCGGCTGGATCGCGCCCGTCATCGCGTACCGCGGCCGCGTCTGCGGCACCTGGGAGCGCACCGCCGCCGGCGTCACCCTGAACCCGTTCCCGGAGCAGGGCAGGCTCCCGAAGCGCTCCCTCGACGCGGAGGTCGCCCGGGTGGCTCAGTCCGCCGGCACGGCGTCGACCAGCGACGACTCCAGGAACAGCACGTAGGTCACGACGGCCGGGTACCGGAGGTACCCCAGCGCCCCGGGGTCCTTCGTCAGCACGAGCTCCTGGCTGAGCACGGCCCCGGTCCGCCGGTCGACGACGATGACGTCGCGCTCGTTGCCCCGCTCGACCGCGAAGGCCACGCCGGCCCGCCCGCCCCGGTCGACGGTCTCACCGGCGAGCACCAGCTCCGGCAGGCCCCCGAGCAGCTCCAGCGCGGCGACGCGGGCGGCCGGCGGCAGGTACCAGTCGCGGCAGACGTCGGCGATGCCCCGCAGCACCGACTTCGGTCCGTTCTCCTTCGGCTGGGTCTTGTAGATCTGCGCGCCGAGCCCGTCGGGGTCCCCGGCCGGCGGCCCCGCGACGGCGGGCCGGTGCTGCCCGGCACCCTGCCGCTCGGTGGTGGTGCCGGTGGGGAGCTCGGCCAGGTACTCCTTCGGCAGCGGGTCCGGCCACGTCTGCTCGGGCGGCAGCCAGGTGGTGTCGGTGCGCCCGGACCCGTCCGGCGCCAGCCAGGACCGCGTCTCGTACGGCACGACGGCCGACCAGTTCACGTCCGCGGATGCGGTGAAGCTCAGCCCCCACGCCCGCGAACGCACGTAGTCGACCCCGCCCGCCGGCGCGCCGCCCGCCTGTTGCCGCACCCGCTCCGCGATCTCCCCGAGCACCGCCCGCGCCGCCGCGGCGTCCCCGCCGCCGGTGGTGCGCAGCGGCGGCGGGGTGACCGCGTACGCCGGCGCCGCCGCCCCGCCGGGCAGCAGTGCCACCGCGGCGGCCACGCACACGGCGCCGGCCGCCGCGACGAGCACCAGGCGCCGCCGCGACCACCGCGTCGCCGTTGTCGCCGGATGCGAGACGTACTCCGGAAGCTCCCGGGCCGGATCGGCATGCCCGATCTCGTCCCGCAGACTCTGCACCAGTCCCATGGTTGTCCTCCTCATCAGTGGCGTGCGTCGGGTGCGGCGCCGAGGGCACGGCGCAGGCGGTTCCGGGCGCGGAAGAGGCGCACGGAGAGGGTCAGCGCGCTGCACCGCAGCGACGTGGCGGCCTCCTGGACGGACAGCCCGTCCCAGGCGACCAGCATGATCAGCTCCCGGTCGGCGGCGCTGAGCCGCAGCATGGCCCGCCGGACGTCCATGACGTCGTCGATCCCGTCGCCCCCCGCCGCCCGCGGCGCGTCGGACTCGCCGAGCTCGACGAGCTGCGGCTGGCGCTGCCGATGCCGGAACTCGTTGGCGATCAGGTGCCGCGCGACCCCGTACAGCCATGGCCGGACCGGCTCCCGGACCCCGGCGTGCTGCCGCCAGAAGACGATGAACGCCTCCTGCGCCAGCTCCTCGGCCGCGGCCCGGTCCCGCAGCCGCCGGTAGGCGTACAACAGCACGTCGTTGAAGTACGCCCGATACACGTCGTCGAACCGCGCCACACGCTCGTCCGTGGAGAGTGCCACATGCCAACCTTCCGATCATGAGTGCTCTACCCACACCGTTGTCCGCGGCGGTGCCGGTATTACACCCAGCTGCCAGCTTTCGGCCGGGCCGTCTGGACGGCAGGGCGCGAGGCGAACGTGGCGGAGGCGGACCCGTGGGCGCCCGGTTGAAGGGCCGGACTGGGGGAGGCCCGGTTCGTGGCGCTTCGGAGACGACGACCGCCGCAGTCCCGCCCGCAGCGCAGGGGCGATCGCCGCTCGGCGGGAGGCGAGCTCGCTTGCTCGCAATGCCCAGGTTGTGGGCGTGATCGGCCAGGCCGCCCCGTGGTGCAGCGGCGATTGCCGATTGGCAGGGAGGCGAACTCGCCCGCCCGCAGCGCCGGGTGGTGGGCGTGATCGGGAGGCCAGGCCGGCCCGTGGTGAAGGCTGGCGTTTGGTGCGAGGGGTGATTGCCGTCCGGTGGAAGGCGGGTTCGCCCGCTCGCAGTGCCGGGGGTGGTGGGCGTGATCGGGGAGGCCAGGCCCGTGCGTGGCGGAGGCCGTGCGGAGGCCGTGCGGAGGCCGGCTCGCCGGTCGGCCGGGGAGAAGGTCCGGCCGCGGCGGCAGGCCTGGTTCGTGGCTCGGCGGGGAGGCGACGGCCGCCCGGTGGCGCAGCGGCGGCTCGGCGGCCGGGAGACGGGGTCGCTCATGGCGCGCGGCGACCCTGACGCCTCGGTCCGCCTCGTGAGGCACCCCGGCCCACCCACGGCCGTCGCGGCGGGGAACGGCTCAACGGCTGGCTGCGTCGCGCCCCCGGAGCGCGACCGGTGCCAAGTCGGCGCGGTCGCGGGACGGCGAGCGGTCGGGCGGGACTCCCTACTCCTGTGGGTCCTTGAGTAACGTGCGGGCCTTCTCGGGGTCCAGCTCGCCCTTGCCCGACAGGCCGGCCGACGGGCAGTCGGCCAGCAGCGGGCAGGCGCCGCAGGCCGGCTTCTGGGAGTGGCAGGTGCGGCGGCCGTGGAGGATGAGCAGCAGGTTGGCCTCCACCCAGTCCTTGCGGGGGAACAGGGTGCGGATGGCCTGCTCGGCCGTGTCGACGTCGCGGGCCGGGGACCAGCCGAGGCGTTCGGCGACGCGGCTCACGTGGGTGTCGACCGACACCGCCGGGACGGCGAAGGCGTTGCCGAGGACCATGTTCGCCGTCTTGCGGCCGACCCAGGGGAGGGCCACCAGCTCGTCCACCGTGCGGGGGACCTCGCCGCCGTGGTGCTCGACCAGGGCCGTGGCCAGGGCGATCACCGACTGGGTCTTCTTGCGGTAGTAGCCGACCGGGACCAGGATCTGCTCCATCTCGGCCGGGTCGGCAGCGGCGAGGTCGGCGGCCGCCGGGTAGCGGGCGAAGAGGGCCGGGGTCACCGCGTTGACCCGCTCGTCGAGGGTCTGGGCGGCGAGGACGGCGGCGACGAGCAGCTGCAGCGGCGAGGCGAAGTCGAGCTCGAGGCGGGCGGCGGGATAGCGCACCCGCAGCAGGCGCAGGATCTTGCGGGCCCGCCGGACCGTGGCGGTGTCGAACTCGACCTCAGCAGCAATCACGGCCCGACCCTACGTCCCGGGTACGACATTTTCCGGCGCCCTTCGGACATGGAGGCGGCCCGCGCCCCCGGACGGGGGACGCGGGCCGCGACGGAACCGGGGTCAGGCGATCGGCAGCAGGTCCGCGACGGCCGGGTCGTCGGCGGGGTCGTCGGCCGGGTCGTCGGCCGGGCGCAGCGCCAGGGCCAGCACGTCGGCCACGTCCGCCAGGGCGTGGACGGTGAGCTGCGAGCGGACCTCCTCGGGCAGGTCGTCCAGGTCGGGCTCGTTGCGCTTCGGGATGATGACCTCGGTCAGGCCCGCGCGGTGGGCGGCGAGGAGCTTCTGCTTCACGCCGCCGATCGGCAGGACCCGTCCGGCCAGGGTGACCTCGCCGGTCATGCCGAACTCGGGGCGGACCGGGCGGCCCGTCGCGAGGGAGGCCAGGGCGGTCACCATCGTGATGCCCGCGCTCGGGCCGTCCTTCGGCACCGCGCCCGCCGGGACGTGCAGGTGGATGCGGCGCCCGGCCAGCTCGTTCGGGTCGATGCCGAGCCGGCGGCCGTTGGAGCGCAGGTAGGACAGGGCGATGTGCGCCGACTCCTTCATGACGTCGCCGAGCTGGCCGGTCAGGGTCAGGCCCGGCTCGCCCTCCATGGACGTCGCCTCGATGAACAGCACGTCGCCGCCGGCGCCCGTCACCGCGAGGCCCGTCGCCACGCCGGGGACGGCGGTGCGCTCGGCCGACTCCGGGGTGAACCGGGGGCGGCCCAGGTAGCGGGCCAGGGTGGAGACGTCGACGTGGACCGGCTCCGGCGAGGTGGCCAGGGCCACCGCGACCTTGCGCAGGACCTTGGCCAGGGCCCGCTCCAGCTGGCGCACGCCGGCCTCGCGGGTGTGCTCGCCGGCGATCGCCGCCAGCGCCTCGTCGGTGACGGTGAACTCGTCGGCGGTCAGGCCCGCGCGGGACAGCTGCCGGGGCAGCAGGTGGTCGCGGGCGATGGCGACCTTCTCCTGCTCGGTGTAGCCGTCCAGGGTCACCAGCTCCATCCGGTCCAGCAGCGGGCCGGGGATGTTGTCCACGACGTTGGCGGTGGCCAGGAACAGCACGTCCGACAGGTCGAGGTCGACCTCCAGGTAGTGGTCGCGGAACGTGTGGTTCTGCGCCGGGTCGAGGACCTCCAGGAGGGCCGCGGCCGGGTCGCCGGCGTAGCCGACGGCCAGCTTGTCGACCTCGTCGAGGAGCACGACCGGGTTCATCGAGCCGGCCTCGCGCAGGGCGCGGACGATCCGGCCGGGCAACGCGCCGACGTAGGTGCGGCGGTGGCCGCGGATCTCGGCCTCGTCGCGCACGCCGCCGAGGGAGACCCGGACGAACTTGCGGCCGAGGGCCCGGGCGACGGACTCGCCGAGGCTGGTCTTGCCGACTCCGGGCGGGCCGGCGAGGGCGAGCACGGCGCCGGAGCCGCGGCCGCCGACGACCTCCAGGCCCTGCGCGGCCCGGCGGTTGCGCACGGCGAGGTGCTCCAGGATGCGGTCCTTCACGTCGGCCAGGCCGGCGTGGTCGGCGTCGAGCACCGCCCGCGCGTCCGAAAGATCCGTATTGTCCGTGGTGCGTACGTCCCACGGCATCTCGAGGACCGTGTCCAGCCAGGTCCGGATCCACCCGGCCTCCGGCGACTGGTCACTGGCCCGTTCGAGGCGTCCGACCTCGCGCAGCGCGGCCTCGCGAACCGCGTCAGGAAGGTCGGCCGAAGCAACGCGGGAGCGGTAGTCGGCGGAACCGGACGGCTCGTCCTCGCCCAGCTCCTTGCGGATCGCCGCCAGCTGCTGGCGCAGCAGGAACTCGCGCTGGGTCTTCTCCAGGCCCTCGCGCACCTCGTGGTTGATCTTCTCGTTGACCTCCTGCTCGGCCGCGTGGGCGCGGGCCCACTCGACGAGCAGCTCGAGGCGGGCGGTCACGTCCGGCGCCTCGAGGAGCTGGATCTTCTGCCGCAGCGTGAGCCACGGGGCGTAGCCGGCGGAGTCGGCGAGCTCGGACAGGTCCGTCATCCGTTCGACGGTGTCGACGACCTGCCAGGCGCCGCGCTCCTGGAGCACGCCGATGACCAGGGCCTTGTACTCGCGGGCGAGCTCGCGGGCCTTGCCGGCCGGGGCGGGCTCGTCGACCGGGGCGGCCTCGACCCACAGGGCCGCGCCGGGGCCGGGGACGCCGGCGCCGATGCGGGCCCGCTGCACGCCGCGGATCACGGCCGCCGGCTCGCCGCTGGGGAGCCGGCCGACCTTGTCGAGGACGGCGATGACGCCGAACGAACCGTATTCGCCGTCGAGCCGCGGGACCGCGAGGACCCGTTTGTCGCCGGCGGCGCGCGCCGCGTCGACGGCCGCCTGGGTGGTGGCGTCGAGCGTCACGGGGATGACCATGCCGGGAAGCAGGACGTCGTCGTTCAGCGGGAGAACCGGGAGCGTTGCCATGACACACCTGCCATCAGTAGTTGAGCGTGTCAGGCTTAAGTAACAAACCGTTCCCTCTGTTCCCGTCAGGCCACCACGTGTGACCCAGGCCACTCGTACTCCGGCAGCCGCACCGCGGTCGCCGTCCGGGTCGCCATCCAGGAGAACAACCGGCGCAGCGGCGGTAGTCCGCCCATCATGCGGAAGAACCGGTTCCGCTGCGCGATCTGCCGGGCGGTCGCGGGCGCGAGGAACGCGGCGCCGCCCGCGGCCTGCTGCTGGCAGGTGGCCGCGTAGGGCCGCATCACCTGCTCGTAGCGCTCCAGCGCGGCCGGAACCGCGGCGCGTGCGAGCTCCGAGGCCAGGACGTAGGCCCCGACGACGGCCAGGCCGGTGCCGTTGCCGCCCGGCCCGCCGGCGTGCGCGGCGTCCCCGAGCAGCACGACCCGCCCCGACGACCAGCGATCGAGCACCACCTGGGTCGCCTCGTCGAACCACCAGTCGTCCGCCGCGGCCATGGCGTCGAGCAGCTCCGCCACCCGCCACCCCGCGCCCTGGAACGCGGCGGCGACGGTCGCGCGCTCCCGGCGGTACACCTGCTGCGAATGGGTGAAGAAGAGCTGGACGACGCCGTCGTGCCCGTGCGGGGACGCCACGGTGACCGAGCGCCCGGGCTCGCTGTAGAGCACGTCGTCCCACGGGCCGGGCACGGTGAAGACGCAGCCGTGCAGGCCGAGCGGCCGCAGGACGCCGGGGTCGTCGCCGAACGCGAGCCGCCGCACACCCGAGCGCAGGCCGTCGGCGCCGACGACGAGGTCGAAGCGCCCGCCGGAGCCGTCGTCGAAGGTGACGTCGACCCCGGACGGGTCCTGCGTGAGCGAGCTGATCCGGGTGCCGAAGGTGTACCGCGTGTGCCCGCGCGTGGCGTCGATGAGCACCCGGCTGAGGTCGCCGCGCAGGATCTCCAGGTCGCCGGAGAACACCGCGGCCGGCATGGTCGCCACCCGGCGCCCGGCGGCGTCGACGACGGCCAGGTCGCCGGTGCGGGTGGCGTGCGGGCGCAGCAGCGGCAGCAGCCCGGTGCGCTCCAGGACGCCCAGGTGGACCCGGCCGCGGAAGTCGACCGCCCAGCCGCCGGGCCGCGGCGCGGGCGCCCGCTCGACGACGGTGACCCGGTGGCCGTGGGCGTGCAGGCAGTGCGCGAGGGCGGGCCCGGCGACGCCGGCGCCCGAGACGAGGATGTCCATGCCCGGCGACTATACGCGCGTCTTATACGCTTGTATAGAACATCCGTATACTATGATCACCGCCCATGGGACACCGCGAAGACCTCCTCGACGGCGCGGTCCGCTGCCTCTACGAGAAGGGCTACGCGCGCACCACCGCCCGCGACATCGTGGCCGCCTCCGGCACCAACCTCGGCTCCATCGGCTACCACTACGGCTCGACGGAGGCGCTGCTCAACACCGCGCTCATGAAGGCGATCGAGACCTGGGGCCACGAGCTGGCCGCCGTGCTGCTCGGCCCCGCCGGGGAGGATCTCACCGGCCTGGCCCGCTTCGAGGCGTACTGGACGCGCGTGCTCGACACCATGGCCGCCCACCGCCCGGTGCTCATCGCGACGTTCGACGCCGTCATCCAGATGGACCGCGCGCCCGAGCTGCATGCCATGCTCACCGACGGCATGCAGGGCGCCCGGGCGCTGTGGGCGCAGGTGTTCCACCACATCGACGCGGCCGTCGAGGGGGAGAAGGCCCGGCAGGTCGGCTCGTTCTACCAGGCGCTGCTGTCCGGGGTGATCGCCCAGTGGCTGATCGACCCGGCGAACGCCCCGTCCGGCCGGGACCTGACGGAGGCGCTGCGCACGATCACGGCGCAGCTGCGATGAACCGGCTCTTCCTCGGGGTGCTGCTCATCGGCGCCGTCGGCCGGGCCCCGCTCACCTCCGTCGGCCCGCTCGTCAGCGAGATCCGCGGCGACCTCGGCCTGTCCTCGGCCGCGGCCGGGCTGCTCACCACCCTGCCGCTGCTCGCGTTCGCGGTGTTCTCGCTGGTCGCGCCGCTCGCCGCCGGGCGGGCCGGCCTGGAGCGCAGCCTCGCCATCGCGCTGCTGCTGCTCGCCGGCGGCATCGCGGTACGGTCGCTGCCGGCTCAGCTGTGGGCCGGCACGATCGCGGTGGGCGCCGCCATCGCGTGCTTCAACGTGCTGCTGCCCAGCGTCGTCAAGCGCGACTTCCCCGACCGGGTCGCCCCGGTCACCGGCGGCTACTCGGCGACGCAGAGCGTGGTCGCGGCGGTCGCGTCGGGCACGGCCGTCCCGCTCGCCGCGGTGGCCGGCGGCTGGCGTTGGGCCCTGGCGTCGTGGGCGATGCTGGTCGTGGTCGCGATCGCCGTCTGGGCCCCGTCCGTGCGTGAGGCCGGGCCGGGCGCGAACGGCGCGGCCCGCGCCCCGCTGCCCTGGCGCAGCGCCCTGGCCTGGCAGGTGACGCTCTTCATGGGCCTGCAGTCGCTCGCCTTCTACGTGCTCATCACCTGGCTGCCGACGATCGAGCGCGACCACGGCATCGACCCGGCGGTCGCCGGCTGGCACCTGTTCGCGTACCTGGCCGCGGCCGTCGCCGCGAACCTGCTCGTGCCGCTGTTCATGCGGGGCCGCGCCGACCAGCGCCTCGTCGGGCTGGGCTGCGCGGTGTGCATCGGCGCCGGGGTGGCCGGGCAGCAGTGGCTGCCGTGGAACCCCTGGTGGGCCCTCGCGTCGGTGCTCGTCGCCGGGTTCGGGGCGGGCATGGCGATCGTGGTGTGCCTGTCGCTGTTCAGCCTGCGCACCACCGACGCCCGCCAGGCGGCGGCGCTGTCGGCGATGGCCCAGTCGACGGGCTACGGCCTGGCGGCCGGCGGCCCGGTGCTCATCGGCGCCCTGCGCGACGCCGCCGGCTCGTGGACCGCCCCGGTCGTGGTCCTCTGCGGCCTGACCCTGGCCATGGCCGCCGTCGCATGGCTGTCGGGCCGCCCGAGGACGGTCGCCTGAGGGGTACCGCCGGCCGCTCCGGGGTACAGCACATCGACCACCCGGTCGCCGGGACACGCGCTGGAAAGGCTGACGAACGAATGACCGCACTGCTCGTGATGGACGTCCAGACCGCGATCGTCGAGCGGTACCCCGGCCCGGGCTACCTGCCCCGGCTGCGCCAGGCGATCGCCACGGCCCGCGCGGCCGGGCTGCCGGTGATCTACGTCGCCGTCGGGTTCCGGCCCGGGTATCCCGAGGTCAGCCAGCGCAACAAGCAGTTCGCGGGCGTCGTGGCGCGGGGTGGGGGCGCGGAGAACCCGATCCACCCGGACGTGGCGCCCGAGCCGGGCGACGCCGTCGTCACCAAGCGGCGCGTGTCGGCGTTCACCGGCAGCGACCTCGACGTGCTGCTGCGCGCCCAGCGGATCGAGCATCTGGTCCTGGCCGGCATCGCCACCAGCGGCGTCGTGCTGTCCACCCTGCGGCAGGCGGCCGACCTCGACTACCGGCTCACCGTGCTCGCCGACGGCTGCCTCGACGCCGACCCGGAGGTCCACCGGGTGCTCACCGAGCGGGTGTTCCCGGTCCAGGCCGACGTCACGACGGTGGCGGACTGGCGGCCCTGAGCAGCGGCGCGAGGCGGCCCGCGGCCTCGGCCAGGTCGGCCGGGCCCAGCATCGAGAACGACAGCCGCAGGTGGTCGTCCGGCCCGCCGCCGGCGAAGAACCGGCGGCCGGGCACGAACGACACGCCGGCCGCCTCGGCCGCCGGGAGCAGCGCCGACGCGCCGGGGGCGGCCAGCCAGACGAACCAGCCTCCCGCCGGTACCGGCGAGAGCACCCCGGCGGCACCGAGCGCGGCCACCAGCGCGTCGCGCTGCGCCCGGTAGCGTTCCACCGCCGACGCCACGTGCCGGGCGAACGCGCCGGAGCGGCCGAACGCGGCCATCGCCACGGCCGCCGTGTGGTTGACGCCGCCGCCGCTGTCGACGTAGCCGCGCCCCGCCAGGGCCGTGACCAAGGCGGGCGGGCCGGTCAGCCAGCCCAGCCGCAGGCCCGGCGCGACCGACTTGGCGAACGAGCCGATCCGCACCACCCCCGCCCCGCCGGACAGCGCCCACAGCGACGGCGGCGCCGGGCCGTCGTAGGCCAGCTCCCGGTACGTGTCGTCCTCGACGACCGTCACCCCGAGCCGGTCGGCGACGGCCGGCAGCGCCCGGCGGCGGTCCCCGGCCAGCGACGCGCCGGTGGGGTTGCCGAACGTCGGCACCAGGTAGTACAGAGCGACCCGCCGCCCGGCCCGCCGCAGCCGCGTCACGGTCTCCCCGAACGTCTCAGGATCCGGCGGTACCCCGACGAGCTCGGCCCGCCGGTCGGCGAGCACCCGCAGGGCCAGGTGGTAGGTCGGCGCATCGACGAGCACCACGTCACCCGGCTCGACGAGCTGGGTCGAGAGCAGCTCCAGGGCGTGCGAGGCGCCCGCGGTGACGAACACCTCGGCCGGCACCGGCGCGCGGGCGTCGGTCACCGCGAGCCGCTCGCACAGCCACTGCGCCAGCTCGACCGGGCCGGCCTCGTGGCCGTAGGTGAGCGCCCGCCACCCGAGCTCGCGCAGGGCCGCCCCGGTCGCGGCGGCCCAGCCGTCCACCGGCAGTGCGTCCGGGTGCGGATGCCCCCAGGACAGGTCGAGCACCCCGGGCCGGCCGGTGTACTGGATGGTCGGCATACCAGCGAACGGTACGGTACTTGCGTCCCCGCCCGGGCGGGTCCACGATCGATGGATGCCGACGCCGCACCTGCAGCGCGTCGCGTGGGACGGAGCACGGGTCATCGTCCACGCGTCAGCCGACAACGACTGGGCCGTGTGGTTCGCGAACTGGCTCAACGCGCAGGCCGGCCCGCCCTGGGGGCAGCTGGTCATGGAGTCCCGCGCCCGGATGGTGCACGGCTACGGCTACGAGTCCGCCGCCCTCGAGTCGGGGCTGTGGCGGGTCCGCCTCGGCGACCTCATGGAGGAGCGTCCCGACCTGATCCGGCCGCTCGCCGAGATCTTCCGGGACACCACCGACCAGCTACGGGCGGCCGCTGCGTGACGCCGCCAGCCGCGTCTCCCGCTGGGCCGACTCCACCGCCTCGCCGTGGGTCTCGCCCAGCCAGACGACCGGGTTGACCGGCGTGCCGACGCGGTGCAGCAGACCCGTCTCGTCGGTCCACGCGACGAGCGGCAGCGGCTGCGCGTGCTCGGTCTGCCAGCCGATGACCCGACCGGCCATGATCTCGTCGTCCGCGCTCGTGGCCAGCCACAGCGCGGCGGTCTGCGGAATGATCGTCATACCGGGGTGATGCCCCGGCCACGGAGGGTGCAATAGTGCGAACACTGGAATCGTTGCTGGACGAGGGTGCGGGCGTGCCGGTGGAGGGCTGGGACTTCTCCTGGTTCGCCGGACGGGCCACCGAGGAGCGCCCGCCGTGGGGCTACGCCCGGCAGCTCGCCGGGCGGTACGCGGCGGCGCACGCCGTGCTGGACATGCAGACCGGGGGCGGCGAGGTGGTGCGCGAGGCCCTCACCCGGGCGTCCACCGAGGCGGCCCGGGTTCCGGCGGTACTGGCGGTGACCGAGTCGTGGGCGCCGAACGCGGCGCTGGCCCGCGCCGCCCTGGCGCCGTGGCGGGCCGAGGTGGCCGAGGTCCCCGACGACGCGCCGCTGCCGTTCCCCGACGGCCGGTTCGACCTCGTCACCAGCCGCCACCCGGCGCGGGTGAACTGGCCCGAGCTGGCCCGAGTCCTGGCGCCCGGCGGCACCTACTTCGCCCAGCACGTCGGCGTCGGCACCGCCGCCGCGCTGACGGACTTCATGATGGGGCCGCAGCCGGTCGGTGACGTGCGCAGCACGGCCCGGGCGGTCGCCGACGCCGCCTCCTGCGGCCTGCGGCTCGTCGACCTGCGCGAGGCCACGCTGCGGCTGGAGTTCTTCGACGTCGCGGCGGTCGCGGTGTACCTGCGCAAGGTGATCTGGATCGTGCCCGGGTTCACCGTCGAGGGGTACCGCGACAAGCTCGCCGAGCTGCACGAGCGGATCCTGGACCAGGGGCCGTTCGTGGCACACACCACGCGGTACCTCATCGAATGCTCCCGCCCCGCGGCGCCGCTGTAGGTTGATGCCGAAGGAGCCCTACCCGCCACTGCTGCTGGAGAAGTCTCATGAGCGACACGCCCGTCAACGTCACCGTGACCGGCGCGGCCGGCCAGATCGGTTACGCCCTGCTGTTCCGCATCGCGTCCGGGCAGCTGCTCGGCGCGGACACGAAGGTCAAGCTGCGGCTGCTGGAGATCCCGCAGGCCGTGCGGGCCGCCGAGGGCACCGCGCTGGAGCTGCAGGACGGCGCGTTCCCGCTGCTGGCCGGGGTCGACGTGTTCGACGACCCGAAGGGTGCCTTCTCCGGCGCCAACGTCGCCCTGCTCGTCGGCGCCCGCCCGCGCACGAAGGGCATGGAGCGTGGCGACCTGCTCGAGGCCAACGGCGGCATCTTCAAGCCGCAGGGTGAGGCGATCAACGCCGGCGCCGCGGAGGACATCAGGGTCCTCGTCGTCGGCAACCCGGCCAACACCAACGCCCTCATCGCCCAGCGCAACGCCCCCGACGTGCCGGCCGAGCGGTTCACCGCGATGACCCGCCTCGACCACAACCGGGCCGTCGCCCAGCTGTCCGCGAAGCTCGGCGTGGCGGTCAGCGACATCAGCAAGGTCACCATCTGGGGCAACCACTCCGCCACCCAGTACCCGGACATCGTCCACGCCACCGTCGCCGGCCGCAACGCCGCCGAGGCCGTCAACGACCAGCAGTGGCTGGAGAACGAGTTCATCCCGCGCGTCGCCAAGCGCGGCGCCGAGATCATCGACGTCCGCGGCGCCTCCTCGGCCGCGTCGGCCGCGTCGGCCGCCATCGACCACGTCTACGACTGGGTCAACGGCACCCGCGAGGGTGACTGGACGTCGGCCGCGATCGTCTCCGACGGCTCCTACGGCGTGCCCGCCGGCCTGATCTCCTCGTTCCCGGTCACCTCGGCCGGCGGCCGCTGGGAGATCGTGCAGGGCCTGGACATCGACGCGTTCTCCCGTGCCCGCATCGACGCGTCGGTGGCGGAGCTGGACGAGGAGCGCGCCGCGGTGGAGCGCCTCGGCCTCATCTGAGCCGCAAAACGACGCCACCGGGCCGGTCGCCGCAAGGCGCCGGCCCTTCGGCGTCCGGGGCAGGTGACGTTTGCACTACGACAAAGGGTCTGCGTTCGCCGCCGACTGCCGGGGGCGGTACCGTCTGGTCCGACGTACCGAGGGCGGACGGGAGACACACAGGTGAAGGTGAACGCCGAGGCGAGGCAGCGGCTCAGTGCGCTTCTGCGGTCGCACGAGGAAGAGATCGTCAAGCGGTGGTCCGAGCTCGCCACGCGGTCGCTGCGCGGGCGGCTCACCGAGGCCGAGCTCAACCGGCAGGTCCGCGACGTGTATGCGGCGCTGCTGGGCATGCTCGACGGCGACGGCGACGGCGAGCTCACCGGCGCGCACAGCGGCGAGTCGCGGGCGGCCCTCGCGGAGCTGTCGACGGACTGGGCCCGCCAGGGGTTCAGCCCGACCGAGACCGCCAACCTGGTCTTCACCGTCAAGGAGGTCGTGCTGGGGCTCGGCCCGGCCGAGGACTTCCTCGTCCTGTCGTTGCTCGTCGACGAGATGGGCCTGTTCACCTTCGAGACCTACACGAAGGCGCGCGAGGGGATCATCACCGATCAGACCGAGCAGCTGCTGGAGCTCTCGACGCCGGTCGTGAAGCTCTGGGACGGCGTCGTGGCCGTGCCGCTCGTCGGCACCCTCGACTCGGCCCGCGCGCAGGTCGTCATGGAGAAGCTGCTGCAGACCCTGGTCGACACCGGGTCGGGCTTCGCGATCGTCGACATCACCGGCGTGCCGGCCGTCGACACCCAGGTCGCCCAGCACATCCTCAAGACGGTCGTCGCGGCCCGGCTCATGGGCGCCGAGTGCATCATCTCCGGCATCCGCCCGCAGATCGCGCAGACCGTCGTCGCCCTCGGCATCGAGTTCGGCGACATCGTCACCAAGGCGACCCTCGCCGACGCCCTGCAGCACGCCCTGCGTGCCAGCGGGGTCGACCTGGTCAAGCGCAAGGCGGTCTGATGGACCGGGTGCCCGTCCTGAAGATCGGCGACATCCTGCTCGTGTCGATCCAGATCGACCTCGACGACCAGACGGCGATGCAGCTGCAGGAGGACCTGTCGGACCGGATCGTCGAGACCGGCGCCCACGGTGTCGTCATCGACATCTCCGCCCTGGAGATCGTCGACTCGTTCATCGGCCGGATGCTCTCGACGATCGCGGCCGTGTCGCGGGTCCTCGACGCCGAGACGGTCGTCGTGGGCATGCGACCGGCGGTCGCGATCACGCTCGTCGAGCTGGGCCTGTCGCTCAACGGGGTGCGCACCGCCCTCAACGTCGACAAGGCCCTGGAGATCCTGGCCGAGGTGCGCCAGATCCACGGCGTCGGCGTGCTCCCGATGGCCGGCGATGACGGCGCCTGAGACCCGCACGGGCGAGCCGACCCGGCTCGACATCGGCGACGACAAGGACGTCGTGCGGGTGCGCCAGGCCGTGCGCCTGGCCGCCGTCGCGGCGAAGCTGCCGCTGGTCGACCAGACCAAGCTCGTCACCGCGGCGAGCGAGCTGGCCCGCAACACCCTCATCCACGGCGGCGGCGGGTACGCGCTGGTCGTCGGCGTCCACAACGGCCGCCGGGCCGGGGTGCGGGCCGAGTTCGTCGACGGCGGCCCCGGCATCGCCGACCTCGGCCTCGCGTTCACCGACGGCTACACCACCGGGTCCGGCCTCGGGCTGGGGCTCAGCGGCTCGCGGCGGCTCGTCGACGAGTTCGACATCGAGACCGCGCCCGGCGCCGGTACGCGCGTCACGGTGACCAAGTGGGCCCGGTGAGTGCCCCCGGCGCACCACCGACGGTCGAGGAGCTCGGCTGGGTCACCGTCGGCGACGCCGGCGCGGCCGGGATCGCCCGGCGGCTCGCCGTCGACGCCGCCCGCCGGCTCGGCTTCACCGAGCAGCGGGCCGGCGAGGTCGCGATCGTCGCCGCGGAGCTGGCCAGCAACCTGCACCGCCACGCCGACGCGGGCGCACTGTCGGTGCGCATCCTGCGCCACGACGCCATCGGCGGCCTGGAACTCGTCGCCGTCGACAGCGGGCCCGGGATGGCCGACCTGCCGTTCGCCAGCGCCGACGGGCACTCGACCGCCGGTACCCTCGGCATCGGCCTCGGCGCCGTGCAGCGCCTCTCCGACACCGCCACCGGCTTCTCCGTGCCCGGCCGGGGCACCGTCTACGCCGTGCGGCTGTGGCCCGGCCCGGCCGGTGACCACGCCGGGCCCCCGGTCGCCGGGCTGTCCCGGCCGATCGCCGGCGAACAGGTCTGCGGCGACCGGTACGCGGCCCGCCTGCACGACGGCGCGCTGCTCGTGCTCGTCGCCGACGGCCTCGGCCACGGCCCCCTCGCCTCGGCCGCCGCGGCGGCCTGCGCCGACGGGTTCCTGCGCAGCGGCCTCGACACGCCCGCGGCGATCCTCGACCACCTGCACCGCACCGTGTCGCACACCCGCGGGGCGGCCGTGTCGGTGGCCCGGGTCGAGGGCCGGGACGTGCGCTTCGCCGGCCTCGGCAACGTCAGCGGGACGATCGCGTTCCCCGACGGTGAGCGGCGCGGGCTGGTCACCATGCCGGGCATCGTCGGGCACCAGTCCCGCGGCGTGCGCGAGTTCGGCTACGAGCTGCCGCCGGGCGCGGTCCTCGTGCTGCACACCGACGGCGTGTCCGACCGCTGGACGCTACGCGACTACCCGGGCCTGTCCCGGCACGACCCGCTGCTCGTCGCCGCCACCGTGCTGCGCGACGCCGGCGTGCGCCGCGACGACGCGTGCGTGGCGGCCGTCGGGAGCCGGCCATGACCGCTCCCGAGCCGCTGCTGCGGCTGGTCCTGCACGACGACCACGCCGTGTTCGTGCTGCGCCAGCGCGGCCGGGAGGTGGCCGCCGCGCTCGGCATGGAGCACCAGGACCAGGTGCGGGTCGCCACCGCGCTGAGCGAGATCGGGCGGCAGGTGCCGGGCGCCGTCGTGAGCTTCACCACGGAGGAGACGCCCCGTCCGCGGCTGGTGATTGTGGTGTCCGGGGCCGCAGTGGGTACTGATGTCAGTGAGGGCGTGGCGGCCGCCGCGCGGCTGATGGACGAGGTGCGGGTGGAGGACGAGCGGATCGTGCTGGCGCGGCGCCTGCCGGGGCAACCGTCCCCGCAGCGGCTGGCCGCCGCCCGGGAGGCCCTGGCCGCGAGCGCGCCGACGACGGCCCTCGACGAGCTCAGCGTGCAGAACCGGCAGCTGGTCACGGCCCTGGAGCAGGTCCAGGCGCACCGCGACGAGCTGCTGCAGCTCAACGCCGAGCTGGAGGAGACCAACCGGGGCGTCATGGCCCTGTACACGCAGCTGTCGGAGGAGCTGGAGCAGACCAACCAGGGTGTCGTCGCGCTCTACGCCGAGCTCGACGAGCGCTCCGCCCAGCTGCGCGAGGCCAACGAGGCCAAGAGCCGCTTCCTGGCCAATGTCTCGCACGAGCTGCGCGCGCCGGTCACCGCGATCATCGGGCTGGCCCGGCTGCTGCTCGACCCGCGCTCCGAGCCGCTCACCGCCGAGCAGACCCACCAGCTCGAGCTGGTCCAGGGCTCCGCCGGTGACCTGCTCGCCCGGGTCAACGACCTGCTCGACCTGGCCAAGGCCGAGTCGGGCCGGATCGAGCCGAACCTCGGTCCGGTCGACCTGGCCGCCGTCTTCGGCCAGCTGCGGGGCACCCTGCGGCCGCTGGCCAGGGCGGGCGTCGAGCTGGAGGTCGCCGAGCCGCCGGCCGCCGAGGTTGTCTCCGACGAGGTGCTGCTCACCCAGATCCTGCGCAACCTGCTCACCAACGCGCTGAAGTTCACCGAGCGCGGCAGCGTCGGCATGTCCGCCCGGGTCGACGGCGAGTGGCTGCTGCTCGCCGTCGCCGATACCGGCATCGGCATCCCGTTCGCCGAGCAGCGCCGCGTCTTCGAGGAGTTCCACCAGGTCCGCGGCGCCCACCAGAGCGGCGGCACCGGCCTCGGCCTGCCCTACGCCCGCCGCCTCGCCGGCCTGCTCGGCGGGACCCTGACCATGGTCAGCGAGCCGGGGGAGGGCAGCACCTTCACCGTGTCGCTGCCGCTGCGCCCGGCCCCCGCCGAGCCGGCGGGCGCGTTGCCGTCGGCCGGACGGGTGCTGCTCGTCGACGACGACCCGGCCGCCCGCCACCTGCTGCGCCAGGCCCTGGACGGGATGGCCGGGGAGGTCGCCGAGGCGGCCGACGCGCGCTCCGGGCTGGCCATCGCCGTGCGCGAGCGGCCCGACGTCGTCTTCCTCGACCTGCGCATGCCCGGCGGCGACGGCACCGAGCTGCTTGCCGGCCTGGCCGGCCGGCCCGACCTGGCGCACGTGACGGTCGTCGTGGTGACCGGCGCCGACCCGGCCACGTTCCCGGCGGGCGCCCTCGACCGGGCCGCCGCCGTGGTGGCCAAGGCCGACGTCTCCCGGGCCGTGATCGCCGAGGTGCTCGGGCGGCTGCTGCGGTGAGCGGTGCGGTGACTGAGCCGGCCGACATCCTCGTCGTCGACGACACGCCGTCCAAGCGGTACGTCATCACGAGCTGGCTGCGCCGCGACGGGCACCGGGTCACCGAGGCGGCGACCGGCACCGAGGCCCTCGACCTGCTCGCCCGGCGGGAGGTCGAGCTGGTCGTGCTCGACGTGCGGCTGCCCGACATCGACGGCTTCGAGGTCGCCGAGCGGATCAAGACCGACCCCCGCACGTCGGCCGTCCCGGTGATCCACATCTCGGCCACCGCGGTCCACGTCGTCGACCGCACCCAGGGGCTCACCCGCGGCGCCGACGCCTACCTGGCCGAGCCCATCGACCCCGACGAGCTGCTCGCCACGGTGCGGGCGATGCTGCGCTACTACCGGGCCCGCCGCCGGGCCGAGCGCCTCGCCGGGCGGCTCACCCGGCTGGTCGAGACGACGGCCGCGGTGAACGCCGCGACGACGCTGCCCGAGCTGCTGCGGCGGGCCGCCGAGGGGACCGCCCGCGTGTTCGACGGCCCGGCCGCGGTCGCCGCCGCGTCGGCGCCGACCGGGGCGATCGCCGTGCAGGTCGACGGGCCCGGCGGCGAGCCGCACGCCCGGCCGGCCTGGCCGGACCGGTTCGCCGAGGACCCGCTCGACGGCGCGGTCGGCACCGAGCTGTTCCGGCAGGAGTCCGGGCCGTGGTGGCCCGGGGCGGTGTGGCGGGTGGTGGCCCGGGCCAAGGCCGGCCGCGAGCCGCTGCACATCGCGGTGCCCGCCGTGGGCTTCGGCGACGACGACGCCGACGTGCTGCGCCAGCTGGGCCAGGCGACGGCCCTGGCGGTGGAGGCGCTGCGCAGCTACGACGAGGAGCGGCGCACCGCGCTCACCCTGCAGCGCAGCATGCTGCCGGCCAGCCTGCCGGTGTTCCCCGGCTACGAGATCGCGGTGCGGTACCAGCCGGCCAGCGACCACGCGTCGGTCGGCGGCGACTTCTACGAGGTGGTCGCCGTCGAGGGGCACCTGGTGGCGGCGATCGGCGACGTGGCCGGGCACTCGCTGCGGGCCGCGACGATCATGGCCGAGGTGCGCCACGCGCTGCGCGCCTACCTCGCCGAGGGCCACGCCCCCGGCACCACGATGGACCGGCTCAACCGCATGATGCTGCGGTTCCTGCCGGACGAGATCGCCACCATGTGCCTGCTGCGCATCGACCTGGCCACCGGCGAGGCGCACCTGGCCAACGCCGGGCACCCGCCGCCGGTGCGGGTCCTCGACGGCCGGCCCGAGCTGGTCGAGGGCCGGGTCGCGCTGCTCGGGGTGGCCGTCCCGCACGACGCCGAGGTCGCGTTCACCCTCGCCCCCGGCGAGGCCCTGGTGCTCGTCACCGACGGGCTCATCGAGGCCCGCGGGCACAGCATCAACGAGGGCCTGCAGCGGTTGTGCGACGCGGTCGCCGGCGTCGGGGAGGGTGACCTGGAGGCGTTCTGCGACGAGCTGCTCGCCACCCTCAGCGCCGGCACCCGCGACGACGACGTGGCGCTGCTGGTGATCCGCCGGGTGACTTCCGGCTGATCCGGTTGCGGGCCGTAGCGCCACCGGTCACGCTGCGGAAAAAGCCGACAGCACGGGGGATTCTGACATGGCGGTCTGCGAGACCTGCGGCAACGACTACTACCTGGCCTTCGAGGTGCACACGGTGGGCGGTGTGCACACCTTCGACTCGTTCGAGTGCGCGATCCACATGCTGGCGCCGGTCTGCGAGCACTGCGGCACGAAGATCGTCGGCCACGGCGCGGAGGTGTCCGGCCGGTTCTACTGCAGTGCGCACTGCGCCCGCACGGCCGACGCGGCCGCCGGGTACGAGATCCGCGACGCGGTCGGCGCCTACCCCGGGTGATCATCGCTTCTTCGCGCCATGATTGGGTGAGTACTACCGGTGACACACACCGGAAACACGGCGCGGAGGAGCAACGGTGGTCGTCCTGGGCATCGACATCGGCGGATCGGGCATCAAGGGGGCTCCGGTCGACCTGTCGACCGGCGTCTTCAGCAGTGACCGGGTGAGGATCGAGACGCCGCAGCCGGCCGACGTGCCGAGCGTGGTGAAGACCGTCGCGGCGGTCGCCGGGCACTTCCCGCCCGCGACGAGCGTCGGGATCACGTTCCCCGCCGTCGTGCAGCACGGCGTCACGAAGACCGCCGCCAACGTCGACCAGTCCTGGGTCGACGCGCCGGCCGAGCAGCTGTTCACCGAGGCGCTCGGCCGGCCCGTCACCGTGCTCAACGACGCCGACGCGGCCGGCGTGGCCGAGATGGAGTACGGCGCCGGCAAGGGCGTCGCCGGCCTCGTCGTCATGGTCACGTTCGGCACCGGCATCGGCAGCGCCCTGTTCATCGACGGCACGCTGGTGCCGAACACGGAGCTCGGCCACGTGCACATGAGCGGCCTGCACCTGCACGGCGGCGACGCGGAGGACTACGCCTCCGACCGCATCCGCGAGCAGCAGGAGCTCGACTGGGAGCAGTGGGGCGTGCGGGTGCAGACCTACCTGCGCCACCTGCACGGCCTGCTGTGGCCGGACCTGATCATCATCGGCGGCGGCGTGAGCAAGAAGGCCGACCGCTACCTGCACTACGTCGACGTGCCGACGAAGGTCGTCCCGGCGACGCTGCAGAACAACGCCGGCATCGTCGGCGCGGCGCTGCTCGCCGAGCGGCGGCGCACTATGCAAGCTTCAGGCTGAGCGGGGTGTCCGGGCGGCAGCCGTACGTGCGGGTCGCCCGCTCCACCCCGTCGACCGTGTAGCGGCCGGTCGGCGCGACCTTCAGGGTGGCGGTGCGCAGGGTGGCCGGCACCTCGAACACGGCCCGCACGGTGCCCTCGTAGAACGGCAGGCCGGGGTTGGCTGCCGCCGTCGTCACCGGGTCGAGCGGGCGTGGCTGCAGGGTGCCGCCGCCGGCCGTGAGCCGGAACGAGGCCGGGTCGAGCCTCATCGTCATCGCCTCGAGGGTGGTGAACGTGACGCTGACCGCGAGCATGGCCCTGCCCTTGGCGGCGTAGCCGTGCGCCTTGGTGCCGGGCAGCAGCATCGCGGTCACCTTGCTCTGCACCGGCACGCCGGCGGCTGGGTTCTCGACGAACCCGCACAGCGGCCCCTCCAGCTCGCGCTGGGTCAGCGGTGCGTAGAACAGCGCCAGGTCGGGCGGTGTGCCGACGCGCTTGCCGGTGCGCAGGTCGAGGGTCTGTGGGCGGCCGTCCTCGACGGTGAGCGTGACCGGCGCGCCGGCCGCGGCGGTCACCACGATCCGTCGGTCCCTGTCCAGCTTGAGCAGGTGGGTGACGGCGCCGGCCCGGATCGTCACCTGCGCCGGGCGCTCGTTGCCGGCCGCCCCGGCGGTCTTCGCGGCCGCGCCGGTGAGGTCGGCGGCGACCACCTCCTGGCCGGGCGCGGCCTTCAGGTCGGCGTAGCCGATGAGGTGGTTGCCGACCGTCTGGGCGCCGGTCTTCGCGTCGTCGACCATGCCGTAGATCCGCGTTGTCGGCCCCGCGTCGACACCGGTGGCCTGCAGCGCCCACCCGGCGCCCTGCAGATAGCCGTCGGGGTCCTTCGGCCCGAGGGGCGGCACCGGTGGCGCCTCGGCGACGCCGAGGTAGTCGGCCGGCAGTGCCACGCTCGGCGCCGGGCTCGCCGACGGCGACGCGGACGCCGCGGTGCCGCTGTGCCTCGGTGCGGGGCTGCCGCCGCAGGCGACCGCCCCGGCGGCCAGGAGTCCGACGAGCGTCGGCCGGAGTACGCGCACGGGTATCGATTGAACCATTTCCCGGTGCTCCGGTGGGCCCCGGGATGCGGCCGTAGTGCACCATGGCTGACATGGGGGAGTCGCCCGCACCGTTGCGCGCCGAGGACCCGCCGGCCGTCGGGGCGTACCGGCTGCGCGGCGTGCTCGGGGTCGGCGGCATGGGCACGGTGTACCTCGCGACCAGCCCCGCCGGGCGCGACGTGGCGCTCAAGGTGATCAATCCGGCGCTGCACGGCGACCCGGCGTTCCGGCACCGCTTCGCGGCCGAGGCGGCCGCCGCCGCGCGGGTCGCCGGGTTCTGCACCGCCCGGGTGCTCGACGTCGACCTCGAGGGGCCGGTGGCGCACCTGGTCACCGAGTACGTGCCCGGGCCCTCCCTGCACGACTACGCGACCGCCCACGGCCCGCTCGCCGGCCAGGTGTCGGCGGTCGCGGTCGGCGTCGCCGCGGCGCTCACCGCGATCCACGCCGTCGGGCTCGTCCACGCCGACCTCAGCCCCCGCAACGTGCTGCTGTCGCCGTTCGGGCCGAAGGTCATCGACTTCGGGGTGGCCCGCCTGCACGGGCACACCGCGCCCGACCAGCACCGGTTCGGCACGCCCGGGTGGCTCGCCCCGGAGCAGCTGCGCGGGGCGGCGCCGTCGCAGGCCAGCGACGTGTACGCCTGGGGGCTGCTGGTCGCCTGGGCCGGCACGGGCCGGATGCCGCTGGATCCGTCGGTACCGGCAGCGGCCGCCGAACTCACCGGCCTCGACGAGGACCTGGCGGCGGTCGTGGCCGGGGCGCTGCGGGCCGACCCGGGGGCCCGGCCGAGCGCGGAGCGGGTGCTCCTGGCGCTGGTCGGGCAGCGCGACCCGGCCGCCGTGCGCATCCCGGCCCCGGGCATGCCGGCGGACCAGGCCACGACCCGGCTCCCCGGCGACGCGACGGTGCGGCACGGGGCCGCGGGGACGGTGCCGGTCGGCCGAGGTGGTGGCCGGGGCGGTGGCCGCGGCGGTCACGGTGGCGGGCCGGTCTTCGCGCCGGGGGCCGCACCCGTGAGCCCGCGGCCGGTCAGCCCCACGATGGTGGACCAGACCGGGCGGGTCGCCACGGGCGGGGCGCGGTTCCGGGCGCGGCCGCTGCCGCCGGTCCCGCCGCCGCCCCGGCGCCCGCCGCCACGGGCCGGGCGGGCGCTGCTGTCCGGGATCGGCCTCGTCGCGCTGCTGGCCTGCCTGCTCGGCGCGCTGCGGCTGACCGGCGACGAGGGCGGCGACGGCGGTGGCCAGGGCGGTCAAGGCGGGCAGGGCGGCAAGGGCACCACGGCGCCGGCCAAGCCGTCGCCGAAGCGCAGCCCGGTCGCGGCCGACGGCAAGCTGCGGTTCACGGTCGCGGGGCTCTCCTGCGGCGCCGCCGAACTGGGTCCATGGCCGGTGACCAAGAAGCCGCAGGGCCAGTTCTGCCTGGTGGAGCTCAAGGTCGACAACGTCGGCGACGGCAAGGCCCGGGTCTGGCTCGGCAGCCAGCACCTGCGCGACGTGGACGCCCGCGAGTACTCGCCGGACGAGCTGTCGTGGATCTACTACGACAAGACGCGGCCGCTGCTGGAGGAGATCAACCCCGGCAACTCGGTCACCGGCACGCTCGTCTTCGACGTGCCCAAGGGCGTGCGCCTGGCCGAGCTGCGGGTCAAGGAGCACCCGCTCAGCGGCGGCGAGAGCATCAACCTCCGTTGATGGCGGCGCTCGTGAGAGCGCGTCCACGACGGTCCTCGTAGCGCGGGCGCGTGAAAGCGTGGTGATCCCGCCGGTGCGGCCGCAAACGCATCGACGGTGCTCCCGAGCAAACACCATGGACACGGCCATGGCAAGGGTTACCACGCCGTGAAGTTTCGTTACATCCGTGTTATTGACTTCGCTGTCCGCGATCCGATTAACTGCGCCGGAACCGGTTACGGAACCGCTTCCAGAAAACGCTCTCTTGCCAGAAAGCGCTCTCACCGAGAGGATGCCCGACGTGCCGATCACCATCGCCGATGTGGCGACGCGAGCCGGGGTCAGCAAGACCACCGTCTCGCGTGTCCTCAACGGCAAGGGCGAGGTCGACGAGGCGACCGCGGCACGTGTGCGGAGGGTCATCGACGAGCTGGGCTACGTGCCCAGCGCGCGGGCGGTCAACCTCGCCCGCGGGCACACCAGGGTTATCGGGATGTTGGTGCCGTCGCTGATCTGGCCGTGGATGGGCGAGGTCGTTCAGGGTGCGGTGGACGTCGTGGAGACGGAGGGGTACGGGTTGCTGCTGTTCACGTGCAACCGCGGCGCCGAGTCGATGCGGCAGTTCTCCGCCCAGGTGTCCGGCAAGGCCTTCGACGGCCTGCTGGCCATCGAGCCCGAAGGGACGCTGGACTACCTCGCCGACCTCTACGCCGGCGGCCTGCCGGTGGTGCTCATCGACGACCGCGGCGACAAGCCGCTGATGCCGTCGGTGGCCACCACGAACCGGGCCGGCGGGGCGCTCGCCGCCCGTCACCTGATGGAGATCGGCCGGCGCCGACCGCTGGTGATCACCGGCAAGGAGAAGTTCGGCTGCACGCAGGACCGGCTCGGCGGCTTCGCGGACGTGTACGCCGCCGCCGGCCTCCCGGTCGACCCCCGCCTGGTGGTGGAGGGCGACTTCACGTACGACTGCGGCATCCGGGCCGTCCAGCGCGCGCTCGACGACGGGCTGGGCTTCGACGCCGTGTTCGCACACAACGATCTCTCCGCCGCCGGCGCCCTCCAGGCGCTGCGCGCGGCGGGCCGCACGGTCCCCGGCGATGTCGCCCTGGTGGGTTTCGACGACATCTCCTACGCCGCGCACACCGAGCCGCCGCTGACCACCGTCCGCCAGCCCATGCGCCAGATGGGCGAGATGGCGGCCCGCAGGCTCATCGCGCACTTCGATGGCACCCCGTTGACGTGCGAGCCCAACATCCTGTCCACCACGCTCGTCGTGCGCGGCTCAACCGTGCCGAGCGCTACGACGTAGCCCGACCCGCTCCACCCTTCTCGCCGCACAACGGGCGGGACCGGCCGCAAGGGTCCCGTCGCGATACCGAGATGAATGCCGCCCCACCTGTCGATCCAGGTACGTAAGGAGACACCCCCGTGTTGACCAGACGCTCCGTAGTGCTCGGCCTCGCCGGGTTGCTCGCCACCGGCGGTCTCGCCGCGTGCGGCGACTCGCCGAACGCCGGCAACGACGGCAAGACCGTGACGGCGCTGAACGTGGGCATGCCGAACGGTCCGCAGACCGAGAACCACAACCCGTTCCTGACCACCTCGTCGGCCGCCTCGCTGGGGTACCGCTGGGTGCTCTACGAGCCGCTGATGATGTGGAACCCGGTCAAGCCGGCGGACCAGATGAAGCCCTGGCTGGCCACGAAGGCGGAGTGGAACAAGGACTACACCTCGGTCAAGGTCACCATCCGCGACAACGCCACCTGGTCCGACGACCAGAAGGTCACCGCCGAGGACGTCGCGTTCACGTACAAGCTGGTGCGTGACAACGAGGCCCTCAACTCCGGCGGCGTCAAGATCGCTGACGCGACGGTCAGCGGCTCGGACGTCACCATCACGTTCAAGAGCCCGCAGTTCGTCAGCCAGCAGAAGGCCATCGCCCAGATCCCGATCGTGCCCAAGCACATCTGGGAGAAGGTCAGCGACCCGAAGACCGAGAAGAACCTCAAGCCGGTCGGCTCGGGCCCGTACACGCTGAAGTCCTTCACGCCGCAGACCACCACGCTCTCGGCCCGTGACAAGGGCTACTGGCAGGCCCTGCCGCAGGTCAAGGAGCTGCGGTACACCTCCTACACCGACAACAACGCGCAGACCACGGCCCTGGCCAACGGCGAGTCGGAGTGGAGCTTCGTCTTCATCCCGAACTACAAGACGGTCTTCGTCGCCAAGGACTCCGCGAACCACAAGGTGTGGGCGCCGCCAGTGCTGGGCATCCACGGCCTCTACATCAACACCACCAAGGCGCCGTTCGACGACCCGAACCTGCGCAAGGCCATGAACATGGTCATCGACCGTGAGGACATCTTCAAGACCGCCGAGGCGGAGTACTTCCACCCGCTGGTCAAGAGCGTCAACGGTCTGCCCTCGCCGGCGGGCGACGCGTTCACCGCGCCGGAGTACAAGGGCAAGGAGCACAAGGTCGACATCGACGGCGCCAAGGCGCTGCTCGCCAGCTCCGGCTACAAGCTCGAGGGCGACGTGCTCAAGGACAAGACCGGCAAGCCGGTCGCGCTGACCCTCACCGACCCGGCCGGTTGGTCGGACTACCAGACCAGCCTCGAGATCGTGAAGGGCAACCTCGCCAAGATCGGTATCGCGGCCACGGTCGACAAGGCCAACCAGGACGCCTGGTTCAAGAACGTCGAGGAGGGCAACTTCGACGCGGCCTTCCGCTGGACCGAGGGCGGCTCCACGCCGTACGACATCTACAAGACCATCATGGACGGCGCGGTCCTCAAGCCGATCGGCACGGCCTCCCCGGCCGGTAACTTCGGCCGCTTCAAGAGCGACGAGGCGACCGCGGCGCTGCAGGCCTACGCCAACGCGACCGACGAGGCCGCCCGCACCACGGCGATGAACACCCTGCAGAAGATCTTCGTCGACCAGATGCCGATGATCCCGGTCGGCGCCGACAACATCGGCGGGGCGTACAGCACGAAGAACTGGATCGGCTGGCCCGACGACAGCAACCCCTACGGTGCCGGTCAGCCCACCCAGCCCAACTCGCTGGACGTGGTCCTGCACCTCAAGCCGGCCAAGTAAGTCCCCGACCGGCACAGACACCGCTCCCCGGGTGGCCCACCAGCGCGGCTGCCCGGGGAGCGGCACCACCCGGTACGACACCCCGAGACAGGAATCCGGCAATGACGACGTTGAGCGAGAGCACGGCGGCGCCGGTCGGCGAGGTGGTGCTGGAGGCCGTCGGGCTGACCAAGCATTTCCCCGTCCGCCGGAAGTTGCGTGACCTCTTCTCCCGAACTCCGGCCGCCGTCCACGCGGTCGACGACGTGTCCTTCACGCTGCGCCGGGGCAAGGTGACCGCCCTCGTCGGCGAGTCCGGCTCCGGCAAGTCCACCGTCGCGCGGCTGCTCGCGCAGCTCTACCCCCGCACCGCCGGCGACATCCTGCTGCACGGCAAGTCCACCCGGGTCCGCGGTGGCCGCCGGTTCCGCGCCTACGTGCGCCGCGTGCAGCTGATCTTCCAGGACCCGTTCGCCTCGCTGAACCCGATCCACACCGTGCGGTACCACCTGACCCGCGCCCTGAAGATCCACGGCAACGCGGGCAAGACCTCCGCCGACCTGGAGCAGGCGCTCGCCGAGCTGCTGACGCGGGTCAGCCTCACGCCGCCGGAGCGCTACATCGACAAGTTCCCGCACGAGCTGTCGGGCGGCCAGCGCCAGCGCGTGGCGATCGCCCGCGCCCTGGGCGCCGACCCCGAGGCCCTGCTCGCCGACGAGCCGGTCTCCATGCTCGACGTGTCGATCCGGCTGGGCATCCTGAACCTGCTGCGCGACCTCAAGGAGCGGCTCAACCTCGCCATCCTGTACATCACGCACGACATCGCCTCGGCGCGGTACTTCGCCGACGAGACGATGGTGATGTACGCCGGGCGCATGGTCGAGGGCGGCGACAGCGAGACGGTCACGCAGAACCCCGCGCACCCGTACACGCGCCTGCTCATCGACTCCGCGCCGGACCCCGACCGCATCGCCGGCGTCGCCGAGGCCGCCGGGGACCGCGGCAACGGCGAGCCGCCGAGCCTGATCCGCCCGCCGTCCGGCTGCCGGTTCAACCCGCGCTGCCCGCACGCGATGCCGCGCTGCACCGTCGACACGCCGCCCCGGCTGGAGATCAGCGACCGGCCCGGGCACTGGGCCGCCTGCTGGCTCTACGACCCGCAGACCGTCGCCAAGGAGGCCCCCGGCTCGCTCGCCGGCGCCGACCCGGCCGCGCCGACCCCGCCGGCGGCCCTGCACCTGGCGGAGGGGACCCGATGAAGTTCCTGCTGCAGCGCCTCGCCTTCTACCTGTTCACGGCCTGGGCCGCGATCACGCTCAACTTCTTCATCCCGCGGATGATCCCCGGCGACCCGGTCAAGTCGCTCATCTCCAAGAACCAGGGCCGGCTGTCCGCCGACGCGATCCAGTCGCTGTACGTGCTGTTCGGCCTCGACAAGGACATGAGCCTGTGGGACCAGTACGTGCGGTACTGGAAGCAGCTCTTCAACGGTGACCTGGGCCTGTCGTTCACGTTCTTCCCGTCGCCGGTCTCCGAGGTGATCAGCTCCAGCCTGCCGTGGACGCTCGGCCTGGTCGGCATCACCACGATCATCAGCTTCCTCATCGGCACGGCCCTGGGCATCGGCGCCGGCTGGCGGCGCGGCACGTGGATCGACGGCATCCTGCCCGTCACGACGCTGCTGTCGTCCATCCCGTACTTCTGGCTCGGCCTCGTCGCGATCGCCCTGTTCACCGGGCCCGGCAGCTACTTCCCGTCGTCCGGCGGCTTCACCCCGGGCCTGGTGCCGGCCTGGGACCAGTACTTCATCGGCAGCGCGATCAACCACAGCGTGCTGCCGGCCGGGACCATCCTGCTCTCCTCGATGGCCGGCTGGATCCTCGGCATGCGCAACATGATGGTGACCGTGTCCGCCGAGGACTACATCACCGTCGCGCACGCCAAGGGACTGTCCGAGCGGCGGGTCATGCTCAGCTACGCCGCCCGCAACGCGCTGCTGCCCAACGTCTCCGGCTTCGCCCTGGCGCTCGGCTTCATCGTCGGCGGCACCCTGCTGGTGGAGATCGTCTTCTCCTACCCCGGCCTCGGGTACCAGCTCTTCCAGGCCGTCGGCGCCAAGGACTACCCGCTGATGCAGGGCATCTTCCTCATCATCACGATCTCCGTGCTGGTGGCGAACCTGCTCGCCGACGTCGCCTATCTCCTGCTCGACCCCCGCACCCGGAAGAGTGGCTGACGATGACCGTAACCCCGTCCAGCATCGAGCAGGTGATCCCCGGGCAGGGCGCCATGGCCCAGCCGTCCGCCAAGCCGACGAAGGCCAAGCGCAAGCGGTTCCGGTTCATCGCCAACGGTAAGGCCGCCACCGGCCTGGTCATGCTCGCGATCTACGTGCTGTTCGCGATCATCGGGCCGTGGGTCGCGCCGTTCGACCCCGACGAGCGCACCCCCGAGGTGCTGGCGCCGCCGTCGGCGCAGCACTGGTTCGGCACCTCGCACCTCGGCCAGGACATCTTCAGCCAGATCCTGGCCGGCACCCGCGGCGTCATGGTCGTCGGCATCCTCGCCGGGGTCATCGCGACGGTCCTGTCGGTGCTCATCGGCGTCACCGCCGGCTATCTCGGCGGCGCCGCCGACGAGAGCCTGTCGGCGCTGTCGAACGTCTTCCTGGTCATCCCGGCGCTGCCGCTCATCATCATCGTCACCGCGGCGGTCACCAACGCCGGCGACCTGATCGTGGCGCTCGTCATCGGGCTCACGTCGTGGGCCTGGGGCGCCCGGGTGCTGCGCGCGCAGACCCTGTCGCTGCGCAGACGCGACTACATCGAGGCGGCCCGCGCGTCGGGTGAGAAGACGTGGCGGATCGTGCTGTTCGAGATCCTGCCCAACCTGACCGCGATCATCGCGTCCGGCTTCGTCGGCACTGTCATCTTCGCCGTCATGTCGGAGATCACACTCGCCTTCATCGGGATCTCCTCGGTGTCGTCGTGGAACTGGGGGACGATCCTGTTCTGGGCGCAGAGCCAGCAGGCCCTCGCCCAGGGCGCCTGGTGGTGGTTCGTGCCGGCCGGTCTCGCGATCGCCCTGCTCGGCACCGCCCTGAGCCTGGTCAACTTCGGCATCGACGAGTTCGTCAGCCCGCGGCTGCGCAGCAGCGGCACCGGAAGGTTCCGCACCGCGTCCGGCGAGCGCGTCAAGATGAAGGTCGGCTTCACCCCGGTCGTGCGTGACCGCGAGTCTGCCCCCGAGATCACGATCAAGGACCCCGAGGGAGTCGCGCGATGACCCAGGTACTGACCCGGCCCCTGCTGGAGATCCGCGACCTCAACGTCGACTACGGCCTGGGCGACGACGCCGTGCACGCCGTGCGCGACGTGAACCTCACCATCCACCGCGGCGAGGTCGTCGGCCTGGCCGGCGAGAGCGGCAGCGGCAAGTCGACCCTGGCCTACGGCGTCACCCGCCTGCTGCCGCCGCCCGGCGTCGTCTCCGGCGGCGCGGTGACCTACCACCCGCCGACCGGCGACCCGTTCGACGTGCTCAACCTGTCGCCGGCCGAGCTGCGCAAGTTCCGCTGGGCCGAGACGTCGATCGTGTTCCAGGGCGCGATGAACTCGCTCAACCCGGTGCACAAGGTCTCCACCCAGCTCATGGACGTCATCAAGGCGCACGAGCCGGGCATGAGCAAGCGGGCCCGCCTCGACCGGGCCAAGGAGCTGCTGAAGCTCGTCGGCATCTCCGAGGACCGCCTCGACAGCTACCCGCACCAGCTCTCCGGCGGCATGCGCCAGCGCGTCATGATCGGCATGGCGCTGGCCCTGGAGCCGCACCTGGTCATCATGGACGAGCCCACGACCGCCCTCGACGTGGTCATGCAGCGGCAGATCCTGGGCCAGCTCGTCGAGCTGCGCGAGCGGCTCGGCTTCTCGGTCCTGTTCATCACGCACGACCTGTCGCTGCTGGTGGAGTTCTCGGACCGCATCGCGATCATGTACGGCGGGCGCATCGTCGAGGAGGCGCCCTCCGCCGACATCTACCGCGACCCGAAGCACCCGTACAGCGAGGGCCTGCTGCGCTCGTTCCCCGCGCTGCGCGGCGCCCGCCGGGAGCTGACCGGCATCCCCGGCTCGCCGCCCGACCTGCGGGGCATGCCGAGCGGCTGCGCGTTCCACCCGCGCTGCCCGAAGCGGTTCGAGCCGTGCGACACCCGCATCCCGATCCTCGGCAAACCCGACGACCACGTCGGACCGTCCCGGTCCGTCGCCTGCTGGCTGCATCCGGTCACCGCCGGCTAGCCCGCACGGCCAGCTGATCTGGTCGGGGCCTATCGGCTCTGGACCCATCGAACACCACGTCCCAGCTGAACCAGGAGAACCATGGACACCACCGCGACGCCCGTCGATCGACAGAATCCGATCGCCACGCTGCCGCCCTCGTTCCGCTGGGGTGTGGCGACCTCGGCGTACCAGATCGAGGGCGCGATCGACGAGGACGGGCGCACCCGGTCCATCTGGGACACGTTCTGCGAGGTGCCCGACGCGGTCGCCAAGGGCGACACCGGCGAGGTCGCCTGCGACCACTACCACCGCATGCCCCAGGACGTCGCGCTGATCCGCGAGCTGGGCGTCGACCTGTACCGCTTCTCGGTGGCCTGGCCGCGGGTGCAGCCCCACGGCCGGGGCCCGGTCAACCCGGCCGGCCTCGGCTTCTACGACCGGCTCACCGACGAGCTGCTGGCCAACGGGATCGAGCCGTGGGTCACCCTGTACCACTGGGACCTCCCGCAGGAGCTCGAGGACGCGGGCGGCTGGCCGAACCGCGACACCGCCTACCGCTTCGCGGACTACAGCATGTTCGTCTTCGACGCGCTGCAGGACCGGGTCAAGACGTGGACGACGCTCAACGAGCCGTGGTGCTCGGCGATGCTCGGCTACGCCTACGGCGCGCACGCCCCGGGCCGGCGCGACTTCGCCGCCAGCATGCGGGCCGTGCACCACCTGCTGCTCGGCCACGGCCTGGCGACCCAGCGGATGAAGGCGGCCAGCGACGGCCGGCACGAGTTCGGCATCACGCTGAACATGGGCGTGGCCACCCCGGAGACCGACAGCGCCGCCGACCGCGACGCGGCCCGCCGCTCCGACGCCCTCGGCACCCGCATCTACCTCGACCCGCTCGTCCACGGCCGCTACCCGGCCGACCTGATCGAGGACCTGGCCGCCCAGAACATCACGCTGCCCGTCGAGGACGGCGACCTCGAGGTCATCTCCACCCCGATCGAGGTGCTCGGCGTCAACTACTACTTCAGCGAGACCGTCTCCGGCGTCGACGAGGACGGCAACGCCACCGACGCGACCGGCCTGCCCGTCAGCCGGCCGATCCCGACCGGCCGCCCGATCACGGCGATGGGCTGGGAGATCGTCCCCGAGGGCTTCACCCAGCTGCTGACCCGGCTGCACAACGACTACGGCCTGCCGATGGTCGTCACCGAGAACGGCTCCGCGTTCGACGACGAGCCCGACGAGACCGGGTTCGTCGACGACCAGGACCGCATCGCGTACTTCGACTCGCACATCGGCGCCGTCGCGCTGGCCCGCCAGCAGGGCGCCGACATCCGGGGCTACTTCGCCTGGTCGCTCATGGACAACTTCGAGTGGGCGTACGGCTACGACAAGCGCTTCGGCATCGTCCGGGTCGACTACGACACCCAGGAGCGCACCCCGAAGGCGTCGGCGAACTGGTACCGCGACACGATCCGCGCCCTGCGTCCTTGACGCTCGGGCTTACGCCCATGCGAACATATGTTCGTGTCGGCGTCGATCCTGCACGCGGACCTCGACGCGTTCTACGCCTCCGTCGAGCAGCGTGACGACCCCCGCCTGCGTGGCCGCCCGGTCATCGTGGGCGGGGGTGTCGTGCTCGCGTGCAGCTACGAGGCCAAGCGCCGCGGGGTGCGCACCGCGATGGGCGGCCGGCAGGCCCGCGCCCTGTGCCCGGAGGCGGTCGTCGTCCCGCCCCGCATGCGCGCCTACTCGGAGGCGTCCAAGGCCGTCTTCGCCGTGTTCCGCGACACCACCCCGGTCGTCGAGGGCCTCTCCATCGACGAGGCGTTCCTCGACGTCGGCGGCCTGCGCCGGCTCGCCGGCACGCCCCTGCAGATCGCCACCCGGCTGCGGGCCCGGGTCCTCGCCGAGGTCGGCCTGCCGATCACGGTCGGCGTCGCCCGCACCAAGTTCCTGGCCAAGGTCGCCAGCGGCGTGGCCAAGCCCGACGGCCTGCTGCTGGTGGAGCCCGCCGGCGAGCTCGACTTCCTGCATGCCCTTGCGGTCGAGCGGTTGTGGGGTGTCGGTACCGTCACCGCCGCCAAGCTGCACGCCCACCGCATCACGACGGTCGGGCAGGTCGCCCGGCTCGGCGAGGCCACCCTCGTGTCGCTGCTGGGGGAGTTCGCCGGCCGCCACCTGCACGCCCTGGCCCACAACCGTGACCCCCGCCCGGTCGTCGTCGGCCGGCGCCGCCGCTCGGTCGGCGCGCAGCGCGCCCTGGGCCGCGGTCCGCACCCGCCGGCGTTCGTCGAGGCCGTCCTGGCCGAGCTGGTCGACCGGGTGACCCGCCGCCTGCGGGCCGGCGGGCGCCCCGGCCGCACGGTGACGCTGCGGCTGCGCTTCGCCGACTTCACCCGGGTCACCCGCTCGCAGACGCTGCCCCGGGCGACCTGGCAAACCCAGACGATCCTCGACGCCGCCCGCCGCCTGCACACCGAGGCGGCGTCGACGATCGCGCAGCGCGGCCTGACCCTGGTCGGGATCGCGGTGGCCAACCTCGACGACGACGGCACCGTGCAGCTGGAGCTGCCGTTCGAGGTCCACGACCAGGCCGGCCTCGACGGCGCCATGGACGCGGTCCGCGAGCGGTTCGGCTCGGCGGCGCTGACGCGGGCGTCCCTGCTGGGCCGCGGCCAGGGTCCGACGGTCCCGCTGCTACCGGACTAGCAGGTCGCGCAGTTCGTTCACGACCAGGTCGGGCGCCTCCTCGGCCATGAAGTGGCCGCAGGTCACGGGCACGTGCCGCAGGTCCGGGGCCCACGCCCGCCACAGCGCGGCGGCGTCGAAGCCGAGCACCGCGCCCCAGTCCTGCTGCAGGACGGTGACGGGCATGGCCAGGGTGGTGCCGGCCGCGCGGTCGGCGCGGTCGTGCTCGACGTCGATGCCGGCCGAGGCCCGGTAGTCGGCGACGATCGACGGGACCGCGTCCCTGCAGGCCTTGAGGTACTCGGCGCGCACGTCGGGCGGGATGGCCGCCGGGTCGTTCGTCCACAGGTCCAGGAAATGGCCGAAGAAGTCGTCGGCGCTCGCGGCGATCATCCGCTCGGGCAGGCCCTTCGGCTGCGCCATGAGGTACAGGTGAAACCCCACGGCGGCCGTCGTGCCCTGCATGACGTCCCACATGTCGAGGGTCGGCAGCACGTCGAGCGACGCGAGGTGCGTGACGTGCCCGGGGTGGTCGAGCCCGGCGCGGACGGCGACGAGCGCGCCGCGGTCATGGCCGGCGAGCGCGAACCGCTCGTGGCCCAGCTGCCTGGCCAGTTCGATGACGTCGGCCGCCATGGTCCGCTTGCTGTAGGTGCCGGGGCCGTCCTCGGCGGGTTTGTCGCTGGCGCCGTACCCGCGCAGGTCGGGGCAGATCACGGTGTGGTCCTCGGCGAGCGCGGCGGCGACGTGCCGCCACATCAGGTGGGTCTGCGGGAACCCGTGCAGGAGCACGATCGGGCTGCCGTGCCCGCCGACGGCGGTATGCAGCTCGACGCCGCCGGCGACGGGGACGCGGAGGTACTCGAAGGTCATGCCGACCACCCTGCGCGGCCCGGATGAGCACCGGATGAGTAGCGTGGAGGCGGTGCGGGTCAGGTTCGGGGTCCTCGGGCCGGTCCGGGCCGAGGACGCGGCCGGGGCGCCCATCCCCCTGAAGGGCCCGATGCACCGGGCGGTGCTCGCCCGGCTCCTGGTGGCCCGCGGCCGCGTCGTTCCCGTCGCCGACCTGGTCGACGACCTCTGGGTGGCGCCGCCGGCCGGTGCGCTCGCCGCCGTGCGGACGTTCGTCGCCGCGCTGCGCCGGGCCCTCGAACCGGATCGCCCGCCCCGCGCCCCGGCGACCCTGCTCGTCACGGCCGGCGCCGGCTACGCGCTGCGCCCGGCCCCCGGCGACGTGGACGCCTGGCGCTTCGAGCAGGCGGTCACCGTGGCCGCAGCTGCGGACCCGCCGGTCGCGCTGCGGACGCTCGACGAGGCGCTCGACTGGTGGCAGGGCCCCGCCTACGCCGACTTCGCCGACGCGGCCTGGGCCCGCGCCGAACGGGCTCGCCTGACCGAGTTGCGCTTGCACGCCGCCGAACGCCAGGCCGCCGCCCGCCTCGCCCTGGGCCGGGCTGCTGCGGCCGTGCCCGACCTGGACGCGCACGTGACCGCCCACCCGTGGCGCGAGGAGGGCTGGCGGCTGCTGGCCCTGGCCCTGTACCGGACCGGCCGCCAGGCCGACGCCCTCGCCGTGCTGCGCCGGGCCCGCGACCTGCTCGCCGGGCAGCTCGGCCTCGATCCCGGGCCGGCGCTGCGGACCCTGGAGGCCGACGTCCTGCGCCAGGCCCCGCACCTCGACCACCCGGCGTCCCCGGCTGCCGCCGCCGCGCGCTCGACGGGCGGGCGCGCCGGGGGAGGAGCCCCGGTCGATGCGCGGGACGCAGGAGCGGAGGCAGCCGCGGAGGTAGCCCCGGAGGCGGCTGCGGGGGCGGCTGCGGGC